>NZ_JBEZGC010000014.1:0-219982 GCF_040649795.1 Nonomuraea sp. NPDC048881
GTGGCCGCGGCCATCGAGCTGTACGGCGCCAACAGCGCCGAGTGCAACAGCACCAAGGCCGCCTGGAGCGCCGTCAGCGTCGCCGCCGCCTCCGGCGAGCCCGCCTGCGGCACCGCCGGCCCCGACTTCTCCCTCACGCTCAACCCGTCCTCCGGCAGCGCCCAGCCCGGCGCCACCGCCACGACCACGGTCAACACCCAGACGACCTCGGGCAGCGCCCAGACCGTCAACCTGACCGCCTCCGGGCTGCCCAGCGGCACCACCGCCAGCTTCAACCCGGCCTCGGTGACCTCGGGCAACTCCTCCACGCTGACCCTGTCGGTCGGCGCCTCCACCGCCCAGGGCACCTACCAGGTGACCGTGACCGGCACCGGCTCGACCACGCACACCGCGACGTACACCCTGACGGTGGGCGGCGGCGGCCCCGGCGGCCAGGACCCGCCTGACGTCAGCGTCGCCAACGTCAAGACGCACCTGGCGCAGCTCCAGAGCATCGCCACCGCGAACGGCGGCAACCGCAGGTCCACCGGCCAGGGCTACCTGCAGTCGGTCTCCTACGTCGAGCAGAAGCTCCAGGCGGCCGGGTACACCGTGACCCGTCAGACCTGCAGCGTCTCCTACTGCACCAGCGGCGCCGGCCCCAACCTGATCGCCGACTGGCCCGGCGGCGACGCCAACCAGGTCATCATGTCCGGCGCCCACCTGGACAGCGTGTCCGCGGGACCGGGCATCAACGACAACGGCTCCGGCTCGGCCACTCTCCTGGAGGTCGCGCTGACCCTGGCCCAGAAGAACCCCACGATGACCAAGCACGTGCGGTTCGGCTGGTGGACCGACGAGGAGCAGGGCCTGAACGGCTCCGAGGCCTACGTCGCCTCGCTCAGCTCGACCGACCGGTCCAAGATCAAGGTCTACTACAACTACGACATGGTCGGCTCGCCCAACGGTGGCTACTTCATCAACAACATCACCACCACCGGCGCGGCCTACCTGAAGGAGTTCTACGACAAGCTGAACCTCCAGCCTGAGGAGAACACCGAGGGCGCCAACCGGTCCGACGACGCCTCCTTCCGCAACGCCGGCATCGCCAGCTCGGGCGTGGCGGCGGGCGCGAGCGCCACCAAGACGTCGGCGCAGGCGACCAAGTGGGGCGGCACGGCCAACCGGGCCTACGACTCCTGCTACCACTCCTCCTGCGACACCACCTCCAACATCAACGACACCGTCCTCGACCGGGCGGCGGACGCCGCGGCGTACGCCATCTGGAAGCAGGCGGTCGGCGGCACCACCCAGCCGCGTGACTTCTCGCTCTCCGCCAACCCCGGCTCGGGCACGGTGCAGGCCGGCTCCACCGCCACGACGACGATCGGCTCGACCACCACGAACGGGACCGCCCAGACGGTGAACCTGTCCGCGAGCGGCCTGCCGACCGGCGCCACGGCCTCGTTCAACCCGGCCAGCGTCACGTCGGGCGGCTCGTCCAGCCTGTCGATCGCGACCTCGCCCACCACCCCGGCGGGCAGCTACACGATCACCGTGACCGGCACCGGCGAGACGGCGACGCACACCACGTCGTACGCGCTGACCGTCCAGGGCACCTCGGGTGGCCGGACGTTCACCAACGACACCGACTACCAGATCAGGGACTACTCCAACACCCAGAGCTCGATCACGTCCACCGCGACGGGCACCGCGGCCTCCCCGGTCAAGGTGTCCATCACGATCAGCCACACCTGCGCCGAGGACCTCGACATCTGGCTCCGCGGCCCGAGCGGCACCTGGTACGTGGTCGACGCCTACGGCGGCACCACCTGCACGCAGTACGGCACCAGGACCTTCTCGATCCCGGTCAGCCAGCAGGCCGCCGGCACCTGGACGCTCGACATCGAGGACGTCTACGCCGGTGACACCGGCTTCCTGGACTCCTGGAGCATCACGGTCTAACCGTCGGAATCAGGGTTGAGGAGCCCCGGCCGGTCATCCGGCCGGGGCTCCTTCACGTCGTTGCGGGTGCGCACGCCGAGCTTCTGCAGCACCCGCGCGACGTGCGTGTCCACCGTCCGCCGGGACAGGAACAGCACCTCGGCGATCTCCCTGTTCGTCCGGCCCAGCGCGACCAGCCTGGCCACCTCGGCCTCCCGCGGCGACAACACCCCGCTGCGGCCCTTCCTGCCCCTGCGCGGCGCGCTGCCCGGCCCGATCTCGCGCAGCAGGTGGCGGCAGCGGGCGGCGTCGTGGGTCGCGCCCAGGCCGGCGTACCGCTCGCAGGCGTCCGCGATCAGGTCGGCGGCCCGTGCCCGGTCGCCCGTCGCCAGCCGGGCCGCCGCCTCCGACTCGGCCGTCCTGGCCACGGTGTAGGGCCTCGGCATCGCCTCGTACGCGGCCCGCGCCCTGGCGAAGCACCTGGCCGCCTCCTCGTACGCGCCCCGGTCCAGGGCCAGCGCGCCGGCCGCCGCGTCGAGGCCGGCGTGCGCGGATGGGGCGTCGCGGCCCTCGATGCCCGCCGCGAACTCGGCCACCAGGTCCTCGGCCTGCTCCGCCCGTCCGGCTCTCAGCAGCGCCGTCACGGCCGGGGGCACGAGCTGGTCGCCCCACACCCACATGCCCTTGCGCCGCAGCCTGGCCACCGCCCGCTCGGCCTCGGCCAGCGCCTCGTGCGGGCAGTCGCGGGTCAGGTGCAGCTCGATCAGGCCGCCCGAGGCCACGGCGGCGACCGGCAGGAACCCCGACTCCACGTCGTTGACCCCCGCCGCCACCAGGTGCTCGGCGGCCTCCTCCCACTCGCCCCTGGCCAGGGCCAGCATGCCCAGCGCGAGCCGGGCGTCCACGGCCAGCAGCGGCGCCTCGGCCGTCATCTCGACCGCCGCGACGGCCCGTTCCCGCAGGCCCTCCCAGCGGCCGGTGAGCAGGGCGAGCCGGATCGAGGACATCTCCACCAGGAACACCGGGTACTGCGCGCCCGTCTCCTCGGCGATGCGCCTGCTCTGGTCGGCGAAGCGCTCGGCCGCCGCGTAGTGGCCGAGCGCGATGGCCGAGTCGAACAGGTTGGCGTAGCCGCGCGCCACCTGCCTGCGCACCGCCGCCGACGGGTCGTTCGCGGGCAGGGCCGCGGCCAGGTCGAAGGCGTCCGGCGAGCCCAGCATCATGGCCAGACTGATCTTGTTGGCGTGCACGGCGGCGGTCAGCTCCGGATCCTGGTCCTCGACCGTGGCCAGCAGCTTCTCCGCCCGGTTCATCCACTCCTCGTGGACGGCCAGCGGCTCGTCGCCCCAGGCGGGCATCGCCAGCAGCGCCAGCCCGCGCGCGGCCAGGCTCGGCCGGTCGTGCAGGTCGGGCAGGGCGAGCAGGATCTCCTGACGGCCGGCGGCGACCACGCCCGCCTGATTGGACAGCAGCACGCCCAGGTTGAGCCGGGCCTCGCCGCGTACGTGCCGGGACAGGAAGTCCTCGGCCAGCAGGTGGCGCAGCGAGCGCACCACCCGCCGGTAGGACAGCCCGATCGCGGCCACCCGGCTGAGCCGCAGCGCGAGCGGGCCGCGCGCGTCGTGCGGCAGTTTCGGGTCGGCCAGCATGCCGGCCAGCACCTCGACGGCGAGCGGGATGTCGCCGATGGCGGCGGCGTGGTCGGCCGCCGCGGGGCCGTGCCGCTGCCAGGACTCGAAGTCGCCCGCGCGCCTGGCGTGGTAGGCGAGCTGGACGAGCGGCGGCGGTTCGAGGGCGGACAGCGCGGTCACCGCCCGCTGATGGATGAGCCGCCGGTCGGGGCCGGGGATCGCGTCGTAGACGGCCTGCTGGGCGAGGGCGTGGCGGAAGCCGTACTGGCCGTCGTGCTGTTCGAGCAGCACGCCCGCCTTGAGCGCCTGGCTGAGCCCGTCGCCGAGGGGATGGCCGGAGACGGCGGCGATGAGCTGCTCGTCGGCGGGCAGCCCGAGCACGGCGGCGGCGTGCACGGCGTGCAGCGCGGCCGGTGAGAGCCCGGTGAGCTGCTCGGTCATCGCCTCGCGCAGCAGCAGCGGCACCGCCATGCGCTCCAGGACCTCCGGCTCCTCCTCGCCGCCGAGTAACTGGCCCTCGTCGTCGAGCAACGAGCGCACCACCTCCTCGATCACGAACGGCACCCCCGCCGTGCGGTCGCGCAGTTTCGTGACGAAGTCGGAGGTCAGCGTGGAACGGCCGAGCAGCGCCCCGGTCAGGCGGCGCACCCCCTCGACGTCGAGCGGCGTCAGCGAGATCACCTCGCTGCGCACCCCCGGCGGACGCCGGTACGCCCGCCCGAACGGCAGCCCCGGCACCGGCAGCCCCTCCCGGCGGAACGTCACCACCAGCGCGAGCCCCGCCGGCGGCTGGTCGGTGAGGAAGCGCAGCAGGTCACGGGTGCCGTCGTCGGCCCAGTGCAGGTCCTCGATCACCAGCACCGCCGGGGCCGCGGCGGCCAGCAGCGCGTGCACCGCGCGGAACAGGCGGTGGCGCTCGGCGCGCGGGTCGTCCAGCGGGGGCGGCGACGGCACCGGTGGCAGGTGCCCGGCCAGCTCCGGCAGGTAGCCGCGCAGGGCGCCGGTGACCGGGTTGAGCGTGCCCGTCTCCGGCAGCGCGCACCCGACGTGCCGCAGCGCGTCGAACACCGGGCCGTACGGGAACGGCTCGCGGATCTGGTGGCAATGGCCGATCAGGACGGTGCGTTCGCCGTCGGGCAACAGGTCGAGCGCGGCCCTGACCAGCCGGGTCTTCCCGATGCCCGCCTCGCCCTGCACGAGGATGACGGCCGGAGGGCCGGTGATGGCGTCGACGAGTGAGCGTAACTGGGCGTCACGCCCGATCAACCCAGGAGAAGCCAGGCTTGTCATCGGGGTCTCCGTAACAGTGCAGGTTTACTCCCCCTGTCGGAATACTGTTATCCATCACAGGTCAGCGCGGGTCAACCCTCTGTTTTCCGGTCAAATGCCGTGCCCTTGGTGGCGCCGGTGATCCCGGCGCCCTCGGCCGCCCCGTCCCGCGCGGGTGGCGCCTCAGGAGGCGACGGGGGTCCTGCCGTCGCCCGCCGGGGCGGGTTCGGCCAGGTCCACGCTGTCGCGGAGCTTGGCCGGCTTGAGGAACAGGGTGGCGATCACGCCGATCACGGCGATGCCCGCCGAGATCAGGAAGATGTGCCCGGTGGCGTCGCCGTACGCGGCCCGGACGATGCCCTTGAACGGCTCCGGCAGCGCCGCGATGTTGAGCGTGCTCTTGCCGCCCGCGGCCGCCTTGGCCGGGTCGATGCCCACCTTGGCCAGCCCTTCGGCGATGCCGGTCGCGACCTGGTTGGCCAGCACCGCGCCGAGCACCGACACGCCCACCGTGCCGCCCAGCGAGCGGAAGAACGTCACGGCCCCGCTGGCCGCGCCCAGCTCGCGCAGCGGCACGGTGTTCTGGATCGCGAGGACGAGGTTCTGCATCGACATGCCGACGCCCGCGCCGACCAGCACCATCGCGCCGGCGATGAGCACGAGCGAGGTCTGGTGGTCCATCGTGGACAGCACCAGGAACCCGACGGTCAGCACGACCGCCCCGGTCACGATGTACGGCTTGACGTTCCCGCTCCTCGACACCATGCGCCCGGAGATCGCCGAGGACAGCAGCACGCCGAGCATCATCGGGATCGTCAGCAGCCCCGCCTCGGTCGGGCTGTAGCCGCGGCCGATCTGGAAGTACTGGCCGAGGAAGACCGAACCGCCGAACATCGCCATGCCCACCGCGAGGCTCGCCAGGATGGCCAGCGCCGGGGTACGGCGGCGGATGACGTGCAGCGGCACGACCGGCTCCTTGACCACGGTCTCCACCCAGGTCGCGACCGCCAGGACGGCGACGCCGCCGAGCACCATCGCGGCGGTCTGCCAGGACAGCCAGTCGAAGGAGTTGCCGACGAAGGTCACCCAGATGAGCAGCACGCTCACGCCGACCGCGATCAGCGTGGCGCCGACGTAGTCGACCTTGACGCCCTCGCGGCGCACGTGGGTCACCCGCAGGGTCTTCTGCAGCAGGAAGAAGGCGACCACGGTGAACGGCGCCGCCACGAAGAAGCACCAGCGCCAGCCGAGCCAGGAGGTGTCCGCGATCAGGCCGCCGAGCAGCGGCCCGGCCACGGTCGCGACGGCCATGACGCCGCCGAGGTAGCCGTTGTACTTGCCCCGGTCCTTGGGGCTGATCATCGCCGCGATGATCACCTGGACCAGGACCTGCAGCGCGCCCATGCCGAGGCCCTGGAGGGCGCGGAAGGCGATGAGCTGGGCGGTGTCCTGGGCGAAGCCGCAGGCCACCGAGCTGACCATGAAGATCACGATAGAGATCTGCAACAGCAGCTTCTTGCTGAACAGGTCGGCCAGCTTGCCCCAGATCGGGGTGGAGGCCGTGGACGCCAGCAACGAGGCGGTGATCACCCAGGTGTACTGCGACTGCGTGCCGTTCAGCGCGCCGATGATCTGCGGCAGCGCGACCGACACGATCGTGCCGCTGATCATCGCCACGAACAGGACGAGCAGCAGCCCGCTCAGGGCCTCCATGATCTGCCGATGGCTCATCTGACCCGGCGGCGCGGCCGGGACGGTCGGTGCGCTCATGCGCGGCCTCCTCCTACGTTAAAACAATGCCCAATGGGAAAGTTTGCCCGCTGAGCATATATTCCCGGACGGTAGGCTTGGCGCATCATGGACAGCACCGGCGGGCTGCGCGAACGCAAGAAGGCCGAGACGCGGCAGGCCGTGCACGAGGCGGCCATGCGGCTGGTCGGGGAGCACGGCCTCGACGCCGTCACGGTCGAGACCATCGCCGACGCCGCGAACATCTCGCGCCGCACGTTCTCCAACTACTTCGCCGGCAAGGAGGACGCCGTCCTCTACGGCGAGGAGCAGCGCATCCGCGACCTGGTCGAGAAGGTGGGCGCCCAGCCGGCCGGCCGGACCGCCTGGCAGGCGCTCTGCGGGGCGATCGACGACGTGTTCGAGGAGGTGGGCGAGCCGGCGCGGGAGTGGGCCGTGCGCGCCCGCCTGGCCAAGCGGCACCCGTCGCTGCTGGCCCGGCAGCTCGCCAACCACGCGGCGCTGGAGCGCGACCTGGCTCAGGCGATCTCCGAGCGGGAGAGCCCGGTGCGTCCGCAGGTGATGGCGGCCGGGTTCCTCACGGCGTTGCGGCTCGGGTCGCATCTGTGGGTCGAGGAGCGTCAGTCGCGCTCGCTGCGGGAGGTCATGGCCGAGATGCTCGACGAGATGTCCCGCCCGTTCAGCTGACCGCCCGCGCTCCGATGGAGGAACGCGGGCGGGCGGCGGGGGTCAGGGGCCGGGGTCAGGAGCAGGTCGTGTTCGCCGGGGTGGCGGCCGTGCCGTTGGCGGTGAAGCCGATCGCCACCGACGCCCCCGGCGCCAGGTTCCGCGCCCAGTCGGGCCCCTTGGCGGTCCACGTGGTGCCCGAGACCGTCACCACCGCGTTCCAGGCGTTGTTCAGGGTGACGCCCGAGGGCAGCGTCCAGGTCGCGGTCCAGGCGTTGATCGGGGACGTCCCGGTGTTCTTCACCGTCACCTCGCCCTGGAAGCCGCCCTGCCAGGCGTTGGTCTGCTTGTAGCCGACCGTGCACTGCCCCGGCGGGTTCGCCGTCGGCGACGTCGTGGGGTTGCCCCCGCCCCCGGCCGGCGGGATCAGGTACGGCTGCAGGATGTCCTGCTTGGCCTGGTTGATCGTGGTCCAGTCGTCATTGGCGATGCCGCCGGTGTCGCCCGAGTTCGGGTTCCACGACCAGTACGTGAACGACATGCCGTTCACCCCGGTGCCGGTGTACTTCATGAGCTCCTGGAGCCAGACCTTGTCGACGTTCGAGGTCAGCGTGGTGCCGAACTCGCCCATCATGATCGGCGCGATGTTCTGCTTCCACAGGTAGCCCCAGTACTTGTCCCAGATGGCGGGCATGTTGGCGGGGTAGTCAGGGGCGTCGAACCAGGTCTGGTGGTAGACCGAGGTGGCGTACTCGTGCGGTGAGTAGACCAGGCGGTTCGCGACGTTGAGCCGTACCGGGTACTGGCCGGCCTTCGACAGGTTGCCGCCCCACCAGCCGCAGTCCTCGTCGTTGCCGGGATCGTTGTCCCAGACGTTCGACAGGCCGCCGCTCGGGCAGCTCACGCCCTCGACGAAGATCAGCCAGTCGGGGTTCACGCCCAGGACGGCGTTGCCCGCCCGTTCGGCCGCCAGGCGCCAGTCGCGGGCCTGGTCGCCGCAGCCCCAGCAGGCGCCGGTCGCGTTCGGGTTCGTGCCCTCGGCGTGCGGCTCGTTGTGCAGGTCGGCGCCGATGACCGTGGGGTTGTTCGCGTAGTGCTGGGCCAGGGCCTTCCAGTCGTTGATCCAGGTGCTCTCGGGGGTGGCGCTGACGTACCAGAGCGGGGACTGGCCGGCCGCGGTCGGGCGGTGGCGGTCGAGGATGATCCGCATGCCCTTGACGCCCGCGTAGTCCACGACCTTGTCGAGGATCTGCATGGGGGACAGGCCGACCAGGTCGGGGTTGACGTAGTCGTTGATCCCGGTGGCGGTGGCCCCCGGCTTGAGCGCGTCGTTGGAGTACGGCACCCGCAGCGTGTTGTAGCCCAGCGAGGCCATCTTGTCGATCTGGCTCTTCCAGGGGTTGCTCGACCACAGACCGTGGAAGGTCTTGTTATCAGTTTCCATCCCGAACCAGTTGATCCCGGTCAGCCGGACGGTCGCCCCGGTGCTGTCGAGGATCTTGTTGCCGCTGGTGTGCAGGTAGCCGGTCCCTGTTCCGGTCGCCGCGCCCGCCGGGGTGGTGGTCAGCGCGACGGCGACAGCCGCTCCGGCCACCACCGTGGCCAGGGCGGTCAGTCCCGCCTTCGAGGTCTGCATGGGGTGCCCTTTCCGCGAGGGGGAACGCGGCGTCATGCTCGGCCGCCGCGTTCGGGCACGTCAATGTGAGAACGCCTGTCAACCCCTCTGAACTGCGGGAACGCCTGAAACTTTCATGTCGTGGTAGTGCCAGGTGGAGTGCGGGTCCTCGCGGCCGCGCCAATGTGCCCGGACGCGTCCGTCACTTGAATGGCAGGCATGACGATCACGCGCATGACGATCCCCGGGCGCTGGGTGGAGGGCGCCGGGCTGGTGCTCGGACCGGGGCTGCTGCTGGCCGGAGTCCTCGTCCGCCTCGGCGCCGACGACTTCTTCCCCGGCCAGCTCGCCGCCTACGCCGCCGACCCGGGCCGCATGGCCCTGTCCTACAGCCTGTACGCCGCGGGCGCCGTGCTGCTGTGGCCGGCGGTGACCGCGCTCGGCCGGGCGATCGCCGCCACCCATCCGGCTCTGGCCAGGTGGGGTGTGACGCTGGCGGTGCTGGGGCTGTTCGGCAGGGTGTTCCACGCCGGGGTGAGCCATCTGGCGTTCCAGCTGGTGGACGCGCTCGGCCCGGAGGCGGCCGAGCGGGTCGTCGCCGGCACGTACGGGGCCTTCCACGTGTTCAAGGCGGTCAACGTCTGCATCATGGGCGGCTGGGTCGTGCTGGCCGTGGGCGCCTTCCGTGCCGGAGCCCTCGGGGCCGGGCCGGCCGGCGTGGCCAGGTGCGTCGCGCTGGCGCTGGCGGCCGGGCTGCCGCTCGGCGTGCTCAAGGGCAGCAGTGACCCGATCGCGCTGGCCGCGCTGGCCGGGCTCGTCGTCGCGCTGGCGCCCATGGGCGTCGCGCTGCTCCGGACGGGCCCCGCGCCCCGCTGGTGGGCGCTCGTGCTCACGCTCGCGCTGGTCCCGGCGGCGTTCCTCGTGGGAATGGCGGGCTGACTCCTCTATAGTTGACATCAACTAGCCGACAATGGATAGTTGATATCAACTAAAGGGGACTCCGATGGAGAAGCGCCGCAAGGTGGCCAACCCGCTCGCGCTGGCGGTCCTGGCGTTCCTGCTGGTCGAGCCCATGCACCCGTACGAGCTGGGCCGCCGTCTGCAGGAGACCGACAAGGACAAGAGCTTCAAGTACAACCGCGGCTCGCTCTACATGGTCGTCAAGCAGCTCGCCAAGGCGGGATTCATCGTCGAGCGGGAGACCGTCCGCGACACCGAGCGGCCCGAGCGCACGCTCTACGAGCTCACCGGCGAGGGCCGCGCGGAGCTCTACGACTGGCTGCGCGAGCTGGTCTCGACGCCGCAGGAGGACTATCCGCACTTCGGCGTCGCGTTGTCGCTGATCAGCGTGCTCGACCCGGCCGAGGCCGTCGGGCTGCTGGAGCGGCGCGCGGCGGCGATGACCGCCCAGCGGGCCGAGCTCGCCCGGACCGCCGACGCCGCCCGCGCGGGCGGCGTGGCCTGGGTGTTCCTCGTGGAGGACGACTACCGCCTCGCGGTGCTCGACGCCGAGCTGGCCTTCGTCGCCCGCCTCGTCGAGTCCCTCAGCGCACCTGACTACGCCAGGACCTGGCACGAGATGTTCGGGAGTCGGCAATGACAGCAGTGAGCACGGCATTGGTGATCGGCGGGGGCATCGCCGGCCCCGTCACCGCGATGGCGCTGCGCCGCGCGGGGATCGAGGCGACGCTGTACGAGGCGTACGACCGGGGAGCGGAGGGCGTCGGCGGCACGCTCACGATCGCCCCGAACGGGCTCGCGGCGCTGCGGGCCGTCGGCGCGGAGGAGGCCGTCCGGGCGGTCGGCCAGCCGGTGGCGCACACGGTCGTCCGCGACGGCGCGGGCAGGCGCATGGGCGAGCTGGCCGGCCTGCCCGACCTGCCGCCCAGCCAGGCGATGTGGCGCTCGCAGCTCTACGGCGCGGTCCGCGACCGGGCCCTGGCCGCCGGCATCCGCACGGAGTACGGCCGGCGCCTGGTCGGCGTCGAGGAGCACCCCGGCGGCGTCACCGCGCGCTTCGCCGACGGCGGCAGCGCGAGCGCCGACATCCTGGTCGGGGCCGACGGCATCCGTTCCGTGGTCCGGTCCCTGATCGACCCGGCCGCCCCGGGGCCGCGCCACGTGCCCCTGCTGAACTTCGGCGGCCTGGCCGACGTCGCCGTGCCGGCCGGGGAGCAGGCGTCCTGCTTCGTGTTCGGGCGGCGGGCGTTCCTCGGCTACTGGGTGCAGCCCGACGGGCGCACGGCCTGGTTCTGCAACGTGCCGCACGCCGAGCCGACGACGTCCGCGCAGGCGCGCCGGGTGCCGGCCGGGGAGTGGCTGCGCCGCCTGGGCGAGCTCTTCGCGGGTGAGGAGCCGGGGCAGGAGCTGGTGCGGCACACGTCCCCCGAGAACCTGGTGGCGCTCGGCACGGTGGAGATCATGCCGAGCGTCCCGCACTGGCACCGCGGCAGGATGGTGCTGGTGGGCGACTCGGTGCACGCGCCCTCGCCCAGCTCGGGGCAGGGGGCGTCGCTGGCCGCCGAGAGCGCCGTCCAGCTCGCCCGCTGCCTGCGTGACCTGCCCGCCGTGCCCGCCGCGTTCGAGGCCTACGTACGGCTGCGCCGCGACCGCGTCGAGCGGGTCGCCGCCCGCGCCTCCCGGACGAACAGCAGCAAGACCCTCGGGCCCTTCGCCGTCACGATGATGCGGCTGATGATGCCGCTGGCCACCCGGACGTTCCTCGCCCCCGAACGCGCCCTCGGCCCCGAGCAGCGCCACCACCTCGACTGGGACGAGCCGGTCACCGCCTAAGCGGTCAGCAGCTTGACGATCGCCACCACCCCGATGCAGACGACCGCACCGCGCAACACCGGCGCGGGCAGCCTGCGTCCCACCCGCGCCCCCAGGAACCCGCCGACCGTCGAGCCCAGCGCCACCAGCAGCACGGCCCACCAGTCGACGTCGGCCACCAGCGTGTAAAGGACGGCGGCCGTGGCGTTGACCACGAGCGACAACACGTTCTTGGCGGCGTTGACGCGCTGCAGCTCCTCGTCGAGGAAGATGCCGAGCAGCCCGATGAGCAGCACGCCCTGCGCCGCCCCGAAGTAGCCGCCGTACGCCCCGGCGGCCAGCACGCCCAGCCACAACCAGGGTCCGCCATGCGCCTGCCGCGGACGGCTGGCCAGCAGCCGGCTGATCCTGGGCTGGGCCAGGACCAGCACGCACGACAACCCGATCAGCACCGTCACGACCGCCGTGAACGTGCGCTCCGGCAGGTTGAGCAGCAGCAGCCCGCCGATCAGCGAGCCCAGCGCGGAGGCCGAGGCCAGCCGGAGCAGGCGGCCGCGCTGACCCTTGAGCTCGGCGCGGTAGCCGAGGACGCCGGTCACGCCGCCGGGCACCAGGCCGATGTTGTTCGAGACGTTGGCGGTGACCGGCGGCAGGCCGACGGCCAGCAGCGTCGGGAACGTGATCAGCGACCCGGAACCGACGACGGCGTTGATGCCTCCCGCTCCGACGCCCGCCGCGAAGACCGCGGCCATCTCCCAAGGTGTCATGGCGGGTGACTCTAGTGCGTGGCCCTGGTGCGCTCGCTGGTCAGGTGGGGGTCAGCGGGTCAGGGTGCCCGCCCGGACCAGCCAGTCGACCGCCTCCGCGACCGCCTCCAGCGAGGTGTGCCGGGGGCGGTGGCCGAGCAGCCGTCCGGCCTTCTCCATGCTGCAGTGGGGGCTGTGCGCGATGTGGTCGTGGGTGACGCGGGCGTGGTGCTCCGGCACGGTCTCCCGCCACTGCTCCCACGGCAGGTACGACAGCCGCGCCTCCCGGCCGGACCAGCCCGCCACCGCCTCGGCGTAGCCGCGCAGCGTCAGCGCGGTCACGGCCACCGAGTGGAAGCTCTCGCCCCTGGCGGCGGCCGGGTTGTTCATGGCGTCCACGAACAGCCGGGCGACGTCGTCGGCGTGGACGTGCTGCACGGTCTCCATGCCGAGATTGGGCAGCCGCACCTCCGCACCGTCGGCGAGGGCCTGGAACACGGCCGGGTCGAGGTTGCCGGCCGGGTTGACCGGGATCCAGCCCGGGCCGGTGATGTGCCCGGGATGGACGATCGTGGCCGGGAACCCCTCCCGCGCGGCCAGGTCGAGCAGGTACGCCTCGATCGCGGCCTTCTGCCGGCCGTACTCGCCGATGGGGTGTTTCGGGCGGTCTTCTGTCGTCGGGACGCGGGTGCTCGGGCCGTGCACCCAGATCGTGCCGCAGTGCAGGAACTGCCGGACCCGGCCGGCCAGCGCCCCGGCCAGATGGCGGGCGCTCGCCTCGGTGAAGCAGATGAGGTCGATGACCACGTCGGCCTCCAGCTCGGCGATCCGCCGCCCGAACGTGCCCGCGGCCTCCTCGGCCTCCCGGTCGGCGACCACGGTGGCGACCCGCTGCCACGCGCCGTGCGGCGTGTACGGCTCCCGCTTGCCCCGGCTCACCGCGACCACGTCGTGGCCCGCGTCCACCAGGCGCGGGACCAGATAGGTGCCGATGTGCCCACTCGCCCCGATCACCACTACGCGCATGCACCCACCCTAGACCGGCTCGAACCGGGCGCCCGATCGCCGGGCCCGGAGGCGATCAGGCGCGCCGTCCGATCGCCGGGCCCGGGGGGCGATCAGGCAGGCCGCCCGATCGCCAGGTCCAGGGGGCGGATCAGGCAGAGCGCCCGATCGCCAGGTCGAGCGCGTGGGCCGCGTCCTGGCCCGGCGTCGGGCGCCAGGCCACGTGCTGGTCGGGGCGGACCAGGGCCGGCGTGCCGGCCGCGTCCGGCAGGTCCACCTCCCGCAGCGGCACGCCCAGCTCGGCCGCCCGCTCCACCAGCACCTTGGCCTCCGGCGACGACAGGTCGCCCACCAGGCTGAACCCGGGCCCGAGCCGGTCGTAGAGCGACTCGCCCGGAGCGAGCCACCGGTGCGGCAGCCGCTCGCCGCACCCGCCGGCCACCACCAGCGACCCCGCGTACGTGTACCCCAGCACCAGGTCCAGGCTGTGGAACTCGCTGTCCTTGGTCCGCCGCACCGCCTCCGCGACGGCCGGGCGCACCCGCTCGAAGTCGGCGTCCGAACCCATCAGCGCGGGATCGGCCAGTTCGGGCGCGAGCGTGGCCATGTTGGCGGCGGCGGCCTCGATCGTGGCCGCCGCGACCGGCCGGCGTTCGGCCTCGTAGCTGTTCAGCAGGGTCGTGGGGGCCCATCCGTTCAGTACGGCGGCCAGCTTCCAGCCGAGGTTGACCGCGTCCCCGAGGCCGGTGTTGAAGCCGTGGCCGCCGTAGGGCGGGTTCTGGTGCGCGGCGTCGCCCGCCAGGAACACCCGCTCGCCGGCGTACCGGTCGGCCAGCAGCATGCGCGCGGTCCACGGGTCGGTGGCCAGGATCTCGACCTCGACGTCGGCCCCGACCAGGTTGCGGACCAGGCGCACCGGGTCGGTCCCCTCCGCCGGGACGCCCTGGGCGATGCACCACCACAGGTCCTCCAGGTCGAGCCGGCCGAGCATGCCGGGCTGGGCCGGGTTCAGCACCCAGTAGTGCACGGCGGGGCCGTGGGGCACCCGTTCGGCCAGGCCGGGCGCGCGGAAGACGACGTTGAAGTTGGGCCTGGCGTCCTGGCGGCCCTCGTAGCGGGCGCCGATGGCCGGGCGCGTCACGCTGCGGGCGCCGTCGCAGCCGACGACGTACGCGGCGCGCACCTGGCGGGTTTCGCCCCCCGCGGCGGCCAGGTCGGCGGTGACGCCGTCGGCGTCCTCGCGCAGGCCGGTCACCCGCCAGCCGGTGAGCAGCGCGTCACCGGCGGCCTCGCGCAGCACCTCCTCGACGATCGGCTGCGGCACCTGCTGGCCCGGCTCGGCGGCCAGGTCGGAGCCGGTCAGGTCGAGGCCGAAGCAGCCGCCGATCCTGGTGATCTCGCGGCCGAGCAGGCCGGTCGTGAAGACCGCCTCGTCCGACCAGGAGACCGCGAGCGGCGCGCGGGCGCGCACCGTCTCGGCCAGCCCCCACCTGCGCAGCAGCTCCATCGACCGGGCCGACGTGGTCTTGGCGCGCGGACGCAGCCACGACACGCTCTCGCGCGGCTCGACGACCATGCTGCGCACGCCGTGATGGGCCAGCTCCACGGCCGTCGCCAGCCCGACGGGCCCGCCTCCGGCGATCAGTACCGGTATGTCGGTCTGGCGCACGCTTTGCTCCCATTCGTCATGGTGATCATCGGCATACTCCAAGCGCCGCGCGTCCCACGTCAAGCTCGGGCCGAAACCCTGGCCGGATCACCGATCGGAAACGATCTAGAGGACGGCCGCCGGACTTGTTACGGTCGTTGCATGACTGAGTCCTCGGCGGTGCCGCTGCACATGCGGCGGGTGGAGTTCGATCCGGCCCCCGAGCTGGGCGAGGTGCGCGACCAGGAACGGATCAAGCGCATCGACACCCTCCTCGGCCTGGAGGCATGGGTGGTGACCCGGTACGCCGACGTCCGCGAGGTCCTGGGCGACGCCGACCGGTTCAGGCTCGCCAGGCAGGGCTCCGCCCGCATGCCCGGAGCGCCCGAACTGACCGAGGAACAGCTCGCCGAGCTGCGCGCGGGCAACCTGCTCGGCCAGGACCCGCCCGAGCACACCCGGCTGCGCCGGATGCTGACGCCCGAGTTCACGATCCGCCGGATGAAGCGGCTGGAGCCCCGCATCAGGGACATCGTGCACGAGCACCTCGACGCCATGGAGGCCGCGGGCTCCCCGGCCGACCTGGTGTCGTCGTTCGCGCTGCCGATCCCGTCGCTGGTGATCTGCGAGCTGCTGGGCGTGCCGTACGAGGACCGCGCCGACTTCCAGCGGCGGTCCGGCCGCATGCTGGACCTGTCGCTGCCGGTCGAGGAACGGGTGGCGGCCAGCTTCGAGTCGCGGGCGTACATGCGCGAACTGGTCACCCGCATGCGCACCGACCCGGGCGAGGACCTGCTCGGCATGCTCATCCGCGAGCACGGCGACGACCTGACCACCAGCGAGCTCGTCGGCATCGGCAACCTGCTGCTGCTCGCCGGGCACGAGACCACCTCCAACATGCTCTCGCTCGGCACGCTCGCCCTGCTGCGCAACCCCGGGCAGCTCGAACTCCTGCGCAAGGAGCCCGAGCGCATCGACGCGACGGTCGAGGAGCTGCTGCGCTGGCTCAGCATCGTCCACTCCGGGACGATCAAGATCACGTCCAGGGAGGTCGAGCTGGCCGGGCGGACCATCGGCGCGGGCGAGATGATCCTGTGCTCGCTGCCCGCCGCCAACCGCGACCCCGGCTTCATCGCCGACCCCGACACCCTCGACATCACCCGCGGCGCCCCCGGCCACGTCGCCTTCGGCCACGGCGTCCACCACTGCCTGGGCGCGCCGCTCGCCCGCATGGAGATGAAGATCGCCTTCCCCGCGCTCTTCGAGCGCTTCCCCGGCCTGCGCCCGACCGAGTCCACGCCGGAGTTCCGCTCCTTCAACGTCGTCTACGGCCTGACCGAGCTGGAGGTCGCCTGGTAGCGGCGCGCACGCGGATTTTGTCGGCGGCGGCGGATAACGTGCGGGTGTCATGCCAACCGAAGCCAGGCCACACGAGCTGATCGGCAGGGACCACCCCGCCGCGCTGCTGCGCGCCGAGGTCGCGCGGGTGGTCGACAGCCACGGCGGCCTGGTCCTGGTCACCGGCGAGGCCGGCATCGGCAAGACCACGCTCGTCACCAGCGCCGCCGCCGAGGCCAGGCGCAGGGGCGCGCTCGTGGTCGGCGGCGCCTGCTGGGATTCCGGCAGCGCCCCCGGTTACTGGCCCTGGGTCCAGGTCATCCGCGCCCTGCGCCGCTCGGCCGCCCCCCACGAGTGGGCCGAGGCCGAGCAGTCGGCCGGCGGCAGCCTGGCCGCCCTGCTCGGCGAGGCGGCGGCGCTCGCCCAGCCACACCTGGAGGTCACCGCCGCCGACGCCGACCCCGCCTCGGCGTTCCAGATCTACGACGCGGTCACCACCGCCCTGGTGTCGCTCTCGCAGCACCACCCGCTCGTGATCGTCATCGACGACCTCCACGCGGCCGACCCGGCCTCGCTGCGGCTCCTTGAGTTCGCGGCCCGCCAGACCTGGTTCGAGCGCCTGCTCCTCGTCGGCACCTACCGCGACGCCGAGGTCGAGCCGGTCGACCACCCGCTGCGCGACCTGTTGTCGCCGCTCGTCGCCAAGGCCACCACCATCACGCTCACCGGCCTCGACCAGGCCGGGGTGGGCGCCCTCATGGCCCGCACAGCCGGGCTCGACCCGCCCCCCGACCTGGTGGCCGAGGTCCACGTGCGCACGGGCGGAAACCCGTTCTTCGTCGAGCAGACGGCCCGTTTGTGGCGCAGCGGCGGCTCGGCCACGGCCGTGGCGCCCGGCGTCCGCGACGCGCTGCTGCGCCGGCTGTCCCTGCTGCCGCGTCCGGTGTCGGAGCTGCTGCCCGCCGCCGCCGTGCTCGGGCGCGAGTTCCACCGCCAGGTGCTGGCCGCCACCGTGGCCGCCCCCGTCGCGCACGTCGACCGTCTCCTCGACACCGCCGTGATCGCCAGGCTGGTGGTGACCAAGGGCGGCGGCCGGTTCGCCTTCGCCCACGACCTCGTCCGCGAGACCCTCTACGACGCCGTCCCCGACGTGCGCGACCTGCACGCCGCCGTGGTGCGCGCCCTCGACGGCGCCCCCGACCTGGCCCGCCGCATGCTGCCGAGCGACCTGGCCCGGCACGCCTACCTCGCCGGCGACCGCGTCGACCCCGAGCGCGCGATCGACCTGCTCCAGGCCGCCGCCCGCGCCGCCCGCAGCCGGCTCGCCGGCGAGGAGGAGCTCGGCCACCTGCGCCGCGCCCACGAGCTGAGCGCCGCCGCCGCGCCCCGCCGGCGCGTGCTGATCTGCCTCGACCTCGGCCGCGAGCTGCACCACCGCGGCGAACGCGACGCGGGCCGCCGGCTGTTCGAGGAGGCCGGCGCCGTCGCCGCCGATCTCGGCGACCCCGAGCTGACCGCCCGCGTCGCGCTGGTCTTCCGCTCCCACCACGGCCACGACGACTCCCTCGACCGGCTGCGCAGGGCCCACGCCGCGCTCGTCGGCGAGCCGGCCCCCGACGACCGCCTGGCCCTCGACCTGGTCTTCCACCTCACCGCCCAGGCCCGCCAGGGCGGCGACGACGACGTCCTGGCCTTCAGCCTGTGGGCCCACCACGACATCATCTGGGGCCCCGGCACGGCGGGCGAGCGGGTGGCCCTGACCGGCGAGCTGCTCGACATCGCCCGGCGCACCTCCGACCGCGAGCTCGAACACTTCGCCGGCGCCCTGCGCTGGGTGGCCATGATCGAAGAGGGCGACCCCCGCTACCTCGACCGGTTCCACGACTACGCGGCCAAAGGCCGCAGCACCGACGACGCCCACCTCAACCTCACCACGTCCGTCGACGCCAGCATCGTGGCCGCGCTCGCCGGCCGCTTCGCCGAGGCCGAGTCGCTGATGACGGGGCTGTCCCTCGACGGCAAGGACCACGACTTCGACGTCATGCTCGACCACCACCGCTGGGCGATCCGCTGGCTCCAGGGCAGGGTGGAGGAGCAGGAAGACGTCCTGCGCAGGCTCAGGGCCGGCCGCCACCCCGACCGCGGCCTGCTGGAGGCGCTGACCGCCCTGCAGGCCGGCGACGTCGGCACCGCGCTGCGCCACCACGCGGCCGGCGCGCGGGTGGGGCGCATGGCCGAGCCGCTGTGGCTGCGTTTCCAGGCGGAGCTGGCCGCCGCCACCCACGACCGCGAGCTCGCGGCCGGGGCGCGGGCCGCGCTGCTGCCGCACCGGGGGCGGTGGGCGGTGTCCTACTACGGCTGGGACATCAGCGGCCCCTACGACCTGTGGATCGCCGTGCTCGACCTGGCCGAGGGGCGGTGGGCGGAGGCGGCCGAGGGGTTCGCGCGGGCGTACCGGTCGGCCGACCGGATGCGGGCCCGCCCGTGGTCGGTCCTGGCCCGTGCCCGCCTGGCCGAGGCCCTGCTGGCCGGCGGCGACACCGTCGGGGCCCGTCCCGTGCTGGCGGAGGTCCGGCGCGAGGCGGCCGAGCTCGGCATGCACCACGTCCTCGACACCCTCCCGCCGCAGGGGAGCGCCGCCGCCGAGCCCGCGCCCCCGCAGGCCCCCGCACGCGACGAGGGCCCCGAGCCGGCCACGGGCCACTTCCGCAAGGACGGCGAGGTCTGGGCCCTCCGGTTCGCCGGGCGGCTGGCCCACATGCCCGACGCCAAGGGCCTGCGCGACCTGCATCACCTGCTCGGCCACCCCGGCGCCGACATCCCCGCCGTGGCCCTGCTCGCCCCGGAGGGCGGCGACGTCGTGCTGGCCGCCCGCGCGATGGGCGGCGACGCCGTGCTCGACGAGGAGGCCAAGGCCGACTACCGCCGCCGCCTGTCCGTCCTCGACGACGAGATCGACCGGGCCACCGGCCGCGGCGACGACGACCGGGCGGCCGAGTACGACCGCGAAAGGGCTGCCCTGCTGGAGGAGCTCCGCACGGCCGCCGGGCTGGGCGGCCGCTCCCGCCGTCTGGGCGACGAAACCGAACGGGCCCGCAAGACGGTGACCGCCAGAATCCGTGACACCCTCCGCAAAATCACCCAGACCCACCCCGAACTCGCCACCCACCTCCGCGCCACCATCTCCACCGGCGCCACCTGCCGCTACCAGCCCACCACCCCCGTCACCTGGCACCTCTGACCGAAGCCGCTCCGGCCCGCGCCGGTTCGATCGCGATCGCATCGAGATCTCGGAACGCCGAACCTCTCCCGCGTCAGGCGGGTCTCATCCCGCAGACCCCCAGCCAGAGGAGACGCCCTGATGCCGTCGGCCTCCAGAACCACGATCGGGCGGCGTGCTCTCGCCCTGCTCGCACTCACCGCCGCGACCGGCTGCCTTCCGTTCCCGACCACTCCGAGCTTCGGCGGCCTGACCGGCGTCACGGTCAACGCCGACGGCAGGCTGACGCTGGTCATGGCGTGGTGCGCACGCCCGCCGGACGGTGTGGTCGTCTACCGAAAGGATGACGGGACCCTCGTGGACCAGGCACGCCTCACCGCACCGCCCCTGCCCGGGGCCCTGGCCTACCTGGACCTGGAGAAGCTCCCGCCGGGATGGTCGCTGGCCGAGGGCGACCTGCGTTTCCGGCGGAAGCTGAAGTACAAGGCGGCCGGCTACGACGCGAAGAGGAACGCCCGCATGTACGACGTGGTCTTCGACGCCGGGAGCAGGAAGAAGGTCCGTCCGGGACAGGTCATCATCACGGAGCACAAGGAGGCGGAGAAGGACGGCCACGACGTCCTCCTCTCCACCGCCGAATTCACCGCCAGGGTCCGGTACTACTGCTAGCCCATGGAGAACCGCGCAGCACGAATCGGGCGCGAAGGCTGGGAATGCCTTCGCGCCCGATCAGGGTGGCGGCCGGTTACTTGCGGTTGTAGAGGCGCATGGTCAGGGTGCCGAAGATCGCGATGAGGAGGACGGACGCGATCAGCACCCAGGTCAGCTCGCCCACGTCCGGGGTGCCGGCCATCAACGAACGGACGGCGGCCACCAGACGGGTGATCGGGTTGACGTTGACGAAGATCTGCAGCCAGCCGGGCATCGTGGCCGGGTCGACGTACACGTTGCTGAGGAAGGTCAGCGGGAACAGGACGAGCATGCTCACCCCCATCACCGACTTCTCGCTCCGCATGAGCAGGCCGAACATCGTCCACACCCACGAGAAGGCGAAGGAGAAGCCGAGCAGCAGCACGATCCCGGCCAGCACGCCCGTGACGCCCCCCTGCGGACGGAACCCGAGGACCAGGCCGACGGCGAGGATGACCGTCGAGGCCATGGTGTAGCGCAGGACGTCGCCGAGCAGGTAGCCCACCATGGTCGAGGGACGCCAGATCGGCAGGGTGCGGAAGCGGTCGAACACCCCCTTCTCGATGTCCTTGTTGACCTCCACCCCGGTGTACATGGTGATCATCACGACGCTGCTGACCATGATGCCGGGCAGCAGGAACTGCAGGTAGTCGGTCGGGGAGCCGGCCAGGGCGCCGCCGAACAGGTACGTGAACATCAGCGTCATCATGAGCGGGAACGCGGTCACGTCGAAGAGCTGCTCGGGCACGTGCTTGATCTTCAGGATGGCCCGCCAGCCGAACGTGACCGACGCCGACCACGCGCTCGGCCGGGGCGGCTTCACCCCGGGGGCCAGGACGGTGCCGAGCACGTCGGCGGCGGGGGAGTAGGTCGTGGCGGTCTCGGTGGTGGCGGTCATGCTGCGGCCTCCTGCGCGGTCGCGGACTCGGCGGTCCCGGTGGCGGTCCCGGTGGCGGGGTGGTCGGTCAGGGCGAGGAAGACCTCGTCCAGGCTGGGCTGGCCGAGGGAGAAGTCGTCGACGACGATCCCCGCCTCGGCCAGGCGGCCGAGCGCGCGCGAGGCCTGCTCGGCGGCGGCGGCCTCGCGGCCGTGGCCGGTGATGCGGGCGGTGAGCGACACGGGGTCGGCGTCCAGGTAGACGGGCGCGTCGAGGATCTGGGACAGCAGCCGTTCGGCTTCGGGACGGGTGCCGGGATCGCGCAGCCGCACGTGGACCGAGCCGGCGCCGACGGACGACTTGAGCTCGCCCGGCGTGCCCTCGGCGATGACCCTGCCGTGGTCGATGACCGCGATGCGGCCGGCCAGGCGGTCGGCCTCCTCCAGGTACTGGGTGGTGAGCAGCACGGTGGTGCCGTGGGCGACGACGATGCGGACGATGTCCCAGACCTGGTTGCGGCTGCGCGGGTCGAGGCCGGTCGTCGGCTCGTCGAGGAAGAGCAGGTCAGGCGTGTTGAGGATGCTGGCGGCGATGTCGATGCGCCGCCGCATGCCGCCCGAGTACGTCTTGACCTGCCGTCCCGCGGCCTCCGTCAGGCCGAACGCCTCCAGCAGCTGCGCCGCCCGCTCCCGGGCGGCCGGCTTGCGGTGGCCGAGCAGGCGGCCGAGCAGGACCAGGTTCTCGGCGCCGGTCATGTCCTCGTCCACGGAGGCGTATTGGCCGGTCAGGCTGACGCGGCCGCGTACGGCGTCGGCCTCGCGCACCACGTCGTGCCCGAACACGGTGGCCTCGCCGCCGTCTGGCCGCAGCAGTGTGGCCAGCATGCGGACGGCGGTGGTCTTGCCCGCGCCGTTGGGGCCGAGCACGCCGTAGACGGTGCCGGCCGGCACCTCCAGGTCGAGGCCGTCCACGGCGCGGTTGTCGCCGAAGACCTTGACCAGGCCGGAGGTCTGTATCGCCAGGTCTCGCATGGGTGTTCCTCTCATGAGCAGTACGGCTGGGCGCGCCGGGCGTCGCGCAACGCCCGGCCCCACCAGGTGAGCTGGTCGAGCATGGCCGCGACCGCACGCGCGCGGTCGTCGGTGTCGTACGGTTCGCCGCTTCCGGCCACGTCGTCCCCCAGCAGGTCGAGGCCGACCCAGTCGCGCATCGTCACGACGTGCAGGGCGGAGAAGACGGTACGGAGCTGCTCGACCGCGTACAGACCGGAAGATCCCGAGCCGTAGGCGACGAAACCGGCCGGCTTGGCCTGCCATTCGTCGTAGGCGTAGTCGATGGCCTGCTTGAGCGAGGCCGGGAAGCTGCGGTTGTACTCGGGGGTGACGACGGCGAAGGCGTCGGCCTCGCCGACGGCCGCGGTGAAGCGGCGCATCGAGGGGGTGCTGCGTTCCGGGTAGCGGTCGGGGAAGGCGTAGTCGGCCAGGTCGAGGACGTCGACCGCCAGGTCGGGACGGTCGCGGGCGCGGGCGGCGAACCACTTCGCCACCGTCTCGCCCATCCGCCCGACGCGGGTGCTCGCGATGATCACCGCGAGGCGGAGCGGTGCGGCGCTCCCGCCGGCGGTGTCGTCCCTGCCCGTCATCGTCCACCTCCCTCGGCCCGTTCCGGGCTCTCACCAAGGAGGCGCGAGACGGCCGCCAGACGTCCGCTAGACGGGATCTAGCGGGACGTCAGGCGGCCGGTCTGAGCACGTAGCCGACGCCGCGCAGGGTGTGGATCATCGGACGGCGATCCGCGTCGATCTTGCGGCGCAGGTAGGAGATGTACAGCTCGACGATGTTGCCCTGGCCGGCGAAGTCGTAGGCCCACACCCGGTCGAGGATGTGCGCCTTGCTGAGCGCGCGTCCCGGATGGCGCATGAGCAGCCGCAGCAGCTCGAACTCGGTCGGGGTGAGCCTGACCTCCTGGCCGGCCCGCCGTACCTGGCGGGTCTCCTGGTCCAGGGTGAGGTCGCCGACGGACAGGGCGACGGACAGGGCGTCGGCCGAGCGGCGCAGCAGGCCGTGCAGCCTGATCACGACCTCGTCCACGCCGAACGGCCGCATCACGTAGTCGTCGGCGCCCGCGCGCAGTCCGAGCGACGGGTCGGGCAGGGCGTCCGGCGCGGTCAGGAAGAGGACCGGCACGCCGGGCAGCGCGGCCCGCAGCCGGGGCAGGAAGCGGCCGCCGCCCCTGACGTCCAGGACGATCGCCCCCGGACGGAACCCGCGCACGGCCCTGACCGCCTCGCCGCCGCCCAGGCTGCGCACGTCCCAGCGGCGCATCGCGCGGGAGAGGGACGCGCCGAGCGGGCGCTCGTCAACGACGAGGACGGCGTACGAGTCGCGCGCGGATCCGGGCGTGACGGTCGGACCGGTCGGGTGCATGCCGGAAACGATGCCGGTCGCGCATGAGGTTTGTCTGAGGACCGCTTGTGACGCGCATGAGGACGCGCTTGTGACGCGCTTCCGACGCACAGGAGGCCCCGGGAACAGCGGAAGGGCCCGGCCGCAGCCGAGCCCTTCCCATCCCTTGAAGCGCGATCACCGTTCCTGCCGCTACCCGGAATGTGCGGCTTATCACTTAGCCGAGTCGGTTCTATGACTAGACCTTGACTGCGGTTGAGGTTCTAGGCTGCCTTTCATGAGCGGAATTCTGGTGACCGGCGCGACCGGCAACGTGGGCAGGCATGTCGTCTCCTCCCTGGCGGAGGCGGGACACGAGGTGCGGGCGCTGGTCCGCGACCCGGCCCGGGTGGTGCTCCCGGACGGCGTCGAGCCCGTACGCGGCGACCTGGCCGATCCCGGCAGTCTTGAGCCCGCCCTGCGCGGCGTCGACCGGGTGTACCTGATGTGGCCCGGCATCCCCGTGGACCCCCGGGTGGTGACCACGGTGGCCGGACGGGCCGAGCACGTCGTGTACCTGTCGGCGGACGTGCCCGACCTGGCGGACGGCGAGCCCGCCACGATCTACCACCAGGAGATCGAACGGCTGATCAGGGCGTCCGGGACGCGGTGGACGTTCGTCCGGGCCATCGACTTCGCCACGAACACGCTGGCCTGGGCCGCCCAGATCCGGCAAGGAGTGGTCCGGCTCCCGTACGGAAAGGCCGCCAGATCGCTGATCCACGAGCGGGACATCGCGGACGTCGTCGCCCACGTGCTCACCACCCCCGGCCACGACGGCGCCAAATACCTGATCACCGGCCCCGAGTCGATCACCCAGGAGGAACTGGCGCGGACCGTCGGCGAGGAGGTCGGCCGCGAGGTGCGCTGGGAGGACCTGCCGCCGGAGATCGCCCGCGAGCAGCTGACGGCCGCCTGGGGGGATCCGGCGTTCGTCGAGGCCCGGCTCAGGGCGTGGGAGTCGTTCACGCACACCCCGGAACGCGTGACCGGCACGGTGCCGGAGCTGCTGGGCCGGCCCGCGCGCACGTTCCGCTCCTGGGCCCGCGACCACGCCCCGGACTTCCTCGCGGCCTGAAGCCCGCCTACGCGGTCAGGCTCACCGCCGCGATCGTCTCGCCCATGTCGTCGAGCAGGTCGGCGACCACCGGGCCGGTCTGCAGCCGCCAGGCGAGCGCCTGCAGGCCGTGTCCCGGCACCGGCACCTCCCGCCCGCCCAGCCTGACCGTCTCCACCTCGGCCGACAGCCGCAGCAGCCCGTAGGCCACCCACCGTTTCGGCCGGGGGAACCAGCGACCCGCGTTGGTGTCGAACCGCCCGTTCTCGTCGGTCAGCCCGTGCTCCTTGAGCACCGAGACGCCCTGGCGGTGGGCCAGCAGGTCGTCGCTGCGCGCGGCGGACATGCTGTCGCCGGCGCGCAGTGCCCAGCGTCCGCGCCGGAACGACAGCAGCCAGATGTCCACCCAGGACAGGCCGAAGCCGTCCAGACGGGCGAAGGCGGTCGCCGCGATCCGGTCGCCGACGTACAGGGAGGCAGGGGTGAAGCGGAAGCGTCCGCTCAGGTTGCCGGGAAGGGATCTCGGCAGCCCGTGATCGATGAGTCGCAGGCTCTCGACGGCGGGGTTGTACCCAAAATCATGAGTACGTTCCACAGGCTCACCATACACACGGACGGCCCGAATGAGACGCGCGCTTTGTTCCTGATTGGTGAATGATGATGCTCATGGACCGAATTGAAGCTTCTGACCGTCGCCGGGCCCTGGTGCTCGGGGGCGGCGGCGTGGCCGGCATCGCCTGGGCGACCGGCGTGCTGGCCGGGCTGGCCGACGAGGGCGTGGACGTACGGGACGCCGACCTGATCGTGGGCACCTCGGCCGGCTCGGCGGTCGGCGCCCAGGCCCGCAGCCGGCTGACCGTCGAGGAGCTGTTCCAGCGGCAGGTCGATCCCGCGCTGCAGGCCAGGGAGATCCCCGCGGTGTTCGACGCGGCCTCCTTCGCGGCCGCCCTCCAGGGCATCCTGACCGGCGCCCACGACCGGGACGAGCTGCACCGGCGCATCGGCGCCTGGGCGCTGGAGGCCCCCACGGTCGGCGAGCCGGAACGGCGTGCGGCGGTGGCCTCGCGGCTGCCCGAGACCGACTGGCCGGAGCGCCCGCTCGTGCTGGTCGCGCTCGACGCGGCGACCGGAGAGACCCGCCTGTTCGACCGGGCGTCCGGGGTGGGCCTGGTGGACGCGGTGACGGCCAGTTGCGCCGTGCCCGGGGTCTGGCCGCCGGTCACCATCGAGGGCCGCCGCTACGTCGACGGCGGCGTGCGGTCCAGCGACAACGCCGACCTGGCGGCGGGCTTCGAACGGGTGCTGGTGGTCTCGCCTCAGCCGCCCGGCGCCCCCGCCTCCCCTTGGACGTCGCTCGAACAGGAGGTGGCCCTGCTGCGCAAGGAGGGCTCCGCGGTCGAGGTCGTCAGCCCGGACGAGGGGGCCGTCGCGGCCATGGGCGCCAACCCGCTCGACCCCGCCGTACGGTCACCGGCGGCCCACGCCGGCCGCGAGCAGGGCCGGCGGGTGGCCGCCGTCGTCCACAGCCTGTGGATCTAGCCGGCCGCGGCGCGCTCGGCGAGCGGGCGGCGGCGCAGCGCCGGGTCGGTCAGTGACGCGGGACGCCACGCGCCGTCCGGCTGGTACATGTCACGGCCCGGCGGGACGATCTCGTCGATCCGGTCGAGCGCGGCGTCGTCGAGCGTGAGCGCGGCGCCCTTCAGCAGGTCGTCGAGCTGCGCCATCGTGCGCGGCCCGGTGATCACCGAGGTGACCGCAGGGTGCGCGGCGGCGAAGGCCACGGCGAGCTGGGGGAGCGTGCAGCCGAGGTCGTCCGCGAGCTCGACCAGCTGCTCGACGGCGTCGAGCTTGGCGGCGTTCTCGGGGATCGACGGGTCGAAGCGGTGGGGGGTCAGCGCGGCCCGGCCGGTGGTCAGGTCGATGTCGCCGTTCTTGCGGTAGCGGCCGCTCAGGAAGCCCGACGCGAGCGGGCTCCAGGTCAGGACGCCCATGCCGTACCGGCGGCAGACGGGCAGCAGGTCCTTCTCGATGCCGCGGGCGAACAGCGAGTACGGCGGCTGCTCGGTCCTGAACCGGTGCAGCGCCCGTCGCTCCGACACCTGGTGGGCCTCGACGATCTCCGCCGCCGGGAACGTCGAGCAGCCGAACGCGCGGATCTTGCCCTGCCGCACGAGGTCGGTCAGCGCCGACAACGTCTCCTCGATGTCGGTCGTGTGGTCGGGCCGGTGGATCTGGTAGAGGTCGATCCAGTCGGTGCCGAGCCGCCGGAGGCTCTGCTCGACCTCCTTCATGATCCACAAACGCGAGTTCCCGGACCGGTTCGGGCCCTCGCCCATCCGGAAGTGCACCTTGGTGGCCAGCACGACGTCGTCCCGGCGGCCCTTCAGCGCCTTGCCGACGATCTCCTCGGACTCGCCCGCGGAGTACATGTCCGCCGTGTCCACGAAGTTGACGCCCTGGTCGAGCGCGGCGTGGATGATGCGGGCGCAGTCGTCGTGGTCGGGGTTGCCGACGGCGCCGAACATCATCGCCCCCAGGCAGTGGACGCTCACCTCGATGCCGGTGCCGCCGAGTACGCGGTAGCGCATTGTCATAGTCCGCGACTCTAGGACCTGGAGTCCACTCCACCTCAAGGGCTCGGCGGCAGGTGTGACAGTGGCGTCCAGGGGCACCGGAGGCGGATGGGGATGGTGACGGTGTCGTCCTGGCGCGAGCTGGACGACGCGATCAGCGCGGCCGGCCACACCGGAGGCCCGGCCCAGGCGCACTCGACGCTGGTCTTCCGCGGCCTGGCCAAGAGCACGTACTCGCACGTGCACAGCCTGGCGCGGCTGGCGGGCGACTACGCCACCCTAGAAACCCACTTGATACGAAATTTTAGGAAATACGCGCACAGGGCCGCCCCTGGCCCTTCCGTCTGGGACTGGCTGGCCCTCGGCCAGCACCACGGCCTGCCCACCCGCCTCCTGGACTGGACGTTCTCCCCGCTGGTCGCGCTGCACTTCGCCACGGCGTCCTGGCCCGGGGACGACGCCGTGCTGCTGGCCGTCGACTGCGCGGGCGCGCACCGCCTGCTGCCCGAGCCGCTGCGCGAGGTGCTCGACGGCGAAGGCGCGCTGCTGTTCAGCACCGAGATGCTCGCCGAACGCGCCGCCGGACTGGCCGGCTTCGACGCGCTCGGCCGCGACCGCCCGTTCGTCGCCTTCTTCGAGCCGCCGTCGCTGGACGAGCGCATGGTCAACCAGTCGTCGGTGTTGTCGGCGATGTCGGGGGCGAGGTACCAGCTCGACGACTGGCTGGCCGAGCATCCCGGGCTGTGGCGGGGCTGGTCGATCCCGGCCGGGGTCAAGGTCGAGATCCGGCGGCGGCTCGACCAGGCCGGCATCACCGAACGGGTGCTGCTGCCCGGCCTCGACGGGCTGGCCGAGTGGCTGCGCCGCTACTACTCCCCGGGCAGCGTCGACGTGCCGGCCGGCGGCTCCAGCATGTCCGGGCCCGAGCGCTTCGGCCAGCAGGAGGGCCGCATGAACGACTGACCGCTCACCCGGGCAGCGTGCCGCGCACGGCGTCCTCGGTGCGGCCGATCACGGCGCGCCCGTCGTCGGCGGTGATGATCGGCCGCTGGATCAGGATCGGGTGCGCGGACAGCGCGGCGATCCAGCGCTCGCGGGCGTCCGGGTCGCGCGGCCAGGCGTCGAGGCCCAGCTCCGCCGCGACCGGCTCGCCCGTACGGGTGATGTCCCACGGCTCCAGCCCGAGCCGGGCCAGGACGGCGCGCAGCTCGTCCGGCGACGGCGGGTCCTCCAGGTAGCGGCGGACCTTGTAGTCGGCCGATTCGGCGTCGAGGATCGACAGGGCCGAACGGCACTTGGAGCAGTCGGGGTTGATCCAGATTTCCATGACGCCGAGGTTCTCACGCCGGGGCGCACGGCGCGGGTCAGCCGGCCGATGAGTCGAGCCGGGCCCGCAGGCCGTCGAGCACCCGGTCGAGGCCGTAGCGGAAGTCCTCCTCCCGGACGCGCTCGGGGTCGTCGAACCCCTTGGCCGCGTACTCCGCCCGCATCCACGGGTGGTCCTCGAACGCCTGCTCGGCGGTCGGCCGCACGGCGTCGATCCACTCCTGCTCGGTACGGCCGCTGCGGGCCAGCGTCGACAGGTACGCCGCCTCGGCGATGGCCACGCCGATCACGTACGCCAGCACGGTGTTGACCGCCCGGTCGGCCTCGCCGGGGACGAACCCGGCCGAGTGCGCCAGCGCCAGCAGCTCCTCCGAGCGCCGCATCACGTTGGGCCCCAGGCTGGTGAGCCCGACCTGGCCGAGCACGGACGCCATCCACGGGTGGCGCAGGATCACCGCCCGCAGGCTGTGGGCGGACACGGCGAGCCCGTCACGCCAGCCGCCCGCCTCCTCCACGGACGGCACGCGCAGCTCGCCGTAGACCTCGTCGACGACCAGCTCGATCAGCTCGTCCTTGTTGGCGACGTGGCGGTAGAGGGAGGTCGCGCCCGCGTCGAGCCGGGTGCCGAGGCTGCGCATGCTCAGCGCCTCCAGCCCCTCCTCGTCGAGCAGCTGGACGGCCTCGGACACGATCCGGTCGAGGCTGAGCGCGGGCCGCTCCCGCTGCCGGCGCTGACGGACCCAGACCGAGGGGACAGGCGGCTGCGATGCTGGCATGACCCGAGCCTAGCGCACAGTGTACGCATCCGCGAACACCTGCTTGCGTACAGCTCTTTCATATGCGTACAGTGTGCGCATTCCGAGAGCGACGTACGCAAGTCGAAGGGGAGAAACCCATGAACCGCCGCTGGTGGATCCTGGTGGTGTTGTGCCTCAGCACATTGGTGCTGGTCGTGGACAACATGGTGCTGACGGTGGCGGTCCCGCCCCTGGCGGCCGACCTGGGCGCCGACGCCCAGGACCTGCAATGGATCCTCGACTCCTACATCCTGGTCTTCGCCGGCCTGCTGCTGACCGCCGGCAGCCTGTCCGACCGCTACGGCCGGCGCCGGGTGATGATCATCGGCCTGGCCCTCTTCGGCGCCGCGTCCCTGCTGGCCGCCTACGCCGCCGATCCGGCGCAGCTCGTGGCGGCCCGCGCCGCGATGGGCGTCGGCGGCGCGCTGATCATGCCGAGCACGCTGTCGATCCTGATCACCGTGTTCGACGAGGCCGAGCGCCGCAAGGCGATGGCCGTCTGGAGCGCGGTGGCCATGATCGGCATGATCGGCGGCCCGGTCCTGGGCGGCGCGCTGATCGCCTGGTTCTGGTGGGGCGCGGTGTTCCTGATCAACGTGCCGGTCGCGCTGCTCGCCATCGTCGCCTCCCTGCTGCTCATGCCCGAGTCGAAGGGCCCCTGGACCAAGCCCGACCCGCTGGGCGTGATCCTGTCGGCGACCGGCATGTCCGCCCTGGTGTGGACGATCATCGAGCTGCCGCACGGCGTGTCCTGGCCGGCCCTGGCCCTCACCGTGCTCTGCCTGGCCGGCTTCGTGATCTGGGAGCTGCGCACGCCGCACCCGATGGTCCCGCTCGTCCTGTTCCGCGACCGCACGTTCAGCGGCGGCAGCTTCTCCCTGACCCTCGTCCAGATCGGCAACGGCGGGCTGCTGCTCGTGCTCACCCAGTACCTGCAGTACGTGCTCGGCTACACGCCCACCGCGGCCGGGCTGGCGTTCCTGCCGATGGCGGTCGCCTCGCTGCTCTTCAACGGCCTGGGCGCGAGCCTCGGCGCCCGGCTCGGCAACCGTCCGATGATCGTCACCGGGCTGCTCGTCTGCGCCGCCGGGTTCGGGCTGCTCGCCATGGTCTCCTCCGGCAGCGGCATCCTGCTCACCGGCACGGCCCTGTTCGTGATGGGCGCCGGCGGCGGCCTGGCGATGCCCGCGGCCATCGCCGCGCTGATGGGCACCATCCCGCCCGAGCACGCCGGCGTCGGCTCGGCGCTCAACGACACCATCCAGCAGGCGGGCGCGGCGCTCGGCGTGGCCGTCCTCGGCAGCGTCCTGGCCGGGGCCTACACCCGGGGGATGCCGGCGGGCGCGCCCGAGGCGGCCCGGCGCTCGATCGGCGACGCGCTCGCCCTCGGCGACGCCGGTCTGGCCCAGGTGGCCCGCGAGGCGTTCACCTCGGCCATGTCGGCCGCCTTCGCGATCAGCGCGGCCGGGGTGGTCGCCGCCGCCGTCCTGGCGCTGGTCGTGATGCGCGGCGAACGCAGGCCGGCGCAGGAACCGTCCCTCACCGCGACCCACTGAAAGGAAGATCCTCATGAACGACGCCCCCGTCACGCTTCCCGTCACCCGCCCCGCGGGCTGCCCCTTCGACCCGCCCGCGGGCCTGGCGGAGCTGCGCGAGCAGGCGCCCGTCACCCCGCTGGACTTCCCCGACGGCCACCGCGGCTGGCTGGTGACCGGCCACGCCGAGGTCAGGGCGGTGCTGGCGGACCGGCGGTTCAGCTCGCGCTACGAGTTCCTGCACCACCCGACGGCCGCGATCGGCCCGCTGCCGGCCGCCCCGCCCGGCGACCTCACCGGCCTCGACGCGCCCGAGCACACCCGCTACCGCAGGCTGCTCACCGGCAAGTTCACCGTCCGCAGGATGAACCTGCTCACCGAACGGGTGCGGCAGATCACCGCCGACCACCTGGACGCCATGGAACGCCTGGGCCCGCCCGCCGACCTGGTACGCGTCTTCGCCCAGCCCATCCCCGCGCTGATGATCTGCGAGCTGCTGGGCGTCCCGTACGCCGACCGCGACAACTTCCAGCACCACGCCGCCGCGCTGACCGGGGTGGACACCGACGAGCAGGAACAGTTCGCCGCCTACGGCGAGCTCCAGCGGTACATCGACGGCCTGGTCCAGGCCAAGCGCAGCGAACCCGCCGACGACCTGCTCAGCGACCTGACCGCCACCGACCTCACCGACGAGGAGCTGGCCGGCGTCGGCACCTTCCTGCTGGCCGCCGGGCTCGACACCACCGCCAACATGCTCGCGCTCGGCACGTACGCGCTGCTCAGCGACCCCGTCCAGCTCGACGTGCTGCGGGCGGAGCCGGAGCGGGCGGCCCAGGCCGTGGAGGAGCTGCTGCGCCACCTCACCATCGCCCACACCGGCGTCCGGGCCGCGCTGGAGGACGTCGAGCTGGCCGGCCGGCTGATCCGGGCGGGCGAGTCGGTCGTCGTGTCCCTCTCGGCCGCCAACCGCGACCCCCGCAGGTACGCCGACCCCGACCGCCTCGACCTGCGCCGCGACGCGACCGGCCACCTGTCCTTCGGCCACGGCATCCATCAGTGTCTCGGCCAGCAGCTCGCCCGGGTGGAGCTGCGCACGGCCCTTCCCGCGCTGGTCACCCGCTTCCCCGGCCTGCGCCTGGCCGTCGCGCCCGAGGAGGTGCCGGTGCGCGCCGGCACCGACATCCACGGGGTGCTCAGTCTCCCGGTGCGGTGGTGACCGCACGGACTATCATCGTGATCATCCTGGCCGGGTACCACTGCGCGTCACCGAGGCGAAAGGACCGCCATGTCCGGGGAGACCAGCAGGCGAGAGCGCACCGAGGTCGTCGTCGTCGGAGCCGGTCCGGCCGGGCTGACCCTGGCGAGCCTGCTCCGCCAGGCCGGCGTCGAGTGCGTGGTGCTCGAACGGCAGAGCCGCCCGTACGTCGAGCAGCGCCAGCGCGCGGGCATCCTCGACCACCACGGCGCCCGCGTCTTCGAGGAGTGGGGCCTGGCCGACACCGTCCTGGCGGGCATGCCGCAGGAGACCAGGTTCGAGTTCCGCGTCGACGGGGAGCGGCGCTTCCTCGACGTCCCCGCGATCACCGAGGGCCGGACGGGCCGGCTCGTGCCGCAGCAGGTGCTCGTCGGCAGGCTGCTGGCCCGTCTCCTCGAATCCGGCGGCGACCTGCGGTTCGAGGCGGCCGAGGTGACCCCGCGCGGCGTCGAGGGGGCCGCGCCGACGGTCACCTACCGCGACGCCGACGGCGTCACGCACGAGATCGCCTGCTCCTACGTCGCCGGCTGCGACGGCCACCACGGCGTCAGCCGGGCCGGCGTGCCCGCGCACGCCCTCACCACCTACTCCCACGACTACGGCATCGGCTGGCTGACGGTGCTCGCCGACGTCCCGCCGCCGGGCTACCCGCTGATGGCGATCACGGCCCACGGGTTCGCCGCCCACTTCCCGCGCGGCCCGCGGGCCAGCCGCTTCTACCTCCAGTGCACCCCCGACGCCACCGCCGCCGACTGGCCCGACGAGCGCATCTGGGCCCAGTTGCGGCTGCGCCTGGCCGACGACGGCCTGCCGGACGGCCCGATCGGGGAGAAGGCGTTCGTCGAGATGCGCAGCCACGTCGTCGACCCGATGCGCTACGGCCGGCTCTTCCTGGTCGGCGACGCGGCCCACATCATCACGCCCATGGGCGGCAAGGGCATGAACCTGGCGGTCGCCGACGCCGACGTGCTGGCCCGCGCGCTGCGCGCCGCCCTGCGCGAGGGCGACGAGGAGCCGCTGGCCGCCTACTCCGCCACCTGCCTGGAACGGGTGTGGCACCACCAGGAGTTCTCCCGCTGGATGACGGAGATGACCCACGAGGCCGGCGACGAGACGCTGGCCGGGCCGTTCCGCCGCCGGCTGGCCAGGGCGCGGCTCGACCGGCTGTTCACCTCGGGCCCGGCGGCCCGCGCCTTCGGCGACATGATGGCGGGCGGCTGACGAGTTGACTTGAACCGCGGTTCAAGTACGACGATCGTCCCATGAGGATTCATCACCTGAACTGCGGGTCCGTACGGACGATCGAAGCCACCTACGACGGCCCGCCCGCCGCCCCCGCCGTGAACCACTGCCTGCTGGTGGAGACCCCGGCCGACGGGCTCGTGCTGGTCGAGACGGGCCTCGGGCTCGGCAATGTGCGCGACCCGGCCGGCACGCTGGGCGCCGACTGGGTGGCCATGGCCGAGCCCGCGCTGGAGGAGGAGGAGACCGCCGTACGCCAGGTCGCCCGGCTCGGCTACCGCCCCGACGACGTGCGCCACGTCATCGTCACCCACCTCGACGTCGACCACTGCGGCGGGCTGCCCGACTTCCCCGGCGCGCGGGTGCACCTGCTGGCCGCCGAGCTGGAGGCGGCGCTGGCCGAGGCCCCGAGCTACCGCTACCGCCCGGCCCACTGGGCGCACGGCCCCGACTGGGTGACCTACACCCCGGAGGCGAACGACGACTGGTTCGGCTTCGCCTCGATCAAGCTCGACGGCCTGCCCGAGGACATCAGGCTGGTCCCCCTCGGCGGGCACACCGCCGGGCACACCGGCGTCGCCGTCCGCGACGGGGACCGCTGGCTGCTGCACTGCGGCGACGCCTACTACTACCACCGCGAGCTCCAGCAGGACCCGCATCCGCACCCGCTGATGGACTCGTGCAGACCCGCTCGGAGGTCCATCACGACCTGCGGCTCGGCACCCAGGCCCGGCTGCGGGAGCTGGTACGGGACCACGGCGACCAGGTGAGCGTCTTCTCGGCCCACGACCCGTGGGAGCTGGCCGCCGCGGTGGCCGGTTGATCAGACGCGGTCGGCCGCGATGAGCAGGTACTGGAAGCTGCCGTTCTTGTAGGCGTCGAGGAAGGACTGCTCGATGCCCGTGGCCAGGTGGGTGCGGGCGCGCAGCTCCCAGTACGGGATCGTGGCCGCCGTCAGGTCGACGACGCTGACCGGGACCAGCCGGTTGGCCGCCATCTGCTCGAAGTACGTGCTGCGGGGGTGGATGTCGCAGATGTAGTGGGCGTTGATCTGGCTGACCGCCCGGGACGGCAGGCCGTAGGCGTCGTTGTAGCAGCCGGTGACGCAGACGTACCGGCCGCCCCGGCGCAGCAGCCGGGCGTGCTCGGCGAACAGCAGGGACAGCTCGACGTACATGGTGCTCTCGTTGTTCCAGCTCGCCTGGAACGATCCAGTCTCGAAGCCGGTCTCCAGCATGTTGCGGAAGTGGAAACGCACCTTGTCGTCGACGCCGCGCTTCTTGGCCTGGTCGTTGGCGAAGGCGACCTGCGACTCGGAGATGGACACGCCGTCGACCTCGCAGCCGTACCGCATGTTGACCAGGAGGCTGCTGCCGCCGCGGCCGGAGCCGGCGTCGAGCACCCGGTGGTGGGGTTCGAGCGGGCCGAGATGGCTGATCAGCAGGTCGGCCTGGGCGGTCTCCAGGCGGTGGAGCTCCTTGACGATGCGGTCCTCGCGGGTGTCCTCGGGGCCGTCGAGTACCGTCCAGTTCACCTCGCCGATGCCGTAGTGGTGGTGGTACAGGCCGTCGACGTCGCCCAGGCGCAGGTTGACCGGGTTCTTCTCGGCGTTCCAGTAGCTGGCGACGGAGTGCTGGTAGTGGCTCGTGAGGACGGGGGACTGGGTGTTGACGGTCACCTGGGAAGAGCTCCTTTCCGGCCGGGGGCGGCCGGTCGTCATGAGTGGTAGCGGCTGCTGCTGCCGTGCCATTCGAGGCAACCGGCCATCCAGCCCTGGGCGCCGCGCAGGAATCGCTGCAGTTCCACGGACGGAACGGCGGCGAGCTCGCGCTGGCTGGTCTCGAAGCCTTTGACGAAGTCGTTGTGCAGCGCGACGGCGCGTTCGGTGGCCTCGCGCGCGGAGCACTTCTCCTCGCCCGCGATGAGCAGGACGACGTTGGAGTCGGGCAGCTCGTCGGCCGCCTCCCGCGCGACGGAGTGGAGGTCGTTGACGATGACGCTGGCCGTGCCGGCCTGCATGAGCGCGGTGTGGAAGCGCCGGTCGTAGAACAGGTTGGCGGGCAGCTCGTAGGCGGCGACGACGTCGATGAGGGTCATGGAGGTGTAGAAGCTGTCGTGCTGCCGGGCCGCGAGGTAGCGCCAGACGGGCGGCGGGGTCTCCAGGTAGCGCCAGGCGGCGTAGGCGGTCCAGCTCACGTACATCTGGAAAGTGGTGTTGCAGGCCCGCATGACCTGCGACGGGGTGCCGTGACGGGACAGGTGGCCGGTGGCCGAGCGCAGGGCGACCAGCACGGGGTCGGCCTCGATCGCCTCTTCGAGCTGCTCGGTGTACACACCCGCGGGCGGGGGCGGGTCCATGGCCGACATGACGAGCGCGAGGCGCGGCGGCAGCTCGGTGGGGCTCGCGCCGAGCTCGGTCTCGTCGGCGTAGTAGTCGTCGGCCGCCCACCAGGCGGTGTTCATCTGCGCCGCGATCAGCAGCAGGTCGGGGTCGTCGCTGTCGGGGTGGGCGAGCATCGCCAGCCGGCCGAACCCGGTGGCGGCGAACTCGTCCATCCGCCCGGCGTGCAGGCCCACCTTCTCGGCCCACGCCACGAGCCGCCGGTCGACCTCCGCGCCGAGCGCCGGGTCGTCGCGGACCGTCTCGGGGCAGTAGAGCGGCGGGTAGGAGCCGTCGCCCCACTCCCGCTCGACGTAGGGAACGGGCGCCGGGAGCTGCCGCGGCGCGGGGACGGGCGCGGGGGGTGGGGCCGAGGCCGGAAGGTGGAGCGCGGAGGTTCCGAGGCCGGTGGGGCCGGTCGGGAGCCGCGGGACCGCGGCGTACTGGGGCATGGCGCGCCTCTTCCCTCAGGAGGAGCAGGACATTACCGAAAGTAGTTATTCAGCTACTAAAAGTAGAGTAGCCAATCGGTAATGAGAGCCTTACCCTCCGGCGGGCGCACTCTGCCGGTCAGGGCCTTGTGTGCAGGCCTTCGAAGTCGTCCAGGTTCTTGCGGTAGAAGGCCAGGTCGTCCTCCAGCTTCGCCCGGGTCAGGCGCTGCGGCTCGGTCTCGCGCACGGTTCGGCCCAGGTCGCTCCAGAAGGCGTCGGGCGGCAGCTCGGCGGCCTCCGGCGGGAAGAACTTCAGCGCCTCGGCCAGGGCGTCGGCGGCGAAGCGCCAGCCGGTCGCCACGGCGTCGTACCGCTCGGGGGAGGCCGGGCCGGCGGCGTAGAACAGGCCCTCCTCCAGCGCCCGGCTCGCGTACGTGGTGGCGATCAGCACCCACTGGCCGGGGTCGAGCAGCTCCGACAGGCCGGTGCCGAACGTCGCGCCGGTCTCCCTGGCCGCCCGCTCGGCCTCGACGGGGACCTCGACCTCCACGTCGCCGAGCCGCACCCGCAGGCTCTCGGCGTCCTGGTCGACGACGGCGTCGCGCGAGGCGCCCGGCGTGCCGGAGTGGGCCACCAGGTCGATGTAGACGTACGCCTCGACCAGCGAGCGGCCCAGACCCTGCTCAGGCATACTCACCCGCCAGCGCCTGGTAGGTGTCGCGGACGACCAGCAGCCGGTCGAGCTGGAACCTGCCGGGCTCGGCCGCGCGCAGCCCCTGTCCGCGTTCGGACCAGAACCCGTCGTCGGGCACCGCGTCCGCGCCCGCCGGCACGAACTTGACGACCTCCTCCACCGCCGCGGCGGCGATCCTCAGCGTGCGCAGGGCCTCGGCCCGGTCGGCCACCGGCACGTCGCTGGCCGTCAGGTCGGCCACCCACAACCACTCGCCCGCGTCGAGCAGCTCCGACGGCTCGGGGCCGCCGAACGTCGGGAACCCGGCGGGCAGCACCGGACGCTCCGGCAGCCCGAACACGAACTCGCGCGGCGTGCCGCACTCCTCGCACGGGCCGAAGTAGCGGTTGACCAGCTCGCCCTCGACGTCGACCAGCCCGTTGCGCCAGGTCGTGTCGGTGGACCCGCAGGCGCAGGGGTTGAGGTCGAGGTAGAGATGCGCCTCGTCCCTCGTCCGCGCCACCGCGAAAGCCATAGCCGTCCTCTCCTCGGGGTTCCCATCATGCCCGACGTCCCGCCTGTCACACCGCCACCGCCTCGGGGTCCGGCGTCACCAGCGGGGTGTCGTTCAGCCGGAGGCCGCACACGCACGGGCCGTCGTCCGGGCACATGCACTCGCCCTCGGGCGGGTTCCAGCCGGTCGTGTTCGCCAGCGCGCGGACCTGGTCCAGGATCGCGGACCAGTCGCGAGGGCGGCGGCCGTCCGCCAGGGTGGCCAGCTGGGTGGCCACCTGCGGGGGGAGCAGCCGCAGGATCTCCGGGCGGGCCCCGGTGACCAGGTCGAACAGCACGCCCAGGCGGCCAGGGCGCTGCCTGGTGTTGGCCACGCGGGCCTGGCGCACGGCCTCGTGCAACTCGGCCAGCTCCTGGCTGTCGGCGGGCGGCAGGCCCAGCGCGCGGGCGACGGCGGCGGCGGCCGTCCCGGCGGCGGCCCGCTCGTTCGCGCCGACCGTGCGGGCCGGGTCCACGTCGTAGGTCAGCACGCCGGGGTCGGGCTCGCCGGACCCGGGCCGCCGGACGTCGACGGTGATGGGCGCCCGGCCGGGCAGCACGATGTCGAGCAGGCCGGGGCCGTGGATCACGACGCGCCCGCCCATGAGGGCGGCGGCCCGTACGACGGCCCCGGCGGCGGCCGTCTCGGGGAGCGTCGCGTGGCCGCGGATCGCCGTGACGTCAGCGGGCGTGAGGTCGCCCGAGCGGGACAGCTCCGCCAGCCTGGACGGCGCGCCCTGCTGGTCGCCGGTCAGCCCCAGCCGCCGGGCCTCCTCCTGGAGCGCCGCCCGTTCGGCGCGCGAGCGGATCGGGCCCGCCTCGGCGACCGCCCGCGCCAGCCCGCGCAGCCGGGCCAGCGCCGCCGCCTCGGCCGGACCGGGCCGCCCGCCCTCGGCGGGACGGGCCTGCGCCGGACGGCCGGTGGCGGGGTCGCCCGCGAGCGTGGCGGCGTGGGCCGCGACGTGCTCGGCGACGGCCGCCGTGGCCTTGGAGCCGACGTCGGCGGGCACCCGCAGCGTCAGGTGGCCGGGAGCGCTCGACTCGACGGTCACCCCGGCCGCGCCGGGCGCGGCCTCGGCCAGCGTCAGCGTGAACTCGCCGCCTGGGGTGGTCACCGTGAACGTGTCCGCCGGCCCCACGTGCGGGGCGGCGCCGTTGACGGGAGCGGCTCCCGGGGTGATGGCCGGCACGCCGGCGATCTCGGCCAGTTTGCCCAGGCCCGGCGGCGAGGTGTCCAGGCCGGTGGCCGAGCCGCCGTTGAGCAGGCGGGCGATCCGGCTCTGCGGCTCGGGGGCGGCCGGGGCGCGGGGTCCGGTGCCCCACGGCGGGGCCGGCGGGGTGTGGCCGCGCCGGCGGATGTCCTCGGCGACGGCGTCGATCGCCGCCGCCAGGCGCTCGCGCCGGGCCGGGTCGGTGGTGGCGTGCCACTTGTCGGAAAGGTGGGCGTGCTCGTCCATGCGGGGGAGCAGGCACAGGTCGGTGCCCTCGGTCTGCTCGCCCTGCGGCGACGTCCTGAGCACGCCCTGCGGCATGCCGGCGGCCGCCGCGGTCGCCGTCTGGACGACGTGCGAGAGGTCGTGGACCAGGACCGACGACACCAGGTCCGGATGCACGCGCCCCCAGATCCGCAGCAGGTGCGGGTCCTCGGCCGTGCCCGCGCGCGGCACGGTGAGCGCGTTCAGGCCCTCGCCCGGCTCGCCGACCTCCACGCGGACGTGCTGGTCGGGCGCGCCCGGCACCTGGACGGTCAGGACGTCGTCCCCGGTCCAGCCCACGTGGGCGGCGGCGCCGCCGAGGTCGACGGCGGACAGGGGCTGGCCGCGCAGCTCGTCCAGGCTCAGGTCGGGCACCCCTTCGGGGCGGGCCGACCTGCTGAACGGCGTGTTCTCGATCGCGGGGGACGGCATCCCGGCGGCCGGCGTCACGCCCTGCGCCACGCTGCCGCCCACCGGGTTCGTGTGCTCGGCGGTGGCGGGGGCGGGCCAGGCGGGCGGCGGGGCGGGCGCGGGAAGGGCGTCGACGGTCGCGAGCGCGGCCTTGACCTGCTCGGTGAAGGTGCCTTCCGTGCTCGGGTTCATGTAGACGTCGCGCAAATCGAGCCCGGCGCCGACGGCCGCGTCCAGCAGATCGGGCGCCAGGCCCGCGAACGCGTCGGCGTAGCCGCCGTCGGGCGTCTCGCTGTACAACGAGCCGTCCGGCAGGACGCGGTAGCGGTGCAGGCCGCCGGCCTCCCGGACCGCCACCCTGGCCACCTCGCCGCGGTCGCGGGCGGCCATGCGGGCCTCCTGGAGGGTCTGGATCGGGTTCTGGTTGTCGGCGGCGGGCACGAAGGTGAACGTCGCGGGCGGCGGGCCGTCAGAGTGCGGCGGCCCGAGCCGTACGCCCGCCTCCATGCGGGCGCGCAGCTCCTCGAGCTCCTCCCCGAACATGACCACGTCCACCTCGCCGGTCGAGGCGGACGGCAGGTGCACGGGGTCGCCGACCGGGTGCTCGTTGCCGTCGCGCAGCCGCGCCATGTACTGGAAGTCGAGGTCGAAGTCCACCCGCAGACGTACGGTGTAGAGCTTGCCCTTCTCGAACATGCTGCGCTCGCGGCGCGCCCCGTGGTGGTCGCTGACGTTCTCGGACGTCTGCTCCCCGCCCTTGACGCCGCCGTTCACCCCGGTCGACTTGTCCGACCCGTTGACGCCCCAGCCCACCGGGGTCGTGTGCCCGCGGGAGACCGTCACGTTCTGGGCGTCGGCCTGCCGGTCGACCTGCCCCTTCTCCCCGTCGTACGGCCCGGCCACGATCGTCAGGTCGGACAGGCGGGCGTGGGCGGTGACCGTCGCGCCCTGGTCCTTGAACTTCTGCCTGGACACCGGGACGATCGGCTCGCCGGCGGGGTCCGTCATCCGTTCGAACGCGGTCAGCAGCGCCGACGGCGCCAGCCGCCTGATCAGCTCGGGACGGCGTTCCTGCACCGCCGCCGCGCCCAGCATCTTGGTGAGCTGGGCGGTGATGACCTCGTACAGGCTGGGCTTGGCCGGGTTCTCCCACAGCGCCTGCGGGAAGAAGCCGGGATGCAGCTCGGCCTGCCGGGGGTCGGTGTTCATGACGACCGGCCCCGGGTCCTCGGCGACGGGCCTGGTCATGCCGGTCGGGATGCGCCGCACCAGCGCGGCGTTGTAGACGACCGGCGGCGTGGCGCGCGGCTTGCGCTGGAGCCTGTCGGCGGCCTTCTTGGCGCCGGCCGGGATCCTGCCTCCCCGTACGGGACGGCGCTCCACCTCGATGACGACCCGCATCTGCTGCTCCACCTGGGTCAGCCCGTTGAACAGGCCGATCCGCTGCAGCCGCGTGTTCTGGTGGTTGGTGGAGCCCGAGTACCCGCGTCCGCGGTCGGTGGACAGGCCGCCGCCCTGGCCGCCGGCCGGGTCGCCGGTGGACGAGTCGAGGCCGGCCGAATAGGACCCGTTGTACGACTCCGAATGCGTCTTGTCGGTGTACCGGTAGTGCTGGACGATCAGACCGGCCTGCGACGTCTGACTGAGCATCCTGGCCGTGCGCGGGTCGCCGACGGGTTCGAGGCGTACCCTGACCGTCACCTCCTCGGCCTGCGTCACCTGCGCGCCCTGCTGGACGTGGTAGCTGCGTTCGAAGCCCCGCGATGACCACATGTCGGCGACGTGGATCACCGCGGCGTCCTCGGAGAAGTCGACGTTCAGCTCTTCGCCGAGGGTGGTGCTCTCGTCCAGCGCCCCGGGCACGGCGTCCTGCACGGCGCTCCGGACCGCGTCGATCAGGTCGACCGGGTCGCCGTTCTCGTCCGTCAGGGTCAGCGACTCGGTCGCGCTCGCGCCCACCGACCGGTCGTACGGCGCTGCGAGCACCACGTCCCTGGAGCGTTCGAGCTGCTTGCCGGCGTCGTCCAGGGCCTGGTCGAGCTTCTCCTGCGGGCTTCCCGGGGCGGGGGAGCCGAGCCCGGAGACCTCCTTGAGCTTGGTCAGCAGGGCCTGCGGGGTGTGGCGCTCGGTGTACTCGTTGGTGACCCCCGACTGCGCCATGTCCTTGACGTAGCGCTGCACCAGCGGGACCGCGATGCTCCGGTCGAGGGTCAGGCTGCCGTTGAGGAACCGTTCGACCGCGTCGCCGACCAGGTGGAGCGGCAGGTCGAGGTCGCCTTCCCCGTACATCAGCAGCGCGTCGTCCTCGGCGACCGCGAACAGCGCGGTGCCGGAGACGGTCTCCGTCCTGGACCCGCTGACGGTGATGCGCTCGCCGGTCGGCACCCCGTGCTCGGCGCTCTCGGAGCCGGTGAGGGTGAGATCGACGGTGCTGCGCAGCATGTAGTGGCGGCCGAAGTTGATCAGTAGTTCCTCGCTGCCCCAGATGTCCGTGAGCGCGGTGGACTCGGACGTGCCGCCGGACCGGGAGGGCAGCGAGAGCGAGCCGCCGTCGCTGGTCGTGCCGCCGTCGTCGAGGTCGGAGGCGCTCGTCGACATCCCCGCGGACAGACCGGACGAGCCGCCCCACGAGATCCCCGCGCTGCCGAGCCCGAACTTGATCTTGCCGGTGACGTGGTCGACGACGCCCACCACCTCGGTCTCGCCGATCTCGCCGGACACCGACAGCGACGAGCGCGTGGGGCCGCCGTTCGGCCGGATCGCGCCGTCCGTGGTGAACGGCCGGTTCAGCAGCTTCGGATGGCCGACCAGGTTGCGCACGTTCAGGAACGTCATGAGGTGCTGGAGGGCCACGGAGTCGGCGGTCGTGCCGCGTGGCAGCACCTGGCGGGCCGCGTCCAGGGGACGGCCCACGTCCACGTGCAGCAGCTGTGCGATGGACCGGAGCTTCGGGGACATCCGCCCGATCGGCGCGGGCGGCGTCTCCTGCGTCGACGGGAGCAGGTCGGCGGCGAAGACGAGCTGGGCCGAGCCCTCGGCGGTCGCGATCGTCGTCGTCGTGCCGTTGTGCAGCAGGTCGGCGGTCATGTGGTGACCCAACTTCAGGATCGCGACCGGGCCGTTGCTCTCCTCCAGGGTCACGATGTTGGTCGTGCCGCCGGCGCTGGAGCCCGCCGTACGGGTGCGGTTGCCGCCGCCGTTGACGCCGACCTCGTGCGTGAGGCCGTCGTGCCCCTTGTCCGGGCCGTCGCTCTCGCTGACCGACGCGCCGCCGCTGTACGTCCTGGACCTGCTGATGGCGCGGGCCGAGGTGTCGGAGCCGATGTCGAGGTTGACCACCGTCTGGGTGTCGGTGTGACCGACGTAGGTCACGTCCTTGAAGTCCTGCTGCAGCGACAGGTGCAGCATGTAGTGCTCGGGGGCGGCGTTGAGACCGTGCAGCGTCAGGTCGAGGACGATGCCGTCCTGAGCCAGGGAGTCGTAGGCGGCGCGAATCCGCTGCTCCGACAGTTGCTCCAGGAGCTCCTGCCGGTTGAGGATCTGGCTGGCGCGGGCGAGATCGTTGGTGGCGTACTCCGGCACGCCGTTCACGACCTTGGGGATGACCCCCCGCTCGGCCAGCTCCTCCAGGACCTTCTCCCGGAACTCCGCCAGCCCCTCGATCTCCTCCACCAGCGCCGGGCCCGCGCCGCGCATCTTCCCCGGCCCCTCGCCGAGCCATACGGGCAGCTCCGGCTTGCGGCCGGGCGGCGGGGCGGGGTTGGGGTCGCCGCGCAGGACCGGCTCGCCGTTGGCGTCGGTGACCGGCTGTCCGTTCTTGCGGACCAGCGCGGCGCTGTCCACGGGCAGGCCGAAACGGAAGGCGGCCTTCTCGCGCATGTCGGCCAGCGCCGTGCTGCGCACCGGCGTCAACGTGACGGGCGGCTCACCGAACCGCTCCACGGTGAACGTGGTGACCACCACGAGCCGGTAGCTCTGCTTGGGGTGGGTCATGCGGCGCACGCTGGGGTGGATCGCCTGCTTGTTGGCCGTGGCCGAATACGACCGCGACGCCCCTCTCGCCCCGTTGGCCTTGGGGCCGATCTTGGGCTGGTACCCGCCGAGATCCACGGCCGCCAGCCCGGGGGCGTTGAACCCGGCCGAGGCGCTGCCTTCGAGCGAGGCGCCCGAGGACGCGCCCGCGGGTGTCGCGACGAAGTCGACCAGCACCTCCTCCTCCCACTCCTCGGAGGTCGAGCCGCCGACCGGCTGGGAGAGCTCCACCACGACCCGGCTCTCGGCGCGTACCCGGACCTGCGGCTCGCCGTTCTTGGTGAAGACGCGCTCCAGCCCCTCGTTGACCGCGGTCCGCAGGCTGTGGGGCAGGTTATGGGTGACGAACCCGCGCAGCGCGTCGCGGGCCGAGGTGCCGATCTCGGCGTAGTCGCCGCCGAGCACGTCCGCGAGCATGTCGACGGCGCCTTCCAGGTCGCTCATGCTCTGGACGACGACGTTGGGCATCTCCGTGCGGCGCTTGGCCCTGTCGATCCACTCCAGCCTGCGCGGCGGCTGGTCGGTGGCGGAGTGCGAGAACCACAACCGCTGGCTCGACGAGTCGCCGGGAGCGCCGGAGTCGACCGTGACGGTGCCCCGCCAGTTCTCGTCCTGGCCGGTGCGGATCTCGGCCGTCCAGGTGGCGGCGGCGTCGAACAGCAGCGACTCGCTCCGGTTGTCGGTGACCGAGCCCGTCTGGGCGAACATGCCGGCTCCGCCGCCGTTCGACCAGTTGCGCCCGATCGAGGCGCCGATGCCGACGCCCAACAGCTCGGTCATCATCCGCGTCGCGGTGTCCTCGGGCAGGAACTGGGCCAGGACGCTGGTGTCGAAGCCCATCGACAGCCCGCCGCTGCCCGCCTGGGTGACCGAGGCCGTACGGCCGGCCTGGTGGAACAGGCCCACCATCATCTCCGACCCCTTGATGGCCGGATCGAGCACCTCGACCAGGTCGGCGAGCGTCAGCTTGATGCGCACCTCGGCCGCCTTGCCGTGCTGCCCCACCTGCACGACGAGGCCGTCGGCGGAGACGGCCTTGTGGAAGTCCGCTCGGATCGCCCCCTCCAGCTCGTGCGTCGTGAACCTGTGGCCGATGCCGTTGTCGGCCAGCAGGTCGTTGACGGCGGTGGTGAGGGCGGACACGTGGGCCAGCCGGCCCGTGGGCTGGGCCGCGGCCAGGTTGATCTCCTGGGGCAACGCGGCGGCCAGCGCGTCCAGGTACGCGGCGTGCTGCCGCAGGACCTGGTTGGCCAGCCGCTCGGCGACGGGCCGCATGCCGACCGGCCCGGCGGGCGCGCTCGGGTTCTCGATCTCGTTCAACGCCGTGAGCAACTGCTCGTACGTCTGCCGGGTCCGGGTCGCCTCGCGCAGCGCGACCTCGTACGCGTCGGCGATCCTGGTGTGCCGTTCCCGGGTGGCGCGATGGGTGCGGCTCTCCGCCCGCGCCTTGCGCGCTCGCTCCGCGTGGCCCTGGTCGTGCTGCCTGTCGGCCTTCCGCGCCTCCTGCCGCGACTTGCGGATCGCCTCCTTGGCCTCCTCGGCGCTCTTCCGCTTGGCGTCGATCTGCTCCTGCATCGCCGCCTCGGCCCGCTTGAGCGCGTCGATGACGGCCGGCAGCTCCTCGCGCGCCGGGCGGCCCTGCGGCAGCGGCGGCGCGTGCGTGGGCCGGGACCCCGGCTTGGGAGCCCACGGCGGCAGCGGCGGGGTGTGGCCGCGCTCGGTGAGCTGGCGGGACACGCCGTCGATGTCGAGGGCGAGCAGCCGCTGCTCCTGCGGCGTCTGCGCGGCGTGCCACTGCTCGGCCAGGAACGCCAGCTCGTTGAGCTGGGCCTGGGCGCACATGTCCTGCGTGGGCTCGCTGGTCGCCGGCTTGCGGCGCAGGAAGCCGCGCCGCTTGGGGGCGGTGTCCTCCTGGAGCTTCTGCAGGGTGTCGGTGATCTCGTGCAGCCAGACCCGGGAGACCTGGCTCGGGTTCATGCCGGGGGCGAAGTGCACGACGTGGGCGTTCTGGGCGTCCTCGCCGGTCGAGAGCTCGGTCTCGCCCATGAGCCCCTCGGTCATCCCGCCGATGACCGGGCGGAAGTGGTGGGTGCCGTTGTTCCTGGTCCGGACGACGAGCGTGCCGTCGGCCGACCAGGTGATGTCCTGCACGTCCTGGTTGAGGAAGTGGGACGTCCGCAGCGCGTCGGCACCGGCCTCGACCTCGTCGGGCTGCAACGAGGTGCCCGGCCGGGCGTCGGGGACGTGCCGGGTGCCCGGGACGGGCCTGGACGTGACCGTGCCCGGCTTGCTCGTGGCGGGCTGCCGGGTCTCGCCCGTCTCCTGGGCCAGCAGCACCAGCGCGGTGGCCTCGGCCTGCAGCTCGTCGGCGTCGGTGACCTCGTCGGCGCGGGTGTCCAGGGCGGCGCGTACGCGTCTCATGGTGGCGGCGCGGATCACCCGTACGCTGCCGTCGGGGGAGGGGATGAGGAGGTCGCCGTTCGGGCCGACGACCGCGCCGGGGAAGTCCACGGTGAGCGAGTTCATCAGCGCGTTACGGGCCCGGACGGTCGCCAGGACGGGCGTGGGCGGCGGCGCGTCGTCGGGGGCGGCGGCCGACGTGGTGGCGGGGGTGTCGTCGTTCTGCGGGGCGGCCGCTCCCTGCTGGTCGCCCTGCTGCGCGATCGGCCCCTGCTGGTTGTCCTGCTGCGGGTTCTGCTGGTTGTCCTGTTGTGCGCTCGGCTGGTTGTCCTGCTGGGCGTCCTGTTGTGCGCTCGGCTGGTTGTCCTGCTGGGCGTCCTGTTGTGCGTTCGGCTGAGCGTCTGGCTGGGTGTCCGGCTGGGCTGCCGGGGCGGGCTGGGCGTCCTGCTGGGGGGCCGGTTGCTGCTGGTCGTCCTGTTGGGCGTCCTGGGAGTCGTCCTGGGTCTGGGAGTCGTCCTGGGTCTGGGGGGCGGCGGTGGTCTGCGGAGCCGGTGCGGAGCTGCTCTTCGCCTTCGGGTCCGGGGCCTGCGGCGTCGTGTCGGTGTTCGCCGCGGCGTCGTCGTCGGCGGTGTCGTCGGTCGAGTCCTCGTTCGTCTCGGCCCGGGGCTCGCGGTCGGTGTTCTGGCGGTCGTCCCGCGAGGTGGAGCCGCGGCGCGGGCCGGCGTCGGAGTCGGGGGCGGAGGTGGCCGGTGTGCCGCGCCTGACGTCGTCGTTCTGGCTGGAGGAGGGCGCCGCCCCGGCGGGCACGACGGGCCCGCCGCCCGACGGGGCCGGGCCGCCGGCCGGCGGGTTCCCGACCCCGGCGTTGGGGTCGCCGCCACCCGCGCGGGCCGCGTCGGTACGGGCCGCGCTGTCGTAGGCCGAGGCCAAGGCGGTGACCGGGTTGGCCAGCGTCGTGTACACCTCGGGGTTGAACGGGCTGATCGACCCGGTACGCCCGGCGCCGCCCATGAAGCCGCCCAAGATGGCGTCGGCCGTGAACGGGTTGTCCCACTGGCCGTACACCAGGCCGTTGGCGAAGAAGCTGCCGAACGGGGAAGCGATCGTGTTGGTCAGGCCGGTGGTCATCGCACGGCCGGGGAAGCCCGGCATGTGCCGGGTGACTTTGGATATGGGCCCGGACAGCGCGGTGCCGGCGAGCGCGCCGCCGCCGGCGCCGATGATCGCCGCCCGGGACTTCTTCCAGTCCCATTCCTTCCTGGTGCCCATCTGGATCTGCTGGTACTGGGCGCCGGCGTCGATGAAGAACTCTTCGCCGATCTCCTCGATCAGCTCCTTGCCGATCGCGGAGCCGAGCAGCCGGGCGATGAGGCCGCGCCCGGTGGCGCCGCTGAGCGCGGTCACCCGGGCCAGCTTGCCGGCGCCCACCTCCCTGGCGCCGATCATGGCGAGGCGGACCAGGATCCGGCTGATCGCCGCGCGGCCCGCGGCCGCGTACGGCCCGATGATCGCCGTCGCGGAGCCGGCGGTGAAGAAGGCGACGAAGAGCGCGATGGCGATGGCGACGACCGTGACCCAGAACGCCACGTTGACCGACAGCTTGGAGTACTGGGTCTCGACCGCGAAGTTCTCCGACTGGCTCAGGTAGTTCTGCGACTTGCCGGCCGCGCCCGCCATGCCGGCGCCGTGGCCGTACAGGTACTTGGCGCGGGAGACGAAGTCGGCGCTGGCCGGCGAGGACCAGCCGGTCGCCACGGTGCGCACGGCCGAGCCGGCGCGCGGCGCGGTGCCGATCGCCCCGGCGGCGAGCGCGTGGTAGGCGTGGGCGAGCTTGGACATCCCGCTCTCGCTCGCCTCCGGCCACTTCTGACCGGCCGACAACATCGGGATCAACCAGTTGACCACCCAGTCGGGCAGCACCTCGGTCTCCCAGACCGGCTCCACGTCCCGGTCGATGCGGACCGGGGGCTGGACGGTGGACACATCCGACGAATTCTGAGAAGTCGACCCCTGGGGGCCGGTGGCGCTGTGCGTCACGCGTCAGACCTCTCGTGCCTTGAGGTCTTGCTCGATGGCGGCGTCCACGCCGAGGGTGTTGTCGATGCTCGCGCGCAGCCTGCCGCACGCGTCCATCATCTGCTTGGACAGCTCGACGCACTGGTTGAGCATGCGGTTGGGGCCGTCGTCGCGGAAATGGGAGTTCATGAACGCCTGGCCCTCGGCGCCGTTGCCCCAGGGCGCGGCGGCCAGCGCCTCGACGACCGCGGCGACCAGCCGCTCGGACTCCTTCTCCCAGTCCTCGGCCACGGTGGTCCACTGGGAGATGCCCGAGTCCACGACGGGCTTGATGATCTGGGTGCCGTCCCAGGGCCTCATCGGCTGCCTCCCATGCGGTCGGCGAGCCGGGCCATGACGGTTTCGAGATCGCCGCTCAGATGCGCCTGGAAGTCCTCGCGCGGGATCACCGGCTCGAAGATCTCGGTGACGCGCTCCTGGGCGCGCTCGGCGGCCAGGCGAGTGGTCTCGGCGATGGTGTCGGCGAGCTGACGGGCGTCGGGGCGGCGGTAGATGCGCGGGTCGAGGTCGAGCCGGATCAGCTCGCCGCGCGAGCCGACGGTGACCGACACCAGGCCGTCCTTCGAGGTCTCGGTCACCTGGACGGCCTTGGCCTGCTGGTGCAGCTCCATGCCCACGTCCTGGATCTGGCGGAACATGTCGCGCAGCTCGTCGCCGTATGCCCGCATCCCCGCCACGTCAGGAGAATCCATGACACCCCCGCCCCCATGCCGCGTGTTTCTTACGTCACATGCACCTTTCAGGTCAGTTTCTGTCACATGAACAACAGGAGACAAGAGCCAATCTTCAAAAAGGCCCATCCTGTGGACTTATCGCCACAACTTCCTCGCGGAGCTCGGTGATCTCCGTCCGCGGGGCCCACGCCCGGTACACCCCCCGCTCGACCCGCTCCAACCCCAGCGCGAGCGCCGCGGGCGCGGAGCCGCCCAGGTATTCGAGCAGGAGCAGGCCGTCCCGCTCGTCGTGCACCTGGAACCGCTCGCCCCGCCAGGTGCACTCCGTGGTGACGAACTGCAGGGACGCGCACTCGGTGAACGGCACCGTGCGGACGTGACAGCCGGGCTCGACCTCCTCGAAGCCGTCGGCCGGGCCGGTGACGCGCAGGCGTACCCACAGCTCAAGGGGGTGCGGCTCGGGGCTGGCCACGTAGTCGGCGCCCTGCCAGTGGGCGCGGTAGAAGTGCCAGGTCATGCCGCCGCCTTCCGGCCGATCAGCAGCCATCGCCGCAGGTCGCCGTGGTAGAGCGCGCGCCGGTGCTCGGTGCCCTCGTGGGTGAGCTCCCAGATCTCCGCGCCGTGCGGCAGGCCGACGCCGTACACCTTGTACTCGCGGATGACCTGGTCGACGTTGGGCACCAGGCCCATGCCCACGAACGGCGGCTCCTCGACCACCCAGCCGGCCACCGCGTCCCGGCCCTGCTCGTCGAGCCCGCCGTACGGGGTGCGGTAGAGGTCGAGGCCGACGGGATGCCAGCGCAGGATGTTCAGCGAGCCGCTCTCGGTCAGCATGCCGGGCTGCTTCAGCGCGTCGGCCAGCACCGTGGGCGTGGCGATGTGCGAGACGTCGAGGGCGTGGTGGCAGTAGCCGGAGACGCGCGGCTCGGCCGTCGCCAGCAGGTCGGCGATGTCGGCCGGGGACAGCAGCTTCTGCACCACCGGCACCCCCGACCCGGGCGCGAGCCGCAGGTCCTGGACGAGCGTGGGCACCGCCAGCCTGGCCAGCGTCCCGGGCTCCAGCAGGAACGAGGCCCCGAGGCCCGGGTTGACCGCCAGGCCCCATCGCGGGTCCGGCCAGCCGGCCGCCAGCTCGGCGGGCGAGACGATCCGGCAGTGCGTGGCCAGGCCGCCGGTCGCGGTCACCATCGCCTCGACCGAGGTGAAGGCGAGCACCCACGTACGGCCGGAGTCCGTGGCCGTCGCCCAGGCGGGCGGCTCGGTCCCGGCCGCCGCGGCGGCGGTGATCGGCAACGCCAGGTCGGCGTCGCGGAGCAGGCCCAGGCACAGGGCGGTCTGCCCGTCCTGGTGGGCCGCCCACAACTGTTCCTCGAACGGCGTGGCCGGCAGATGATCAGTGGACGTCATCCGCCCAGTGTGCCCGCTACACCTCCAGGCGCACGCCGTAGGTGGTCAGCCAGACGTTCAGATCCAGCGCCAGCTCCAGGCCGTACCTGCTCATCGTGGTCGTCACCTTCTCGGCCGGCGCGAAGGCGGCCTCGCGGACGGCGTCGGCGTCGAGCAGCTGCAGCACCGGGGCGTCCTTGTCGGCGGCCAGCTCGCGCAGCGCGTCCCGGAGCGCCTGCTCGTAGCCCACGTCCTGGGTCACCGGGTACGGGGCCTTGACCCGGCGCACGATGGGCTCGGGCAGCAGGTCGGCCCCGGCCGCCCGCAGCAGGCTCTTCTCCCTGCCGTCGAACGTCTTCATCGACCAGGGTGTGTTGAACACGTAGTCGACCAGCCGGTGGTCGCAGAACGGCACGCGCACCTCCAGCCCGACGGCCATGCTCATCCGGTCCTTGCGGTCGAGCAGGAAGGGCAGGAAGCGGGTGAGGTGCAGGTAGCAGATCTCGCGCATGCGCCGCTCGCGGGCGTCCTGCCCGGCCACGTGGGGCACCTCGGCCAGCGCCGTACGGTAGCCGTCGGCGGTGTAGGCGTCCAGGTCGAGCTGCCGGATCAACGACTTGTCGAGCATGTCGGTCGGCTGCTGCTCGCGCATCACCATCGCCAGCCACGGGAAGGTGTCGGCCTCGACCGTCTGCGGCAGGTGGAACCAGGCGTACCCGCCGAAGATCTCGTCGGCGGACTCGCCGGACAGCGCCACGGTCGAATGCTCGCGGATGGCGCGGAACAGCATGTAGAGGGAGGAGTTCATGTCGCCCAGGAAGCTCGGCGCGTCCCAGGCCCGGACGACCGAGGCCCGCAGCCCGGGGTCGGCCAGCTCCGCCGGCCCGAGGACGATGTCGGTGTGCTCGGAGCCGACGTGCTCGGCCAGCATCCGCACGAACGGCCGGTCGGGGTCGCCGCGGTACTCGTCGGCCCGGAAGTGCTCGGCGTACCCGGCGTAGTCCACGGCGAAGGAGCGGATCGGGCCGTGCGTCCTGGCCAGCGCGGTGACGACGCTGGAGTCGAGGCCGCCGGAGAGCAGCGTGCAGAGCGGCACGTCGGAGATCAGCTGCCGGCCGACGATGTCGTCGAGCAGCTCGCGCACCGTGCGTACGGTCGTGTCGAGGTCGTCGGTGTGCTCGCGCCCCTCCAGCGACCAGTAGCGGCGCAGCCGCGCGCCCTGCCGGCCCACGCGCAGCAGGTGGCCGGGCGGCAGCTCGCACAGGCCCTTGTAGACCGACCGCTGCCGGACGGTGGCCATGCTGAGGAGCTGGCGCAGGCCGTCGAGGTCGACCACGGGCGGGGCCAGCGGGTTGGCCAGGATCGCCTTGGGCTCGGAGCCGAACAGCACGCCGTTGGGCAGGGGGTAGTAGAACAGGGGCTTGATGCCCATGCGGTCGCGGATCAGCACGAGCTCCTGCGCGCGCTCGTCCCAGACGGCGAAGGCGTACATGCCGTTGATCCGGTCGGCGACGCCCTCTCCCCATTCCAGGTAGCCGCGCAGCACGACCTCGGTGTCGCTTCTGGTGCGGAAGCGGTGGCCCTTGGCGGCCAGCTCCTCGCGCAGCTCGCGGAAGTTGTAGACCTCGCCGCTGTAGGTGATGACGGCCAGGCCCTCGGCCTCGATCGGCATGTGGCCGCCCTCGACGTCGATGACGGCGAGCCTGCGGTTGCCGAGCGCGGCGTGCGGTTCGAGGTGCAGGCCCTGGTCGTCGGGGCCCCGGCAGCTCATGGTCGCGGTCATGGCGAGGGCGGTGGCCCGTTCGCTGGTCAGGTCGCGGTCGAAGTCCACCCATCCGGCGATGCCGCACATGCGAGGGTCCTCTCAGACGCAGTCCTGGTGGTGCTCCCCGGCGTCGTCTGACAACGTGCCTGACGCTCTCGCAACATAACCGCGCGGAGCTGATCGGTCCATACCCGATCAAATGCCCCTGAAAGCGGTCTGGGCCCGCACCCCGGAGAGGGTGCGGGCCCAGACGCGGGCTGCGTGAGGTCAGGCGGGAACGATGTTCTCGGCCTGCGGGCCCTTCTGGCCCTGCACGACGTCGAAGGCCACCTTCTGGCCCTCGGTCAGCTCACGGTAGCCACCGTTGGAGACGATGTTGGAGTAGTGGGCGAAGACGTCGGCGCCGCCGCCGTCCTGCGCGATGAAGCCGAAGCCCTTTTCCGAGTTGAACCACTTCACGGTACCGGTAGCCATAACGATCTCCTTCAGATGACGTGCAGAGACGGGATCCGCACCGTGCGGATCCCCGTGTCGCCGCGATGAGCCCATCCCGGAGATGACCGGAAAACAAAAACGCACCTGAAAGTCCAGCTAGGTCAGGTGCGCACAAAGTCTTTTATGGGTACCACAACTGCAACGGGATTAAAGCTAGCACACGATCTGCTCCGGAGGCAAACGCGGGGCGGTTCACCGCGGGTCGCGGCGCAGCGGATGGCCGGGCGGCACCTCCACCAGGACGATGCGATGGCCGTCGGGGTCGGCGATCCACATCTCGACCAGGCCCCACGGCTCCAGCCGCGGCTCGCGCAGCACCGTGACGCCCGCCTGCCGCAGGCGCTCCTCCTCGCGCCCGACGTCGCGCACCTGCAACCAGATCGACAGCGTGCCGCCGGTCGCGGGGCCGTCGGAACGCCCGGCGACCTCAAGGAAACCCTGGCCGAGGAAGAACACCACGCCGGGATCGTCGTCGGGGCCGAACTCGCGGTAGACCGCCAGGCCGAGGGTGTCGGCGTAAAAGCGGCGGGTCCGGGCGGGGTCGGTCGGCCGCAGGAGCACGCGGCTGCTCAGCACGTCCACGAGGTCATCGTAGGCCGCGGCGGGCGCTGCGGCCCGGATCCGGCGGGCACACGTCGTGGCCCCGGAACCCGTCATGGGGTTCCGGGGCCACGCATCCTGACGTGTCTGGCGGGACTCGGCTCACGCGGGCCCGTCAGGCGTTCGGGGGCTGGTCGCCGAGCCGGCGCTGGAGGTCGGCGATCTGCCGTTCCAGGTCCGCGACCTGCCCGGACCTGGGGTCCGCGGGCGGGCTGAACTGGCCGTAGCGGACGGACCTGGTCTGGTCGCCGCCGGGCTGCTCGTAGGAGGGCTGCTCGTAGGAGGGCTGCTGGTGAGGGGGCTGGTGGAAGTGGGCGTCCGGGGCCGAGCCGTACGGGCTCGCGGCGTGGCCGTTCGCGCCGTACCCGCCGGGGCCGTAGCCGTCGCCGCCGTGGCCGTACGGGCTCTGGGCCTGGTGCACCGGCGGCGAGAGCTGGGCCTGGGCCGCGGGCAGCTGCTGCCACGGGGGCGGCGGCACCGCGCCGTACCCGGGCTGGGGCGAGACGATGGCCGGCTGGGGCCGCCGGCGTCCGCGCAGGACCTTGACCACGACCGCGACCAGCACCAGGAGCAGCAGCACGCCGCCGGCGATCAGTACCCACATGAGGATCGGCTTGGGCGTCTCGTCCTTGCCCGCGGAGATCGCCTGCTGGGAGTCGCTGATGTACTTGGCCACGTACGGGTGGTTCGGGAACAGCGCCTGGACCTCGCGGAACTTCGGCAGCGCGTCGGAGTAGTAGTGCCGGAAGAAGTCGTTGAGCGCCTCGTTGTACCGGGTCGTCGTGACGGCCTGGGCGGGCTTGACGTTCTTCTCGCCGAGCTTCTCCTTGATGATGCCGACCGGCAGGACGAAGCTCTCGCTCTCCGACGCCTCGCCGCCCTCGCTCACCGTGCCCGCGATCAGCATGCCGACGACCTTGCCGTCCTTGCTGAACACCGGCCCGCCGGAGTTGCCGTGGTAGGACGGCGCCTGCGTCTGGATGTACGGCACGCCGGTCTGCGTGGTGCGCTTGGCGTTGTACGGGCCCTCGGTCAGGGCCGGCTCCAGCTTCGACTCCAGGCTGAAGAACGGCGTGTTGGTGACCAGGCCGGGGAAGCCGCTGATGTAGAGCGTGTCACCGGTGCGCACGTCGGCGTCGTCGCCGAGCGGCACGGTCGGCAGGTTCTGCTGGCCGTTCACCTTGAGCAGCGCGAAGTCCTTGCCCGGGTAGCTCTCGCCGACCGACACCAGCTCGGCCGGGACCGCCTTGGCCGTCTTGTCCACCCCGCCGCCGGGCAGGCTCTGCATGACCGACAGGCTCTGCTTGAGGTTGCTGAGCTGCATGTGGGTCGAGTTGAACGTGACGTAGATCTGCTGGGCGAGCTTGAGGATCTCCTCGTCGTTCTTGAGGTCGCCCAGGCCGCTGATGATCTCCTTGGCGTCCTGCTTGTTGAACTTGGCCAGCGCCTGCTGGGCGAAGAGCTGGCTGAGCTCGGTCTCGCCGACCTGGACGCAGTGCGCGCCGGTGACCATGTAGCCGTCGGGGGTGACCCACCAGCCGGTGCACATGCCGCCGACCTCGGCCTCGACCGTACGCATCGGCGTGGTCGAGGACACGTAGGTGTCCACGTTGGCGGCGATCTGCTGGAAGACCCACTTGCCGATGCTGCGCTCGTCCGAGGAGATCTTGCCGGACTGGACGGCGGCGACGGCCTCCTGGACGATCTGGTTGTAGGCCGCCTCGTTGATCGTGTTGGACGGGACGGACACCGTCGCCGTGTAGGTGAAGCTGGTCAGCTGCACCGCGGGCTGCGTACGCGCCGCCAGCCAGGTGCCTACCGGGATGTCGGGCCGCTCGTCGGGGGCGCCGTCGGCGGCCGCCGGCAGCGCGGGCAGCATGACCGCCGCGACGACCGCCGCACCCGCGGCGACCCTCATCAGCCTTTTCCTGAAATATCCGCTCACAGGCGGAAATGATGAGTTAGCCCTCTTGTTCCTGGCTTGGAGCCGACTGGGAGCCCCCTTCAAGCCCTGCCGGGTCCGGTGCCGGAGGGGGCCGGCGCGTCAGGGCGTCTGTGGGCCGGTGATCACGGTGAGGTCGGCCTCGAAGTCGCGGTCGAGGGGGAAGACCGGCCGGGCCAGGCGCTCGTACGGCAGGCGCTGCAGGTCCTGGTCGACCCCGCCCGGCGTGAGCGCGAGCAGCCAGTCGCCGGCCGCGTCGAACAACTCGGGCTCCAGATAGCCGATCTTGACCGTCACCAGGTCGACGTCGTCCACCTGGACGCCCAGCCGGGCGTAGGAGGCCAGCTCGCGGTACTGCATGCGCCGGGAGGTGACGAACACGCTCAGACCGCCCACCCGCACGCTGACGCACAACCCGCCGTCGGGGTCGTCGGCGACCGCCTCCAGCACGCCCTCGATCGGCAGCGGCCCCGGCTCGCGGGCGTCGATCCGGCCGCCGACGCGCAGGCTGACCGGCGAGCCCGGCGCGAGGCCGGCGACCTGGGCCACGGCCTCGGGATCGACCAGCGAGGCGTAAACCGCGCGGACCGAGCCGCCGGCGATCTCGGGACGGGCCAGCATGCGTTCGAGGGCGAAGGTGACGTCGTCGGCGCCGCCCGCGCCGGGGTTGTCGCCCGAGTCGCTGATGAAGAACGGGCGCCGGGCCGGGTCCTTGACCGCGGTCAGCGCCTGGTCGAGGCAGTCGTCCATGGAACCGGTGGGCGCGACGAAGGTGAAGGCGTCGCGCGCCGCCCAGAACTGCTCGCCCAGCTCGCGGGCGGCCGCGGCGGTGGCGTCGGCGTCGGTGCCGGTGGCGACCACCGCGCCGCGGCAGCGGGGCTCGTCGGCCCAGGCGAAGCCGATCCAGATGGCCGCGTCGATGACGCCGTCCCTGGCCTCGATCTCGGGGACGCGGGCGTAGAGGCCCTTGGCCGGCTCGACGCGCGTGCTGGTCATCTCGCCGGGCAGCAGGATCGGCACGTGCACGAGCGCCTTGTGCGGACGCTGCCCGCGGCGCAGGGCCGCCACCAGGTTGCGCGCGGCGCGCTCGCGGGTCTCCCAGACGTCGACGTGCGGGGCGGTGCGGTAGCAGGTGAGCAGGTCGCAGCCGGCGAAGAACCGGTGGGAGACGTTGCCGTGCAGGTCCATGGCCGCCGAGACGAACGGCTGACCGCCGGTCACCGAGCGGACCACCGTGATCAGGTCGCCCTCGGCGTCCTCCAGCCCGACCACGCTCATCGCGCCGTGGATGTCGAGCAGGACGCCGTCCACCGGGCCCGCGGAGGCCAGCCCGGCGGCGATCTCGGCGGCCCAGGCGTCGTAGGTCTCCCTGGCCACGGCCCCGCCGGGCAGGGCGCGGGCGTGCACGAGCGGGATCCACTCGACGTCGGCCGCCCACGGCTCGGCGAGCCAGCCGTACCGAGCCAGCAGGGCGTCACCGCGGGTGACCTCGAAGTCGGCGGCGGTGCTCAGGTGCGGGGAGAAGGTGCTGGACTCGATGTGCACGCCGCCGACGGCGACGCGGAGGGGACGGGACACGGGCGGGGGACTCCTTGCCTAGGAGGGACGGACGTCGGCCGAGGCGCGCACGAGGTGCCCGAGGCCGATCAGGGCGGCGTCCGGGCCGGCGGCGCTGGCCTCGATGGACAGTGACTGGGTCATGGACGGCAGGCAGCGCTTGTAGAGCATGCTCCGGGCGGCGGCCACGTAGACGTCGAGGCTGGACAGCGCGCCGCCGATGACGACGGCGTCGGGGTTGAGGAAGTTGACCAGGCCGGACAGGGCGACCCCGAGCAGCTCGCCGGCGTGGCGCACCAGGGTCACGACGGACGGCTCGGCGTCGACGGTGGCGGCGACGACGTCGCGCGGCGTGCTGACCCGCAGGCCGCGGTCCTTGAGCTGGCGGACCAGGGCGGCGCCGCTGGCCACCGTCTCCAGGCAGCCGCGGCTGCCGCAGGAGCACTCGCGCTCGCCGCTGTCGGCCACCCGCACGTGGGTGACGTCGCCGCTGAGGCCGCGGCCGCCGCGGTAGATCTGGCCGCCGCTGACCAGGCAGCCGCCGATGCCGGTGCCGGCCTTGACGTAGATCATGTCGCCGGGGTCGCGGCCCCGGCTGACGTACTCGCCGATGGCGGCGGCCTTGGCGTCGTTGTCGACGACCGCGGGCACGCCGAAGCGCTCCCTCAGGTGGGTCTGGGCGTCGAAGCCGCTCCAGCCGGGCATCCGGGCCGGGCCGATCAGCCGGCCGTGCGGGTACTCGACCGGGCCGGGCAGCGCGACGCCGATGCCGAGCAGCGTCTGGCCGGGGGCCTTGGCGGTGCTGAGCTGCTCGTACGCCCGCCAGATGGCGTCGAAGACCTGGCCGGGCCCTTCCGCTATGTCGGTGGCGATCTCCCGTACGGCCAGCAGCCGGCCGTCGGGCGCGCACAGCCCCACGCGCGCGTGCTGGGCGCCCAGCTCGGACACCGCGAAGGCGCCCGGGACGTCGCGCAGCCGCAGGATCCGCGGCCGGCGCCCGCCGGTGGAGCGGCCGACGCCCTCCTCCAGGATGGCGCCCTCCTCCAGCAGCCGCCGGACCACGCTGGAGACCGTGGACGGAGCCACCTGGAGGGTCTCCACCAGATCGGCGCGCGACGTCGCCGCACCGCTGGCCAAGAGGCTGAGCGCCTGCTCACGCAGGTTGGCGGGACTCGATGGCTCCGGCATGCCGCTCCTCTTTCAGGCCGGTTCCCCGGCAGGCCCGTCGTCGCAACAGAGCCCCATCATGAGGCACCGGCGACTTCGACTCTAAACCGAAAGAAGTCTGCGAACAAAGCGAATTAGTTCCGTTGACTTCATGCGGGACCATCTATACATTCTCCGCATCGAACGCACCAGGCCCCCCGGTAAGCGCAGGGCGCCGTGCGACGTCAACCGAGGAGATCCCATGGGGAGCAGATTCCACCGGCGCGGGCTCCGCGGCACCGGCGCCCTGGCGGGCGTGCTGGCCCTCGGGCTGGCGCTGACCGCGTGCAGCGGGTCCGCCGGCGGCGCGCAGAAGGGCGCCCAGAGCGGGGGCCAGAGCAAGGACGGCGTGACCGTCGCCCTCAGGACCCCGAACTGGATCCTGCCGATCTCGGCACCCGGCTTCACCCAGGGCGAGAACGTCATCTTCGGCTCCGCCCAGTACCGTCACCTGTACGAGTACCTGCTGGACGGCTCGGCGAAGTACAACATCGACCCCGGGCGCTCGATGGCCGAACCGCCCGAGGTGAGCGACGGCGGCAAGACGCTGACGATCACGCTGAAGGACAACACGTGGTCCGACGGCAAGCCCGTCACCACCCGTGACATCCAGTTCTGGTGGAATCTCGTCACCGCGAACAAGGACAAGTGGGCGTCCTACCGGGAGGGCGGCTTCCCGGACAACATCGCCGAGTTCAAGGTGAAGGACGACAAGACCTTCTCCCTGACGACCACGAAGACGTACAACACCGGGTGGTTCGTCGGCAACCAGCTCAACCGCATCGTGCCGCTGCCCCAGCACGTCTGGGACAAGGACTCGGCCACCGGCAAGGTGAGCGACCTCGACACCACCCCCGAGGGCGCCAAGAAGGTCTTCGACTTCCTCACCGCCGCGTCGAAGGACCCCAAGACGTACGCGACCAACGAGCTGTGGCAGGTCAACAGCGGCCCGTGGAAGCTGGAGAAGTACGTGCCGAACGGCGAGGTCGTCCTCACCGCCCGCGCGAACTACTCCGGCAGCGACAAGCCGAAGCTCAAGTCGGTCACGCTGCGCCCCTTCACCAGCGACGACGCCGAGTTCAACGTGCTGCGCGCCGGCCAGATCGACTACGGCTACGTGCCGCCGGCCAACCTGTCGCAGCAGAAGTACCTGGAGTCGAAGGGCTACCAGATCGCCCCCTGGTACGGCTGGTCCATCACCTACCTTCAGCTCAACTTCAACAACCCCGACTCGGGCCCCCTGTTCAAGCAGCTCTACCTGCGCCAGGCCCTGCAGTCGCTCATCGACCAGCCGACCATCAGCAAGGCCATCTGGTCCGGCATGGCGGCCCCGACCTGTGGGCCCGTCCCGGCCAAGCCCGGCACGAACGGCTCCAGCGAAGGCTGCGCCTACCCCTTCGACCCGGCCAAGGCCAAGCAGCTCCTGGAGAGCCACGGCTGGCAGGTGACCCCCGACGGGCAGACGACCTGCCAGAAGCCGGGTAGCGGCGCCGACCAGTGCGGCGAGGGCGTCAAGTCCGGCGCGAAGCTGGCCTTCACCGTCACCAGCCAGACCGGCTTCGCCGCGACGACCAAGATGTTCGCCGAGATCAAGTCGCAGATGTCCAAGCTGGGCATCCAGCTCACCATCAAGGAAGTGCCGGACTCGGTCGCGGTCACCCCGGCGTGCAAGCCGTCGGACTCCAACTGCTCGTGGGACATGTCGTTCTTCGGCTCGCAGGGCAGCTGGTACTACCCGGCCTTCCCCAGCGGCGAGCGGCTGTTCGCCACCGACGCCCCGGTCAACCTGGGCAGCTACAGCGACCCCGAGGCCGACAAGCTCATCGAGGCCACCCAGTTCGCCGACGACGAGGCGACGCTCAAGGCGTACAACGACCGGCTGGCCCAGGACCTGCCGGTGTTGTGGATGCCGAACCCCGTCTACCAGATCTCGGCGTACCGCTCCGGGCTCCAGGGCGTCACGCAGGACCCGATGAACAACATGTTCTTCCAGGACTGGTCCTGGAAGAGCTGAGACCGTCCCCGACTCCGGCGGCCCGTGCGGGGGTCGCCGGGGTCCCTGGAACAAGGAGGGGCCCCGCGTGGCCCGGTATCTGATCACCCGCTTGGGCCAGGCCCTGATCATCGTCGTGCTGGTCACGATGATCACGTTCGTCATCCTGCATCTCCTGCCGGGCGGCGCGGCGCGGGCCACCCTGGGCAAGGACGCGACGCTGGCCCAGCTGGCGGCGTTCGACCACGAAATGGGCTACGACCGCCCCTGGATCCAGCAGTACGTCATGTTCATCGGCCGCCTCCTGCGCGGCGACCTCGGCTACTCCTTCCAGCTCAACCAGTCGGTGGCCGAGGCCATCGGCCAGCGGCTGCCCAAGACCATGGTGTTGTCGTTGTTCTCGACGATGCTGGCCGTCGTCGTCGCCATCCCGCTCGGCGTCGTCCAGGCGATGCGGCGCAACCGGTGGCCCGACTACACGATCACCACCCTGTCGCTGCTGGCCTACGCCACGCCGATCTTCTTCATGGGTCTCATGATGATCATTCTCTTCTCGCAGGTCTGGCCGATCCTGCCGCCGGAGGCCTCGCAGGGGTTCACCCTCGGTGAGGTGCTGGCCGATCCGGCCGGGCTCGTCCTGCCCACCGTCACGCTCGCCATCGTGACCGTCGCCGTCTACTCGCGGTACGTGCGCTCCTCGATGGTCGACAACCTCAACGAGAACTACGTGCGCACCGCCCGCAGCAAGGGCCTGTCGGAGGCGCGCGTCGTCGCCCGGCACACGCTGCGCAACGGCCTGTTCCCGGTCATCACCCTGCTCGGGATGTACCTGCCCGCGCTGTTCAGCGGCGCCCTGGTCGTCGAGGCCCTGTTCAACTACCCCGGCATGGGCCAGCTGTTCTGGCAGGCGGCGCTGAAGCGGGACTTCCCGATCCTGTTCGGCGTCACGCTGATCATCGCGATCGCGACCGTGCTCGGCGCCCTGCTCGCCGACCTGCTGTACGCCGCCGTCGATCCGCGCGTCCGGCTCAGGACGGCGGCCCGCTCATGACCGCGTCCGCCGAGGCGACCGGCACGCCCGTCCCCGCCGAAGAGGCGCCCGTACGCGGCCAGTGGCGTCAGGCGCTGACCGTCTTCGCCGAGAACCGCCTCGCCCTGCTGGGGCTGATCATCTTCATCGTGCTGGGCGGCCTGTGCTTCCTCGGCCCGCTGTTCTACCGGACCGACCAGGTGCACACCGACCTCGCCTCGGTCTACCTGGCCCCCGGCACCCCGGGCCACCCGCTGGGCACCGACGGCGTCGGCTACGACCAGCTCGGCCGCCTGCTGCTCGGCGGGCAGACGTCCATCGTCGTCGGGCTGGCCGCCGGCGTGCTGGCCACGGTCGTGGGCACGATCTGGGGCGCCATCGCCGGCTTCACCAGCGGCTGGGTGGACGCGGCCATGATGCGGGTGGTCGACGCGATGATGTCGATCCCCTCGCTGTTCCTGTTCATGCTGATGGCGACCATCGTCACGCCGACCGTGCCGATGCTCATCCTCATCATCGGCGCCTTCGCCTGGCTGGGTCCGGCCCGCCTGGTCCGCGGCGAGGCGCTGACCCTGCGCTCGCGCGAGTACGTCCAGGCCATGCGGTCGATGGGCGGCACCGGCGGCCGGGCCGTACGGCGGCACATCATCCCCAACGCCATCGGCACCGTGATCGTCAACGCCACCTTCCAGGTCGCCGACGCCATCCTGTACGTCGCCTACCTGTCCTTCCTCGGCCTCGGCGTGCCGCCACCCGCGGCGAACTGGGGCGGGATGCTCTCCGACGGCCTCGCCAACACCTACAGCGGCTACTGGTGGCTGCTGTACCCGCCCGGGATCGCCATCATCCTCATCGTCCTCGCCTTCAACTTCATCGGCGACGGGCTGAGGGACGTCTTCGAGGTCCGCCTCCGGCGGCGCTAGGAGGAACGGAACATGAGCCCTTTGCTGCGCCTGCGCGACGTCAGCACCGACATCCCGCTGCGTCAGGGCGTCGTGCACGCCCTCGACCACGTCAACCTGGAGGTGCGGCAGGGCGAGACGCTCGGCATCGTCGGCGAGTCGGGCAGCGGCAAGACCATGACCGCCCTGTCGATCATGGGCCTGCTGCCGTCCGGCGGCCGCGTCGTCGGCGGCGAGATCCTGTTCGAGGGCCGCGACCTGCTGTCCCTGCCGCCCGCCGAGATGCGCAGGATCCGCGGCGTCGAGATGGGCATGGTGTTCCAGGACCCGCTCACCTCGCTCAACCCCACCATGCGCATCGGCGCCCAGGTCGCCGAGCCGCTCCGGGTCCACCAGGGCGTCGGCAAGGCCGAGGCGCGCGAGCGGGCCGTGGAGATCCTGCGCCGGGTCGGCATGCCGCGTCCAGACAAGATCGCCGACGCCTACCCCCACCAGCTCTCCGGCGGCATGCGCCAGCGCGTGGTCATCGCCATGGCCCTGGTCTGCTCGCCCCGGCTGCTCATCGCCGACGAGCCGACCACCGCCCTCGACGTCACCACCCAGCGCCAGATCCTGGAACTCATCGACGACCTGCGCGAGGAGTTCCAGATGGCGGTCATCCTGGTCACCCACGACCTGGGCGTGATCGCCAGCCGCGCCGACCGGGTCGCCGTCATGTACGCCGGCCGCGTGGTGGAGGCCGCGACCACCGCCGAGCTGTTCCGGCAGCCGCGCCACCGCTACACCGAGGCCCTCATGGAGTCGCTGCCCGGCGCGGCCGAGCACGACGACGGCGCGCTCTACAGCATCCCCGGCCTGCCGCCGGACCTGTCCCGGCCGATGACCGGCTGCCGGTTCGCCCCCCGCTGCCGCTTCGCGACCGAGGAGTGCCGCACCACCGACGTGACCCTGTCCGGCGGCGAGCACCAGCACGCCTGCCTGCACCCGGTGCTCCAGCCGCGGGCGCGCGCCGAGGCCGCCGGGCCGCGGCCCGACCGGGCCGGGCCGCAGGCCGGGGCCGCGCCGATCCTGTCCGTCCGCGACCTGGTCAAGAACTACGACGGCACGGGCTCGCTGGGCCGCAAGGCGCCGCAGGTCAGCGCCGTCGCGGGGGTCGGCTTCGACGTGCGCCCCGGCGAGACGTTCGGGCTCGTGGGCGAGTCGGGCTGCGGCAAGTCGACCGTGGGCCGGCTGATCGTCGGCCTGGAGGAGCCCACCTCCGGCCAGATCGTGGTGGACGGCGCCGACATCGCCACGCTCGACCGGCGCGCCCGCCGCGCCATGCACCGGCGGGTCCAGCTCATGTTCCAGGACAGCTACGCGGCGATGAACCCGCGCATGCGCATCGACTCCATCCTGGCCGAGCCCCTGGAGATCCAGCAGGCCGGCGACCGGGCCGGCCGCCGCTCCCGCATCGGCACCCTGCTGGACCAGGTGGGCCTGCCGCGACGGGTGCTCGACCGCTACCCGCACGAGTTCTCCGGCGGTCAGCTCCAGCGCATCGGGCTGGCCAGGTCGCTGGCCCTGGAGCCGCGGCTGATCGTGTGCGACGAGCCGGTGAGCGCGCTCGACGTCTCCATCCAGGCCCAGGTGCTCAACCTCATGCGCGACCTGCAGCGCGAGCTGGGCCTGTCGTACGTGTTCATCAGCCACGACCTGTCCGTCGTGGACTACATGTCGGACCGGATCGGCGTCATGTACCTGGGCAAGCTCGTCGAGGTCGGGCCGGCCCGCGACGTCGTCAGGGCGGCCCGGCACCCGTACACGCAGGCGCTGATCGAGGCCGTGCCCTCGGCCGAGCCGGGCGTGGCGCCGCGCACGAGCGTCGCCATCAAGGGCGAGCTGCCCAGCGCGCAGAACCCGCCCTCGGGATGCCGGTTCAGGACGCGCTGCCCGCTCGCCCAGGAGATCTGCGAGACCGAGCCGCCGCTGGCGGGCGGCGAGCACCAGGTGGCCTGCCACTTCCCGCTGCGCACGGCGGAGTGAGGCCCACGCGCGCCGATCGGGGCCGTCAGCGGAGGGGATGGGCGCCCGGGTGCTCGTCCCACCACCGGCGGAAGAGGGGGTTGTCGTCGATGTGGTCCTCGAAGGCGGCGGCGAGCCCGCGGTAGATGGCCGCCGCCGCGTCCGCGCCGATCAGGTCCCTGCGCCAGGCCATGACCAGGTGCCCGACCTGCGGCTCGCCTGCCAGCGGCCGTACGGCGGTGCCCTCGGGCACCGGCCAGGTCGGGTCCACCAGGCGCACGCCCAGCCCGGCGGCGACCAGCGGGCGGCCGGCGCCGCTGGGGGCGTCGTAGCGCACGTCCGGCTCGAAGCCGGCGGCCCGGCAGGAGGCGCGCAGGGCGGCGAGCGAGCCGTCGTCGGCGCCGGGCGGGCTGATCCAGCGCTCGTTCCTGAGGTCGGACAGGTGCACCTCGGGCTGCTCGGCCAGCGGGTGCCCGGCGGCCATGGCCACGAAGATGGGATACCTGGGCACCAGCGTGCGGGTGACGACCGGCGGCGTGAGGGGGACGTCGAACCCCTCGATCATGCCCATGAGCGCGGCGTCGAGCTGGCCGTGGGTGAGCGCGTCGGCGAGCTGCACGCTGGACGGCTCGATGCGCAGGGAGATCGACCGGCCGGGTAACGCCTCGCCGACCCGGTCCACCACGCTGGCCACGCACGCCAGGTGGCTGCACCCGAGCCGCAGCCCGGTGACGGCCGGGTTCGCGTCGTGCAGGTCGCCGAAGAGCGAGTCGATCTCCGACAGGACGATCCGGGCGCGGGCGATGACCTGACGTCCGAGCTGGGTGGGTTCGACGCCGTTCCGGCTGCGGGTGAACAGCTCACCGCCCACCATCTCCTCGATCCTGCGGAGCTGGGTGGTGATCGCCGGTTGGGACAGCCCGAGGCGTGCGGCCGCTTTGGTCACGCTGCCGGCCTCGGCGATCGTACAGACCATTCGGAGATGCCGGAGATCCAGGTCCATAGCTCAGGATTATGTGACATGTGATGGCTCTTGGCGACGCCTTCGGAACGCCCATAGGCAACACTTATGCGGCGTCGTATGACCACGCCCTCCGGACGGACCGCACACTCGTACCCGACCTCGCATCCATGCGGATACCCCCCGGAGGTTCTTGTGCGCAAGGTCCTGCACGGCTGGCGGATGATCGTCCCCCTGGCCGCATTAGCCCTACTCACACCGTTCGCCGCGACACCGGCGAGCGCGGCGGCCGAACCGCCCCCGGCCGCCCGCCTCGCGGTCCCGGCCGACGACGCCCCGCACGTCGCCAAGTCCCGGCTCGACACCCGTGACCGGGCGCCCCAGCCCGCGGCCAAGGACGCCCTCCGCCGCGACTACGACGAACCCGCCACCCGGCCGGAGCACGCCAGACCGTCGGCGCGCAAGAGCGTCGCCGCGGCCGCCGCCTGCAACGTCTCCGACTTCACCAGCCGCACCGGCAGCGCCCTGGTCCAGCAGATCAAGGCCAGCGCCACCGACTGCGTCAACACCCTGTTCAACCTGACCGGCACGGACGCCTACAACGCCTTCCGCGAGGCGCAGATGACGACCGTCGCCTACGCCCTGCGCGACAACTCGGCGAACTACCCGGGCGACAACACCACCGGCACCGCCCAGCTCGTCCTCTACCTGCGGGCCGGCTACTACGTCCACTGGTACAACTCCGGCGACGTCGGCTCGTACGGCCAGGCACTCACCACCGCGATCCGGTCCGGCCTGGACGCCTTCTTCGGCAGCTCCCGGTCCTCGACCGTCAGCGACGCCAACGGCGAGGTGCTGGCCGAGGCCGTCACCCTGATCGACAGCGCCGAGCAGAACGACCGCTACCTGTACGTGGTCAAGCGCCTGCTCGACGGCTACAACAGCTCCTACGACGCGTCGTGGTGGATGCTCAACGCGGTCAACAACGTCTACACCGTGCTGTTCCGCGGCCACCAGGTGCCCGCGTTCGTCAGCGCCGTGCAGGCGGACCGCAGCGTCCTGGACTCCCTGAACGCCTTCGCCGCGAACCACCTCAGCATGCTCGGCACCGACCGCTCCTACCTCGTCTCCAACGCCGGGCGCGAGCTGGGCCGCTTCCTGCAGCACACGACGTTGCAGGCCGTCGTCCGGCCGCTGGCCAAGAACCTGCTCGGCCGCAGCGCCATGACCGGCGCCACCGCGCCGCTGTGGGTGGGCGTGGCCGAGATGACCGACTCCTACGACAAGGCCAACTGCTCCTACTACGGCACCTGCGACCTGGCCGCCCGCCTGACGGCCGCCGTGCTGCCGATCACTCACACGTGCAGCGCCAGCATCAGGATCCGGGCCCAGGAGGTCACCTCAAGCCAGCTCGCCGCCACCTGCGCCAGCCTGGCCAACCAGGACGCCTTCTTCCACAACCTGGTCAAGGACAACGGCCCGGTCGCGAGCGACAACAACACCACGCTGGAAGTGGTGGTCTTCGACTCCAGCACCGACTACCAGACCTACGCCGGCGCGATGTTCGGCATCGACACCAACAACGGCGGCATGTACCTGGAGGGCGACCCCGCCGCCGCGGGCAACCAGCCCAGGTTCATCGCCTACGAGGCCGAGTGGCTGCGCCCCGACTTCCAGATCTGGAACCTCAACCACGAGTACACCCACTACCTCGACGGCCGGTTCGACATGTACGGCGACTTCAACGCCGGGGTGAGCACGCCGACCATCTGGTGGATCGAGGGCTTCGCCGAGTACGTCTCCTACTCCTACCGCAAGGTCGTCTACGACGCGGCGATCACCGAGGCGGGCAAGCGCACGTACGCGCTGAGCACGCTGTGGAACACCACCTACGACCATGACACCACCCGCATCTACCGGTGGGGGTACCTGGCCGTCCGCTACATGTTCGAGAAGCACCCGGCCGACGTCGCGACGCTGCTCGGCTCGTACCGGACCGGCGCGTGGAGCACCGCCAGGTCGTTCCTGACCGGCACGCTCGGCAGCCGCTACGACTCCGACTGGTACACCTGGCTCGCCGCCTGCGCGGCCGGGGCGTGCTCCGGTGGCGGCACCGGCAACCAGGCGCCCACCGCGAACTTCACCTCCACGGCCAGCGGGCTGACGGCCGCCTTCACCGACACCTCCACCGACTCCGACGGCACCATCGCCGCCCGCCGCTGGGACTTCGGCGACGGCGCCACCTCCACCGCGGCCAACCCGTCGCACGCCTACGCGGCGCAGGGCACGTACACCGTCACGCTGACCGTCACCGACGACGGCGGCGCCACCGCGACGACGTCGAAGCAGGTCACGGTGACGACCGGCGGCGGCTCGACGCCGGAGTGCACCGCCTCCGACACCCGCAAGCTCGACAAGAACTGCAAGCGCAGCAACCTGTCGGCCACCCAGGGCAACTACGCCTACCTCTACATCTACCTGCCCGCCGGGACGGCCCGGCTGACCATCACCGCCTCCGGCGGCACCGGGAACGCCGACCTCTACTACAACGCCGCCACCTGGGCCACCACCTCGGCCTACACCCAGCGCTCCACCGCGTCGGGCAACGCCGAGACCCTGGTGATCAACAACCCGCCCGCCGGCTACAACTACATCAGCCTCCACGCCGCGCAGACCTTCTCGGGCGCGAGCGTCAAGACCGAGTACTAGACCGCCCGGGCGCCGGGGCCGGCGAACCCTCTCCCGCCGGTCCCGGCCCGGGCCCTCTCACCTCACTGGAGTGATCCGTGACTCTCCGTAACGTGCTGACCGCGGGGCTCCTGCTCGGCGTGGCGGCCTGCGGCGGCGGCAAGGCCGCCACCCCGGCGACGGCGGCCGGGGGCGGGACCCTGACGATCCTGTCCAACCAGGACTTCTCCCACCTGGACCCGGCCCGCAACTGGACGATGCCCCAGATGGACTTCGGCATCCGGCTGCTCTACCGCACCCTCACCACCTTCAAGGCGGGCAGCCACGAGATCGTCCCGGATCTGGCCACCGACCTGGGCACCGCCTCCGAGGGCGGCAAGGTGTGGACCTTCACCCTCAAGGACGGCGTCAAGTACGAGGACGGCACCCCCGTCACCGCGAAGGACATCAAGTACAACGTGGAGCGTTCCTTCGCCCCCGAACTGCCCGGCGGCCCCAACTACGCCCAGCTCTACCTGGCCGGCGCCGACGGCTACAAGGGCCCGCTGAAGGGCAAACACCTGGACTCGATCGAGACCCCGGACGACCGGACCATCGTCTTCCGGCTCAAGCGGCCGGTGGCCGAGTTCTCCTCCACGGTGACGCTGCCGACGTTCGCGCCGGTGCCGGCCGCGAAGGAGACCGGCGCGCAGTACGACAACCGGCCCTTCTCCTCCGGGCCGTACAAGATCGAGCGCTACGACCGGGGCAAGGAGATGGTCCTGGTGCGCAACCCGCACTGGTCGGCGGCCACCGACCCGGTGCGCAAGGCCGCGCCCGACCGCATCGTGGTCAAGCAAGGACTGCGGCAGGGCGTGATCGACGACCGGCTCATCGAGAGCAGGGGCGAGGACGCCACCTCCATCGCCTACACCGACGTCAGCGCCGCCAGCCTGGCCAAGATCCTGCCCCGGCCGGACGTGAAGTCCCGGCTGGTCAACGCCATGTCGGGATGCACCGACATGATCGGCTTCAACACCTCCAAGCCGCCCTTCGACGACCCGAAGGCCCGGCAGGCGGTGCACTTCGCCCTGGACAAGCAGGCGCTCCAGACCGCCGCCGGCGGCCCGGCCATGACCTCGATCGCCACCTCCTACCTGCCGCCGGCCCTGTCGGGGGGCACGCCGCAGGACGTGTTCCACCTCCCGCCGACCGGGGACGTCGAGAAGGCCAAGGCCCTGCTGGGCGGCAGGACGCTGAACGTGCGGATGACGATCTCGACCGGCGACAAGGCGCTCGGCGAGGCCGTGCAGGCGTCGCTGAAGCGGGCGGGCGTCGAGGTCGTGCTCACGCCGGTCGATCCCTCGGTCTACTACGACACCGTCGGCGACACCGCCAAGACGCCCGACCTGTTCACCTACGGCTGGTGCCCCGACTACCCGTCCGGGGCGACGTTCCTGCCGCTGCTGTTCGACGGGCGCACGATCGTCGAGAAGGGCAACTCCGGCAACGTCTGGCAGTTCCGCGACGAAGCGGTGCAGAAGCGCATCGACGAGATCCAGGCCATGAGCGATCCGAAGGCCGCCGAAGCCGCCTGGGTCGACCTCGACCGGCAGGTCATGCAGTCCTCGCCGGCGGTGCCGTACGCGTGGGACCGCAAGCCGATCCTGGTCGGCAAGGACGTCTCCGGCGCGGTGGGCCATCCCGTCTGGTCCGGGCAGCTCGACTTCGCCGTCCTGGGGGTGAGGCAGAAGTGAGGAACGGCTACCCCGGATACCGGCGGAGCCGGACATGACGGCGACGGTCGTCACGGCGAGCCCGCCCGCCCGGCTGGTCAGGAAGCGCCTGCTGGGCGGCGCCGCCGCCCGGTTCGCGCTGGCCGTGGTGACGGTCCTGGTGCTGGTCGCGCTCGCCGCGCCGCTGCTCACCAAGCTGAACGGCTGGCCGCCGGACGCCTTCGACCCCTCCGCGATCGACCAGGAGCTGGCGGGCGTGCCCAAGGGGGCGCTGGGCGGCGTCAGCGGCGAGCACTGGCTCGGCGTCGAGCCCGTCAACGGCCGCGACGTGTTCAGCCGCGTCGTCTACGGCGCCCGCGTCTCGCTGATGGTCTCCACCCTGGCCACGCTGGTGTCGGTGCTGCTCGGCACCGTGCTCGGGCTGCTGGCCGGCTACCTCGGCGGCTGGGCGGACGCGGTGATCAGCCGGACCATGGACCTGCTCATGTCGTTCCCGAGCCTGATCTTCATGATCGCCCTCATCTCGGTCATGCCGGACGGCGACCGGATGGTCCTGCTGGTGTGTGTGATGGGCGGGTTCGGCTGGCCGTACATCGGGCGGATCGTCCGGGGGCAGGCGATCTCCGTCAAGCACCGCGAGTACGTGGACGCCGCCCGGGTCGGCGGCGCGCTGAACGGCGTCATCGTCTTCCGCGAGATCATGCCCAACATCACCGCGCCGATCCTCGTGTACGCGACGCTCGCGGTGCCCGCCAACATCGGCACCGAGGCGGCGCTGTCGTTCCTCGGCGTCGGAGTGCGCCCGCCGACCGCGTCCTGGGGGCAGATGATCCAGGAGGCGATGCTCTGGTACGAGGTCGACCCGATGTACCTGCTCGTCCCTGGCACCTGCCTGTTCCTGACCGTGCTCGCCTTCACCCTCCTCGGTGACGCCCTGCGCGACGCCGTCGACCCCAAGGGGGCGGCACAATGACGTCGTACCTGGCCAGACGGGCCCTCGCGGTCGCCGGCGTGCTGCTGGTGATCTGCGCGGTGACCTTCGTGATCTTCTACGTGCTGCCGTCCGACCCGGCGGTCCAGGCGTGCGGCAAGACCTGCACGCCCGAGCGGGTCGCCGAGGTGCGCGCGCAGATGGGGCTGGACCGGCCGCTGTGGGAGCAGTTCGGCGGCTACGTCGCGGGCATCGTCGCCGGGCGCCCCGGCTGCCACGTGCCCTGCCTCGGCTTCTCCTACCAGAACGCGCTGCCGGTCTGGGACCTGCTGATCGACCGGCTCGGCGCCAGCGCGTCCCTGGCGGTCGGCGCGGCCCTGCTGTGGCTGGCCGTGGGCGTCACGGTCGGGGTGGTGTCGGCGCTGCGCCGGGGGAGCGCCCTGGACCGGACGCTGATGATCGCCACGCTGACCAGCGCGTCCCTGCCGGTCTACTTCGTGGCGATGGTGCTGCTCCTGCTGGCGGTACGGGTGACCGGGCTGCTGCCGTACCCGGCGTACGTGCCGCTCACCGACGACCCCGCCGCCTGGGCCGGCAACCTGATCCTGCCCTGGGTCACGCTGGCCGCGCTCTACGCCGCCATGTACGCCCGGCTCACTCGGGCGCAGATGATCGAGACGATGGCCGAGCCGTACATCAGGACGGCCCGCGCCAAGGGCCTGCACGAGCGGACGGTCGTCGCCAAGCACGGCATGCGCGCGGCCATGACGCCGGTCGTCACCGTCTTCGGCATGGACCTGGGCGGCCTGCTGGCCGGCGCGATGATCACCGAGACCGTGTACGGCCTGCCCGGCGTCGGCCGGCTCGCCTACGACGGCATCGTCAAGTCCGACCAGCCCGTGATCCTCGGCACGACGCTGCTCGCGGCCTTCTTCATCGTGCTGGCCAACCTGCTGGTGGACCTGGTCTACGCGGTCATCGACCCCAGGGTGAGGTACTCGTGATCCTTTCCGTGCGCGACCTGTCGGTGAGCTTCGGCGACGTCCGGATCGTGGACGGCGTGTCCTTCGGCGTCGAGCGGGGGCGGACCCTGGGGGTCGTCGGCGAGTCCGGGTCCGGCAAGTCCGTGACCGCGCTGTCGCTGCTGGGGCTGCACCGCCGGGCGACCGTCGCCGGGTCGATCGAGCTCGACGGGGAGGAGCTCGTCGGGGCCCCGGCCGAACGGCTGCGCCGGTTGCGCGGCAGCGCGGTGTCGATGATCTTCCAGGATCCGCTGTCGTCGTTGCATCCCTTCTTCACCGTGGGGGAGCAGATCGCCGAGGCGTACCGGCTGCACCGCGGGGCCGGTCGGCGGGCGGCCCGCGAGCGGGCGGTCGAGATGCTGGCCGAGGTGGGCATCCCGGAGCCGCGGCGGCGCGCCGGGGAGCATCCGCACCGCTTCTCGGGCGGCATGCGGCAGCGGGCGATGATCGCGATGGCGCTGGCCTGCGAGCCGGGCGTGCTGATCGCCGACGAGCCGACGACGGCGCTCGACGTGACCGTCCAGGCGCAGATCCTCGACCTGATCGCGCGCATCCAGCGGGAGCGGGGGCTCGCGGTCGTCCTGATCACCCACGACCTGGGCGTGGTGGCGCGCATGGCCGACGACGTCCTGGTCATGTACGGCGGCCGGACCGTGGAGCACGCCCCCGCCAGGGAGATCTTCAAACGGCCGCTGCACCCGTACACGCGGGCCCTGCTGGACTCGGTGCCGGGCGCCGCGCTGCCGGACGCGCTGACCGGCACGGCGGCGGCCCCCGGCCGGGCACGGCTGAGGGCGATCGCGGGGGCGCCGCCCTCGCTGCTCGCGCCGCCGCCGGGCTGCCGGTTCCACCCGCGCTGCCCGGCCGCCCTGGACGTCTGCGCGACCACGCGGCCGCCGCTCACCGGCGACCCCCACCGGGTCGCGTGCCACCTGGAAGGAGCCGACCACTGATGCTCTCCGTGCGCGACCTGCGGATGACCTTCTCCGGACGCCGCGGGCAACGGGTCCGGGCGGTGGACGGCGTGAGCTTCGACGTGCCGGAAGGCCAGGCGCTCGGCCTGGTCGGGGAGTCGGGCTGCGGCAAGTCCACCACCGGGCGCATGATCGTGCGGCTGCTGGAGCCCACCGGCGGGACCGTCACCTTCGACGGCCACGACATCACCCATCTGGGCCCCCGGGCCCTGCTGCCGATGCGCGGCCGGCTCCAGATGATCTTCCAGGACCCGTACGCGTCGCTCAACCCGCGCCACACCGTCCGGCAGATCGTCGCCGGGCCGCGCCGGACGGTCGACCGGGACGGCGTCGTCGAGCTGCTCCGGCTCGTCGGCCTGGACGCCGAGCACGCCGACCGCTACCCCCACGAGTTCTCCGGCGGCCAGGCGCAGCGGATCGGCATCGCCCGCGCGCTCGCCTCCCGGCCCCGTCTGGTGGTCTGCGACGAGCCGGTCTCGGCGCTGGACGTGTCCATCCAGGCCCAGATCGTCAACCTGCTCGCCGACCTGCGGGCCGACCTCGGGCTCGGCTATCTGTTCATCGCGCACGACCTGTCGGTGGTGCGGCACATGTGCGAGACGGTCGCCGTCATGTACCTGGGCCGGATCGTGGAGACCGGCTCGTCGGACACCGTCTACTCCGATCCCGCCCACCCCTACACGCGCACGCTCCTGTCGGCCGTGCCGGTGCCCGATCCGGAGGTGGAGGCCACGCGGGAGCGCATCGTCCTGCACGGCGACCCGCCCAGCCCGCTCGCGCCGCCGCCCGGCTGCACCTTCCATCCCCGCTGCCCGAAGGCGCAGCCGTTGTGCCGGACCGAGCCGCCCGCGCTCACGACGGTCAGGGGACGGCAGGTGAGCTGCCACTTCCCGGAGGAGTGAGCGGGCTCGCGTAGAGATCCCGGAAGGCGGCGACGGCCAGAGCGGTCGTCGCCGCCAGTACTTTTCCTCTCATCGTGAACCGCCGGAGCGGAGGGACGCGACAGAGAGGCATGACACCGATGAACGGGCTCCCGTGAGCGAGCACGAGACGTGGCGGGACGCCCGGCTGCTGGAGGCCGTGGCCGACGGCGACCGGCGTGCGCTGGAAGTCCTCTATGCCCGGCACGCGCCCTGGCTGCTCCTCCGGCTCACCCGCCGCTGCGCCGACCCGGCCGTGGTGGACGAGGCGGTCCAGGACACCTTCGTCGCGGTCTGGCGTACCGCGCGCAAATGGGACGGGCGAGGCGAGGTCGCGGCCTGGATCTGGGGGATCGGCGTGCGCCGCCTGCTCGACCAGCTGCGCCGCCGCCCTGCGGCGGCGCTGCCCGCCCACGAGCAGGTCATGGTCTCCGCCGAGGAGCAGGTGCTGCTCGGCATCGAGTACGGCGAGCTCGGCCGGGCGCTCAACCAGCTCTCCCCGGAACTGCGCGCCGTGGTCCAGGCGACCGTGCTGGACGGCCTGACCACCCGCGAGGCCGGACGCCTGCTCGGCATCCCGGCCGGCACGGTCAAGACCCGGATGATGCGCGCCCGCGCGCTGCTGAGGGAGGAACTGGCGTGAGCGCCTGGCACATGGACGACGGCATGGCCGCGGCGTACGCGGCGGGTGAGCTGGCCGCGACGCCCGCCGCCTCCGTCGAGGCCCACCTGCTGGCCTGCGAGCAGTGCCGGCTCCTGCTGGCCGCGCGGGTGCCGCGGGCCCGCCTGGACCGGGTCTGGGACGACATCGCCGACGCCGTGGACGCGCCCGCGCCCCGCCCGGTCGAACGGCTGCTGCGGGCCGCCGGGGTGCGCGAGCACACCGCCCGCCTGCTGGGCGCCACGACCTCGCTGCGGCTGCCGTGGCTGGCCGCGAGCGCCGTGGCGCTGTTCTTCGCCGCGCTGGCCTCGGGGGAGACGACCCGGTGGGGGCTGCTGACGTTCCTCACGCTGGCGCCGGTCGTGCCGGTGGCCGGAGTCGCCGTGGCCTTCGGGCGGGACGGCGATCCGGCCTACGAGATCGGGCTGGCTGCGCCGTACTCGACGTTCCGGCTGATGCTGATGCGGGCCGCCGCCGTGGTGGCGACGTCGTCGGCGCTGGCGCTGGCGGCCGGGCTGACCCTGCCGGGCGGCGGCTGGGCGACGGCCGCGTGGCTGCTGCCCTCGCTCGCCCTGACCTCGCTGACCCTGGCGCTGTCCAGCCGGTACGACCCGCGCCGCTGCGCCGTCGCGGTGACCGTGCCCTGGGTGGCCGCGGTCGTCGCCACGAACGTGCGCGAGCCGGACCTGGCCATGTTCGGGGCCGCCGGGCAGGCCGGCTACCTGGCCGTCATCGTGGTGTCCGTCGTGCTGCTCGTCGTCCGCCGCAGGGAGTTCTCATGATCGAGGCAGTCGGCCTGGTGAAGACCTACGGCCGCCGCCGGGCCCTGGACGGGCTCACCCTCAGCGCGGGCAAGGGCGTCACCGGCCTGCTCGGGCCGAACGGCGCGGGCAAGAGCACCCTCGTCCGGGTCCTCGCGACCGTCCTCGCGCCGGACGGGGGCGAGCTGCGGCTGCTCGGCCGCGACCTGGGCGCGGGCCGGCTGGAGATCCGGCGGCGGCTCGGCTACCTGCCGCAGGAGCTGGGCTTCCAGCGCGGACTCACCGCGTTCGAGTTCGTCGACTACGTGGCGGTCCTGAAGGAGATGACACACCGCCGGTCCAGACACGACGAGGTGCGCAGGGTGATCGAGGAGGTCGGGCTCACGTCCGTGAGCGGCAGGCGCGTCCGTACGCTGTCGGGCGGCATGCGGCGGCGCCTCGGCATCGCCCAGGCCCTGCTCGGCGAGCCCGAGCTGATCCTCCTGGACGAGCCCGCCGCCGGTCTCGACCCCGAGCAGCGGCTGCTGTTCGGCGAACTGGTCGCCCGCCTCGGCCAGGACCGCGCGGTCGTGCTGTCCACCCACCAGACGGAGGACGTCGCCGCCCTCTGCGACCGGGTGGTCGTGCTCAAGGACGGCCGGTGCGCGTTCACCGGCACCCCCGCCGAGCTCCGGGCGCTGGCCGAGGGGCAGGTCTGGGTGTCGGCGGAGAAGGCGGCCGGCCGCTCGCGGCGGACCGGCGACGGCCTGTACCGCGGCCTCGGCACCGCCCCCGGGGACGCCCGCCCCGCCGACCCCACCCTGGAGGACGGCTACCTGCTGCTCCTCACCGGCGCGACCACGGAGACGACGGCATGACGCGCCACGTGAGCCCCGTCGCGCCGGGCGAATCCGACGAACTGGAGAACGGCGCGGGCCCCGCCCACCTGCTGCCCTCGCACCTGCTGCCCTCGCTCGCGCTGGCCGAGACCCGGCGGCTGATGCTGCACCCGCTCGCGATCACCGGCCTGGTCCTGCGCCTGATCGGCCTGGCCGCCACGGACTGGGCGCCCCGGCCCGCCTACAGCGCGCTCACCAGCGAACTCGTCCTCCCGTTCGGCGTGCCGGTGTTCTTCGCCGCGGTGCTCACGGCCTCGGCGACCAGACGCGCGGGCACCGACGAGCTGCTGGCCGCGGCCCCCGCCGGGCGCGACCTGCGCACCGCGGCCTCCTGCCTGGCCGCGCTGGGGCCGTTCCTGCTGGCCTGCGCGATGCAGGCCGTCCTGGCGGCGGTCTACGCGGTCGCCGGCGTCGAGCTGGAGCGGTTCCCGAGCCTGTACGAGATCGGGGCCGGGCCGTTGTGCGTGCTCGGGGCCGGCACGCTGGGCGTCGCGGTGGCCCGGTGGCTGCCGTGGCCGGGGGCGTCCGTCCTGGTGATGCTGGTGCTGATCGCCGTCAACGGGGTCGTGGAGCCGCTGCACTCGACGCTGACCATGCTGGGCTTCTACGTCGAGTTCGCGCGGTGGGGGCCGCCGCCGTACCTGGAGGCCGTGGGGTTCGTGGCCGGCTCGCCCGACTGGCACGCCCTCTACCTGCTGGCGCTGAGCCTGGGGGCCGGGGCGCTGGCGATGATCCGTGACGCGGCTCGGCGCGGGCTCTGGCTCGGCGTCGGCGCCGCCCTGGTCGCGATCGCGGCCGTGGCCGCCACCCGGCAACTCCCGTGACCCCGCCCGCCTCGCGGCACCCGCTCCTGCGGGAGCCCGGTGTGGGGGGCCGGGCGCGTGTGCTGCTCGTGCGCGCGCCCGGTGTGCGTGGCCGGGCGCGTGCGTTGCTGGTCCGGGTGCCCGGTGTGCGGGGGTGGGTGGGGGCGTTGCTGGTCCGGCGGCTGCGGCGGGCCGTCGCCTCCACCGGGCCGCAGGCCGCGCTGGCCGCCATGGTCGAGCTGGTACGGGACGGGCTGCCGGCCGCCGGGGTCGCGGTGGAGCTGGCCGGCGTGCGGATCGCGGCGGGCGAGCCCGGGCCGGTGGCCTCCGACGTGCCGCTGGTGTGGCACGGACGGGCGGTGGGCCGCCTGCTGATCACCCCGTACGCCGACCCGCGGACGGTCGCCGCGATCACCCCGTACGTCGCCGGCGCCGCCCACAGCATGGCCGTCACCGCGGACCTGCGCCGGGCCCGGGAACGCGTGCTCGCCATCCGCGAGGAGGAACGTCGCCGCCTCCACCACGACCTGCGCGAAGGGCTCGGCCGGGCCCTGCGCGACCTGGCCGGGACGGTCGACGCCGCCGCCACCGGCCACCGCACCGACCCGGCCGCGGCCGACCGGCTCCTGCACGACCTGAGCGCCGCCATGAACACGATCAGCCAGGAGATCAGAACCCTCCTCCAGGACCCGCGCCCCCACCCTGCCCGGCCACCGCTCCAGGGCGACCCGCGACCGCAACCGGCCCCGTCACCACTCCCCGGCCCGCGTCCCCGCGTGCCGTCGCCGCGGCTCGATCGGGTGCGGGCTCATTCGGGGGCGACCGGCGTGACGTAGACCTCGCGGATCTCCGGACGCCGCCGCAGCCGTTCCTCGACCGCGGCCATGGCCCGCTCGGCCCGGGGAAGGTCGGTGGCCGAGGCGAGGGTCACCCGGGCGGCCACCATGACCTGGTGGGGCCCGACGATCACCGCGATCACCCCGCGCACCCCGGTGACGTCCGGCACCTCGACGATCGCGCGGCGGATGCGGGCCAGGTCGGCGGCGTCCACGCTGGGCGCGGCGATGAGGTTCTGGTTGAGCCGCAGCAGCAGGCCCGAGACGGCGACCAGCAGGACCCCGATCAGCACGCTGCCCAGCGAGTCGAAGACCTCGTTCCCGGTCGCCTGGTGCAGCGCGAGGCCGGCCACCGCGATCGGGCCGCTGACCACGGCCGCCGCGTTGGCCAGGGTCACGGTCTTGGCCGCCGGGTCGCTGCCGGCCAGCAGCTCCGCCCACCACGACCGGCCGGTGACCGTGGCCCGCGCGCCGAGCGCCCGTACCGAGACGACCAGGGCCCACCCGTCGCTGACCGTGATCAGCATGATCACCAGGTAGCCCAGCGCGTACGAACCGCCCGAGGCCGACGGCTCGCCCAGACCCTCCACGATCGAGGCGACGCCCCCGCCCACGAACAGCCCCACGGCGGCGAACAGCGACCAGAAGAAGATCTCCTGCCCGTAGCCGAGCGGGTGCCGCTCGTCGGCCGGGCGCGCCACCCGCGCCAGCCCGATGAGCAGGAACACCTCCACCCCGAAGTCGGCCACGCTGAACATGGCCTCGGCGTACAGGATGGCCGAGCCGGTGACCGCCGCCAGGACCCCGAGGACGACGGCCTGCGCCCCCACGACCGCCATCGTGACGATCACGCTGGTCCGGCTGCTGGGCCGCGCGCTCATGACGGCACGACCTCCCGGCCGGCGGTCATCGCTTCGGTGTCACCCGTACGACGGCGCGGCCGCGGTCGAAGGAGAGGAATCGCAGGACGACGTCGTTCAGGGTGAGCGTGGTGACGCCCCGGATGTAGCCCGAGCAGCCCCCGCCCTCGTCGAACTTGCAGGTGGACGCGCCGCCCTGCTCGCCCTGGGAGCTCATGTCCCCGCCCCCGGTGAAGTCCGCCTCCCACGTGACCTTGTCGCCCTGGACGCTCGCGACGGCGAACCGGGAGACCCCGTGACGCTGCCCGAACTTCAGGACGTCGCCCGCCCGGAGGGTGACCTCGCACCGGGCGTCCGCGCACCCGCCGACCTCCCGCCCGCCCGCGCCCGCGGCGTCGCCGGAAGACGACCCGTCCGGCGCGGACCCGTCCGGCGCGGATTCGGATGCGGCGGATTCGGGCGGCGCGGGCGCGGACGGCGACGTGCGCCCGGCCGTCCCGACGGGACCGGCGCATCCGGTCAGCGAGCAAGCCAGCAGGAGTACAAGCCACTTGACCATGGCAAACACCCTAGGCGCCGGGACGGACCCGGCCCCGGAGCCTCGCCCGGCGCGCCGCCGCGCGTGCTCAACGAGTGACGCGCAGGGCCCACTCGACCGAGTCCGGAGCCTGGACCCGTACCGTCAGGGTCTTCCTGCGGCCCAGGTCGAGACGGTTCATGACGGGGCTGATCAGATCGTCCAGGCAGGTGAAGGGCATGTTGACGCCCGGCTCCAGGATGATCTCCGCCTTGCCCTCGCCCCGGCACCGGAACAGCACCCACAGCTCGTCCTTGCCGGGCGGCACGTCGCCCACGACCATGCTGCCCTTCCTCGGCCCCGCCTTGAGCACGGTGGTGGTGCCGGCCTCCACGCCCGGCAGCCGCAGGGCCGCGGGCCGGGCTGGCGGCGTGCTCGCCGGGCTCTCGGCGGGGGAGGCCGACGGGGTGGCGTCCCGCCGCTCAGCCGCCGGACCGGTCGGAGGCGCGGCCGTGCAGGCCGCCGCCAGAGAAAGGAAGCAGCAAAAGCCGAGAAAGGACGCTACCTGTCGGATCGTCATGTCGAATTCACCTTTGTTTGACGTACCAGCCGACGCGCCATGGAGTCCAGGCGGTCACGTTTTTCGGCTTTTGGGGGCACACGTGATAGACGCCGTTGGTCTTCTTGCGCCAGACGCCGTACGTGGCGGTGGTGGTTCTGCGGGCGGGAGTGGGGATCGAGATGCTGTTGCCTAATGAAGCCGTGAGACTGGCGGACAGATTCACCCCTGTGGCCACTTCGGCGCCCGCGATGAGCCGGTCGACCTTCAGGCTGCCGGACACGTTCCAGGCGACCGAGACCGTACCGGAAACGGTGGCGGTGAAGGTCGACGTCGCGGTGCGGGAGGTGCCGTTGTGGTTCGACTGCGTCGGGCCGACCGCCTTGTGACTGTTGCTGTACGTGGAGACCCGATAGCTGACGTCACCGGGACGGCAGGCCATCGCCGGCGACGAAGTGGCGGCCCTGGCACGGAAGATCTCCGTGTCGTTGTCGTAGCCGACGACCACGTCCGGGTTGCCGGGAACGGGCCGGGGGTCGTCGGCGAAGGCCGGCGCCGTGCCCAGCGTCGCGAGCGGTGCGATCAGCGCGGCTGTCGAAAGCGTGCGTTTCAACGACATTGTAGGTAGGCTCCCTCTGTATCGAATGGTGCTCCACGGGCGGGGATCGTTGGTCGCGGCACCCGTCCGTGCAGCTTGTGAGTTGCCCCCCCGGCTCTGTGCCGGGTATTGAGCGACAGTTATTCACGCCATTGAACGGCGAGCAACCTCTTGTACGGCTCAGGCTCCTGTGCTACCGGCGCTCGCATGGCTACATTCCGGCTACATTCGCCAGCTCGACGGCTCGATTGACATTGGTTTGCAACTCCATCAATCGCCGTGCCGACGGCATTGTGGCCGCACGTTTATCGGCCGTCCATAACAAAACCACACACTGTTGCCTGAATTATTGAGCAACGTCCGCATTTTTGCCGTGGATGGCTCGGCTGGAGCGCTGGTCACCGGCGAGGCGGAGAGCGGCTCGCCTATGCTTCGCTAGATGGACGTCATCCATCCCCCCAAACTCAAAGCGGGCGACGTCGTCCGCGTCGTCGCGCCGGCCTGCTCGCGCGCGATGGTCATGGAGCACGACCACACCGCGCACATCGACGCCCGCTTCGCCGAGCTCGGCCTGACGCTCACCTACGGCCGTCACGTCGACGAGCGGGACGCCTTCCACTCCAGCAGCGTCGCCTCCCGCGTCGCCGACCTGCACGACGCCTTCGCCGACCCGTCGGTGGCGGCGATCCTGACGGTCATCGGCGGCTACAACTGCAACGAGCTCCTGCCGCACCTCGACTGGGAGCTGATCCGGGCCAACCCCAAGATCCTGTGCGGCTACTCCGACATCACCGCCCTGCAGAACGCCGTCCTCGCCCGCGCCGGGCTGGTCACGTACTCGGGGCCCCACTGGTCGACGTTCGGGATGCGCGACCACTTCGAGCAGACCCTGGAGTGGTTCACCGCCGTCCTGTTCGGCGACGCGCCGGTCGAGCTGGGGGCGTCGAAGTACTGGACCGACGACCCGTGGTTCCTCGACCAGGACGGGCGCGAGCCGATGCCCAACGAGGGCTGGTGGCCGCTGCGGCCCGGCGCCGCCGAGGGGCGCGTCGTCGGCGGCAACCTCTGCACCCTGAACCTGCTGCAGGGCACGCCGTACATGCCCTCACTCGACGACGCGCTGCTGATCGTGGAGGACGACCTGGAGTCCCACCCGGCGATCTTCGCCCGCAACCTCACCTCGCTGCTCCAGCTCCCGGGCGCCGAGACCGTCCGCGGCCTGGTGATCGGGCGGTTCCAGCAGGCCAGCCGGATGACCCGGGACCTGCTTGAGCAGATCGTCGAGACGCAGCCGGGGTTGCGGGACGTGCCCGTCCTGGCCAACGTCGACGTCGGCCACACCAACCCGCTGGCCACCTTCCCGGTCGGCGGCCGGGCCCGCCTGACGGTCGGCCCCGAACCGTCGCTGACGCTCACCAGCCACTGACCCTCGACCGGCCACTGACCCTCGATCGGCCACTGACCCTCGATCGGCCACTGACCCTCGATCGGCCGGTGACCCGCCGCCGCTAGGACGCGGCGGCGGGCTCGCGGCGCGGGGCCGTGGCCTCGGCCAGGGCCTTGCGCTCGGCCTCGACCAGGGTGCGGCAGCGCGCCGCCTCGGCCTCCACCCGGGCCTCGTCCCAGCCGAGCAGCCCCGCCATCAGCCGCGCCACCACCGGGGCCGCGTCGAGCGCGGCGGGGATCGCCTCGATGAGCATCCGGGTCCGGCGCGACAGGACGTCCTCGGCGTGCAGCGCGCCCTCGTGCGTGACGGCGTACACGACCTCGGCCCTGATCCACGGGCACCCCTCCACCAGCGGCTCGCCCAGCGAGCGGTCGTCGTCGACCAGGGCGAGCACCTCCATCGCGAGCGTGCCGTAGCGCTGGACGAGATGCTCCACCACGTCGGCGTCCACGTCGTGGTCCTCGGCCAGCCGCCGCACGGACGCGCGCACCGCCGGCAGCCCGTCCGCGCCGATCAGCGGCAGCCGGTCGGTCACCGACTCCGGCACGTCGAAGCCCTCCAGCGCCGCGTCGACCACGTCCTTGGCCATGACCCGGTACGTGGTGAACTTGCCCCCGGCGATCGTGGCCAGGCCCGGCGCCGGCACGTCCACGACGTGCTCGCGGGACAGCTTCGTGGTCGCCGAGCTCTCGTCGGCCGCCACCAGCGGGCGCAGGCCCACGTAGACGCCCACCACGTCGTCACGGGTCAGCGGCCGGGCCAGCACGGCGTTGGCGTGGTCGAGGATGTAGTCGATGTCCTCGCCGGTGGCGGCCGGCTCCTCGCGGTCGCCGTCGTACTCGGTGTCGGTGGTGCCGACGATCCACCGCCGCCGCGTCCACGGGATGATGAACAGCACGCTCTTCTCGGTCGGGATGATCATGCCGGTGGCCGAGTCGATGGCCTCGCCCGGCACCATGACGTGCACGCCCTTCGACATCCTGACCTTGAAACCGGCCGGCGCCGAGCCGGGCAGCCCGTTGATCGGGTCGGTCCACACGCCCGCGCACACCACCACGGCGTCGGCCCTGACGTCGAGGTCGCGGCCGGTCTCCTCGTCGTGCACGCGGGCGCCGACGACGCGCTCGCTGCCCTGGTCGCGCAGCATCTCGACGACCCGCGTCCGGGTGGCGACCACGGCGCCGTGCGCGGCGGCCGTCCTGGCCAGGGTGAGGGTGAAGCGCGCGTCGTCCACCTGGGCGTCGAAGTAGATCATGCTGCCCGACACCGCGTCCGCGCGCAGGCCGGGCGCCATCCGCCGCGACTCCTTGACCGACAGGTACCGGTGCCGGGGCATCGGCCGGCGCATGCCCTCCAGCGTGTCGTACAGGGTCAGCCCGGCCCCCACGTACGGCCGCTCGATGAGCCCGTGCTGTAGCGGATACAGGAACGTGACCGGCTTGACCAGGTGCGGGGCCAGCCGCGAGACCAGCAGGTCGCGCTCCTTCAGCGCCTCGCGGACCAGCTTGAAGTCGAACTGCTCCAGGTAGCGCAGGCCGCCGTGGATGAGCTTGCTCGACCTGCTCGACGTGCCGGCGGCCAGGTCGCGGCTCTCCACCAGCGCGACCCGCAGCCCGCGGGAGGCGGCGTCCAGCGCGGCGCCCGCGCCGGTCACGCCGCCGCCGATCACCAGCACGTCGAAGGACTGCTCCGCCAGCCGGTCGATGGCTGCCTGACGGTTCCTGGCGTCCATCGCCCCGGTCATGTTCATGGATCCCCCGAACCACACTTTGTGCTCAAACGCTCACGATCCGTATACGTTTCCCGGATCAGGGAATGGCACACAACGTCGACACCACGAAAGCGGGGGCAGCGGTGGTCGAACGTGTCAAACGCCTGGAACTGGCCGGCGAGCTCATCGCCGAGTTCGCCGGCACGATGGTGCTCATCCTGTTCGGGGTGGGCGTCGTCGCCCAAGTGGTCGCGGCCGGCCTCGGCGATCACGACAGCATCGCCTGGGCGTGGGGGATCGGCGTCGCGCTCGGCGTCTACGTCGCGGGCCGCATCACCGGCGCCCATCTCAACCCGGCCGTCACGCTCGCGTTCGCGACCTTCCGCGGGTTCCCGTGGGCCAAGGTGCTGCCGTACTCGCTGGCGCAGACCGTGGGGGCGTTCGTCGGGGCGCTGCTGGTGCGCTGGAACTACACCGAGGTGCTGAACAAGGTGGACCCCGGGCACACGCTGAAGACCCAGACCGTCTTCTCCACCCTGCCCGGCAACGGCTCGCTCCCGGTCAGCGCCTGGGGCGGGTTCCGCGACCAGATCATCGGCACCGCCATCCTGATGTTCGTCCTGTACGCCCTGTCCGACTCGCACAACCTCGCGCCCGGCGCCAATCTCGGCCCGGTGGTCATCGGCCTGCTCATCGTCGGCATCGGCATGGCGTGGGGCGCCGACGCAGGCTACGCGATCAACCCGGCGCGCGACTTCGGGCCACGCCTGGCCAGCTACCTCACCGGCTACTCCGGCGCCTGGCGCGACCAGTACGGCGACCTGTACTTCTGGGTGCCCATCGTCGGCCCCCTGCTCGGCGGCCTGGCCGGCGCCGGGCTCTACCAGCTCATGATCGCCCGGTTCCTCCCCGAGCCCGAGCCCGACATCGAGGACGCGGGCCGCGTCTGACCCGAACGGAGGAGAACGACCATGCCCGATTTCGTGGGGGCCGTCGACCAGGGCACCACCAGCACCAGGTTCATGATCTTCAATCACAGCGGCCTGGAGGTGTGCAAGTTCCAGCTCGAACACGAGCAGATCCTCCCCAGGGCGGGCTGGGTGGAGCACAACCCGATCGAGATCTCGACCAGGACCTCCGCGGTGATCGAGACCGCGCTCCAGCGCACCGGGCTGCACGACACCGACCTGGCCGCCGTGGGCATCACCAACCAGCGTGAGACCACGGTCGTGTGGAACCCGCGCACCGGCCGCCCGTACTGCAACGCCATCGTGTGGCAGGACACCCGCAGCGCCAGGATCGCCGCTCAGCTCGAACGGGACGGCCGCGGCGAGGTCATCCGCAGGAAGACGGGCCTGCGGCCGGACGCCTACTTCTCCGGCGGCAAGCTCCAGTGGATCCTGGAGAACGTCGAGGGCGTGCGCCAGGCGGCCGGGCGGGGCGAGGCGGTCTTCGGCAACACCGACACCTGGACCCTGTGGAACCTCACCGGCGGCGCCCGCGGCGGCGTGCACGTCACCGACGTGACCAACGCCAGCCGCACCATGCTGATGGACCTGGAGACGCTGGAGTGGGACGACGAGCTGCTGTCCTTCTTCGGCATCCCGCGCGAGATGCTGCCGGAGATCCGCCCGTCCTCCGAGCCCGCCTCCTACGGCACGACCAGCAGGTACGGCGCGTTCGGCGGCGAGGTGCCGATCACCGGCATCCTCGGCGACCAGCAGGCGGCCACCGTCGGCCAGGTGTGCTTCTCGCCGGGCGAGGCCAAGAACACCTACGGCACCGGCAACTTCATGCTCCTCAACACCGGCACCGACCTCGTACGCTCCGAGCGCGGCCTGCTCACCACCGTCGCCTACAAGTTCGCCGGCCAGCCGGCCGTGTTCGCGCTGGAGGGCTCGATCGCCGTGACCGGGTCGGCCGTGCAGTGGCTGCGCGACCAGTTGCACATCATCCGGTCCTCCGCGCAGAGCGAGGACCTGGCCCGGCAGGTGACCGACAACGGCGGGATCTACTTCGTCCCGGCGTTCTCGGGGTTGTTCGCGCCGTACTGGCGGCCCGACGCGCGCGGCGCGATCGTCGGCCTGTCCCGCTACAACAGGGACGCCCATCTGGCGCGCGCCACGCTGGAGGCCATCTGCTACCAGAGCAGGGACGTCGTGGAGGCCATGCAGCAGGACTCCGGCGTGGTGCTGGACGTGCTCAAGGTCGACGGCGGCGTCACCGCGAACAACCTGTGCATGCAACTCCAGTCCGACATCCTGGGCGTGCCGGTCAGCCGTCCCGTGGTGGCCGAGACGACCGCGCTGGGCGCCGCGTACGCCGCCGGGCTGGCCGTCGGCTACTGGAAGGACACCGACGAACTGCGCGCCAACTGGGCCGAGGACCGGCGCTGGAACCCGGAGTGGACCGACGAGCAGCGCGAGAAGGGGTACGAGGGCTGGAAACGCGCGGTGAGCCGCACCCTCGACTGGGAGATCTGACCGCCGCCGAAGGCGCGCGACGCCCTTACCGTGCGCTTACCGGGGCGGCGCCCAGAATGAGGTCTCCAGCGGAAGGAGACAGCGTGCGATCACCGTCCCATGCCGGCCGGACCCCTGGTGGCCACGCTCCGCCCGGCAGGGCCGCGGCGCTGTTCGGAAAGCTGGGCATCCGCGCCCGGCTGACGCTCACGTACGGATCCATGCTGTTCGTCGGCGGCACGCTCCTGCTCACCGTCGGCTACCTGCTGCTGCGCGTCTTCGGCTACCTGGTCGCCGACCGGGCGTTGCGGCCCGTCGCCAAGATGACCGCGACGGCCCGCAAGCTGTCCGAGAGCACGCTGGCCCACCAGCGCCTCGACCTCCAGGGCCCGGACGACGAGCTGAAGGAACTGGCCGACACCTTCGACTCGATGCTGACCCGGCTCAACAGCGCCTTCAACTCCCAGCGCCGCTTCGTCGCCAACGCCTCCCACCAGCTCTCCTGGCCAGGAGCGAACGGGAGCTCGCGCGCCGCAAGCCGGTGGACATCGACGACGTGGCGCTGACGGCGGTGGAGCAGCTGACGCCCGTCGCCGACCAGCGCGGTGTGACCGTCGTCTCCCGCCTCGGCGGCACGACCATGGCGGGCGACCCCGTCCTCCTGGAACACGCCGTGGGGAACCTGGTGGACGTCGGCTCAACGCCGACCGGGTGGACTCGGCGAACGGCTCGGGGCTCGGACTGTCGATCGTCCGCGCGGTCGTCCAGGCCCACGGCGGCGAGGTGACCGCGACCCCGCGCGAGGGCGGCGGCCTGTCCGTGACGATCAGCCTTCCCGGCCGCTGAGGCGGCCCGGCCCGGCCCCCGATCCGGGCGCGGGCCGCCTGCGGGGGGCGATCACATGCCGGACGGCGGGTACGCCTCCGGGTGCTCCTTCGGGTCGGGCATCTGGTCCCAGGACGGGTCGTCGATCACCTTGCAGGGCTTGGCCGGCCCGTCGACCAGGAAGCCGCTGAACTGCCACAGCACCCTGGGCTTCTCGGGGCCGGAGGTCTGGTCGCCGTTCTCGGTGAACTCCAGGACGGCGGTCTGCCCCGTCTTGATGCGCTTGGGGTCGATCCGTACCTGGCCGCCGCCCATCCGGAACGTCTTCGCGTTGGGGCTGTTCTCGATCGCCTCCTTGATCCTCTTCCGGACCGCGGGGTCCTTGCTCTGGAGCTCTTCCTTGGTGAAGGACGGGCCGGCGTCGGCCGGGGCGCGGTCGGGGGCGCAGCGGGTGCCGGGCTTGAGGTAGGAGACGTCGGAGGGCACGCCGAGCGCCGCCAGGTCCTTCTCCACCTGGCCGGGGTCGCGGAACTCGTTGATCTGCAGCGTGATCGTGCCGTCGGTGTTCTTGGTGAGCGCGTAGGCGGGGGCGTCCGAGCCGTTGAGGAACGGCGTCACGACCGCCGCGGCGGCCGCGACGGCGGCCACCGCCGCGCCGGTGAGCAGGCGCCGCCTGGTGCGCCGGCGCCGTTCCCCGTTGCGGGCCTCGATCTCGGCTTTCAGTTCCATCAGTACGTGCTCCTTGAAGTTCATCGGATTCCTTCCATGACGAAGGGAGCCATCTCCGGCACGTCCATGAGCGCGTGGCGGGCGCGGTGCAACCTGGCTCGGGCGGCTCCCTGCCGGATGCCCAGGGCGGTGGCGGCCTCGCTGATCGTGAGCTGGTCGATGACGACCAGTTCGAGCATCGCGCGGTCACCGTCGGGCAGTCCGGCCATGGCCTGGAAGGCCCGCCTGGCCGGGTTCTCGGCGTCTATCCGCGCCACGAGCTCGGCCACGTCGTCGGAGTCGAGATGCCGTCGCCCGCCGACGCGATCGACCAGCCGCGACTCCTTGTACGCCCGCCGCCGCTCGGCCGAGAGCGTGTTGCGCGCGACGCCGTACAGCCAGGCGATCTCACTGCCGCGTCCGGGCCGGTAGGTGTGGGCGGAGTCGAGCACCGCCATGAACACCTCCGCCACCAGGTCGGCGGCCGTGTGGGGATCATCGACCCGGCGGGCGAGGAACGAGGTGACCGCATCGACGTGGCGCCGGTAGAAGGCTTCGAAAGCGTCCGGATCTGTGGCGATATCCGGCTGTTTGCGACGCACCGGCCGTGCTCCCTTCGTCGATTACACCCCTTCTTGGTCAGTAGCCGAGAAAACGTTATGAGAGCCGACAGAACAGACGCCCCGCGCCGTCTCTGACGACGCGGGGCGCGGTCTTGCTACGTTGCCCGGCATGGGCCACGGAAAGAGATCACTGAGCCGGGCGGACGTCACCACGGCGTTGGCCATGACCCTGGACGCGGCGGGCGCCGCCGTCCCCTACCGCCTGTGCGGCACGGGCGCGGCGCTGCTCCAAGGCGTCCCGCTGCCGGCCGGGGACATCGACCTCCTGATGCCCGGCCGGCCGGAGCTGCACGCGTTCGCCGCGGCCCTGGCGCCGTTCCCCTGCCTCCACGCCCCCGCCTGGATCCCGGGGAGCGACCAGTACTTCGCCAGATTCGCGGTGAACGGGGTGGAGGTCGAGCTCAGCACCGTCGAGCGGCAGGCCGGTTCGGACGCCCTGGAATGCGTCGGCGAAGGGCCGTGGCGGCATCACGTCCTGGTCGCGTGCGGTCCGCACCAGGTGCCGGCGGTCCGGCTGGAGATCCGGCTGGCCACCGAGCTCCTGCGCGACCGCGCCGACCGGTACGGCCCGCTCGTCGGCCACCTGCGCGCCCACGGCTTCGACCCCGGCCTGCTGCGCCGCGCGATGGACGCCGCCGGCGTCCCGGACGCGCGGCGGCGTCCGATCCTGGAGGGCCTCCGGGCTCAGGACCGCGAGAACTTCTTGAACAGGAAGAAATAGAGCTTGATGTACTGCCCGACGAGGATGCCGTTGATGATGGTCCCCTCGCGGATGAACTGCGGGCCGCCCAGGAAGATCAGCCCGATCGCCGCGGAGACCACCAGCAGCGTGCAGTCGAAGCCCGTCTTGAGGTTGCCCCATTTGAAGCCGGTGCGCTTGAAGACCGTGTTGACGAACATGTCGACCGGCATGAGCACCAGGTTGGCCCGGATCATCAGGAACAGGCCGAACGCCAGCGTCGCGTCCGCGACCACCAGGAGGACGAACTTTGCGGCGTAGGCGTCCAGCGCGATCCAGCTCGTCAGCATCAGGTTCAGATCGAGGAACGTGGCCAGCACCAGGGCCGGGATCAACGACAGGAAGTTCCTGAGCTTGAAGTCCTTCGGCAGGACGAGATAGGTCAGCAGCAACATCAGCAGCTCAAGGGCGAAGTTGAAGGTCCCCTGGCTGATCGAGGGGAAGACCAGGGTCATCGTCCGGGTGAGGCTGCTCTGCGGCGAGATGCCGATCCCCGCCCTGATGGCCAGGCTGACCCCCAGGGTCAGCAGGTAGATGCCGGCGCCGTAGGTGATCCAACGCCGCACCAGACTTCCGGTGTCGACGACTCCGGCCTCTTTTTCATGCTGTAGCACAGTTGCCTCCTTGGCTGTTAGCTGTTCCGGCCGGAGCCTGCCGGACGACGTGGTGCCCGCTTCTCAGAGCACGGCTCAGACCATGAACCCGAAGCGGTCGAGTGAGATGAACAGGGTCAGGAGCTTGTTGACGACCGGCTCGCCCTCGTTGTGGTTGCCCAGCTTCTCCAGGGCGGCGTCGATCGACCGGGTCGCCTCCACCAGCTCGGCCAGGCTCATGTCCGCCATCACGCCGTAGATGTCGAGCGGCAGCGCGGCCCGCGCCTGCCCGTCCTCGGTGACGAGGCAGCCGCCGACGAAGGCGTCGAGCTGCCTGAGGTTGTCGCACATCTCGGCGCTGTCGCTGCCGACCACCACGAAGTAGGCGAAGGGCGCGGGCCAGAACGTCGACACGGCGCCCCGGTCGATCGAGACCCCCTTGAACAGCCCGTTGACGACGTGCCGGGTGCCGTCCGCGTACCGCTGGACGACGGAGATGCGGTTCAGCCTGACACCGTCCACCTCGGGTACGACGGCGCCGTCCGCGAACGGCACCCAGACCTCCTGGGAGAACTTCAGGTGGCCGCGTCCGTAGACGTCGAAGAGCAGGACCTTCGCCCGGCTCCCGTCGTCGGAGATCTCGATGGGCGTGAGGTCGAGCTGTTCGGGAGCCAGGCCGGCGAGGCCGGGCCGGGGCTCCTGCACCATGACCGAATAGTCCAGATCGACCGGCTTGAGGAGCTTGCGGTCCTTGGCGACCAGCTCGCCGCCCTTGAACACGTACAACGGGTTGATCTTCGACAGGCTGTCGGTCAGCACGATGTCGGCGAAGCGGCCCGGAGCGAGGGAGCCGAAGTCGTGGTCCATGCCGAAGGAGCGCGCGGAGTACAGCGTGCCCATCTTGATCGCCTGGATCGGGTTCAGGCCCATCTCGACGGCCAGGGAGATCACCCAGTCGATGTGCCCCTTGGTCAGCACCCGGTCGACCGAGATGTTGTCGGCGCACATCTGGAAGTTCTCGGCCGGCCAGCGGCGCTTGACGATGGCGCGCAGCATGGTCCTGATCACCTCGGGGCTGCCGACGCCGAACTTGATCTGGGTCTGGAAGCCGTACCGGATGCTCTTCTCGATGTCGTCCTCGTTCCAGACATCGTGGTTGTTGTGCGCGCCGATCGCCGGCATGTAGTTCAGCAGCATGTCGGGCAGCGCCGTCACGCCCCAGTGGCTGTTCACGAAGCCGCCGTTGGCGCGGCCCAGGGCGGACTTGCGGAAGTCGTCCTCGTTGCCCGTCATGTAGGACAGGTGGGCGAGCTCGCCCAGCCCGATCACCGGGTCCATCTTCAGCATGGCGTCGGTGACCTCGACCGACGTCTTCTTGCCCGGCGCGAAGGCGTAGATCCGGTAGGGCAGCTTCTCGTAGTCCTTGAACAACGCCGCGGCGGCCTCGACGGCCTCGTCGCCGGCCGCGCTGGCGAAGTCCAGGGTCTCGGCGAAGATGGTGGTCGTGCCGCTCGGGACGATCGCCTCCCCGAACGCCGCCGGGTGGGCCAGCTGGGCGTCGAAGTGCAGGTGCGCGTCGATCAGCCCCGGGATCGCGTAAAGGCCCTGGCCGTCGAACACCTCGCGGACCCGCACGATCGACTCGTCCGGGTTCAACGCGATGATCCGCTCGTTGTAGACGAGGATCGAACCCTGGAAGACGCTCTCGCTGTGCACATCCAGCACGCTGAGGTTGCGCAGCAGCAGATCTGCCTCCCTCTCCCCGCTCAGGATGTCGAAGACCGCCCGCACGTGGTCGTAGTGGACCGAGACCCGGTCCGCCCCACCGGCCTGGCTCGTCTTCTCCTGCTGGAGCATGATTTCCTCGCTTCATTGCTGGGCTGTTGGATTCCGCTCGCGGAACGAGACCCGAGGACGCGGCTCCGGGATGCCGGCAGCCGGTCGCGGAGTTTCAGCACAGGGCCGCCGTGGCCGTGTCGCTCGTACGCGCTGTGGCTATGAAATGGCACGGCACCGTTGCTGACAAGCAGCCGTTTTCGCACGGACTGTACTCTTTTTGCGCACGGTCCAGCCCAGGGAGGCCCCCATGCTCCACTCACGCGTGCTGCACTACATCGACGAGGTGGCGCGGTACGGCTCCATCCGGGCCGCCGGTGCCAGGCTCCACGTCGCCCCGTCGGCCATCAACCGGCAGATCCTGCTCCTTGAGGAAGAGCTCGGCGAGCCCCTGTTCGAACGCCTGCCGCGCGGCATGCGGCCCACCCCGGCGGGCGAGGTCCTCCTCGCCCACGTGCGCCGGACGCTCCAGGAGTACCGCGAGGCCGTGACCGAGATCCGCGACCTGCAGTCACTGCCGAGCGGCGAGGTGGTGATCGCCACGATGACCGGCCTGGCCAGCAGCATCGTCTCCACCGCCACCGTGAACTTCCACGCCCGCCACCCCGAGGTGCGCATCTCCATCCGCGCCCTGTCCACCCACGAGATCCTCCGCGCGGTGGCCGACAGCGAGGCCGACCTGGGCCTCGGGTTCAACGTCCCGTCCTCGCCGCAGCTCCAGCTGTGCTGGCAGATGGACACCCGGCTCGGCGCGGTCATCGCCCCGGCCCACCCGCTGGCCCGCCTGGAATCCATCCCCCTGGCCCAGTGCGCGGCCTACCCGCTCATCTTCGCCGACCGCTCGATGGTGATCCACGGCATCATCGCCGACACCTTCGCCGAGGCCGGCCTGAAGGTCGAGCCCGCCTTCCACACCAATTCGATCGAGACGATGAAACGCCTGGCCGCCGCGGGGGAGGCCATCGCCTTTCTCAGCAGGTTCGACATGGCCGAGGAGCACCACAACGGAACCCTCGCCTTCCGCCCGGTGCGCGACCGCGCCTTCAGCAACAACATCCTGTCGCTCGTCCGCCGCGAGAAACACGGCCCCGGCCCCGCCGCCCTGCTGTTCGCCGAAGAAATCATCCAAACCCTGGAATCCGTGGCCCACCCACCCCTGTGACGACTCGGTCAGCGGACGATCACGCCGGGGTGCGCGGCCTCGAAGGCGGCGAGTCCGTCGGCGGTGAGCCGGAGATGAAGGCCGCCGGGGACGTCCACCGCCAGGGGCTTGTCCTTGCCGTAGAACACCAGGGAGACATCCAGCTCAAGGTAGGTGTTGTCGTGCGTCTCCTCCAGGAAGTTGCGTTCGACGATGTTGGCGTTCCGCGACGCGGCCTCGTCCGCCGTCTTCACGCTGCCGCCGACGCCACCGAAGCCGAGGCCCCCGTCCTGCGCCCCGGCGGAGCCGCCCGCTCGGGCCGCCACGCCCCGGCCCTGCTCCTGACCGTGCCCCACCGTGCTCATGGTCTGGGCGTAGACACGCTGCTTGACCAGCGCGGTGGTGATCTCGCGGGCTCCGGTGACGTCGATGCCCACCCTGCCGATCCCCGGGATCTCGTACTCGTGCGCGAGCAACTGATCCAGGTGGGCGCGCATGGTCCGTTCCTTGGTGGCCTCGGCGAGTGACATGCCGGCCGGGCGGGAGAGCTCGAACCCGTCGGGCCGGTCGGCCAGGGACGGGACCTCGCCCCGCAGCCTCGGCGGCACCGCGCTCAGCGGCGCCCATTCCTCGACCAGCGACGCGGCCGGGAACGCGACCTGGCTGACGTCCCCCCTGGGCACGCCGTCGCCCAGGGTGGCGGACATGCGGTTCGGCCCCGTCGCGTCCGCCCAGCGCGGATCCGCCGCGGCGACCGGCGTCCGCCCCGCGACCGGCGTGCCCTGCGGCACCTCCGTGGTGAGGTGGCCCGGCACCAGGACGCCGACCTCGCCGTCCACGACCGCCCGGGACGTCTCGGTGACCCCGGCGTGCCGGTCCAACAGCCTTCCGGCGCCGTCGTGCCCGGTCATCTCGCCCACCTTGAGCAGCACGTTGCGGGCCACGTTCTGCACGGGCTCCAGGAGCGGGCGGACCGGGACGTGTTCGAGCGTGATCTCGTACCGGACCGGATGCCTGAACTCCTGCGGGGCCTCGCGCGTCTGGTAGCGGTTGATCGCCTTCGCGATCGTCCCCTCCCCGTCCACGGTGTGGGAGTCGCGGGAGTTCGCGAACCCCGCCTCGCCTCCTCTGAGCTCGCCGCCCGAGGACTCCATGTAACGGGCGATCGCCTCGGCGCCACGGTCCGTCCCCGCCTCGCGCACGCTCAGGTCGCCGCTCAGGCGCTCGTTGCGCAGCATGAGGCCGGTGTCAGGACGCTCACCGACGTGTACGCCGTCGCCGACCTCGGCCGTGACCCGGATGCCCACGCGTTCGGTGACCCGGCCGTTCTCGTCCGTGACGAACAACCAGGAGGACACGCCGTTCCCGCGCAGCTCGCCCAGTTTGGTGCCGAGCGCGTCCTGGCCGAAGTTGCCGCGCAGGTGCTCGGCCACCGGGTGGTTCGTGAGCTCCTGCCCGGGGAGGAGCAGGCCGTCGCGGCGCAGCAGCTCCACGATCTGCGGCAGCACGCCCTCCGCGTCGAGGTGCTGGACGTAGGCGGTGTTCAACGCCGCCTCGGGCGCCGCGTAGGCCCGCGTCGTGTCCCCGGCCGGACGCACGGGCTCCACGGCCTGCGGGCCGTCGAGCCCGTGCCGGCGGGCCACCTCGTCGGGCAGCACGAGGTCCACGATGTCCGCCACCCGGACGTACGTGGTCGGGCCCTGCTCGACCGTTCCTCCGCTGGTCCTGCTGGGGGTGACCTCCAGGACCAGGTCCGCGCGGTACCAGTGGGAGGTGCTGCCGTCGGAGTAGGTGACCCGCGAGACGTCGCTGCTGCCCAGGTAGGAGCTCTCCACGGCGCTGCGCTTGGCGGCGCCGTGGACCCCCGCTCGCGCCACGACCTTGCGCTCGGTCCCGCCGGCTTCCCCGGCTCCGGGCGCGGCCCCCGCGGCCTCGCCGTCGCTCAGGGTGACGCGCAGGCCGGTCCTGGCGTGGCCGCCGACCGCACGCCTGCCGCGTTCGCCGTCCAGCGCCCTGGAGTTGCTGCTGGAGTAGCTCTCGTGCTCCACCCCGGTCTCCGACTTGACGTGCCGCACCTCGGCCACATGGGCCTTGACGTGCAGGTCGTGCCGCGTTCCCGCCCGGTCCGACACGGTGTAGTGCAGGCCGTCGGGGTGAGACGTGATCATGGTCTCCAGGTTGATCACGTCGGTGGCGGTCTCGAACACCGGCGGCACGTCCAGCCGCTCTGCGGCCGCCGGCAGTCCCGCCCACCGGTTGTAGGCCCCGGCCAGCGTCGAGGGAAGGTCGGGCATGGCCCCCATCCGGACGATGGCCGACAACTCGTCGGCGCCGGGCCGCCACAGGTCGGCGGGCCGCTCGGTGGTCGACTCGACCCGTCCCAGATGCGCGACGTCCTGCGCGAGCACCGGCCGCTGCGGCAGGTGGACGTCCGGTACCAGGATCTCCGCCCTGCTGCCGTGCACCTCCCACGAGGTGTTCAGCGTCTCCGTGCCGTCCCGCGAGATCCTCATCCTGACGTCGAAGGACAGATCCCGCGTGATCGTGAAGCCGCCGCTGGTCTCCGTGCGGTCGTACCGGGTGTGACCCGAGGAGAAGCCGGTGCTCTCCGACTTCGTGCCGCTCCCGGTGAGCGACAGGTTGACCGGGTCGATCTTGAGCCGTTCCGTCACGTCGAGGCGCGCGACCCCACGCACCTCCGCACGGCCCGTGCGGGAGCTCTCCCGCTGGCTGGTGTCGGTGCGCGAGGTGATCCGGCGTTCGTTGACCGTCAGGTCGGACGCGCCGACCTCGTGCCGCCGGCCCAGCGTGCCCTCGGCCAGGATCTCGATGGTGTAGCCGCCGATCGTCCTGTCGTACCTGATGCCGTGGAGGGCGTGCGTCAGGTCGGCTTCCAGCGCCACGGCGCCGAAGCGGCTCTCCAGGTCCCGCACGACCTGCCGTCTGATCTCCGGCGGGAGGTCGGGCAGCGCCCGGTCGACGGCCTGGCGGAGCTCCGCGCTGAGCAGCGTCTCCCCGTGGACCCGGACGCCGCTGCCGAGCCCGGTGCCCCGACCGGCGGCGAGCGTCTCCGGCTCCAGGACGTGCGGGTCGTAGCCGCGGTTGGGGTGCTCGCCCCTGGCCGGGTACTCGCCGACCGGTTCGGTCAGCGCGAACTCCGTCCCCACGTCGTCGATCTCCCGGTGGAGGTCGGCGAGCTTGCGCTGGATGTCGTTGAACTCGCCCAGCGGGCGGAGATCGTGCCCGAAGACGTCCTGCTCCATCCGGGACGCGTCGCGCGTCGGGACGATCAGCTCGGCGTTCACCTCCACCTCGAAGGCGCCGAGCGTTTCGGTCTCGACCTGCAGCCGCATCCGGGCGTCGTACATGGTGACGTCACCGAGCCTGGTCAGGACGGTGTGGTTGCCGTGCGCCCGGTTGGTGGAGGTGACGTGGTCCGTCCCGTAGCCGACCCCGCCGACGGCCCGCGCGACGACCTCAGCGTGCTCGCCCAGCGGCAACCCGATCTTGCCGCCCGCGTGGACGCCGACGCTCGCGCCCTGCCGGTGCGAGGTGCCCTCGCTCTCGCGCCGCCCCAGGTCGTCCCGGAACATCGTCTCGACCGGCGCGCGCCCGCTTCCGTCGATCGGCTCGACCCGCGTGATCTCGCCGCTGATCCGGACGGAGTCCTCCTCCGACCGCAGCAGCGACGTCTTGTACCGGATCGCCTCGGAGGAGACCCCGCTCGACAACATCGACTGGCTGCGGTTCTTCATCCCCTGCTCGCTGAGCAGGGTGGAGGTGAGATGGTCAGTGATCTTGACCACCTCGCCCGCGGGCAGCCCCGCCGCCAGCCCCCGGCGCTGCACCTCCAGCACGAGAGGCGTGACGTCCAGCCCGGTGATCGCGATCCCGTGGTCACGGAACTTGTGCCCCGCCCCCTCCGGCACCTCGTGGCGGGGGAGCGGCGACGGGTGGTCGGTGCTCAGCAGCGGCCCTTCCCGGGTGAACTGCTTGGGGAAGGGGATGGTCAGCGAGAGGTCCGGCACCGCCGCGGTCTGCGTGACCCGCTCGCCGTCGCGGTAGACGTCGAGGACGATGTCCGCGGCGAAGTAGTCATGGGCGGGGGAGATGGCCTTGTGCCCGCTGATGACCTCCACGCCGTTCGTGTGGGTCGTCCGGGCCGTGCTGGTGACGCCCGAACGGGGCAGGGCGTTCGCCTCGGCCTCGTCCGGCGAGTGGTAGAGCCCCTTCATCAGCCCCGCGGTCCGATCCAGCGAGGAGCCCCGCGAGGACTTGCCCTCCACGCCGTCCCCGCCGAAGGCGACCGGCTTCTCCGGAGGCAGACTCGGCTGTTCCACGTGCGTGAACTCGTTCGGCCGGAGCTTGAGGTAGATCACCTTGTCGCCGACGCCGAGCGCCACGCCCCTTTGGAGGTGGTTGGTCCAGACCTCGCGGTCGCTGCTGGCGAGCGCCTCCGCCAGCCAGAGGCGGATCACGGCTCGTTCCCGCGGGACGATCCCCGTGATCCCGGCGGTCATGGCGTGCGCCGCCGCCCTCGGGTCCACCGGCACCCTGACGTCGTGCACGGCCGTCTCGCCCAGGGCTCCCATCTCGACGACGCGAGGCGGATGGATCTCCGGCTTCGGCAGTCCCGGGTCGGCGGACGCCAGATGGGACGTCAGCCCCTGAAGCACCTCCGACGGCAGGTCGGGGCTGTGCCAGGCGGGGGACTCGATGGTCCGCTGGTTGTGGTTCACCGCTGCCAGGAGCGTGTCGGCGCCGGTCTTGGGCCCGTGCCCGTTCCCGCCGTCCGGGCCGGACAGCGGATGCCCGGACGAAGAGGACGAGTGGGACGCGGACGGGCCGTCGGCGCCGTGCGGCAGCGGCGAGGCCAGGTGCTGGCCGTCCGCGCCGAGCGCGCTGGACGTGATGCCCTTGGCCAGCAGGTCCCAGCTGAAGTTGCCCTGGGCCAGCATGGAGCCGGCCGTCGTGATGCCGCCGGTCACGGCGAACTGCGCGGCCTGGCCGTACAACGACGAGTGCGCCGCCGCCAGCAGCTTCTCGGCCGTGGACATCTCGGCCCTGGTCAGCCCGGCCCGCAGCGTGGGCGTGGCCAGACGGCTCAGCCCGCCCGAGGCCACCCCCATGAGCCCGCCCATGACGCCGCCGCTCACCGCCGAGATCACGAGTTGCCGGACATCGATGTCGTCCCTGCGGCCCTGCAACATCTGGGTGCCCTGGATGCCCAGGTCCATGCCGGCCACGATCCCGGCGAACAGCAGGATGTTGCGCCGGCACTGCCGGGCGATCTGCCCGACCGTCAGCCGGGCGAGCTGCAACCGCGGTGGAATGAGCGCCAGACTCGCCCCGCCGGTGGCCAGGGCCGCGGCCAGCAGATACCCCAGCTGCATGATCAGCAGCCAGACGGTGACCTCGATCATGTACTTGGCGTACTGGATCTGCACGCCCACGCCGTTGAGCGCCACCGCGGCGTCCACGAGCCGCTTGACCGCGAGGGCGACCTGACCGCCCGCCACCTTGTCGACGTGGGCGGCGAAGGCGAGGTGAGCCTCCCCGTCCCAGTCCTTGCCGATCCTGCGCGCGCTGCCCGGCAGGTCGGCGCGGGTGCCCTCGACGATCCGGTGCGCGGCGATCACGCACGCGTCGGCCAGCCGGAAGCAGCCGGTCTCGTCACCCTCCGGCCAGTCCATGCCGACCACCCAGCCGACGTACGGCTTGGCGAAGTCGGGCACCAGGAACCCGTCGAACCCCATGGACGATCAGTTCCGCGTGACGGCGGGAGGGGGCTCCGCCGTCTTGTAGTTACGGGCGCTGGCGTTGAGCCCCAAGGCGACGTTCTCAAGCTCGTCGATGAACGCCGTCAGGGCGTCGAAGATGCCGCGTTCCATCTCGGGCAGCTTCTTGGCCAGCTCCGCGCCGTACTCGTCGTCGCCGAGCGTGTTCCGGTCCCGGTTGAAGGCCGCGCGGAGGTCGGCGCGCACCTGCTCGACGTTCCCCGCGAACAGCTCGTACGTCCTGGCCTCCCGGTACAGCGCCTCCCGCTGCACGTAGTAGCCGCTGTAGCCGCTGGAGTCGCTCACGGGGCCGGCTCCACGGGGCCGGGGAAGAACGCGTCGAGCGTGGCCCGCTCCCCGAAGACGTCCTCGTAGGGCAGGCCGTCCGGCATGAGGGGGTCCAGCAGCTGCCTGCTCTGCTCGGAGACCGCGGCGGTGGCCGCGTTGGCCTGCTGCATGATGGCGTCGGCCAGTTGGGTGGGGGACAGGGTGCGATAGGCCCGAGGGTTCAGCTCGACGCCGCGCAACTGACCGTGGCGGCCGACGGTCACGGTCACCATCCCGTCCGCCGACCGTGCCGTGTGCTCCAGGGCGGAGAGCTCGCCGAACGCTTCGCGTACGCGGGCCACCTGCTGGTTGATCTCGCCCGCGAGCGCACTGACCTCCGCCTCGAACGCGTCCGCCACAGAAGCACCTTTCACCCGCCTAATACCGCAAGGCATCATACGACACCCTTTTTTACACGATTAGGGGTGTCCGGATCGTTTACCTTCTGTTAACAAAGGTGTCACGGGGTGTCTGAGTAACGTCCGCCGTACCGTACAAAGGCAGGCATTCACCCCCGGGCCCGCCTCCTGCAACGTCCCTGCCGGCCCAACACAGGGGTGAACCTCGGCGGCGAGGTCGTGAACGGCCCTCCTCTGCCGCCGCCCTGAGCCAGTCGATCTGCCACGGTTGGAGGCGGGGCGGCTGTACGGCGGCCAGGCTTCCTGTCACGTCACCGACGGTACGAGTGGCAGCACGCTCTGGGACAGCAGGGCGGCGGCCGCCAGGGCGCCGCAGGGGCTCTCGTCCTTTCCCGCCCAGAGCGTCGGATCGTCCACTGTCTTTTCCGGAAGGAAGTCGGCCCGGTGGAAGGGTGGGGCGAGTCCGGCGCTTCGTGACCTCTCGCAGGATGACCAACTAGTATCAGCAGGCAGATCAATCCCCAATTGCAATTGAATTGGTGTGAACTAATATGGCCGTGTAGAGAAAATATAGACGCTGATATAACGCTATATGTCAGCCGAGCCTTCCGGGCCGAGCAGCGGAAGTGGCTTTTCTTGGGAAGTCAAGACCGCCGAGCCGAGGACTGATGATGAGCCGACCTCTTATTTTCTCTTTACTGGGCCCGTTGCAGGTGTACGCCGGGGAACGCGTTCTGGATCTGGGCGGCAAGCGGCAGCAGGCCGTTCTCGCCGTTCTGCTCCTTCATGCCAACCAGGCGGTCAGCACCACGACGTTGCTGGAGTGCGTCTGGGGGGATCAGCCGCCCGACGGCGGGCACCGCGTCATCGCGTGCTACGTGCACCGGCTGCGCAAGGCGCTCGCGGCCGCCACGGACCAGCCGGAGGCTGAGGTGATCCAGTCGATGCCGGGCGCCTACCAGATGTCCGTCGGCGAGGACCAGTTGGACATGGACACGTTCCACCAGCTGGTGCTCACGGGGCGGCAGGAGCGCACTCAGGGCGACTGGCAGCGCGCGGTGCGGATCCTGCGGCAGGCGCTGGCCATGTGGCGGGGCACGCCGTTGAACGGCGTGCCCGGTCCGTTCGCAGCGATGCAGCGGATACGGATGCACGAGTATCGCACCGAGGTGCTGGTCGACTGCCTGGACGCGGATTTGGCGGCCGGGCGGCACACCGAGGCCATGGCCGATCTGATGGACTTGGCGATGTCCAACCCGCTGCACGAGCGCGTGGCGGAGATGTTGATGATCGCGCTGTACCGGTGCGGGCGGCAGACTGAGGCGCTGGCCACCTTCAGGCGCCTGCGCGGCGAGGTGAAGCGTAAGGCGCGCGTCGAACCCAACGTGCGGTTGCGCCGCCTGCATCAGGCCATTCTCGAATCCGCCGAGCCCCCGCCGAGAGATGCGAGAATCTCCGCCCAGCTCTGACCTGCGCGGGGGCTCATTCAGCCGGGGGTCTGCGGTCGCGCATCCTTCGGCTGCGGAGGTACCTCATGACGAGGACCACGACGCCGGCCTCGGCGCCGAGAATGAGAGCGGCCGACAGGCCGCCGACGTACCCGCTGAGGACGCTGAACCAGGATGTCAGCAAGGCCGCGGCCAGGCCGAGTCCGAACAGGACCGAGGACAGACCGTAGGCCAGGTAGATCAATCGCGTACGCCGCGGGTAGTCGATCCGCTGCCCTCGCCGGAGCATGGCCTTCGCCTCCATCAGCAGATAGCGGTAGCTCTCCTCGCGCAGGTTCACCATGCCGAGCGCGTGGTTGAGCATGAAGTACCCGTCCAGTTGGAGGAAGGGCACCAGGTTGAGCAGTGTGGTGGCGCTGCCGAACAGGAGTACCGATGCGATCGCCCCCCGCACCTCGTTGCCATGAGGGAGAAGGGGGTAGACGGCCCACATGGGGACGAGCACCAGCAGGCTGGTGAAGATCCCGGCGAACGAGGTGAGCACCCGGGCGCCCCTGCGCTCGAACAGGACCATGTCGTCGGCCTTGCAGTACGGCGCGAGCAGCGGAAACCGCCAGATCACCCCGATCTCGGGAGCGTGCCCCCCGAAATGCTTGCAGGTCAGCCCGTGCGCGAGCTCGTGCAACGCCAAGGTCCCCCAGCTCACGGCGAACACCGCCACCATCATGGGGGTGTGCCACGCGCCGGTCGCCTCCGCGTAGAGCGTGGGCACTCTGGTGGCGACCCAGCTCAGCAGCATCACCAGGACCGCCGACAGCGGCAGGATCAGCAGTGGCGAGAAGATCCAGCGGAGCCGCCGTTCCATCCCGGACAGCAGCCGGTCGGGATCGACGAGCGGCCATCTGGCCTTCAGCACGGTGCGGGCCGGGCGGGCGGGTGCCGCCGGCGGTTCGGCGTCCTCCATGCCGGCAAGGAGCCTGCGGTTGCCGAGGAGCGTGAAGATCCTTGCCCAGTGCTCGTCGCCCAGCCGCTTGCCGAACTCCTCGGCGTACTCCTCACCGATCTCGACCGGCGACCTCGTCCCGTCCAGCCTGGACAGGATGAAGGCCTCCTTCGGCCCCATCTGGAAATACCAGCCGCCTTTGCGGTCCTTGACGAAATGTACGACGCGGGCGCCCTGAACCAGCGGGGGCCCGAGGACGACATCCGATCTGAGCCTGGGCCGGATCATGCCCTGGCGCCGTACGCGTCGAGGACGGCGCGACGCATCACGTAAGCCAGGTAGGCCTCGTCGTGAACGCTCACGCCCAGCCGGTTGTTGGTCATGTGGAGATAGCCGCTGAGCAGGATGCCCAACGCGAGGTCGGGATCAGTCACAGGCACTCTGGCCCCGGGGACGTCCGGAGATCTGAAGATCAGCTCGCCGCGCCGGCTGAGATCCACGACCCGGTCCCTGAGCTCGGCGCAGTGCGCGGCCCAGGACTGGAGGAAGTCCGCCAGTTGCTGCCGCCCATCTGGCCGCATCGCCTCAAGGATCGCGGCGGTCCGCGGGACGAGCGTGTTCGAGGACTTGTCATAGAGCTTGTCCCAGTCGGGGGTGAGGTCACCTCGCGGGCTGGGATAGGTGGTCGACCAGAACTCGTGGTAGTGCTCCAGGAACCAGGCCAGGCTGTCGGGCGTCGGCCGGAAGGAGTGGCTGAGGATGAGGCCGACCTGTGCCGACAGGCCGAACATCACGGTCCTGACGTGCACGTTCATCTCGGCCACCAGGCGCAGGACGAGGTCGCTCGACTGCTCGAAGTGCCATTCGGCCAAGCGCACGCCGGACGGGCCACCGTACCTGTCGTATTCCGGCTCGTAGGGAAGATAGGCGAACGAGTTGTTCTCTCGCAGTGGCATCCCGGCCTCGCCGTACTGCTCGTCCCAGGCCTGCTCGCCGTACTCGGCGACGAACATGTCCTTGTGATAGTCGTTCACCTGGTCCGGGTCCACCTTGAACAGGGCCGGCCTTCTGGCCAGGAACGCGTTCACGGCGGACTCCGCGAACGTGCGCACTTCGTCGGCGAACTCGGCGGAGCTCGGCAGAAGGCGCAGGCGGACATGCGGCCCTTCCTGCCAGTACCTGATGAAGAAATAGCGCTGGACGAGTCCTCGCCGGCGCAGTTCCGCGGTCATGGGCGCGACGCATTCCGCCAGGAGCGGATTAGGGTTGCCCGCGTAGAAGATGTGCATCGGCAGCCATTCAGTCACGGTTTTCCCCTCGCACTCCGTCCATTTCCACGGTCAGTTCGCTGACGTACGCGCCCCCGCCGGCGTACGGCCACAGGTTCTCCAGGTCGGGCAGCATCTCGGTGAAGACGACCCGCTCTCCGGCGGTTCTCACGATGTCGTCGAGCAGCATCAGTGAGAAGTGACTGTCGAAGTCGATGAACTGTGGCTTGCCCGATGCGAGAACCGGAGGATCGTCACCGTTGCCGGCGGATTGGCTCGCGGTGACGAAGACCCGGCGCGGCAGGCCGTTCTCCCGATGCCAACGGACCCAGTCCAGGAAGTGGTCAGCGTCGCCGCGATCCTGCGCCGGTCGTGGCAGCCGGTCGGTCCTGGTCTTCCAGAGCCGCCGTTGGATGACGAGGTTCCCATGACTCAGCCGGGGGTGACCGCCGATCGAGGCGTCGCCGAGCGGCTCGTCCGTCCCGCCCCACATGTCGATCCTGGCCATCGTCGTGTAGGAGAAGGTGAGCAGCAGCCGCTGCATCTCGGGCAGGGCGAGTGGCAGCAGGAAGCCCAGATAGACCGGGATCACCTCGCGGCCGAGGCGGCGAGATCGCAGCTTGAGCCGCCCGTCGGCGGAATCCTCGATGAACAGGTCGTCCATCGGCACCTGTTCGTGCTCCGGCCGGAAGCTCAGATCCCCAGGCCCGACGATCTCGTACGGTGTGACCGGTGCGTGCAGGTTCAGGTTCGTCGTCTCGTATCCGCCCTTGACTTCGGCGAACACCGCGTCGGCCGGGCAGATGGCCGCCAGGTGGGCGCGCAGCCCGTCGATGAGCCCCGCGTCACCTTGCGCCAGGCAGTGCCCGAACCGGGAGAACTGGAGCGTCAGCCCGCTGTAGGCGCGGTTGAGCACCGCCAGCGGCCGGCCGCCGGCGTCCTGGCCGATCTGGAGGAAGAAGCAGCGTGGTTCGAGTGATCCACCGGTCGGGGGGACTCTGGCTGCGACGGCATCGATGAAGTCCTCGTCGAGGACGAGTTCCTCCGCGCCGGGCGGGAGCCCTCGGTAGCGGGATCGCATCTGCCGGATCAGTTCCCTGCGGGCATCGTCGAGTGCGGTCAGTTCCGGGATGTTCAGCAGATTGGGCTGGTCCACGTAGTCGTTGTCGTCGTCGAATTCGAGCCTGCGCATGGCGGTGCTCTGGTAGTGCTCGAAGAAGTCGTGCTGGAACTCGTGCAGGAACGCGGGCACGTCGTCGCAGCGGCCTGCCGTGCCGTACCTCGCCTGAAAGAAGGCTCTGAGCATGAGGCGCTGCGGCAGCATCACGTCGAAGATCGGCAGGATGCGGCAGAGGCTCTGGAGGGCGGGGGTGAGCAGCCGCTCCCAGACGGCCGGGTCGGCGGTGATCCGCGCGGGGCCGACGGTGACGTCCTCGTAGAGGAGGGTTCTCGGCGCGCGGACGGGCGCTGGGTCGTCGGCGAGGGCGGTGCGGATCGAGTCGAGCAGTGACCTCCGCTCGGGCAGCTCCGCGTCGGCGTAGCGGCCGACCGCGCCGGAAACCACGTCCAGCTTTCCGGCGAATGCGTCGGCCCACGGGCGATCGAGCGCGCGCAGCCGCTGGGTGAAGCCGCCCACGGGATCCGCTTCGTGGATGTCGACGTGCAGCGATGGCGTCACGAGCAGCCCGAGTCGCAGCAGATGGGCCAGGTATGCCTCGACCTCGTCGCGGGCCTTGCCTCTGGTGGTGAGGCGGTCGCGAAGCTCGCCGAGCCGGAGGGTCGCCGCGTCCGCCAGGACGTCCAGGACGTCGGAGAGGATCTCGTGTCCCGGCAGGTAGAACAGGCTCTCCTGGACGGTGTCGAGGGTGACGGCCTCGTCATCGTCGCCGAAGATCTGTTCCCGCCGCACGTACCGCACGCGTTCGTGGTCGGCGCGCAGCCCGGTTGTCAGCCGTACCGGCAGGTCGTCGACCATGCCGGGGTCGGCGAGTACGGCCTCGCTGATCCGGGCCAGGATCGCGAGATTCAACCGCGTATGGCTGATCCACTCGTCCGGCGGTCCCACCATCGTGAGGATCCCGCCCGGCCCGGGTTCGAAGTGGCCGAGGGCGACCGCCGTGAGCGTGCTGAACGGGCTGGTCTTGCAGGCGGTCCGGTAGACGTATTCGAGCAGGGATCGCTCGATCCTGCGTGAGCGCTTGTCGAGCTTCGCGCCGGCCGTCTTGAGGTAGCGGCTCATCGAGGCGTCGAGCGAGGGAGAGGCGAGCAGGATGCCGGTGCGCAGCCGGGGGTGTTCCGCCAGGAGCCGGAGGTGTTCGCGGCCCTCGGCCAGTTCTGCGTCGAGGATGGCACTGCCCTGGCGCAAGCGCGCCTCGTGGTCGCGGCGCAGGGCCACCCAGCCGGCCAGCGCGCCGCCGAGCTCCGTCGGAAGCCTGCTCGTCACCGTCCGGCAGGTCTCCTCGTGCGGCAGCCGCAGGTTGAACACATCCCTGCGCAGTTCGAGCAGCTCACGGCGGAGTCCGTCCATGGCGGGGGCGCTGACGATCTCGCCAAGCGCATCGGCCAGCTCGTCCTTGGCCGAGGACAGGGCGTGCTCTGTCTCGATCATCTGGTCGGCCCAGGCCACGGATCGCCCGGTGCGCAGTCCGGTGGTGAGCGCGGCCTCCATTCCCGCGAGCCGGAACACGAAGTAGCCGGGGAGCACCCAGTCGGTGGTGGATTTGTACATGTGTGCGGAGACGGACATGGCAACTCCCACGTTCAGAGGGTCAGGCGGTAGTCCAGGTCGGGCGGGGAGCCCCGATCCCGGCCGATCATGATCAGAATCAGTGGCCATTCGTCCGGTGACGTGCGCAGGACCTCGTCCACAGCGACGTTGTCGAAGCCGAGGACGGCTCCGCAGGAGAGCCCCGTCGCGGCGCACGCGACGTATACCGCCTGGGTGACGGCTCCCACCTCCGCGTTGGTCACCCGATAGCCGCGGTCGCCGATCGCCGAGATGACGGCCACGGGATCCGCGATCACGGCGATGACCGCCGCCGCCTGCTCCAAGTTGTAGTTGTTGAGGAAGTAGTTCCGCTGGAGGAAGCCTCCGACGGGATCAGCTCCCACGAGGCTGAGCCGGTGCTCGTCCCGCTGGTAGTCGTAGACGCCCGGCCGCAGGCCGGCCACGTGGTTCACCAACAGTGCCAGCCTGGTGAGCCGGTTCGGCACCTCCGACGGCAGTGGCACCGCGGCGGCCCAGGAGAGCACGTCGCCCACGCTCTGCAGGCTGAGGGGAGGGCTGGCGACGAAGCCGCCGAAGCTCGACCGCCTCGCCCTCAGCGCGTCCTTCACGGGTACGGCAGGCGGCCGGGAACAGGGCAAGGTGATCGTCTCCGCGCCAGGCCGCGCGGGGGGCGCGGCCTGGCCCAGGCGTGACAGGTCAGGCACCCGGTCATCCGTGGCCAGCGTGGCCATGTGGACCTTCTCGAGCTGCGGGAAGCGCACGACGCGCCGCGAGTGCTCGACCTCGGTCCTGGTCACGCCGCGCTCCACCGGTGACCGGTCGAGAACGGGCGGAGGATCCCCCCAGGGCAGCGGAACCACGGCGAAGACGCTCTCATCGACCGTGTCCAGACCCAGCAGATCGTTCATCGCGAGGTCGTCGAACCAGAACGCGGCCTTGAGCGGCGGCAGGCCGTTGTCCCTGCTCCACATGCTCCAGGTGCCGAGCACGGTGCCGACATCCATCGTGACGACGTGGTAGCTGAAGGAGTTGTACTTGAAGGAGTTCTTCCAGAACTTCACCGACAGCAGCGCGAAGCAGTCCGTCTCGGCGACCTCCGGGTGGTGCGGCAGCGCGGCCCTGACGGCTGCGGTCAGGTCGCCGCTGAGGAGGCGGTCCAGCGCGTGGTGCTGCTGGGCGTAGTGGTAGATCCCCGCGGGGACGGTCCCGCTCGGGCCCGCCACCAGATAGATCTCCACCGGGTAGAGCCCGCCGCCCGAAGCGGTCCCTCGCGCCCAGGTCGCATGCTCGTGCCAAGGGATGAGGAAGCTGTCCTGGTTGCCGGTCAGCCGCATCCGCCGGCTGAGCAGGCCGTAGGAGTGCTGGAGCAGCTCCGACAGCGGGTCGCCCTGGTCCGGCAGGGGGATCCGCCACGTGCCCGGATAGTGCTTGTGCCGTGCGGGCCGGTCCGACCAGTCGGGTGCGAACCCGACGGGCTCCATCGGCTCGCGGGCCCTGCGCATCACGGACTCCACGTACTCGCGCGCAACGCTCATCGATGTCCTCCCTGCTGATCACGGGAACGGGTGCGGCACCCGGTTCAGTTCGTCAGGACTCAGCTCCCTCGACAGCCATCCGGCACGCCGGAAGGCCGTTCGGGTCCTTGGCAGATGCAGCACCCGCTGCCTGGCCCAGCCGAAGTCGATCGGCAGCAGCCCGGGGACGATCACACACACCGTGTGCAGGCCCTCGGCCCGCTGCTCGGGGCTGGTCTGGTTCACGATGATCACGTCGAAGCCGGCGGCGGTCAGCGCGTCCTGGACGTATCGCACGTCGTCGAGGAGGTCGCCGCTGCGTGGCCTGACCCGCTGCCAGTCACGGTAGACCTCCTCGATCGGCAGCTTCGGCTCGTCCCTGCCGAGGAGGAAGTCGGAATGCACCGCCATCTCCGGCAAGCCGTGCAGCAGCGCGTGCTGGCGCAGTTCGGTGACCAGGTTGTAGTCGGTCGCCATCGCCCGCGCCTCGTCCAAATGCTTGTCCACGCGAAGGTCGAAACCGGGCACGTAGGAGGCGATCTCGCACAGGGCGGCCCGCACCGCGTCCTCGGGATCCAGTCCGGCGCCCGCGGCGTAGCAGAGCCTGCCGAATCCGCCGTCCTTACGCACCGCCACCCCGGTGACCACGGGAATGGGAAGGTCGATCCGGTTGTCGAAGAGCCGCACCTCGTACCCGTCGGCCGCCAGGCGGTCGATCATGATGCGCACCTCGGGGTCCGCCGAGGTGCCCGGGTCGAGCTCGGTGAGAGCCGCCTTGCCGTACCAGCAGAGCAGGAAGGCGTCGCGCTCGATCAGCTCCAGCATGCCGTGCAGCGTGGCCTCTTCAAGGCTGCCACCGCCTGCGCAGCCGTTGGAGCAGTCCATCACGAAGGTCTCTTTGCCGCCGAGGAAGCCCGTGCCGTAATAGACGAGCTGTTCGGGCACCCGGATCGGCCGCTCGTCACGCAGGGAGTATCCCCACACCCACCGCATGACCGCGTCCTCGCGGAACGGGACGTGGATCCGTGACGTCGCGTAGGTGTCGTCGGAGTAGACGCCGACCTCGCGAGGATCCAGGGCCTCACCTCTGAAGTCGGCGAACGAGCCCACCGCGGGCAGCGCGAGGTCCCGCGCCCAGAGGCCGGCGTGCCGCTCAAGCCCCTCCATCACGCCGAGGATTCCGCTCTCGTCAAAGCGGTTGGCGTGACCGCTCCAGAAGAACTCATGGAAGCCGAACAGACCCCGCATGCGCATCGCCCCGGTGACCGGCGCCGTCGTGCTGCTCTCGAACGCGGGGAAGGCGCCGAGCCCCAGCGCCCCGCAGACCGGGTTCGCGTAGGCGCGCAGATCGATGTCGAAGTCCAGCGGCCGCTGGAGCCGGTAGGCGTCAACGTCAGGTTTCGGACGGGAGACCAGCACTGGTACGGCCCGCGCACTGCTGTCCACCTGCGGGGTCGAGCATGCGGGGCAGGTCGAGTCGGCGATGAGCGGGTAGCCGGTCACCTCCAGGGTGTCCAGCGCGAGCTGGCGAACCGTCCCCCGTCCCGGCCGCTCCGGAACCTTCCGCCGCAGCATGAGATCGCACACGTCCGCCAAGGCGTCGATGGCGAATCCCGTCAAGTACGGCGACCGCGCGATCGCACGGGTCGGGCCGTATCCCTCTTCCAGGACGCGGCGCTCCTCGTCGGATCGCAACGCCTGCCAGCGCCGTGCCAGACACGTCCCACACGGCTGTCCGCTCGCGGACCTGGCGGGACCGACGAGCGCCCAGCGGTCGACGAGGTGCACGGGCAGGCCCGCCGCGGGCTCCTCGACCTCCTCCGAGAGCGCGTTCGTCATGCCGAGCGCCGAGACGCGGATGTCGGCTGCGAGCCTTTCGCGCAGGTAGAGCTCCAGCTCCGCGCAGGCGTCCGCAAGCGGAGTCCGGTTCGCGGAATCGACCGTCATTCTGATTCACCCTCCATCGCGGGGCGTCCGTAGGCCGGAGACCGACGCTGCCGGCCTACGGACTGTGACGGGACTGATCGTCAGCTCACCTACTGGCCGGTGCTCTGACAGCTGCTGCAGCTGGTCGTCGAACAGCAGCTCGAACAGCTACAACTGCAGCAGCTCGTGGTGCTGCAACTGGATGAGCACCAGGCCGCGAGATCCTCACCCAACTCGCTCTGTGTGGTGATCTCGAAGGTCTCGCTTTCGAGAGCCATGAGTTCGACCGCCAGGTTGTTGCGGGTCATGCGGAACCTCCTTCGCCGGTCAGGCGCAGCTACTGGTGCTGCTGCAGCTACAACTGCTGGTCGAGCAGGTGCTGGAGGTGCTGCAACTGCAGCAGCTCGAGCAACTGCAACTGCTCGAGCACGCATCCATGAGGTCTTCGCTCAAGTCGCCTCTGGCGCTGATCTCGAACGTCTCGCCTTCCAGCTCCAGGAGCTGGGCTGCCAGACTCTTCGCGGTCATGATTCGTACCTCCTTCCGGCCGCCGTCAGTGGCAGCTACTGGTGCTGCTGCAACTGCACGAGGTGCTGCTGCTACTGCCGCAGCTGCTGCTGCTGGTCGAGCAGGTGCTGGACGTGCTGCAGCTACAACAACTCGAACTGGTGGCTGCGAGCTCGTCGCCGAATTCGGCGATGTCGCTGATCTCGAACGTCTCGCTTTCCAGCTCGCGGAGTTCACGGCTGAGCGTGGTCATGTCATTTCACCTCCTTTCGGCTCGGTTCCTTCGCCGGAGACGCCGAGGACGACCCGGACGGTGCTGAGCACCTGGCGAAGGTCGGGCGTCGTGGTGTCCACGACGTATGCGCCCCAGCCCCTCGCCGCCAGGCGTCGTACGAGGTCCTGGTCCGACGCGGGCAAGGGAAGCTCGTACGGCAGGCCGCGTGCGCGGCACAGGAGCTCAGGGTCGAGATCGTCAAGAACCGCGGTCTCGTCAGGGGTGCGGATCAGGCCCACCAACTCGATCAGGGCTGCCTTGATCGCTTCGGTGGAGGTGAGCGCGGAGGACACGGTCCAGCGCGAAGACCCCGCCAGATAGGCGAGCACCACAGAGCTCAACCCGTCGGCGGGCAGGCCGACCAGGTGGAGTTCGTGGCCCAGGTGGGCCACCGCGCGGCTCAGCATGTCGATCTCCGGGGCGCCGGCGGAGGCCGGGGCGAGCGTCCACGCCTTCCCGCCGGAGATCAGGTTCCGCAGGGCCAGGTGCGCGATCGCCGAGTGCAGCCCGCGCTGGATCGCGACGGAGAGCGTCGGCCCCGCGCCCAGACCCGCGCCTGAAGGTTCCACCAGGGCGCCGGGCTCGTCGGCGGGGAAAACCGCCGCGGCCGGTATCTCGACGAGTTCGCCGGTGGCCAGCGAACGGGCATACCTCCAGCCCATGGGCTGTTGCTCGGCCACCTGCACACCCGACCAGGTGGCCAGCGACCGAATCGGGACCGGCTGCCGCCCTCGGCTCCGCGCTTCCGCCAGCGAGACGCGGTGGGCGAGACCTCGGTCCCCGAGCTGTTCCACGTAAGCGAGCGCGGCCTTCTCGACTGCCCGGTTTCGCGCGCCGAACGTGGTCGACAGGTCGAATCCGGTGAACTCGCGCTGCCCGGCCGCCAGATCGTTGGGCGGGCCAAGCCGTACCCGGCCGGTCTTGACCGGCGCCTGGGAGACGGAGTCGTCGTCGAAGCCGGACAGCACACCCACGTGCGGCGCCACCAGGCGCTCGTAGCGCTGATGCAGATCCCGGTACGTCATCTCCGCCTCTGGGGAGTGTGCCCAGGTGGGCGGTGCAGCGGCGATCTCGTCCGCATCCACGCATTCCGGGCAGAGGGGATGGGGGCGCAGGTCCTCGCGCCGAGACTCGCCGAGCTCCAGATCCACGACCAGGACAGCCGCTCTGGTCTCGGCGGGCAGGCAGCCGGTGAGCAACCGGAAGGCGTCGAAGGCGAGCGCGTTGCCGAGCATGCGCTGGATGGGCAGGGACGCGCGGATCCGCCGCCGAGGCGCCTGCTGCAGGGACAGGCTGCGCCAAGAGTCGGCCACCGCCACCGCGTCGAGGTTCGCGCTGACCCGCAGGAGCGCGCAGGTCCAGCAGGGCGAGACGCCCGCACGAACCGCAGGGCCGAGAATCGCCTTGCCCGCCATGGTCACGACGGGCAGTAGCGTGCTCTGCCCGTTCAGGCAGCGCGTGAGGTGGGTCACGGCCTCCACGCCCACCTGGTCGGCGTCGACGATGATGATGTCGTAGTCGTTCGGGATCAGCTCGCCCGGGTTCACGACCACCTGTGGGACCTGTTCTACGGGCAGGTCAGCGGTGGGCTCGGCGACCAGGTGGACGGTGTTCAGCCCATTGTTCACCAGCCCGAGCGATACCGCCCTGGCCAGCTCGCCGGCGCCGTAGACGGCCACCTTCGCGTTCCTGAAGTCCGAGAATCTGGCGGCGGCTTCGTCCACGAAATGTTCCAGGAAACGCACCTGCGTTTCGAAGCCCTCGGGCGGATCAGCGACCGGCGCGTCCTTGGCATCTCTCGCGTAGCCGCGGTCCATGAGCGTCTGAACGACCTGAGCCACCATCTCCCGCTGCGGTGCGCCCAATCCCTCGCAGAGCTCTTCCAGATATCTGCTGCCATCGAGGTGGGGAAGGAGTGCGGAAACCAACGGGTATGCTGATCTGCCCTTGAGCACGAATCCGTCTTCCGCGTGCCGGAAGAGAACACCGCCATAGGTTTCGGCGAAGACGATGTCGTGTCGAACTCGGGGACGCGTCCCGAATAATCCGCTATTCGTCATGAATGCTCCCTGGCACCGGTGTTGCTGACACCGAGGAATATGCCAGAGCGCACTAACAACGACGGATACGATGCATTACACTGCTGAATAACCCTGTTCCTGGGCGCACTTGCGAAGCAACGGATGCATGTGGAAAAGCCCGGGTTTGATCTCATCGAGCAACCCGGCGCCGATCAGCTCTTCCACAGCCGGCTCGATCCGGCGTAAGCCGATCTCGGTGACCTCGGCCAACTCCGCACCCGAGACGAACCGCTCAGGTAATCGTCCGAGCGCCAGGAACGCCTGTAAGGCGTCGCCACCAAGCCGCTGAGCCGACGCGGCGAACGCATCACGCAGGCTGTGACCCTCGATCGACCACTCGGCCAGGCCACCTGTGCGCAGGCGTTCGCTGACGGCCGAGGGCGGGCCGCCCTGCCGTACGGCCTCGGCCGCGATGGCGATGGCCAGCGGCAGGCCGGCGCAGGCGGTCACCAGGTCGAGGAGCGCCCCCTCCTCGGCCGATGCCGACAGTGACCTGAACAGGGCCACGGACTCGTCGAACGCCAGCGGTTCCAGGCGCACAGCATGGTCCGTCACGAGGGGCAGAAGCCCTCGACTGGTGATGATCACCGCGCACGTGCCCGAGTTCGGCAGCAGTGAACGCACCTGCCGAGCCGTCCACGCGTCGTCGAGAATCAGCACCACCCTGCGGGAGGCCATCACCTCGCGCCAGAGATCGGCTCTGGCGGTCGTGGCCTCCGGGATCGCGTCGATGGCCACGTCCGCCGCGGCCAGCAATACGCCGAGCGCTTCGTGCTCCCCCAGCGGCTCCCGGCCGCTCGTATGGCCGTGCAGGTCCAGCAGGATCCGGCCGTCGGGATACTCCTCCGCGACCGATGCCGCCACCTGCCTGGCCAGTGAGGTCTTGCCGATCCCTGGCATGCCGTACAGGGCCAGCATCGGCCCGGAACGGCCGGGAGCGGTCAGCGCCTCGGCAAGCCTGACCACCTCCTTCTCCCTGCAGACAGGCACGCGCCGCAACGGCGGGGGTGAAAGGTCGGTGGTCAGGAGCGCCGGGTCCTCCTGCTCTATCTGCTCGGCCAGCCGCTGGAGCTCACGCCCAGGAGGCAGGCCGAGCTCGTCCAGGAATCGGCGATGCGCCTCCTGGTAGGTGATCAGCGCTTCGGCACGCCGCCCGCCCGAGTACAGCGCTCTGATGAGCTGACCCCAGAGCTTCTCCATGTGCGGGAAACGGCCGATCAGGTCACGCAACTGGTAGATGACCTCGGAATGGTGGCCGGAATTCAGGTCATGCGTGATGAGGCGGTCCACCGCGAGCAGTCGCTGCTCTTCGAGCACCGGGCAGATCGACCGCTGCAGCCTGGGCGAAGGGATGTCGACGAGCGGATCGCCGCGCCACAGCCGGAGCGCCTGAAGGAGCAGCCGCCGCTGCTCGAAGGGGTCCGCATCGTCGACGGCCTCGGCGATCAGGTCGTGGAACCGGTGCATGTCCACCGTGCCGCGATTCACGTGCAGCGCGTAGCCGTTCCCGCCCGTCACCAGCCGCCTGCCCTCGGGGTCACCCAGTGACCTGCGCAGCCGCATCACATAGACGCTCAGGCTGGCCCTCGGCCGATGCGGAGGATCCTCGCTCCACACGCAGTCGACCAACTCGTCGTAGGACACCTCGAAGCCGGGATTCACCAGAAGCGCCGCGAGCAGCGCCCGCTGCCTGCCATTCGGGATCGAGCGCAGCTGATCGTCCGTGACCACGTTCAGGCGCCCTAACAGGGCAAAGCTGTCCCTCACGTCACGTCACGCCGGTTGAACACCAGCAACGACACCAGCAACGGCACGACGATCCAGCCCGCCAGCACCGCGACCGCCACCCCCGGAGCGGAGACGGCCGCCACCCCCGGCGCGGAACTCCCCAGCGCCGCCGCCAGCGACCCCGCCGACGGGCTGAGCAGCGCGGCGCGCACCGGGTGCAGCGCCTCCACCCCACCGGTGACCAGCGCCAGCACGCTCTCCGCTCCCGGCGTCCACAACAGCCCGACCGCGATCGCCACCGGCAGACTCTTGGTCAGCACCCCGATCGCGGCCCCCAGCCCGGCGAACGCCGTCATCACCAGCCAGATGACCGCGAACCCGCGCACCCACTCCAGCGGCCCCGGCCACACCAGCGCCGAACCCTCCGCCAGCGCCACACTCAGGCTCGACACCGCCGCCAGCACCAGCGTCAGCACCGCATACCCGGCGGTGACCACGCTGAGCGCGACGAACCGGCCCACCAGGAACGACCCGCGATCGGGAAACCTTGGCAGCAACGTGACCAGCCCCCCGGAGCCGGACACCACCGCGCCCAAGATGACCAGCACCGGCCCGCCGTACAGCGGCAACGACCCGATGACGAAGTCGGCCGCCCGCGCCGGCATCAGGCCGGCCAGCAGCTCCGCGGTCTCCTCGGGCGCGCTCTTGTACAGCAGATAGGACAGCGCGTACGCGAACCCCACGACCTGCACCGACCACACCAGCGCCAGAATCCGCACGGCGGGGCGGCGGCGCAACGCGTGAAGCGCGCCGGAGATCGACAACCGAAGTGCGCTCATGCGATCGGCTCCAGCCGCTCGGAAGTCAGCCCCAGGAACGCCGCCTCCAGCGAGCCACGAGCGGTCCTGAGCTCGCTGACCTCGATCCCGCGGCCCACCAGCAGCCGGTTCAGCTCGCCCGGAGAGGCGGCGTCGGAGGTCAGCTCGACCGTCCCGTCGTGCACCGCCACCACGGCCACCCCCGATACCGCGGCCAGGCAGGCGAGGGCGGCTTCGACGTCGTCGACCCCGATCACGATGCGGGCTCCGCCGACTGAGCTCCGCACCTCTTCGACGGTGCCTTCGGCGACGTTCTTGCCCTGGTGGATGACGGCCACCCGGTCGCAGACCTGCTCCACCTCGCCCAGCAGATGGCTGGAGAGGATCACCGTGCTCCCGCTGTGGCCGAGCGAGCGGATCAGCTCCCGCATGGCCGCCATGCCCTCGGGGTCCAGGCCGTTGGTCGGCTCGTCGAGCACCAGCAGTTCGGGGTCGCCGAGCAGCGCCGCCGCCACGCCCAGACGCTGTTTCATGCCGAGCGAGTAGGTCCGGAACCGCTGATCGGCTTTACTTTCCAGTTCGACCCGGCGCAGAGCTATCGGCACCTGGCCGAACGGAATTCCAGCATATTTCGCGACAAGCAAAAGGTTGTCCCTGCCGGACAGCCACGGAAAGAAGGCGGGCTCCTCGATCAGCGCACCGATCCGGCCGGTGAGCGAACGATGACCGGGCTTGAGGCCCAGCACACTCGCCTCTCCCGACGTCGGCCTGACCAGCCCGAGCAACATCCGCATCACGGTCGTCTTGCCCGCGCCGTTGAGCCCTAGCAAGCCGTAGACCTGTCCGGATTCGATCCGTAAGTTCAGAGCGCTGACGGCATGGATCTGCCCGAAAGATTTGGAGAGAGAACTGGCGAGAATCGCGGTCACGTTACCCCTATCAGGCGTGCTGGCATCCTGTGTGGCAGACGGCTTCGCTTGCCAGACTGGCATAGGCGCAGTCCCACGGCCAGGGTCATTACGCGCTGTGTCACTCGGATGAAACCCAGGTGTTAGCGTGCCACCTGAACTGGAAACATCTTCTCTTTCAATGGCTCGATGTTCTCCGTCGTCCTCGCCTCGGACATCCTTGGCCGTAAGGGCGGAGATCAAGGCGATGACCGGGAATGCGCTGCTCAATTCTGCGGGAGTTCCGGCACGCCGACTGGGTGGCGATGGACCGGGGGCTGCGGTTGGTCGTGACGCCGAGCACCGTGTTGCGCCGGCATGCTTTTCTGGCGCGGCGGCGATGGCCTTCAAGCACCGCAGTCAGGGCCGGCCGTCCTGCTTCTTCGCCTGGCGAGAGGGATCCGATGTGGGGTTGTCGGCGGATCGCCGGAGAATTCGCAAGTCCGGGCCATCGAGTGGGAGTTTCTACGGTGGGGCTCATCTTGCAGAGAGCCGACATCGACCCCGCGCAGGACCGGATGCGTGGCCTGGCCGAGTGGACCCTGTCCTTGCGCGAGCTCGACGAACGCCTGATCGTGGCGTTCCCCCGGTTCCTGGCCAGGTCACAGGCCTATGTTGGCCTTGGCGCCCATGTACGAGCCTGCCTCCGGCCATCCGGCCTGAGCGAGCTTGACAAACCGCAGGGAGAAGCCGAGCGCGGGCAAATCGGTCAGGGCCACGAACTTCACGCCGCGGATCGGCGTGCTGTCTGCGCCCGCCACGACGTCCCCCACGGTGCCTCCGGTGCGGGCGGCCTCGAACGTCATGTGCACGACGTGAGTGTCACAGCCGGGCAGGTTCGGCATTCCGCCCCGCTGTCCGGCAATCGATTGCCGAAGAGCACGTGACGAGCACGAACTCGGCCGTTCTCGCCTTTCCGGAGATGGCCGAGAACCGAGAAGGCCCATGTCGGATGGGGTGTAGGGTGCCCGGGGCTCGAACCTGGAACCAACGGATCAGAAGATCCAGCTCCGGACGGCCTCGTATTTCAACCGCTCCTGATCATCCAGGGCCGCTCGAAAAATCAAATGATCATTAGATGCCTGAAGTGAGACGATCCGGAGTCATGGCCAAGGGGACGATTCTTACAGACCTGAAGAAGGCGAAACGTTCCGGTGAACCCGTGAGGATTGCCCGTGAGATCGCGCGCGCGGTCGACTTGACGCCTACGTGGTGGGCATCGGCTGTAAGTGGGCACTGCTGCACACCATCTCTGACGACCTTCATCTTGATGGCTACTCGGCCATACGCCTTCGCGACATCGAGCACGCGACGTGCTCAGGCTGGGAGGGTTCGACCATGACCCATCGCGCCCTCACCCTGCGCGGGGAGCACCCTCAGCCTCTGGTGGGGATCGACCTGAATTCCACCACGGGCCTCATCACAACCTTGACCAAGGCGTTTCCTCTCATGGCTGTCTACATCGAGAAGATCGACCCACATGTCTGCTACATCGGTCGTGCTCGCGGGGTCACCCGGAAGAAGCGATTGCGTCTCCAGGAGATTGGCCCTGCGGCGGACTGGGCGCTCATGTGTTCCACGAACAAGACGAAGGACATCACCCGGTTCGACGTCGGTGGCGGGTATATCGATGCGCTCCACGCAGTCGGCGGAGATCCACCAGAGGGTTGATCCTCGACAGTGCAGTGTTGCTTGGCCGGAACGCACTTCGGTGTAGCTCAACGAGGCGGGCATCCTGTTCGCGCTTCCCTTCGTTGACCGCCCTGACGGGCACGCCGGCGAGGCGCCGACGGTTACGGCGGGTTGACGTTCCGGCTCCATCAGGCCCTTGACCTCCGGGGCACGGCTCTTGCCTTTTCCCTACCCGAAAAGGTCATCCCGCGCATATCCCACGAGCCTGAGTCGGTCAGGATCGCTCTGTGTCGTTCGTCGTTGAACCCCAACGTCGCCGTACCGCCCTGTAGGCAAGGAGAGCGACACCCGTCAGAGTCAGCAGGGCGCCGGCTGTCATCGCACGGAAGTTCATCAAATCCGCCCGGGCGATGGCCTCGGCTTGCTCCTTCAGCATCTCCGGCGTCGGGTCCTGATAGGGCAGATAGGTGCCCGCGGTCGCCATGCAACTGGCAACCGGTCGCAGGAGTCCGACGCAGATGGCTAAGACCCCGATCGTCCTTCCGCTGATCGTCACGGGGCCAGGCTACCGAGTAGCCACTGTCAGCCTGGGAACTCTTTCAAGATCAAGTCCTCCGGCCAGGAAAACGCTGAACTGGGCATTCGTCCGTCGGATGACTGTGACTCCCAGCTGATCGCTTCAGGAACGGGCACGTGCCTTCTGATCCATGTGGTCGTCCATCCGGGTGGCTCTCAAGGTGGCTCCCATGTGTGGGCTTGCCGGTGCCCGCGTGGGCTGCCAAGTTTCCGCAGTGTCTCACCCACGCCCACAGCTGCAGATATTCGGTTGGCAGCGCCTGAAGGCGTCGTGATACTGCGGTGATGTTCACAGATGCTGACGCTGCCGCCCTGTACGACCGGCTCAATCCGTGGGACGCGACGCGCTGTCCCAGCGACGCGTTCTTCAACGGCCTGGTGATGGATGCAGATGCCGTGCTGGACGTGGGTTGTGGTACGGGCAGCATGCTGCACCAGGCCCGTGACCTCGGTCATCGTGGACGGCTCGTCGGGCTCGACCCCGATCTGGCCGCACTTGATCGGGCCGGGCGACGCACGGACATCGAGTGGGTCGCCGGCGTGGCGGCGGACGCATCCTGGGATCGCCAGTTCGACCTGGCGACCATGGCCGGCAACGCCTTCCAGTGCTTTGTGAGCGACGGGGAACTGTCCACGTCACTGGTCGCGATCAGGAGAGCGCTACGTGACGGCGGCCGGTTCGCGTTCGACACGCGTAACCCCCAGGTGCGCGAGTGGGAGGAGTGGAAGCCGTCGAGCGCCAGCGAGGTCGTGGATGGAAACGGTCGTACGCTTCGCGTGTCACACCACGTCGAGTCGGTGGTCGACGATGTGGTGACGCTCACCGAAACCACCAGTGCGCAGGACGGTACCGTCCTGCGCGTCGATCGGGCGAGCCTGCGATTCCTGGATGTATCGAAGCTTGGCGCGTTTCTGCACGAGGCGGGCTTCGAGATCGAGGCGCAGTACGGCGGCTGGGAGCATGAGGCCGTCTCCGATGCCAGCCGTTCGATCGTCACGATCGCGCGGCGCGCCGCCGCTTGACGCCGACGAGGGCCGCGACGTCCTGGACGCGGCCGGCAGCCAGAGGAACGGCACCCACTGGTCCGTGGCGCTCGCTCTGGGTCTTCGGCAATGCGCAGCCCTGGGCCACCGCTGGAAGTACATGGACCTCAAACGAGGACGCCCCATCGACGCCGGCCAGGACTAGGACGAATGGAAAGAGCAAGGCGCGGACATCAGCACCGTTCAGGAATTCTCGGCCACTCACAACTGACCACGACGAAGCGCTACACCCACATCACGGCGACGCTCTCGACCGAAGCCGCAGCCCGCATGGGCCGGGCACTTTGGGGATATCCGCAACTCGAACTGCAACCGGGCGGGCTTCCAGATCATGATGATCGGGGAGTCCGCCCAGGTCGTCGAGGTAGGGCGCCCGGGGCTCGAACCCGGAACCTACGGATTAAAAGTCCGAAGCTTTTATGTCAATCCATATCTCTACGTGTTCTAATGCACCACTTCATGCGTGAACATACAGATCTGAAATGTCCCAAAATGCCGCATGGTGCTAGAACGTATTGTTTCCCGAAGAGCACGTGGCGAGCACGTGATCATGGTTTCGTTGGCGGCGGCGGGCGCTGATTGCATCGGCTTGACTATCCAGATTCTCTCGAAGATACCTTGTGGAACCCGGCTTCATGTAACCCAACAGCGGGCTCACGGGCGATTCACCCAAGTCATGAGCTCATGCCGCAGGCCGGTCAGCGCTCCCACCGCCCGTGACCGCACTGCTGCCCAGGCGCCGCTCCAGTTCGGTGGCGCGTCGTGAATGCCGAGGTCACGCAGTTTGGCTGTTAGCCCCCCGCCCTCGGTGATGCCATGCTGTTCGGCATTCCGGGCCTGGCGGATGGTCCGCAGCGTACGGATGGCTTTGTCCACGGCGGGATGCTGCTCCGCGGGGAGCTTGTGGTGCAGGCAGTCTTCAAGGCGGTTGAGGCTGCCCCGCAGCTGACCCTCGTCTCGTTTCTGTTCCTCTTCAGACCGGGGCCGCAGCAGCTTTTCATCTACCTTGATCCGGTCGATCAGGTCGGCCAGGTCGCTCATCCTCGTCTCGAACTCAGCGCGGGTCGCGCACTCCAGCGACAGAGCGGCGGGCGTTGCTACCGTGCTGAGCGACAGCAGCGGCGTCTTCTTGTCGAAGGCCAGCCGCCATACGGCGTCGAGTACGTCGAACGCTTCGGCCAGTTCCAAGGGCGAGGCGGGGGTGATGGTCGGCTCTTGGACCTCCACGAGGCGCTGCCAGCAGTCGTGGCCGCCGGCCCGGCACTGGCCGATCTTGTACACCTTCTCGTGATGCCCCTTGTCACACAGGGCGGACCTGACGCTGCGTTCCACGATGCCGCCCAGGGTGCTCGTGGCCGCCACCTTGGAGTGCATCAGGTGCGAGCAGATGAAGTCGGTGTCGGGCAGGCCGCAGTCTCGGCAGAGCGGCTTGCTGGTCGGGGCCGTGAGACGGCTCTTGATGGTGATGTTGGTGAGCGTCGCGTCCGCTTCGCTGGCTGCGGTGCAGAACAGGTCGCGTTGTAGCCGAACCTGATAGTCGCATGTCTTCTCGTGGACGAGCGCCAGCAACTCCGGAACGTTCTCCGTGGTCAGCCCCCATACATCACCAACGTTGTGGGGCTTGGTGTCATTGCTCAGCCAGTCCTTGGTCAAGAGCTCCAGCCGGCGCACACCGTACAGCAGTAACGCCTGACTAACTTGGTCCTCCGCCTCGGCGGTCGAGAACCCGAGCGCTTCGAGCTGGCGTGTGCCGTTGAGGCTGCCCTCCCAGGACAGTTGTACGTGCACCCGAAACAGCAGGCTGCCTCCTACATGCACGGTGAGGCACGGGACGAACGGGTGGAGGTCAACGACTCCGCCGGGTTGGTAGGGCATTGCTCCGACGTAGGAGATGACAGCCTCGGGCATAGCGCACTCCTCGGGTACGCGGGGCGTCCGACTCGTGGACGGTGGCCTGGGGAGGCCAGCCGACCAGGCTATCAGCGTGCCGACAATTTGAAGGGCCATTCCTGCTTGCGGCCGTGCGATGAGCGGGTGCCCAGAATTAGGGGTTACACGCGCGTCGGAGTACCGACAGGTTGGCGTTTACGGAGACGAGGCGCAGCTTCCCCGACGAAGCAGGACACCCTGAGGCCGGCCGAGGCCTGTACCTGGTCCCGCAGAGGCCACACTCCCACCGTCACCGTCACGAGCAAGGGCACCGGACGGGTCAAGCTTGCCGGCCTGTTCTGCTTCAAACCGGGGCAGCGCACGCGGCTGATCTACCGGATGAGGGTCTATCAGCGCCGCAGGAGCGAGCGCAAAGGCTTCAACGAGAGCGCCTGTGCCCCTGCTGGACGCCGCCGACCAGCAGTTGGGCAGACCTATCGTGCTGATCCGGGACAACGTCCACACCCACGTCAGCGCTCGGATGCGCGCGCTGATGGGCTTGAGTAGGAGAGCCTGCCCCCAGGAAATCGGACAGTTTCCGATATACCGCGTGCCGAGGTCTATCGCGGACCAATGGGCAACCGCCGAGTAGTCAATGACTCCCCGCTTGGCCTTACCTGAAAAAATTGCTCGCTCCGAACTAGCCCAAGTCAGAAATCTGAGGCTCTTGTGAACGGCGTGAGCTACCAGGTCCCACGTGTCAGAGCGAGTTGCGTTCTCAGCGGGTCCATAACCGTTAGTCCAGTGTCGGGTGCTTGGCATATGATCATCTCGTGCCGGATCTCACAACACACGAAGCTGGCCTTCGTCTGCTTGCGCTGGACCGCGACTACCTCTGGCAGATCGGGCAAGCCTGCATTCGACGTCCTCAGGCGACTGTCTGGCCCATGCTATGCACTCTGCACCACCTTGCCCTGATCAACTACGAGGGCAGGAAACATTTGGAAGGGGCCGATCCAGGGCAGCTTCCGACCGTGCCGTCCCTCGAAGAGAGTGCCATGGAGGCATCCAGGCACGCCAACAAACTCTTTCTCGATACCCATAGATATGTCGACGGTGTCGCCGAGCACTATGGGCTGATTTCTGGGCAGCATCACAGCATCTTCTTCGCCGATACACGAGGGAGGCTTGGTCGGCTGCTGGACCGGCTTCGAGATGATCTGGGGATCGTACGCTATCGGCAGCAATTGATCGGTACCACGCATTCGGTGCACTACAACTCCGGCATGCCGCCTGAGGTGTTCGGCTCGTCCGCCATGGGACAACGAATGCACGAGATCGCGAGGGATATGGCGGCCTTCGCTCAATCTGATCCGAGTTCGGCGGCCGAGAAGACGATTTGCTGGCTCGACCTTATCGAGGAACATGAGGTGGAGAGTTCGGATGCGAAGTCCTGGCAGTTTTACCGGAATGTTTTTGACGGGAGCGTGCCGGCCAATATGGCGGCAGCGCTGATCTCGGTGCAGGCGGCCTGCGCCACAGTAGAGTTACTGGTGGGCGAGTCGCCACGTCTGCCTGACGGCTCTTGGCCGGTGCCAGTACTCAAGCTGCGATACATCACCTTATTTCAGGTTCTCGATAGCCTGAAGTGCTTGGCTGAACAGCACGGCGTGGTGCTACCGAGCCCTCTGCTTTCCTGTTCTGATGTTCAAGAAGTCTTGTCGCCAGGTGGGAGGAGACTAAGGAATACCTTGGTGCATTATGGGGTGATACTTCCCGGGGTTTCCTCCCTTCCGGCTGACCGCCCACTCTTCGGCCTTGTCGAGCACTTTATGGATGGCCTGAACTACATCGAGCTAGGTGTAATGGTTGACGACCTGCTCCGTAAGTCGAGCGAGCTTCTTCGAGGATGGTCTGGAATCGATTGATGCATCGGAAAATCTGAGCCAGACGCCTATATCCTTCGACGGAGCTTTCCTGCTGACCATGTCTGCCAGTCAACGGTGCATGAGGTCTCCGATTGGGTCGCCTTCCGCCCTACCCTCCACCAGCAGCGATGGCCGGCAGCATACTCGCGCCGTGCGAGGCACATGACGACACGCATTATGTCTCAGCGATCTCCGGCGTAACCCCACCGGTAGTCGCTGTCGCCAAAGCGGCTGCCCATCCTGCAAACTGGCTTGGCCGCGACCACTCAGCGTTCTGTGAATGCCGCTCTGGAAGCTGCCAAGCCCGGGTGTGAAAGGTGCGTTAAGGGCGGGGAACAGCCGCTAGGAGCGCTCGTATCCGCCGGCTCAGCAGAGCACCACAACCGGTGGTGTGTACGAGTTCTGCGAGGTTACGCCACATTTGGCGTCGGAGGTCTTCCACCGAGATCTCATGGTGGCGAGCCAAAACTCTCTCCAGGGTTGCGACGTTGCCGGGCAGTTGCCGTTGTGCGGAGGTTCGGTCGCCGAAGGGGTGATCCGTTTCGGTGAACAGGCGGTTGAGCGGGATGGTTTTGAGCACTTCTGTTCGGCGCGCCGATGCGGCATTGACCGAGAAGTAGCAGCCGAGATCGACCGCGCGGGCGGTCGTACGGGGATTGCCCAACCACCAGTGGAGGACGACCCCAGGTGCTGGGCACCTTTGCACCTCATCCACAACGTCATCCGTGGCTCCGCTGCTGTGCAAGCTGAGGATCCGCGGTGTCTCCTTCAAGACCTTGAGAGCTCCCTGGAGGGTTCGGCGCTGCCGGTCAAGGTCGATCTTGCTCCGCCCGTCGAGCCCGAACTCGCTGACGAAAGCGGTTCCCGCGATCAGCGAGCTGAAGGTGGCTTCGTCGAAACTGCTATGGCTTCGCGCGAGTCCGGGGTGGCTGCCCACACCCCAGACAATCGTCTCGTCGCGGCGCTGCAACGCCTGCGCTGCCTCGGCGAGCGAACGTGTCGCCGCGAAGATGACGGCGCCGAGGCCACGGAGATCGTCCTCGGACACGCTGACGTCGATGTGCGCGTGCAGATCCAGCGGCGGCAGGACAGTCCTCATGCGAACAACAACTCCAGTTCAGCGACGCCTCGTTTGCATAGGTCATAAGCATCCCGGGTGGAGTAGGACGACGGCAGGCTGAGTACGCTCACGTCAGCAGGGCGCAGGCCACGGGTGACAAAGTCCCGGATGGAAGCCTCGACCGATTTCCCTTCAAGGTATGTCTCCGGCCGCACACTATGGGTCACCAAGTAGTCCGTCTGATCGGACAGGCCCGAAGCGAGGAACGACGCCCGCCGAAGGAGACATCCGAAGCAGACCCCGCAGTGGACACTGAAGGGAAAATGGTGGGTGCGCTGCCCGGTGTGCGCGCAGGAGTGTGTGGCGCTCAACAGAGACGATGCGGCTTCGGCACCCACCAGATCGGCTGCCGTCCGGAACATCTCACCCTTGGTCATCAAGTCGAACGGGTTGTCGATCTCGGCATGCGCGCCGGCTTCGGTGGCGAGCTCGGCGAGCTGTTGCAGGAAGAGCGGATGGGTGGTTCGGGTCGAGAGGCTGCCACGCTGGTCGGCGGCCATTGGTGGGTTGAGCGAAGCGAAGCCGTTTTCGGGGATCCATAGAGGCACTCTCTCGATGGACGCAAGAGCGAGCCCGAGAGCGAGAAAGAGCAGTGACCGGGTTCGGGTGGAGTACTCGTTGTGGAAGGTGAAGCCGCCAGGCTGCTTTTTCACACGTGAGAAGCGGATCTGTCGGTGGAACTGCTCTGGTCCGCTAGTCAGCAAGCCGATCTGCTGCACGATGTCCCGCTGCACGGGCGCGATGTTGGTCGCGCCTACATGGGAGACAAGAAGATGAGATGTGTCCGCCAAGTCGTGGCGGGACATAAGCATTCCGATCGTGGAATCTGCCCCGCCGCTGGCCAGAACCACTCGTTTCGCACCGCCGTAGCGGTACGCGCTGACCTTTTCCCGGGGCGTGGTCGCCCTCCGAAACCGCAACGTCCACGCATCGCCGGACAGGAATGCCAGTAGGGCCTCGAACCGCTCGCGAAGGCGGAGCCACCGTTCGGGTTCGGCGACCGGCACCTCGATGTCCAAATCGCGACGCGACCAGTTGGAGCCTCCCGCACGCCGGGGCGTTGAGCGATCGGCCGCATACACCATAACCGCGAGCCGGACCAGGTCGACGTTCGTTTCCATTACCGGGCCGAGCATGCCGAGACCTGGGCCCAACGGGGAGATGAAGGAGCCGGCTCCTTTCAGCGGCCAGAAGAAGCGCGATTTGGCGAGCCCTGTAGAGACGTCGTCCGGCACGGAGAATCGCATGGTGTAGGCGGGCATCAGGAAGCCCCTTGTATGAGCCGCATGGCTTCGATTCCGTTCTCGATGGCCCGGGAGAACTCTTCTGCTGTCGGTCCCGTGGCAGAAAGAGGGGCCCGAAGCGCCAAGGCGTGGGCGATCTCCAGGAGTTGTCTTTCGGCCTCTTCGCTGGCCCATTCCGGGCGCTCGCCCTTGCGCAGCCGAGCTGCGGTCTCGCTGCTCGCGGCCTCGAAGATGATTCGGGTGATCGCCTCTCTGACGACCTCCTCCGGACTGGGTGGAGCGCCATCGGCGTCGGACTCCAGTATCCACTCCGCCACCATCGCCGCGACGACCCGCTGTTCCTCGTCTTCGATGGTGCCGTCGGGGAGGGGTCCGCATGCCGCTGCGACGATCTGGCGGGTGACGTCGATCGGATCTGGATTCGCGCGAAGGCTTGCGTAGTCGAGACCCAGCTCCCGGAGAACCGCAGTGTTGCCGGTCCTCAGGCCGAATGCCGCAGCTGCTGCCCGTCCGGCGGTGTTCGCAGAGCGTGTCGTCGTGCGTTGGGCACCACCACCGTGGCTGGCGCCTGGGGTTCCTCTCCCGGCGTTGCCTCCGGCGCCACCTGGTCCGTCAGCGTGTCCGGTCGCGGGCCGGAACATCCCGATGACCGGCAGAAGGCTCTCTGGCCGAAGACGCGGAATGGGCTGCTGGTTGTCGGGGAGATTCTGATCTATGCGGGGAGGTGTGGGCGGTAGTTCGTTGAGCCAGTCATCGATGGTCTTGCGCAGCTTATTGCCGGCAGCGCCGCCTCCACCGGTATAGGAGCCTTTGGTTCCCATTAGGCGATCCCGCCCGAAAGTAGCCCGTGCAGCGCTCGCTTCGTACTGTTGTCAGGCAGCTTCGCCTGCCAGCCCTCCATTACGTCCCGAAACCTGGTCATATCGGCACGTTCGAAGCGCAGCACTGTCTGCGCCTGCAATTCCGCCGCGGGAATGGAGCCAAGCGACTTGGCTGCGGCCTCGACGAGTGAGCCATGCACGCGGGTGATGCGCAGGATCCCGACCACGCCGACGGTTTGCTGCGCCGTTCGGTCCCGGGCGACGCGACCGAGGTGCTGCACGATCGCCAGCGCGTCGGCGGTTGTGAGCGCGGCGAGGTCGGCTTCGGTGACCGACTTTTGCTCCGCCCGGCTGCTGGAGAGCAGGTTGGCCGTGATGTCGCGCAGCCGTTCCGGCAGACCGACATCGAGCAGGACCTGTCCGGTGAATGAGGCGGCCAGATACAGATACGGGGCGAGGTCCAGGCCCCCCAACGCGGGTGTGAGCTTGGCCCAACGCACCAGGTCATCGGTGAAACCAGGGCCGTCGGCCTCTGCTGGAGGACGTTTTGTGTCGGCCTCGGCAGGGGGTTCTGCGTCTGTGTCCGACGTGGCCTCTGCTGGTGTCGGCCTGCCCGCGGCGGTTTCCAATGCCTGGATCTGGTCACGCAGTTCGCCCTTGGCCAGCCAGTCGAGGACCTTCTTGAAGCCGTCGTCGAGGAGAACTTCGAGCACCATGAGCTTGGCCACGATCTCGGGAGCCAAGCTGATCCCGCGATGCTGCGCAACGGATTGGCGCACCCGCAGGTCGTTGAGGAAGCGCTTGATGCGTCGGGGGTTGCCGCGCAGTTTCTCGTAGAGGATCGGCGTCAGCCGGGAGGCGAACGCCATTTCGGCGGTGATGTCGCGTCCCGGCATGTCGGCCAGGTCGTCGAGCAAGCCGCTGCCTGATCGGAGGTCCGCGCAGCTGTCGATGTATGGCTGAAGTTCGTGCTTTTCGAGCTCGTGGGAGAGTTGGAGCAGCACGAGGTACGCCTCGGTGTCGAAGCGACTGAGCGCGGGGAGCGGCACGGTGGTCTGCACGATCTTGTGCAGATACAGACTGGCCGCTTCCTCCGGCGACTCGCCTCTGCCGTTGCCCGCGCCTTCGATGACGGAGAATCGGGGGCGCAGCGCCTCGGCGACCTTGTGCTCGTCGGCCGCGATTACAAACGACATCTTGGGCACCGCCAGGAACAGCCGGATGGTCTCCAGCGTGCCGACCACCGTTTCGTACAGGCAGCGGTCGAGGTCATCGACGAGGACCACCACTCGCCTGATGTGGGCGAGTTGCTTGGACCCCATGAGGTTCTCGAACTCGGTGCGGAACGCCTCCAGCCCTCGAGCCTCCCCGCCCTCTGCGCCGTTGGCGTCGGTATTGACGAGTTTCGTCAGGTCATCCACGGTCGGAAGCTGAAGCGCGAGCGATGTCTTGCCGGCGATCTGCAACGCCTTGGACCAGTCGACACGCCTTCTCAGCTTCTTCACCATTTCGCGAGCCTGGCCCTTCGCGCCGGCTTCCTCGCGGATCTCCTGTTCGAGCGCGCCCAGCACCTCCGAGATGAGCGTCTCCTTCGCGCCCACGCCGGGGTCGTACCGCCAAGGGTCCGTATCGACGATGAGAACTTGCTCATCCGGCCCCAGATTGTGTTCGGCCAGGGCAGCACGCACCAGCCGCAGTACTGTGGTTTTCCCGCTTCCCCATGATCCGGAGACGCCGATCGCGACTGGATCGAGCGTGTCGTCGAGCACCGCCTCGGCGACCGTCTGCGCCACAGCGTCGGAGGCGAGGAGATCGACAAGGGATGGTTCGTCAAGCCACAGACCGGAAGATCGCTGTCCATTTGTCATTCGGCGGCCTGCGCATCGTCAACCGGGACGAATTGGTTGCCCTGGTGGACCGACGGGACGAAGTTTCCCTGAATCAGAATCCCCTGCCGGATCGCTTCGAGTTTGATACCTCGGCCAGTCGTCGCGCGGTCGGGGAGATCCACCGGCTGGTGGTTCACCGTTACATTGACTGGTTCGAGCCGCGAGCCCAGGACGGACACCGTCTGCTCAGACATCCTGACCAGCCTCGTCCTGTTCCTTGACGTCCTCACTGACCGTGGCGACTCTCAATGCGCCCTCCTCGTCTCCGAGGCAGGCAAGTCCGCCGCCGCTTGGAGGGGTACTCCAGCGGAGGTAGGGGTCCAGGAGCGTGGCCAGACGCGTAGGCCCCACGAACGTGCTCGACCTCAGGGTTCGGGCCCGCGTGGGGCCTTCCTTTTTACCAGTGACGAGTAGAGCACGAGTCGTGGTTGGCGGCAACTCAAAACCCAACTTGTGGGTGTCGGCTGCCAATTCGATCCCACATGTTGTGTCTCTTGGCGCCAGTCGAGTGAACCTTCGAACCTAACACCCCCCTCCGACATTTCCTCAAGCCCGCCCACGACCCCGCCTCCCGACTGTGCGGCTGCCGGAAATCCCGTCCGGCCAGGTCATGGCCTTGCAAAGGTCAGAGTTGACAGTGGCCGTCTCCACCCGTTCGGGAGGCTGCTGAATGCGGCATGGTGATCGTTCGTGCTTCTTCGTCTGGCCTATCTGACCGTCACGAACGCATTCGTCGTCGCTACGGCTACTGCCGATGAGTGATCGTGACAAGGACGTCGAGATTCTCGCGCTGCGTCATCAGATCATGGTCTTGGAACGGCAGCTCGGCGCGGATGTGCGGGTCAGGTTCACCTCCGAGAACCGCTTCTTCCTGGCGACTCTCCTGACCTCGCTTCCCCGCGCAGTCTTGCGCCGGCTCCGGCTTGTCGTCCGCCCGGACACCATCCTGCGCTGGCACCGCGAGATCGTGAAACAGCGGCATGCCCGGACCTGCCGGCCGAAGCGGCGTGGGCGCCTGCCCGCGGTCCGCTCCATCCGCGCGCCCGTCCTGCGCCTGGTCCGGGAGAACCCGGCCTGGGGATATCGGCGGGTGCACGGCGAGCTCATCACGCTCGGCCTCAAGGTCGCGCCGTCCACGGTCTGGGAGATCCTCCAACAGGAAGGCATCGACCCAGCACCCGAGCGAGGCTCCACCACCTGGGCCGACTTCCTGCGCTCGCAAGCCGACGCACTCCTGGCCTGCGACTTTATCGAAACCGTCACCCTTACCGGGCAGCGCCAGTACATCCTGACCGTCATCGAGCACGCCATCAGGCGTATTCGCGTGCTCGGCACCACCGCTCACCCCACCGCCGCCTGGGTTACCCAGGCGATCAGGAATCTTGTCATGGATCTGGAAGATGCGGGCATGCTGGGCACGGTTCCTGATTCGCGACCGGGACGGCAAGTTCCCCGCTCTCATGGATGAGATTCTCGCCGAAACCGGTATCCAGACTGTGCTCACCGGCACTCGGATGCCGCGGATGAACTCCATCATGGAGCGGTGGGTGCAGAACTGCCGCCGCGAACTCCTGGACCGCTGCCTGCTCTGGAATGAACGCCATCTACGCCACGCTCTCGGCGAGTATGAACGTTTCTACAACGAGCATCGCGCTCATCAAGCCCTCGACCAAGCCGCCCCGCTCCGCGCCGCACCCGACCCGATCACCAAACCGGCGCGCATCCTCGATCTGAACATCCGCCGACACGATCGGCTCGGCGGCATCCTCCACCAATACTCACACGCGGCTTGACCTGCACGGACGCATTTTTCGGCAGGCGCACAGCTCAGCAGTCGCCCATAGACCGGATTCCCCAAAGAGGCGGCTAGCTCGGTCCCTTGTTCGTGTAGTCGATATTCCAGGTGGTGAGAGGCCCGGGCGCGAGTAGATGAGCGCCGGAGATCTCCAATCGCTTCGGCGAGGGCTCGCCCGGAGAGCTCCAGAAGATCTTCTCTCCCAGAGTCCAGGCCCACAGGGCCAGGCTGTTACGGGTGAGGGCTTCCCGCAGGGGCGCCGCTTTGACCCACAGAGTCCATGGCCGGCGCTGCGGGTTTCCGTCATTGGCGCTGCAGAAGGCGATAAGTTCACCGTTGGACTGCCAGCTGTAGTCGGTTTCCACCGAGCCGAGCCGATAGTCGCGATGCTGGTCGGTTCCGCCGGCGAACCACGTTGCCGCCAAGACGTCCAGAAGTGATCGGGAGGGCAGCAGGCCGTTGGTGAGCGAGGTGAGGCTGTGGTCCACTTCGCTCTCCCGCCCGTGCCACGCCGTCGCCTCCGCCATGTCACACACGAAACCGCGTGCGTTCACGATCCTCCAGCCCGGCGGCGGAAGACGCGATTCCCGCACGCCGGCTTCTTCGCGTTCCTTTGCGTCCAGATGGCCTGGCCAGGGGCCGAGGTCAGGGTACTCGCCCAGCAGACCCGTGGCGAACTGTGCGGGGGTCGGCATCCACAGGCCCATCCAGTTCTGCGCCTTGGCCCACCGCTTGACCTTGCTCACGTCTATCTGCCGGATCAGATAGGAATGGCCGCGCATCCACTGTTGCCGGACGGGGCTGGCCCCTTCTCCGGAAGAGTAGCGACTCTCCCACGTCATGTGCGTTTCGAGTGCGAGCCAGGTGCCGCCGAACGGATCCGTGGCCTGGAGCAGGACGTTGTGGTCCGGGACGTCGGCGGGGTCGGCGATCCACCGCGAATGGTCGTCACCCTCGTCCAGGGTGTGCTGGTAGGGGCGCGTCCACCAGGAAGAGGGCTCGCGACTTCCTCCCGCGCGGCGACGCGTCTTGCGGGTGGCGTCGCCGCGGGCGATGACGCTGGGGTCAATGTCGCAGGCTCCAGTGATCTGCCACGGGTTGGTGAAGGGGACCTCGCTTTCCCCGACGTCCTGAACCCCGCAGGTACGTAGTTCGTGAAGTACCTGATGGAAGGCGATCCAGGTGTATTTCTTGGCGAACCGCTCCCGTTCTCCCCGGCCACGGTTCCGGTCCGCCCTGATGAAGGCGTCGATGTCGCCGAAGGCTTCACGTGTCCAGCCCAGGTCGAGGACGCGCTGGGCGACCCATCGCCCGACGACATCGGTGTCCGGCCTCACCGGACGGTCGTCTCCCAGTCGGTTCAGCGCGGCATCCAGCGTGTCGAGTGCGTGGGCGGCACTGCGGCTCAACCCAGATCGAAACTCCCGCCATCCCGAGTCGAAGCTCTCCCCACGGAGAAGGGCGCCAACCCAGCCGGGGGAATAGGGGAAACCGCCCGCGCCCTCCTGATCGTCTTCCTCCGTGTCATCGCCCGTGTCAGCGCGAAGCTCCACCAGCTGGGCTATCCGCTGGCGGATGGAGGCAAGAACTTCCTCCTCGGCCCGGGCTTCCTCCTGATTGTCTCTCCCGCCATCTTTCTGGCCATCGGACGGGTTCATCCGCTTTTCGATCAACTCGTCGAGCTGTGTCGAAGCCGTCTCCCCGTTGTCCTCGACCAGGAGCCTCCGGAGCTCCCGGGTCGCGGCGTCGACCTCGGCGGCGCGGCGTGTACGCCGCTCGCCGCGCAACCGATCCTGATCAGGCAGAACGAGCTGGTCGCAAGCACTGTGGAGGATGTAGCGCTCGAAGTCCATCCCGACCTCGCTGACCGCCCAGAGGAACTCGGAGGATTCACGTCCGTAGCTGGCGGCCAACTCCGCGTGCGAGGGAGCCGACAGCATCGGCGCCTGATGCACGTCCGGCAGGGAAGGCCCATCGACTTCCGGGGGCTCTCCACCGAGGAGGCGTTGCGCGAGCCGGGCCGATGAGGTCGCGTAGTGACGGATAAGGACGTGCTGCGCGATCGGCTGTCCGGCAAGCGTTGCGCAAGCGTCGGCGATCCGCCTCAAAGGCGGGACGGCTCGAGCATCGACAGTGGCGTGCCGGCGGCGCAGCAGATGTCCGTAGGCCACGGCCACGAGGCGTTCGACGATGTAGGGATCGTTGATGGCGGCGGCATCGTCCAAGAGGTCGGCGAGAACGCCGGTGTGCCGTTCCAGCAGACGAACCATCGATTTGGTGACGCTGTCGCGCAGCATCCGGTTGGGGCTGGCCAGCAGCCACACCATCAGCCGGGCGGCCAGAACCGCCACCTCGGGCGCCACATCGTCGATCTTGCTGGACCAGGCCCAGTTGATGAGCCGCCGCAGGCTCTCCTCGCCACTGATCCACCGATCGCCGATCGGGGCGGTCCAGGTCAGGTCGCGTTCGGCCATGCTCAGCGGTCTGAGCGTGGCCTCACGCCACCGGCTGTTGAGCGGGTGACCGGGAAGGCAGGCGACGCTCAAGGTGACGGTCAGCCAAAGCGACCGCAATCGGTCATGCCGGAGCACGAGCCGCTCGGCCAGCGCGATGGTCTCATCGCGCACGGAGCCGGGACTTCTCCACACGAGCGAGTTGAGGAAATGCTCGGCAAGGTATCCGATGGCCCATTCGGCCTCGCCGGCCACGACGGTCTTCTCGGCGAGGTCGACGAGTTCCACCTCACCGCGCTCACCCATGACCAGGGCCAACGCCTCCAGCAGGCCGAGATGACGCCAGGCCTGCTCACCGGTCAGCAGGCCGCGGACCTGGGTTGCCACCTCCTCGGTGGTTGAGCAGCAGCTCATCAGGGCCTGCGCCCGCAGGTGATCCGACAGCCGCTGGTAGGTGAAGCGTACCTGCTGCTGCGGGCGGCCGCGTTTCCCCGGCGCCAGTTCTTGAAGCAGCAGGCCCTCGGTGATCAGGGCGTGGAGCAGGGACGTGCTGTATCCGCCTGAGGGATGGTGGACGGCATCGCACAGCGCGCGGGCGGTCGGCAGGGGCAGGGCCTCGACGCCGTCCTCCAGCATACGTTCGGACAGGATGTCTATGGCGTGGTGGACCACCTGCGCCGATGCCGGGTAGTCCAGCCGGTTGGCGGCGGACAGGCGGTCATCGACGGCGTCCAGGAGCCCGTCGAACACCCAGGACAGGGACGGCGCCTCCCTCGGCAGCGTATCCAGGCCGCGCACGCGGATCGACTCGCAGAAGGCTCGCAGAAACAGCGGGCGAGCGAACTCTGGCTGCAGAGGAGGGAAGTCGGGCAGCCGCAGCCCGTGGTGCTCGGCGTAGACCGCCAGGGCTTCCTCCTCATGCCCGGCGAATCCGGGATGAGTCACCGTGGTGACCGTGTCGGAGGAAAGGTCGGGCAGGACGGCACCGAGGTAGGTGTCGCGGACGGTGAGCACCACGGCAACCCAGGGATGACGCTCGGTTTCCTTGAGCAGGCCAGCCAGTTGCTCCTTCCATATCTCGGCGCCGGGGCCCTCGTTGAGCGCGTCGATGATCAGCAATGCCCGGCCGCTGCGACGTACCTGGGCGGCCTGCGCGAAGGTGGCCAGCAGGTCGGAGGCGGTGAGGTCCCGGCCGACCTGAGCCGAGATCTGCGGCCATGCCGGTCCAGGCCCGAACTGCTGACCGAGGAGCAGAAGTGTGGGATGGCCTTGGTCTGCGCGATGGGCCGCCGCATCAGCCACCAGGTGGCTCTTGCCGCTCCCGGCGGGGCCGACGATCAACAGCACCGGTGGGCGCGCCGCGGGCGCGAGACGCTCGGCAAAGCCGTCGAGAACCCCCAAGCATCGCCACAGACCCAGCAGTAGGTCGTCGGGCTGCTGCTCGTCGCCGCTTCGAAGTTGTTCATTGGCCATCTCCTGGGCGTTGTCGACCTGCTCTCGCGCATCGCTGCATGCCGCCATCAGGCGCTGGAGAATGCAAGACTCCGGGTCCATGAGATCGTCTTGGCTGGAGACGCCGAGGTCGGCGATCGTGTCCAGGGCTCGTACAGCCGTCGACCAGGGGCCGAATTCGGCGGACGCCTCATCGGGCTGCGCACCGAGCCCCTGGCGGGCGCGGATGACTGACCCGATGCCATGGCGGACCTGGTCGCGGAAGTCCGGGTCGAGGGTGAGGGTGTTGATGCTCTCGGCGATGTCGAGTTCGACATGCATCTGCGGCAGGTACCGGTTGCCCAGATTGGCCACTTGCCGGCTGACCTGGCTCTGAAAGAAGTCGCCGGTAAACACTTCCCGGTCGAAGTAGTAGCGGAGCGTGCCCGCGTTCTCCTCACGCGTCAGAGCCTTGAGGAGGTCCGATTCGCCGAGGTAGACGAACTCGACCTCCCGGCCAAGATCTTCCGCCCGCTTCTTCCACACCTTCACCTGCTCGTTCCAGCGCTGCAGGCCGCTCTTCCCCGCGACCTGGCCCTGGCGGACGGGCTCTCGTCCCGAGCGGTCGATCGGCAGATAGAAGGCGTATCTGACCAGGTCGGGCGTCGTATTGAGCGCTTCGGTGACGCTGCGGTCCATCTGTTTCACTGCGGAAGCGTCCAGGGTGAACAGAAACTTCGCCTGCCAGGCCCATGTTCCCGAGCCGTCAGGGGCGGGGCAGGAGAACTCGATCCCCGCGTCGGGCGTGCCGCGCCGCTCCAGCCGGGTGCCCAGTGGGAGATTCTCGACCGACGGCATCAGCACGAAGCCCAGCTCTTCGAACGCGCGCTGCTGGCTCGATCCGTATTCGCGAATCTGCCGGAAGTCGACCCGGGGGAGGCTCTCACTCATGACGCTTCAGCGTCTCACATCACGTGCACACCCTTGGTACGGTGCGTTTGGTACGGGGCGTCGCGGCCCGTCATGCCCGTCCCGTTGGCCTGTGGGGTGCGGAAACTCAGCCGGTGAGGTTGACCTGAGGGTTCGTGGTTCGAGCATGGTGGGGTCTCGGGCATCCTGCTGACGGTGTCGTGGTCCTTCCTCTACCTCATCCTCGGGCGTGTCTTTCAGCTTCTGGTCCTGCTGGACTGCGGTGATCGGGCCAAGACGGCCGAGATCGTGGTGCTTCGCCATCAGGTCGCCGTGCTACGCCGTCAAGTGAACCGGCCTAATCTCCAGCCGGTGGATCGGGTCGTCCTCGCGGCCTTGTCGCGGTTGCTTCCCCGCTCGTCGTGGAACGTCTTCTTCGTTACCTCAGCGACGTTGCTGCGCTGGCACCGCGCGCTGGTGATGCGCCGGTGGACCTACCCATCCAAACGGTCGGGTCGTCCCTCTACCCGCGCAGAGGTCCGGGAGGCGGTGTTGCGCCTGGCCCAGGAGAATCCTTCATGGGGCTATCAGCGCATCAGCGGAGAGTTGACCGGCATCGGCCTTCGGGTACCGCCCAGCACCGTACGCGACATCCTCAAAAAGGCCGGTCTCGGTCCGGCACCAGGTCGCACCGGCCCGAGTTGGGGCCAGTTCCTCAAAGCGCAGGCCGAGGGCATCTGGGCGTGCGATCTGTTCCACGTCGACCCCGTCTTCCTTAAACGGCTCTACGTTCTGTTCTTCATCGAGCACGCCAGCCGCGTGGTCCACTTCGCGGGCATCACGGCGCATCCGACCGGAACCTGGGTTGCTCAACAAGCCCGCAACCTGGTCATGAACCAGGGAGCGCGGGCCGAGGGCATCAGATTCCTCATTCGCGACCGCGACGCCAAATTCACCGCGGTCTTTGATCAAGGTGGTGGGTGAACCTTCAGGTTGGAGTGGTAGGGCGCCCGGGGCTCGAACCCGGAACCTACGGATTCAAAGGGCGTTGATCACAAAAGTCAGCCCGCTCTACACTTTTCGCAGATGATTGCATCGCGGATCGCACGGCCACTTCAGAGGAGCGTTCTTTCCTTGTCTTTCCCTCCCGGTGACATGGTCGCCGCCGCCGGCACGCACCTGCACTTCCAGAGACTGGAGCGGTTGCTGCATGAACGCCACCTCGAGCTGGGCGACCGAGTCCGCCTCAACTCCACCGGATCCCAGCTGTACCTGATGGTCAAACTGCCAGGAGATCGAGGGGTCGTGCTGAGCCAGTCAAGGCTCGGCCACGCTTTGGTATGGCTGATCGTCGATCCGGTGCTGGGAAGTGAGCCCTCCATCTGGCCGCCGGACACATCCAGCGAGGTACTCGTCGACGCCATTCACGCCCACGCTACTGCCCGCCTTGCCGGAGTGCCGGTAGCGTCGCCTTGGCGCTGGCACGAGAGCGAACCGTCGGACATGACCGAGCTCGCCGACCTCCTGTCCGAACGAGGAGTACACGTCCAACGGGTGGCGGCCGGGAACCGATACTTCGCCTATGGACCGCGCTACGAGCCCAAGCTCTACATCGCAGACGGGCACGAAGGAGCCTACGTCGAGGCCAGGCTCTCCGACATCTTGGTCCGGGTCTCCATCAAGGCCAGCGTCGGCTGGCTGGTCGACATATACGACCCGGAGCGTGAAGCCTGGACACGTGTCGATCTCGGCGGTTCCCTAGGGCGCGGGAAACTCCCGACGCCGGGCATGCAGCGCGCCGACGTCCCTGTGAGTCGGATCGCCGACCTAATCTGCGACGGGCCAAAGGCGTGGGTCGAGAGCGGCGTTTTCTGGGAGACGTCCAAGCCGTCGCGAGCATCCGTCGAGACATGGTCCGACGTAGAGGAATCTCTGTTCCTCACCGAGCCGGCCCTACCGCCGGCAGGCGCAAGGGAACACCTGGACGCCGTTCTGGAGCAGCTCACGACCTTCGGCTTCGGAGACATCCGCGAAGGCGGACCGGACAGTCTTATTCACTCCGACACCTATCACGTCGATTGGAACGGCCGGACCAAGGACCTGTCGACGTCCGAGATCCAGCGGCTGAACGGCCTGGCCGCGGCGGCTGGCGAGGACCTGCCAAAAAGGCTGATCGTGATCACCAATGGCAGGATCAGCGGACCAGCAGCGGAGTTCGCGGACAAGGCCAAAGCATTCGTGTACGGCCTCAACCCCGCGACGGGCAGGCTAAATCCCCTGAACTCCCGCGCCCGTGACCTGCTGCCGCCCCTTACAGAGCCGAGCAGATACATCCTGAAATAGCTTGTGCCCTTCGGATGACGACGTCGCGAAGGACTATGACCCTTGTCAGCGCCGCAAACGCTCGAGAGCGGTCGGCAGGCTGCCGTCGCGCCAGTAGTCCTCAAGTCAGAAGATCGCGATCACCCCGACGGTTCCGACAAAGCCGGACGGTCACCCGCCGGTGCTTCAGCTGACAACGGCAGGGCGTTCGTGAAAATCTTGGGGTATGTCGCCGATCCCCCATGAGCGCGCTCACCGCCCGCAGTTAGAGAAGCTCACCGAGCTCGCGTCGCGGGTCAAAGCGGGGGAGATCAGGCTTCCGAAGTTCCAGCGGCAGTTCGTGTGGAAGGGCTACCAGGTCCTTGATCTCCTCGATTCGATCTCACGGAACTACCCGATCGGCAGCCTGTTGCTGTGGGACAGCGAGTTGCGGCTGGCGAGCGACCACGACATCGCGGGCATCGAGATCGACCAGGCACCGAACCGGGAACGTACTGCCTACCTGCTCGACGGCTGCCAGCGTCTGTCGACAATCTGCGGGGCACTGTATTGGGAGCCGAAGGGCGACCCGAAGAGCCTCTGGAACCTGGTCTACGACTTCGAGGAAGAGCGTTTCGCGCACCGGAAGGACTTCGACGAGCCGCCCGCGCACCAGATTCCGCTGAGACTGCTCGCCCAGCCCTACCAGTACGCCAAGTGGGCTTCGAAACGGCTTCCTGATGAGTTCGAGGAGGCGGCGGGGCAGCTGTTCGATAACTTCGCGAACTACGAGACCTCGGTCGTGACGCTGAAGACGGCTTCGATCACTGAGGTCGGCCGGATTTTCGAACGGGTCAATACTCGCGGCACACCGCTGACGGCGGTCCAGGTCATCCGCGCGGCGACCTGGCGCAGCGACTTCGATCTCCTCGACGCTATCGACGGCGTCCGCGACGTGCTCGCGGCCAAGAATTACGGCTTGATCGACCAGATGCTGCTGCTCCGCGCGATCTCGGCGGCGGCCGGGCTCGGGTTCGCCAAGTCCGACATGGAGCAGCTGCCCTCCGTTGGCCATGAGCGTCTTCTGGCGGCCATCGAGGAGACCGAGGAGGCTGCAAAGAAGGCGGTGGACTTCCTCACCACCGAGATAGGCACTCCGACGGCCGCCGCGCTTCCCCACGCCAACCAGCTCGCCGTCGTCATCGAGATCTTCCGGCAGATCCCAAGGCCGAACGGCAAGCAGTTCGCCCAGCTCCGCAGCTGGTTCTGGCGGACTGTCCTCGGCGGCTACTACGAGGGCTGGAATCCACGGAAGATGGCGGCGGACCTCGCAGCGGTGACGGCGTTCGCGAAGGGCGAGACTAAGGGCATCGAGGTGGACGTCCCGCCGCCCAGCACGCGGCTGTGGGCAGGTAAGTACGACCGGGGGACGGCGCCGCAGAAGACATTCGCGCTCATGCTCGCGGCACGGGGCCCCGTTGACCTGATCACCGGGGCAGCTATCGACGTGGGAAAGACGCTGGCCGGGGACAACTACATGCAGTTCCACCACTTCTTTCCCAAAGCGGCCCTCCTGCGCGACGGCCTTAAGTTCGAGCAGGCCAACGTTCTCGCGAACATCGTCATGCTGACCGCGATCAGCAACCAGAAGGTCTCTGACCTGCCGCCGTCCGCCTATCTGAAGGCCGAGATCGACTTCAGTGATGAGCGGACGATCCGCGAGCGGCTCGACACCTGCCTCGTCTCCGCGCCCGCTTTCGATGCTGCCATGCGTGGCGACTACAAGGCGTTCCTCGCCGCCCGGTCAGAGACCCTGCTGGATTGGGCTAGGGATCTCATCCAGCGCGGCCTGGCGACGGAGGCCGCGCCCGCGGAGCTCGACGAGGAGAGCCTGCGGCTCGCGAACGAGGTCGAGGTCGTGGACGAGGACACCGACGACTGAGGTCCGGGCGGCGGCGTTCGGGCCGGTCACGTTCTGTCGGTGCCAGATGGTCTCCTAGTGGCGGGAGGTGATTCCGATGCGCGTGCCTGATCTGCCCGAGGCCGACCGGCCCAGGGAACGGCTGCTTGAGCACGGCCCGCGTGCGCTTGCTGACCGGGAGCTGCTGGCGCTGGTGCTGGGTGAGGGCCGTCCCGGCGTGGACGTCATCGAGCTGGCGTCCCGGTTGCTCGCAGACCATGGCGGGCTGGCCGCGGTGGCGGCGGCCGATCCGGGCGCGCTCCAGCGGTCGGCGGGGATAGGTCCGGCCAGGGCGGCCCGGCTGACGGCGGTGTTCGAGCTGGCACGACGCGCGGCCACGCCGCCGCGCCTCGGCCGGATCACGGCCACCGAGGACATAGCGGTCGCCGCCGCACCGCTGCTGCGTGGTCTCCGGCACGAGAGGGCGGTCGTGGTCGTCTGCGACGCCGGCGGCCGGATCCTGAAGACGGCCACGCTCACTGATGGCGCGGCGGATCGCACCCAGATCCCAGTCCGCGACGTCCTGAGCCTAGTCCTCGCTCTGGGCGGCGCCCGTTTCGCAGTAGCGCACAACCATCCGAGCGGCCGGACGGAACCGAGCGAGGCGGATGTCCGAGTGACCGCCCGCCTCCGCGAGGCCGCGACCACGGTCGGGCTCCGCCTGCTCGACCACGTCATCGTCACCGAGACTTCGTGGGCCAGAATCCCGTGACCATCGCACCGGTGCCGGTCCAACCGGTGGGGACGGCTCGCACAAGCCCATCCGGTCGCCGGCTCGACGAGCCGGTTGGGCGGCCCCGGCAGATAAGCCCACCAGCTGCCCGTCGCACGCCTGCACCAAGCTCCACACGCCAGGAGTCCGTAGACGAGGCTCCATCGACGGACTCCCTCGCACTCCCGTTCGGTGAGCTCCTCTCGCAGCTCAAGGCCGTCACTTGGATGAAGTTAACGGAAGGACAACGAGTGACTCGCGAGGTCGCAGACCTGGAGTGGCGAAAGATCAGTTACAGCGGTTCCAGAGCCGCATGCGTCGAGCTCGCCTCCCTCCGGCACCACATCCTGGTCCGCGATGCCAGGAACCCGGCGAGGGCCTCTGAATGTCACGGACACCGACTCCCATACGCTCTTCGTCGCGATCTGCGCCCACCGGCCCTAACGAACGATCCGTGCGAGGTCGGGCAAGCTGCGCTCCCACTCACAACCGCCCACTGAACGCTGCATTCAGCAGCGAATTGGTTAGAGTAACGCCCAGATCCGCCTGCTGGTCTGAACGGTTCTGGGTGTCCCCAAGCCGGTCCAGCATTTGCGCGATTTCCTCCTGCCGCCTTTTGCTGGGAAGAGCAACCGAGAGAGACTCGAAGTCCTTCATCGAGAGGGTCTGGTTCCGAAGTACCGTTCCCGTGGATGTGCTCCGGATAAGGTCGCGGCCCGCGCGAGTCTGAAAGAAGTAATTGAGGTATCGTATATCAACTGCATCCGACGGGCGGTAGGTCAAAAAGCGGTGCGACCCGATGAAGCCTGACTCGTTGGTGCCGGAGATGGCAATTGCGCCCTCCCAAGCCATTATGTTGCTTACTATCAGACGGTCCGGATGGATCTCGAAGTACTTGAGCTTGCTGAGCTCGCTGCCGAGAACTGGCGGGCGATGGAATATGCCTTTTCCGAATGAGCGGATTCCAATCTGCGAGTACTGCGCGTCTGGTTGAGGTGTCACAGGGATCCGCTCGAGGCTTAGCACGTTCCCCAGACGAGTCGGTGCATTGCCTTGCTCTTCATGGAACACGGAATCGCGTATTGCGACGCGGAGAGCTTCCGCGCGAGAGCGAAGCTTGGCAAGCTCACCAAGCTTCGCCGTGGCCGCGTCGAGGCGGGCGGCGATGCGGCGCTGCTCGTCCAGGTCTGGCAGGGGGACTGGGGTGGACATGAGGGTGGCGGGGGTGGTGCGTTTGCGGCGCACCATGGAGCCGCGCGGGGTGAGGCGGTCCCATAGCGTGGGCCAGCTGACGAGGTGGGAGATGTAGCGGACGTCGGCTTCCGCCTCGATAATGTCGAAGACCGGGTATTCCGGGGAGACGTACGCTCCGGAGAACTCTTCGGGGACGACGGCCAGTGCCCCTTCCCAGGCGTTGAGTTTGCTCATCACAAGCTGACCGGTGGTGAGACGGCTGAGCGCCTTGTAGGCGGTTTCGTTGCCGGTGATGGTCGGGCGTTTGATCAGGCCCTTGCCGAAGCTGTAGATGCCCGCGATGCGGTATTCGTGGTCGGCATTCACAGAGACCGAGCAACGCGCGAGCGTGATGGCCTCACCGAGGGGGCGTTCCGGAAGCGCCATCAGCGGTCCTCCACGTCTTTCTGAAGAGAGGTGAGAAGGCTGAGGACGTCCTGCTCGGTTTCGATCAGCTCGGCAAGGAGTTCGGTTGGCGACCGGTGCAACAGGTCGTCGGTGGTGTTCGGGTTGGTGAGGTCGAGGTTGAAGCCGGAGGCGAGGAGGTCGGCGATCGGAACGCGCCAGGCGCGGTCGTTCTCGGTGCGGTCGGCGCGGTCCGGGCCGCCCCACCATGCGGCGGAGGACTCGAATTCCTCGTAGCGCATGGGCCTGGTCTTGGCGTAGCCGCGGCTGCCCTCGGGTGGGGTGATCTCGTAGAACCAGGTTTCCTTGGTGGGGCCGGTCTTGTCGAAGAAGAGGAGGTTGGCGGGGATCTGGGTGTAGGGCGCGAAGACGCCTTGGGGGAGGCGGACGACGGTGTGGAGGTCGCACTCCTCGAGGAGCTGTTTGCGAATCTTGGCGCCGATGCCCTCGCCGAAAAGGGCGCCGTTGGGGAGGACGATAGCGCAGCGGCCACGGGGCTTCAGTTTCTTGATGACGGCGTGGAGGAAAAGCCAGGCCGTTTCGCGGGTCTGGTAGCCGGAGGGGAAGCTTTTGGCGATCGAGTCCTCCTCTTCGCCGCCGAAGGGCGGGTTGGTGAGGATGACGTCAACCTGGGAGCCGGGACCCTTCTCGTCGATCATCACGCGGAGGGAGTTGGCGTGGAGAACCTTCGGGGAGGGGATGCCGTGCAGGGTCAGGTTCATCATGCAGAGCAGGAACGGCAGGGGCTTCTTCTCGATGCCGCGGATGTTGTTGAACAGCTGCTGTTGGAGGACCTTGCTGGTGGCTTGCGGGAACAGTTCGGTGTATGCCTCGACGAGGAAGCCGCCGGTTCCGCACGCCGGGTCCATGATCGACTCGCCGAGTTTGAGGAAGGTCTGCTCGACCATGAAGCGGATGACGGGGCGCGGAGTGTAAAACTCGCCGGAGTCGCCCGCAGCGTCGCGCATCTGCTTCAGCAGGTCCTCGTACAGGAACGCCATCGTGTGGATGTCGTCGCTGCTGTTGAAGTCGATGCCGCGGATCTGGTTGACCAGGTCGCGGAACAGGTAGCCCGACAGCATTCGGTTCTGGACGCCGGCGAATACCTGGCCGAGGACGTTGCGCGGGTCGCCAGGCACGTCGCTGCGCATGCTCGCGAGTTCGGGCAGAAGCTTGCCATTGACGAACGCCAGCAGTTCCGCGCCGGTGAACGTCTCGTCATCGGCCCAGGCCCGCCACTGGTACTCCGGTTTGATGATCGGGTCTTCGCCGAACACCTCGCGTTCGGCCTCCAGCGCGTCGAAGGAGCGCAGGAACAGCAGCCAGGACAGCAGGGGCAGGCGGTCCAGGTCGCCGTTGAGGCCCGCGTCCTTGCGCATGATGTCGCGGGCCGACTTAATGACGGCCGACAGACGGGCGCGAGAGGTCGTGTCCTGCTTCTTTACGGGTGGGGCCATGGTCGTCAGAGATCCTTGTTCGTCGGCTGGATGTTCAGATCGATGAGGGTGCGGGCGAGGGTTGTCACGCGAAAGCCGTCGCGGTGTTCGACGTCGGCGGGAGACAGGTCGGCGCGGTGGGTGAGCACGGCGGGGTCCCGCTGGCGGAATCCAGGCGGAACCGTCATGTGCACGACGGCCGGGTCGACCGGCGCGAGGCCGTGGACGCTCAGGGCTGTCTCGTGGGAGAAGACCGCGCGGTCCAGGCTCCACAGGGACCAGCGGACCAGATGGTCCAGGTCGCTCGACGGGAGGTCGGCGTACTCGCGGAAGCGGTACAGGCCCCGGTCGACGCGAGTCCAGTTGCCCCGGCGGACGTGGAAGTACTGGGACTGGTAGGAGTAGCCGTCGAGCAGCGCCTGGGCCGCAGTGAAGAAGCCGCGCTGACGGGCGGCCCGGCGCCAGAGCCGTGCCCGGGGCTCCTCGTCCCGCTGTCTCACGGTTACCAGGTTAGCTCAGGTGAAACTTATAGTCACTTTTAGTTTTGTGCACGATGGGGCTCTCGTCCTGTGTTTGCTCACAAAGCACTCAGGAGGCCTCGTACAGCTGGGCGCGCAGGTGGTCAACGGCGGTGCGCAGCCCGGCGCCGGAACGGTCACCGAAGAGCTCCGCGATCTCGACGACCGTGCCGAACTCCTGGTAGGCGGGGGAGTCCATGGCCTGGACCTCCAGTTCGCTCTCGTCGTGCGCGGAGTACTGTGCCAGCACGCGGTCGAGGATCGCGCGGGCTTCGGGGGCGAACGACTCCAGGAACTCACGGTGCTGGAGCTTGAAGCGGAGGGCGCGTTCGGAGCGCGACAGCACGGGGAGGCCCCAGCCGAGATAGATCAGTAGGTCGATGGCATCGGCGTCGGGACGGCCCGTCAGCTCACCGAGGTCGGCAGTGCTGATCCCGATGGCCTCCAGGCGTTCCCGCAACTCCTTGCGGCTCCGGCTATGCGCCCACTGGGCGAGCAGCTGGTGCGGGGATAGGTCGAGCTCGTGCAGTTTGTCCTTGATGAACTGCTCCAGCCGCACGAGGCGCAGCCGCAGGCCCGTCCCGTCGGTCTCGGTGATGTAGACGGCCGAACCGAGGATGTTCACCTCTACGTCGTCTATGTAAAAGGTGCGGCCCTCGGCGCGGATGTCGTCGATCTCCTCACCGTCGGTGATCATCGGCGGAAGGTCACCGCCGTCGTGACTTTCATACCCAGCCTCGGAGTCGGCCGCCTCGTCGGGGTCCGGGTCGGGCTCGACGTCGAGGTCCTCGGGGAAGGTGATGAAGCTTCCGTCCGGGTCTGCCTCGTCGCGGAGCCGCCGGAGCGGCGGGCCATCAAACTTGGGGTCGTAGAACAAACGGGTCGCGTCCACAAAGTCGATGATGTCGAACGCGAACTTGCCGGTCTCGGGCGACAGGCGGGTGCCGCGGCCGATCGTCTGCTTGAACTCCGGCATCGAGCGGATCACTCGGAACAACACGATGTTGCGGACGGTCGGGATGTCGACGCCTGTCGACAGCATCCGCGACGTCACCGCAATGACCGGGACCTCGGAGGCGTCGTCGCGGAATTCGTCCAGACGCTCTCGGCCAGCCTCGTGGTCGTCTCCGGTGATCCGGCAGACCCACTTGTGGCCGTACCGCTGCGACAGGTCGGCGTTGGCACGGGTCAGCGCCTCGACCATGCGCATTGCGTGGTCGTTCGTTTGGCAGAACACGATGGTCTTGTGCATGCGGCCGGTCTTGTGCAAATACTCCGTCAGGTAGCGGGCTACCTCGTCGGTGCGGTCGAGGATCGCCACGACCCGCTCGAAGTCCTTCGGCCCATACAGCTCGTCGGGGATCTCCCTGCCGTACATGTCGAGCTGACCTGCGTCCGGCCGCCAGCCGTACAAGTCGATGTCGATCCGGACGTTGCGGACCCGGTAAGGGGCCAGGAATCCGTCGCGAATGCCCTGGGCGAGGGAGTACTCGTAGATCGCGTCGCCGAAGTAGTGGTAGGTGTCGACGTCCTTACGGCTGATCGGCGTGGCCGTCAGTCCCAGCTGGACGGCGGGCTCGAAGTAATCCAGGATCTCACGCCACTGCGAACCCTCCGCGGCGCTGCCCCGATGGCACTCGTCGACGATGATGAGGTCGAAGAAGTCCCGGTCGAACCTCGTGTAGAAATCCTGCGCCCCGCCGGGCTGAGACAGCGACTGATACAGCGCGAAGTAAATGTTGCGGCTCCTCTGCACTCTGCCCTGGCCGAGCCGGTGGACGGCCTCGCCGAACATCTCGGTGAAGTAGTCGTCCTTGGGCTGGTCGATGAGGATGTTCCGGTCGGCGAGATACAGGACACGGGGCCGCCGCCCCTTCTCTGGCCAGTTTGCGTTCCACAGTTTCGCCACGATCTGCGCCGAGACCAGGGTCTTGCCCGTGCCGGTGGCCAGCACGAGGAGCAACCGTCGTTGCCCCTTGGCGATGGCCTGGACGGCTCGGTTGATCGCGTTGCGCTGGTAGTAGCGGGGGTCCTTCGGAGTGCCGTCCCAGTTGCGGGTCAATATGAACGGCGCGGACGCCAAGTCGGCATGAGCGTCGTCGGCGAGGGATCGGTCATCGCGGTACCGGGCCCAGAGCTGCTCCGGTGTGGGGAACTCTGAGATCTCCGAGATCAGGCCAGTCCGGTAGTCGATCTCGATGGTGCGGGTGCCGTTCGTCGAGTAGGCGAATGGGGCGTCCAGTAGCTCGGCGTAGCGTTTGGCCTGCTCAAAACCCTCAGCGGGATCAATGCGGGAGCGTTTGGCCTCGACGACGGCGAGCGGTAGGCCGTCGGAGTACTCCAGCACGTAATCGGCGATCAGTGGGCGTTGCTGATGGTGGCGACGGGCGGTCGGCTGGATCCGGCCGCGGTTGATCCGGTACTGGCTCTTGACCTGCTCTTCTACATTCCAACCGGTCCGGACGAGAGCGGGCAGGACGAACCGCTTGCAGGTCTCGTCCTCGGTGGGGTTGCCGCTACTGGAAGTCACCCTTTATTTTCTACCCGGAGGGTGTGACAATTTCCGGACTATCGATCCCAAACCCCTTTGAGCGCGGATTGGATCTTCGGCCGGGTGACGGGAAACTAACTTCAGACCGGCAGACCTGCCGAATCACCCGGCTAGCCAGTCCCCGGAGGTCGGTCGCCAGTTCCTCTGCGTCTGTACACAATCCTGTCCTGTGGGGGCTCAAGAACACGATTCGTCGTCAACGCCGGGGTTCATCGCCTGGTCGGGCCGGGCGTCCCTGGGACAGTGGTCGACTGGTTCGGGTTGCCTGGAATCATGGTTTGCCCTCTTGACCACGGTGTACGCCGTCACTCGACGTCTGCTGTCTGTGCCCGCGCTGTTGTTTCGCAGTGATGTCTCCAATGAGGCGGAACTGCTGGTGCTCAGGCACGAGAACGCGGTTCTGCGCCCTCAGGTCCCACGGGTGCGCTAGAGCCGGCCGATCGCCCGCAAGCCTGATCGGCGTAAGCAGTGCGCGACCTCGAACAGATGAAGGGAGTGTTCAGTCCGCCACCTGCCGCGACCCGCGAAGGCCACGGCTGCGATGCGGAGGGATCACATGCCTTGGCTGTGAGCCTGATCAATCGCCATTGCCAGTGAGCCACCTCGGGAGGGGCCAAACCCTTCAGCGCTAACCGAAGCAGCACCAAGGGTGGGGAGATGACTGGCCGCCGTTGGGAGACACCGTGGCCCCCAGTGGGGATTTCTCAAGATCGCCTTCGCGAGAACTCCTATGAGTGTCCTAAAGATCTTGGCGGTGAGTCGGCAGTGGTCAGGGCCGCACGTAACTCGGCGGAGGCTCGACGTCCAGCTGCGCCTTGTCGTTCTCATCCTCTGTGGTCAGTACATCTAGCGCGTGGCATTGACCAGGACATATCGCGGGATGCGGCAGACGCCGGTGAGGCGGAACGTGGGTGGCAAGAACGTCGGCTGCCACCTATCAGGGGGAGAAGCGGACGGGCTATGGTCGGGGTAGTAGGCCACGATGTGATCGACGAGGTCGTTCGACAGGAAGCCCGCGGCCAAGTCTTCGCCCCCGTTGAGCAGCAGGCGCCGGACGCCGCCCGCGTGAAGCGCTTCGAGGAGCTCAACGGGAGGGAGCCGAGAAGTATCGGACGGTAGCCGGATCATCCCAGATCCATGGCTGTTCGGGATCGCCTCTTCGAGCCGGCCATCGGCGTGCAAGACGGCATCGGCGGCGAGAAGCAGGCGCCTGGATGCCGGGATGCGATCCAAGGCTCCTGCCAACCCCGTGGAGGTCTCCGTGTAGGTCCAGGTGAGTACAGGCCGACTCAGTGTGAACGCGGCTCTCCACTGACCGAGCACGAGCAGTGCCTCGTCGGCGAGCACATCGGTCTCGACGTCCACCCCGGCTTGCCGTAGATCGTGCACTCCGCCGTCCCCTCTGGAGGTTGGGTCGAGGACGGCGACGACGACGCGGGAGATCCCGGCGTCGATGAGAAGCTGGCGGCAGGCAGGTGCGCGGCCGACGTGGTTGCAGGGCTCCAGGGTCACCACGGCGGTGCCACCCTTCGCGGCGGGCCCGGCGGCCAGCAGGGCGTTCCCTTCGGCATGGGCTTCACCCTTGCGGGCGTGATACCCCTCGCCGACGGGCTGTCCGGCCGCGTCGAGGATCACACAGCCGACGGGAGGGTTCGGACTTGTGGAGCCGAGGCCGTGAGCGGAGAGGGCAATCGCCCGCCGCATGGCTTGGAGTTCGAGGTTGGAGGCCATCAACCGGCCACCGCGTTGGCGAAGGCCATCCGGAACCGGGCCACGGACGGGAGGCGGCGGTGGATGCTCAACATGCGCTCGACCGAACTCAGCACGTTGACGATTCTCACAGACCCGGCTGCCTGCGCGATGGCCAGAGCTTCGACGGCGGTGGTGGCGGCTTGTTCTGGCTCACCATGGCCGGCGTAGGCTGCGGCCAGTCCTGCTAGCGCCATCCCGCGGTCTCGCCGGTAGACCGGTGGGAGGGCAGGGAGCGCGCTCTCGTAGGCGGCGATCGCGCGTTTGGGCCGGTTCAGTTCCAGCCAGCAGCGCGCCCGCTGGACCTGCACGTAGGCGGGAGTGCAGAACGATCCGTGGCCGCCGCGCGCGTCCCCCTTGTCGTCGACCGCCAAGGCCAGGGAGTGTGCCTCGTCCAATAGCCGCTGGCAGGCCCCCTCGTCGCCGTCGAGAGCGTGTCCTTGCGCCTGTTGCTGGACGATCGCGGCGCGCATGGGTACGGGCAGGTGTTCTCCCTGGCGGAGCGCGGACGTGGCCAGCCCGAGGACGTCGCCCGCGTGGCGGCCGTTCATCGCCTGCTGACTGCGGCGGAACATCGTCCAGGCGATCATGTGGTTGTCGCCCACCTCGTACGCCCAGGTGGCCGCCCGGTCGGTCCAGCGCTCGGCCTGACTCGTTTCCCCTGCGTCCTCGTGCAGCCAGGCCGCCGATTCCGCGTACCGAGCCGCCAGGCGAAGCACATCGAGCCGGTCGCTTCCACGGGCTGGGACGAGCAGTTCCTCAAGGACGGTGATCTGCTCGCGGACCGCTGGGATCGTGTGGCGGGGGCCGAGGAGGTTGTCACGCTGCACGAACAGGTGCCACTGCTCGCTCAGGTGGTCCAGGACGTCGTTGTAGTGCTGGCCAGTAGTCATCGACATCGCTGTGTCGCGACGCAGGGTCGGCGAGGGCTCCGGGAGCTGGCCACCGAAGAGTTCGGCCTCGTTCATCCCCAGAGCTCTGGACAGCAGCATCCGGTCTAGGGCGTTGGGCTTGTAGGTGCCCGCTTCCCAGTAGCGGATGTTCCGGCACACGCTCGTGGTCTTGGGCAGCGGCATGCCTTCTCCGGCGACCTGACGCATCAGCCGGACAAGCCCCTTCTGGCTGAGCAACCGTTCGAGCCTTGCCTGGCGGAGCCGTATCGCCCAGTCGGGCGTCACCTGGTCATCCATCCGTTGCACCTCGCCGCAGAGAGGAAGGAGGGGGGCGGAAACCCCTCCTCATGCTTCCCCCAGTCTCCTCTGCCACCACGAGGTCTTACCAGGCTGTGATGGATCTGTGCCTGCGCGGCGCGAGGTAGGTGCGCCGACCAGGCTGCTTGGTTCAGGGCGCCGCCCGCCCTCTGTCCTCCACAAGCAGCCCGAAAGGGAAGACCAGTGACAACCATCTCCGGTGGCACGATCGCCGAGCTGTTCGCCGGCGCGGTCCATCTGACCCTGGAAGGGGAGAAGGTCAAACCGCGTGGCATGGAGACACGCGAGGTGCTGGACGTACGGCTGCTCCTGGAGCAGCCGCGCGCCCGATTGCTTTACGCGCCCCCGGCGCGCGTGCTGAACACCGCGTTCGCCGTCGCTGAAACCGTCTGGATTCTGTCGGGGTCCGACGCACCCTGGATCTACGAGTTCAACGGTCAGCTTCGGCAGTACGCCGAGGACGACGGCATCCTGCGTGGGGCGTACGGGCCTCGGATGCGCCGCTGGGACGGTCACGTCGACCAAGTCGCCCAAGTGCTCGCCACGCTTCGGGACGACCCGCACTCCCGGCGAGCCGTCATCCAGCTCTACGACCCTGCCCGCGACTGCGGCGGGCACCGGGACGTGCCCTGCACCCTCGGCTACCGCTTCCACCTGCGCCAGGGACGCCTCCACATGGCGACCACCATGCGCAGCCAAGACCTCTGGACGGGCCTGCCCTACGACATCTTCGCCGCCACCACTCTGCAGGAACTGATGGCCGGGTGGCTGGGGGCCGAACTCGGTTACTACCACCATCACGTTGATTCGCTGCACCTCTACGAGCGGGACCTGGACAAGGCCGTCGACGTCGTCCGGCCGAACTCGACGATCGCGCCCGCGCCGATCCTGCCCTCTCTTGAGACTCCTTGGGAGGGGTTCGACGCGCTCCTCGCCGACGTACGCTCCGGGCGGCCTGTCAACCATCCCGGATGGGACTGTATGGCTGCGGTACTGGCCAGCTACCAGCAATGGAAACGAGGCAAGCGCGACGCCGCCCTCAAGGGCGCTGCAGCGATCAGCGGCCCGCTCGGGGACGGACTGCGCGCCTCGTACGCCGCCCTTCAGAGCAGGGCCGAATCCGCGGATCAGGCACGGTGATCGCGATGACACACGTCGTCCTAGGCATCTGCTCCTTCACCCATGACTCGGCCGCGGCCCTCCTGGTCGACGGCAAGCTGATCGGATTCGTGGAAGAAGAGCGCCTGTCCGGGATCAAGCACATCCGCGCCTTCCCCGAAGAGGCGGTCGACTGGCTCCTGAGCGAAGCAGACATCGTCGCCGAACAGGTGAACGCGGTCGCCTACAACTTTCATGGCCTCCACTACCTACGAGCAGCCGCGACATCACTCGGCCTGCTCGGCACATCTGCGGCGCGTGGGCGTACCCTGGCCCGCGCCGCCAGCTTCGCCAAGGTGGGCGTGCGTACCTTGCGGCGAGTACAGGGACTCGGCCGCCGTTTTCCGCTCGCTCACGTCCGTCCGATGCTGCACCACCGAACTCACCAGATGTACGCCTTCGCGGCATCCGGATGGGAGCGGGCGGCCGTTCTGGTCGTGGACAGCCTCGGTGAGGCGCAGACCACCACCATCGCGGCCGGCCTCCAGACGCACCCCGGGCGTCCGGTCCTGCGCACGGTGCATGCGATGACGGATCCGGCGTCGCTCGGCTACGCCTACGGTGCGGTCACCGAGCACCTGGGCTGGCGGCGTGGTGACGAGGAAGGCACCGTGATGGCCCTGGCCGCGCTGGGCGACCCGGCCCGCTTCCGAGACTTGTTCGCCCATGCCATCCCGATGACCGCGACCGGATTCGCCCTGCATCCGGAGTACTTCGCTCCGAGAGTGCTCTCCTCGTCCTACGCCCGTCTGACCACCCGCTTCGCCGCTGAGACGTGCCCAAGGCGTGCCCCCGGCAGCCCCATCGTTCAAGTTCACCAGGACCTGGCCGCTGCCCTCCAGGAACGCATCGAAGTGGTGATGCTGCACCTGGCCGCTCTGACGAGGACACGTACCGGCATGAACCGGTTGTGCCTGGGGGGAGGGGTCGCCACCAACTGCGTAGCGGTGGGGAAGATCGTCGAGTCTGGGCTGTTCCAGGAGATCTTCGTGCCTCCGGCGCCTGGTGACGCCGGTACCGCCATCGGCGCCGCGGCTGCCCTACATCTGGAGGGCAGCAGTCGCCCCGTGTCGGGCATCGCCGATGTCTGTTATCTGGGGCCCGCCTATCCGTTCTGGGTCCCTGACCTGTCCGCCTGGCCTCGACTGAAGGGACACCGGATCGCCGGTGACGCTGCCGAGATTCTGGCCGAGCGCCTGGCTGAGGAGCAGATCGTCGGTGTTTTCCGAGGCCGGGTCGAAGCCGGGCCCCGCGCGCTCGGCAACCGCTCAATCCTCGCCTCACCCGTAAGCACGGGCGTCGTGGCGAGGCTGAACGACACGGTGAAGTTCCGGGAGCCGTTCCGGCCGTTCGCTCCGATGGTGGTGGCCGAACGTGCCGCCGACTACTTCACGCTCGGCCAGGAGGCGCCGTTCATGTCGATGGCCTCAGGTGTGACCGACCTTGCTCGTGAGCAGATCCCCGCGGTCGTCCACGCCAACGGCACGGCACGCGTCCAGACCGTCACCAAAGACAGCAACCCGTTCATGCACGCCGTGCTGACCGCCTTCGCCCGACGCACCGGCATCCCCGTCCTGATCAACACCTCCCTCAACGTCAAGGGCAAGCCGATCTGTGGCACCCCGGCCATGGCGCTCGATTGCCTGGCCAACAGCGGTCTGGACGCGCTGCTCCTGGAGGGCTGGTGGATCACTTCATGAAGATCGGATACAGCTTCTGGGGCTTCTTGGGGCCGGGCATCACCGACACTCCAGATGGCGGTCGCAGCCACCGCCGCCCCTTCATCGACGCCATCCAGGCGGCGGGCCACCAGATCGTCTTCCTCCAGCCGAACCGCGACCTCACCGAGGCCCGCGACGCGATCGCCACCTCCTACCGATTCGACTCCGGACTGCCGGACATCGACGTGCTGTTCGCCGAATGGCGTTGGCCGATCCCTGGGCGGAACACCACCGCCTGCGGCTCGCTCGGACACACCTGCGACCTGCATCGGCAAGCCGAACTCCTCGACCACTACACCCGCGAACTCGGCCTGCCGACGATCATCTGGGACAAGGACCGCCGGCTTCCCCCCGACGATCCGCTGCGTCAACAGGCCGGCGTCGTGGTGTGCGAGGCGGCGCTGACGCCCTCGCCTGGCGCGCGTTCGCTGCTGTTCCCGCTGGACGACGCTCTCTTGCGCGCCGCGGACCCCGTGGTGCTCGCCTCTCAAGCTCGGCCCTTTCCGCTGAGTTACATCGGCAACCAGTACGACCGCGACGAGGCGTTCCACCGCTACTTCGCGTCCGCAGCGGCTCGCCTGCCGCACTGGGTGGCGGGCAAGTGGCCGGACACACGCCGGTGGCCGCACATCACCTTCCTCGGGAGGGTGCCGTTCAGCGACGTGACCCGCATGTACGGAGAGAGTCTGGCCACGGTTCTGCTGCTGCCGGACCGGTACGCGGCCGCGGGCCAGATGACCCAGCGCATCTTCGAGGCGGCGTTGGCCGGATGCCTGCCCCTCGCACCCGCCACGATCGCTCATGTGGAGCGGTTCGTCCCCGACGAGCTGATCGTCAGCAGCGGCGCCGAGGTGGTCGACACCGTACATCGGCTGTGGTCCATCGCCGGCACCACCGAGCACGCCGACCTCATCGCCACGAGCCTGACCAAGCTGAAGATCTTCCGGCTCAGCCGCCAGATCCAGGCCCTGCAGGAGATCCTGGCCGAACTCGCCGCCCTGCGCCCCCAAGCGACAGGAGCACGTCGATGAACATCACCCTCCGCTCCCTGACGGACCCGCCAGGCAGTGACAGCGTCATCATCCCTCTGACCTCGTCCATCGCGGCTATCGTGGAGCGCCATGCAGATGAACCGAGTCGCCGTCGTCGGGTCCGGTGGGAGCGGCAAATCCCACCTAGCCCGCGAACTCGGCCGGCTGCTGGATGCGCCGGTCACCCATCTGGACTCCATCTACTTCGACGACGAGTGGAACCCGCTCCCGCCGGAGAAGTTCGAGGCCGCTCAGCGAGAGCTGGTCGCGGCACCGCGCTGGGTCATCGACGGCAACTACAACTCGTCGCTGCACGTCCGGCTCCAAGCATGCGACACCGTGGTGATGATGGACGTCCCCACCTGGGCCGCGCTCTGGGGAATCTTCTCCCGACAGCTCCGGCACGGCGCCGGCCAGCACACCTCCGGTGTCTACAACCGCATCCACTGGGGCGTGCTCACGTACGTGGCCACCTACCGCAAACGCATGCGTCCCAAGGTGCTGGCCAAAATCCACCATCTCGCAGCCGGCAAACAAGTGATCTTCCTGCCCAGTCGCACCAAGACACGGCGGTGGCTCGAACAGGTGGCCGCCAGCCGCTGACCCGCCTCGTCAGCGCGGATGGGCGGCACCCATGACGCCGACAGGCAACGCCTTCACCCATCCGGCCACCACCGCCGGTCTGTACCATGACGGAGCCCGCCTGGCCGCCCGCACATCGGCCTTGCACCAGGCCAAGGTCCAAGGGCGGCCTGTGGCCGAGGTCATCGCCGACCTGGCCGCCGGACAGATGCCCGACCCGCAACAAGCGATCATCGCCGACGTCGGCTGCGGGCGCGGCACAAGCAGCCGCATTCTGGCCGAACGCCTCCACCCGAAAAGCCTGCTGGCCATAGACGCCTCGGCAGCGATGCTCGCCGCTGCCCGTGCTCGTATCGCGTGTGCGCAGCCTTCTGCGGGGATCACATACATCCGGGCCGACTTCCACCGGCTGCCAGTTACGGACGCAACCTGTTCCCTGGTCGTGGCCGCCTTCTGCCTGTACCACGCCCCCGACCCGCGGCCTGTCATCGCCGAGATCGCCCGCATCCTCGCTCCGGACGGCATCGCCATCCTGGTCACCAAGTCCACCGACAGCTACCGGACCCTCGACGAACTCATTGCCGCCGCCGGTCTGGACCCCGATGCGGTCCGGCGTCCGAGCCTGTACGAAACGGCGCACAGCGGCAACCTGGCGACCCTCCTAGCCCCACCGTTGAGGATCATCGGCACAGAGCACGAGGAGCACAAGTTCGCCTTCACAGGCTTCGATCATGTCGCCGCCTACCTGGCCACCACCCCCAAGTACGAGCTGCCTTCAGGCATGGCAGCCAACCCGGACGCGATCGCCGCCGCACTTCATGCCCGGATGACAGACCGGCCGGTCGTGGCCACCTCCACCATCACCTACATGACCGCCGTGCGAGGTGACCTGCCATGAGTCCCGGCACCTTCAGAAAGTCGTATTCCTCCCACAGAGAGCTCGAACGCGCCATCGCCAATCACACATGGCTCACCGAACACGCCAAGCCACTCCGGCTACCACCGCTCGTGGCCGTGCACCCCGATCACATCGAGCTCGGCCACGTCGGTGGTCGACACTGCTCGGTCGACGACGCGCCCGCTGTGGCCACCGCTCTCGGCCAGGCCCACGCCGCCGCATGGCAGAGCGATCTGCACAATGCCCTGCTCACCCACCCGCATCCGACGCCCGGTAACCACGAGCTACCCGCCTTCGTCACTCCGCGGATCGCGGCTCTTCACAAACACCGCGACGCCGGCTTGATCGGCGAATCCCAGATCCTCGCCGTCCAGCCACTACTGAAACCTCACCCCGCCGAGCTGACCGCCTTCTACAAGGACACCAACCCACGCAATGTCATGATCACGGGTGACGAGCCAGTGATGGTGGACCTCGACGACCTCACACTGGCGCCATTCGGCTACGACCTGGCCAAGCTGCTGGTCACTCTGGCGATGACACACGGCTCCCTGCCACGCGGCGCCTATGCCACTGCGCTCACCTGCTACAACCGACCGCTCCTCGACGCCGGACTGCCACTCGTTCCCCTCCGGCGCCTCCTCGATTACGCGGAACTGCACCACTTGCTCACCCTGCCCTACCTCGGCACAGGCGGCTACCGGCATCCATGGCCAACCGTCCGTCCCACTTCGGAGGACCTGCAGTGATCGTCACCGAACTGGTCTTCGTCCGACACGGCCAAGCTCAATGCAACGTCGACGGCGTCGTCGGAGGCCCACGCACCTGCACGGGCCTGACCGAGCTCGGCCGCCGCCAGATGACCCTGGCAGCCGCCCGCCTCGCCGCAGCGCATGAGGCCGAACCCTTCACCCACGTCTACGCGGGCCCTCGGCGGAGGCTCCAGGAAAGCGGACGAATCCTCGCCGGCGCCCTCAACCTGCCGCTGATCATCAGCAACTCCCTCGACGGGCCGGTACACGGAGAAGCCGATGGCAAGACCTGGGACGAGGTGAAGACGGCATTTCGGGGTGGTCCGCATGCTCATCCCGATAAGCCGTGGGCAAGGAGCTCCGACACCTGGAACGGCTACCTCGAGCTCGCCTGCACGGTCCTCGCCGACCTGATCCGGGAGCACCGCGGCGCACGTGTGCTGATCGCCGCACACGGCGAAACCGTGCTCGCCGCCCACACCCTGCTGCTGGACCTGCGTACCGGCCTCATGGCCGGTTTCACCGTCGACCATGCCTCCATCACCCACTGGCAACTTCACCGCAACCGGTTCGACGACGAGCGATGGATGCTGTCGCGTCACAACGACACCGCCCACCTTGCGGAACTGGTCAGCCCGTGAACACGGACGAACATGGCCCCTTGGCCATGGCCCGCAGCCACCTGGGCGCGGTCACTCGACTGCCACGGTTCGACCTGCCCGCGCACCTTACGCTCCTGGCCGCCGGAGACGGCGTGCGCTACATCCTCAAGCGCCACGACAGCCTCGACCGGTTCCGCGCCGAGACCCACGCCTACGCGACCTGGGTGCCGTCCCTGGGTGAACATGCCCCCCGACTGATCCACAACGACCCCGACAGTCTGTCCTTGTTGCTGACCGTCCTGCCAGGACAACGCGCCGCGCAGCTCCCGGAGGGTAGCTCCGCCGAACGCCTGGCTCACAGCGCGGCCGGACGCGTCCTGCGACTGCTCCACCAAGCCTCACCTGGCTTCCCGCAGGTCGGCACCGACGTGTCCGCATACCTGGCTGAGCGCATGCGCTGGTGGGCCGCCCGTGCCCACCTCGCCCACCTCATCACTGCCTCCGATTTAGGCGTTCTGCACACCTGGGCGGACCGCATGGCCGCCGAGTCTCTGGAGACAGCCATATGCCATCTGGACTACCAGCCCCGCAACTGGCTCCTCGCGCCCACCGGTGACATCGGTGTCCTGGACTTCGAGCACACCCGCCTGGATGCCCGCGTCCGAGACTTCAGCCGTCTGGAGCACCGCTACTGGCGACGCGCACCCCACCTGCGCAGCGCATTCTTCGACGGCTACGGCCGTCCCCTCGACCACGCCGAACAGGAGCTACTGGAGCGCTTCCGCACGTTGGAGGCCATCACCGCACTGGTACGAGGCCATGAAACAGGCAACGCGGAACTCCTCGCCCACGGTCGCACCCTCTTCGCTGACCTCCCCCGACCCCGAAGGGCCGCCATGACCACCACCCCGGCTGTCACGAAGGACGTACACCCCATGCTGCCCCGCCGCGCCGTCGTCACCGGTGCGGCGGGCTTCATCGGCTCACACCTGTGCCAAGCACTGCTCGACCTCGGCATAACCGTCATCGGTGTCGATCGCCGCGACCTCGGCAAGCACCATAGTGGGGCGAGGAACCTCGCGGTCGCCCGCGGATCCGCCGGCTTCATCTTCGCGACCGGTGACCTGCGCACGTGTGCCATCGAGCCTCTCCTGCTCGACGCCGACGTGGTCTTCCACCTGGCCGGAGTCCCCGGCGTACAGCCGTCCTGGGGAGCCGACTTCGACGACTACGTCGCCTCCAACATCTCAGCCACTCAGCGGCTCATGCACGCGGTCACCAGGCTACGCATCCCCCGCCTCGTCGTCGCATCCTCCTCCAGCGTCTACGGAGCGAACGGCGGCCGACCGAGCGCCGAAACCGACCACCCCCGCCCGGCCTCCCCGTACGCCGTCACCAAACTGGCCGAGGAGCAACTCTGCCTCGCTCACGCGGCCCGGTCCGACTGCGACACCACCGTGGTGGCCCTGCGCTACTTCACGGTCTACGGACCACGCCAACGCGAGGACATGTTCGTCCAACGGCTGCTGACCGCCGCCACGACCGGCCTGACCCTCCAGATATACGGAGATGGTCGGCAGCGCCGGGACTTCACCTACATCGACGACGCCATCGCCGCGACCGTCGCCGCCGGCACCACATATCTGCCCAACAGCGTGATCAATGTTGGAGGCGCAGGCACCACCTGTCTGAACGACGTCGTCGAACTGGCACGGAAGCTCACAGGTCAGCCACTCAACGTTCGCTCGACCAGCGCGCGAAGCGGCGACGTCTCCAGCACCTACGCGGACGTGTCCACCGCGCATCGGCTGCTGGGATGGGCCCCAACCACTGACTTGCTCGGCGGTATGACCGCGCAGCTCGAATGGCTGACAGCAAACCGCAGCCGATCTCCGGTAGCAGCAGAGCCGGTCTGAACGGCGTCCTCGACGGTTGATGCGCCGAGTCTCGGCGATCTGATAGGCCGCCCGTTTCGACGCGTGCATACTTCGAGTCGAAGCAGTGCTGGGAGCCTCCTACGGGGTCGCCAGATATCTGATCAACAGCGCTAATGCGTCTCAGGCCATTCTCGGAGGGCTTCAGCAAGCCAACCTGTAGACGGGCACGTTGGCCGGGTTGATCGGGCGGCCGACCCGTCCTACGAAAGCTCGGCGAAGCGTTCGACGTCCTCCGTCCGTCCGGACACGGCGCAGGATGCGGCCGTGGTGGCGGCTGACGGCCTTGGCCCAGATGTCGTCGATCTCCAGCTCGATCGGCAGCGACGTGGTCAGGATGCTGGCCCCCAGGTCGCCCCCGATGGCAACGACCGCCTTGTAGAAGTCGGGCACGTCGAGCTGGCGCAGCGTCTCCAGATCGGTGGAGTCCGCGGTGGCGATGTGGGTGACCTGCCCGGCCAGGCTCTGGGCGACCTTGGGCCGGTTGTCGATGGCCAGGACCTCGGTGCCGCGCCGGGGCAGCTCCAGCGCGAGCGAGGTGCCGAACCGGCCCAGGCCGATGACCACGACGGGATCCGTCTTCTTGTCAGCCAACGCTGACACGTTCCTCGGGGCAGGAGCACCCTGCAAGGAAGGCGGCCCCGCCGTGTGACGCAGGGCTGGACGCAGTGGGGCCGTTGAGTACGCCTCCACCGCGGTTCGGTAGGACCGACGGCTGCCTCGCCTGCGGTTCGCTGGGCCGCTGTTGCCGGCTGACCCGCCGTGGCCTCTTGGCTGCGCGCGCTGCGTGGCACCGTGCGCTCATGAAACAGCAGAACGACTACTTCTCAGGTGGAGGCGATCAAGCGAAGCATTACCGGGGCATTACCTGAAGAGGCGATGGCATGCGATGTTGCGCATCCGGTACTCAGATTTGCGGGGTGGGAACAACTCGTCGCATTTCGTGGCGATCATCAATGGGCTGATGCCCCATCTGGACAGGTCCAGCGAGGGTGGGCGTGGGTCGTCCGCTACGCGTTTTGCCTGGCTGCTTGGCTTGGATGGGTGGCGCCCGGCTGCGGGACCGGCTGGTGGTGGCGAGTGCAGAATCCCGTGCCGGTGGTGTGGCTCAGGGATGTGTGCACGGTTTCTGGCCGTGCTCCTCTCCTTGGCGTTGCTCGTCTTCTCATCTTGGTCGGACGTTATGCGGGAGAGGGCGAGTGACACCGGTGAGGGGAGGGTGGATGAGACGCTGGGCTTTTGCCTTGGCAGAGTTGGCCTGGCGGCATCCTGGCTGGCGATCGCTGGCCCAGCATCCACGACTTGAGGTGCAAGGCCGTGCTGGCCATTCGACTTGGCTGTTCCTGTGCCGCTCAGCGCTATCGCGGCGGCTATGGCGGCAGCGGCCCCGCCTCCTAGGAGCAGTGTCCGGGGGCGAACGTGTCCACGCTTTCGCGGGCCGTTGTCAGGCATGTCCTTGATCTCCGATGCTCTTGATCGTTACGCCGCGTAGCGTAGCTGCGGCTCTGTGGACATTCGCCGGGCTTTGGCTGCCCCTTGAGGACTCATGACGCTGCCATCTCATGCGGGTCGCTGGTCGTCGTGTCTCTCTCAGTTCGGGCCGTTTTGCTGGTGTGGTCGCGGCTGGCCTTGGGCGTGCTCGTGAGCAGGTGTGTCGTCGGCAGGATCCTGTGCGCCGGACCCATGGAGGGGTGAAGTGGGCGGTTCGGCGTCATGGGAGCCGCTCTCCCAGGAGAAGCGGCTCTGTCTCGTGAGGCTTACTCGGTGGATACCGGGTGCAGGCCGAGCACTTACTGTAGTCTTGTAACTACTTTACGCCACCAAGTGTTTGGAGCGTCGATGCGCCTGCCTCTGCTGGCCGCCAATGCCGGTCTTTGTGCTGGTCTCGTCCTCGCAGCCATCCCGGCCTATGGTGCTGCTCGGCCGAACGCGGTCTTCCTCTCTGTCACGGCTCACGAAGGCACCACTATGAGGGCCGTCTACGTGCAATGTCCGAATCCGACGCGCGGGCACCCGTACGGCGAGGCTGCATGTGCCGCCATCGACGCCGTCGACGGAGACTTCAACCGTCTCTCCAGCAGTCCATACCGCCGGTGCGGGGGGGATCAAGGCTCGGTCACAGCGACAATGGACGGTATGTGGCGGAACCGATCGATCGGCTGGCAGAAGACGTTTCCCAGCGTCTGTGAGCTTTACGCCAAGACGGGTGTGATCTACCGCTTCTGACAGGGGTCGCAACCTGGACCGACACGTGGGACCGGTTGGGCTGGAGATAGCAAGTGCGCTCACCGTGCAACGGGGCGAGAGCGCCAGATGCATACGGCGGCTTCCCTGATCCACCGGCTGACCTAAACGAGGAGAACTAATCCTTGGGTGACGCCCAGACCGTAGTAGCCAAGAAACGGACGGGTGTGGAGGTCGAGGACGCAGGCGGCCGGCGTAGGCCGCTCTCTTGAACGCGACAGGGGATGACACAAGCGCTCCGGTAAGGCATGCCTAGGAGCGGCTGCCTGAACGTTGAGGAGTTCTGCCCGGCGGCACAGGTAACGTCTTCAGCTTGAGAAGGTGTTCCTTTCCGTCATCACGCATAGCGCAAATGCTTGCGCAGAGCTATTCCCCCTTCTGTGACGCGCTTGCCGAGGTGCTTCATCCAGTGACCTCGAAGGCGTATGGCGGGACCTGGGCCTGGCCCCAGGCCGTCACTGTGATCACCTTGGCTGTGGCAGGCTCGTAGGCTCTCATGCCATTGCCGTACGGCTGAGTGTCGGGATGCTGGAATGAGAGCGAGAGTGCGAGGTCCGGCGCGGTTTCAAGTCTTTGTAATGCGCATTCTGATTCCTTGTCGTGATGCGAGGGGTGCGGTGGTAAATCCTTGACGTAGTCAACCCCCTCTGGAGGAGCCTGGTGATTCGGGAATGCCTTACAAATGACCGGAAGAGCGAAGCTTCCGAGCTTTTGTGCCGAATTATTATCGCGGGCGCGTTGACGTTCGAGTTGCTGGGTTATCCAAGCGTGGCCTTGGCCTATGCAGACCCTCATTGCCCGACACAGTGGGCCTCAGAGCAGGCACGCCAGATGTTCGATGTCGAGAAACTGTGCCTGCTGGTTCATGAGGACCTGGCGGAGGGCCGGCCGATCGATCTCGGAAAGCGGATGGCCGAGACCCGGCGGGTGTCAGGGAGGACGGCACCGTCGCCGAGACCACGAGCGCAATCGACGCCGGAGAGCTCGCCCTCCAGGACACAGCCCGAGCGTCGCCGGCCAACGCCTGTGGCCGTACCTGTACCTGTGCCGAGCAGGCGACAAGGGGCTGACGGACTAGGCAGGGACGAGCCTCGCAAGCGTCGGGAGACGGTCTCGCGGCCAGATCGGCTGCCATCGGAGTCCGTTCCGGATCGAAGCGACACGGTCAGGCGCGTCCATCGCAGGCGTGATCAGGACCACGGTGTGCGTTCGCAGCGGCGAGATGCCGGAATCAGGCCGACTGCCCCGCCGCTGCCCACTCCGTCGCCCTCGAACTTGCTTTCGTCTCTCTTGCCGACAGTGAGTGGCAGTCCAGGCGATACGACGGTGAAGCGGGCTGGGGCCTCATCTGAGGTGAGGCGACCGCTGGGCGTCGCGCTGGCGTTCGGGCTGCTGGTCATGCTGCTGGGCGCCGCGGTGATCGCTCGAGTGCGGTCCCGGCTCGCTCGATCAGGCATAGGCCCGCCTGCGGTCGATGGTCTACCTCAAGGTCACCGAAGTGAGCAGGCGGCTCTGCCAGTCACGCTGGCTACTGGCATGCAGGCTCCCCGCGTCGCGCCCGCCGAGGTGAGGACGGACGGCGAACCGGAGAGCCTGAAGACCAAAGCGCCTGTACCTGCTCAAGGCGGGGAGCAGCCGAGAGCATCCGCTCCTGTGGCAGACGCCGCGACGGCGGCAACTTTGCTCGGGACTGGGGAGTCGGGCTTCGTGGTGGCGCCGGGCAAGACCAAGGTCGAGGTGCTGGGGGTGCCGCGGGTGGGCTGGGGCGGACAAGAGGTGTCGTTTGGGCGGGCGGAGGCGCGGGATCTGTTCGCGCTGTTGTCGGTTTCCCAAGATGGGGTGTCGTCCGAGGCCATCGTAGAGGCGTTGTGGCCAGGTGATGGCGAGCGTGGCGGGCGCCGGTTGGAGTCGGCGGTGCGGGAGATCAACCAGGCCATGAGGCACGCGACCGGGTGCGCGTCGGGCGTGCGGTTCGTGGTGAAGTCCAGAGAACGGCGGCTGCTGCCTGCGGCGTGGTTCGATGTGGACTTCTGGCGGTTCGACGCCGCTCGCCAGCGCGCTGCCACCGCGGCTGACGACGCGACGCGGATGACGGCCTTGCATGAGGCGCTGGCGCTGTATCGGGGGCCGCTACTGGCGGGTCGTGATGATCTTTGGGTGCTCACGCCCCGGCAGGCCGCTCAGCGGCATGCGGTCAACGCCGCTGTACGGCTGGCCGAGCTGGTGCGGGCAGATGATCCGGATCGGGCGGTGGACGGCTTGCAGCTGGCGGTGGAACGCATCGATCCGTACAGCGAGATGTTGTGGGGTCACCTCATGACGATTCAGGGAGAGCAGGGCCGTCAGCTCGCAGTCCGGCGCTCGTTTGAGCTGTTGAAGGAGCGATTGGCAGAGATCGATACAGTGCCGAGCCCGCAGGTCCGGCAGGTGTACGAGCGGCTTCTACGCTGATCGGCGCGCCTGAAGGCGCGGTCTTGGCGGCGGCGACGGTGACGTCACCCGCCTTCGCGGAGAACTCGCTGATCGTGGGCGGGGTAGCTGGCAAGAACTTCGGCCGTGAGCAGCCCGACCGGTTGGGCGGCGTAGATGCGGGCCAGCAGCCGCAAGGTGAAGACGGAGGGGCGCCGGCCCGCTTGTGGCCAGTTCTCGTAGTCATACAGGCGGGACTCACGCAGGCCTGCGCCGTTGGTGCCAGCGAGCCGGTGGAAGCACTCGACCACCTGGGCGGCGGTGAGCCCGGCGGCGTATCGGTAGAGACGTAGCGGGGTGGCGGGGTGGTCCAGGCCGAGGATGACGGCGATCTGGTCGATCGTGAAGCCGTGCTGGCGTAGGTAGCGGCTGCGGCGTCGGCAGTCGAGCAGGGTCTGGTATCCGGTACCGGACATGGCCTGGTGTCCCTTCACATGTTGCGCATGGTTGCGCGAGGTGGGCCCGTTGCGTTTCGGGTTGAGGGACGGTAGGCGGGCTCGGCAGAGGGGCTCCAGTCTGGGTGTGGGGTATTCGACGGCCGGGGTTGAGGGGCGGCCGGTGCCGGTCACGGCGGGTTGCCGCTGGTCGGGGCGGTGTGGGTGGGGGGTTCGGGTTGGGGGTGTGATTCGGGCGGCGAGGTGGGTGATCGTGCTGGCCGCTCCTGGATCGGCCGGGGGCGTGACCGGAAGGGACAGCTCCGCATGGACAAGCTCACGCAGCACGCGATCTCGGGCGAGGCGGTCGACGCCCCCATCCCGCGAGGCTGTCAGCAGCCGTTGTTGATGGAAGAGTTCCCGGATCTGGCGCCAGGGCTGGTGATGTCGACGTTCCGTTCCTCGCGGTTGTGGGCCGGGATGGCCTGGCGGCGGGCGTTCGCCGGGAGGGCGGATCAGTCGGCTGCAGCCCGCCGGATGGTTGGGCAGCTCCTGGCCGACACCGGGCTGGCCGACGATGCTCGGTGGGTGACGGCCGAGCTGGTCAGCAATGCGCTGCGGCACTCTTTCTCGGGGCGAGAGCGGGGGTTCTTCGTGGTGGAGGTGCTGCGCGGGGCGGAGTCGGTGCGGATCGTGGTTTATGACCTGGGTGGCGGCCCGGTCCCGGACTTCTCTCAGACGCCTGGCTCGGTACCGGAGACGGCCGAGGACGGCCGGGGGCTGGCCGCGGTGGCCGAGTTGGCGGACCGCATCGGAGTGGCGGGTAATGCGGCGACCGGGCATGCGGTGTGGGCGGAGCTCTCCCTGATGGAGGGGGTTACCGGACCGTCCTCGGATGACGTGACAGGTGACTGGGTGGAGGAGCCGAGTGGCGTTCTGGGACTGCCATCGGCCGCTAGACCCTGCTTTAGCCGTCAGGACGGTGTCCGGCTGGACCCTTCCGCGGCTCTGCGGGAGAGGAATTGAGGTCGAAGGCGGACCAAGTGTCCGCGCACGGGCAGGAGCCGTGGGCGCGGCAGGCACTCGCCGCGCTACGCCGGGGCTGGCCTGACTGGGCCTTCTTGGTGGTGGGCTACCGGTGGCTGGCGCTGCGCGGCAAGCAGGTGATGATCAGTGCCACCGGGCCGCAGGCACTGCGGCATGCCTTGCCGCCGATCCCGGCCCAGCCGGCTTTCGAGTCAGGATCGCAGCTCTCTGGCCTGGTCGAGCACCGAGTGGTTGGGGTTTGCCCCCTGGCGAGATTGGCCGAGTTGCTCAACGGAGCACCCGGTGTGAGCTCGGCGAAAGCTAGCGTGCCACTGCTGTTGGCCTCGGCGTCCGCACCCGGCGCGGAGGCGGGTGCGGCCAGTGTGGGCGGTGGGGTCGCTGCGGGGATGAGCGGTCCGTGGACGACCGATGCGCCGCCGTTGGGCGTGATGGCGGCGGAGCGGTCGGTGACGGGCACGTGGGCGGTCGCGGGCGCTGATGGGGCGCGGGTGGCGCGGCGGCAGGGTGGATGGTGGCCATGGGGGCGGCGGCGTGACCGGTCACGGCCAGACCCGCGAGCGGGGGAAGCGACTCCTTCGGTCCTCCGAGCCGGGCCGGCGGAAGGTGCTCGACGTCGTCATCGCCGTGTCCGGTCCAGGCCCCCGAAGTTGGCTGGCGGCATCGCGGCATAGGTTGAGGGCCGCGTCCGGCCATGGGGGCGGGGCGGGCTTGACACCTGGGGTGCAGGCGGGTGTTGATACCGGTCCGCCCCTCCGGCGCGGAGGGGCGGCCCTGGCGGCGGCCCGGTGGGTTCGCCTCGCGTAAGGGGCGAGGCGAACCCACCGCCGAGCGCAAGAGTGAGCCTGCAAGTGTGGGGGTCGCGTTCACTGTTGCGGACTCAAAAACTGGGCGTTGTTCGGTGTCGCATCCGGTGTCGCGTTTTGTTGTCGCGTCCGGTGTTGCCGCTGAGAGCGCGACACCCACCGGCGTGCCGTGCGCTCAGGTCATGCGGGTATCGGCTGTTGCGCTGGCCGCCCCGAATCGCCTAGAGGCGACTCCTTTGAATATGTGTGCGCGCGTTCTCGCGGGTGCCTGCACCATCAACTTGTCTTCTCTCGTTCCGCTTCTGCGCCCCCGCCCTACCCTTCTTCCATCAGCAGTCGCCGGCCCGCGGCCTGGCCGCGGGCCGGCCTCGCGGTGATCTCGTTCTGTGCGGCGAGCAGTGCCTTCGTCTGTGATATTGAACCTGGCCCGCCATGTGGCGGACCCGTCCGCGTTGCCTGAGGGCTTGATCGACATCTTCCGTCCGGCCGACCCGGCGAGGGCGTGTGACGGGTGCGACGCGGGCGCGGGGAACGGTGCGGGTGGGGCAAACGCGCGGCCCCGGTACCGCCGTAGGGCGGTGCCGGGGCCGCTTGTGTTGCCGGAGGTAGGGGTTAGACGGGGGCGGGTGTGGCGGCGCTGTCAGGCCCGTCCGCGCCGCCTGCGGTGGCGTCCGGGGCGGCGGGCGGGTGGATGTCCACGTGCGCGGCGATCATCGCGGCCACGTCAGCGGGCGGGATGTCGGCGCGGAGATCCGTGTGGGGGTAGGTGCCGCCGGAGGCGATGCGGCCGAGGTAGATCCATCGGATCGTGAGCGGCGGCGCGGGCGCGTCCCCGTGGGCGGGGTCGGGCGCAGTCAGCGGGATGTTCACCTCGACACGGTGGCCTTCAGGCGAACGGTACTCCTGACCGTAGGTGTCATAGATGCGGGGGGAGCGGCTGCCGGGGCGGCGGCTGCCCTGAAGGTGGCGCTGGTAGCCATGGGCCCGCAGGGCGCGGGTGTAGGGCAGCGTGAGGGGCATGTACGCGGCGATGTCGGCGCGGCTGAGGTAGTAGTCGCCGAGGATGTCGGTCATGTGGGCGGCGATCGTCTCGAAGTCAGGTTGCCCGCCCGGCATGCATGCCTCACAGGTGTGGGCGTCGTCGCAGGTGTCGCAATCGCTGCCCAGGCCGAACATGTGCTCGTAGGCACAGACTTCCAGCAGGGTGCCGTCGTCCCCGCGTTCCGGGCGGGCGATGACGGGCTGATCGTGGTGGTCGTCCCACATGATCGCCCATCCGGGGCCATGGTCAGTGAGGGCGCGGGCGTGCGCGGGTTCGACGGTGCGGCGGGCGGCGGTGCCGCTCCCGTTGCCAGTTCCGAGGTCGGTGTGCGTCATCTGTGGTGTGCCCTTTCCTGTGGCCCGGCGTTATTCCGGGGCGGCGTTCCAGCGGCGTTTCTCGCCTAATTCCATGGACGCTCGTTCCCGTAATGATGTCAACCGGGATTCGTATTCATCTCGCAGATTCTTTTGCATGGTGATTCGGGCAATCCGGCATCGTTCACCGTCGTCTTCCTGTTAGGTGAAGAGTCGGGCCGACCCGGAATGTCAAGTCGGTCGGGCGGCCTTCTCGCGAGATGTTTTCGCAGACCAGATGTTGTTTTGTTAGGTCAGCCTCTCCAGCCGTCGCGGTGACATCATTTGATGCCGGATCGGCTTGCCATCCGGGTTATCGGCGAGGGATGGTCGTGGCGCAAACGAAAAACATCGACCCGGACGGGGTCGGGAATTCGATCGGAAAGGGCGTCGCGCAATGGCTATTCACACCCCGGAAATGACCGCTACCGAAATCGTCCCCGCTGGTGCGGAAATCGCCGTTACCGAAACGGTTGCTGCCGCGCCCCTGACGGCCCCTGGCAGCCCCGCGACCGCCGCCCCGGACGCTGACCCCGCGACGGACGCCGACGGGCGCGAAATGGCGGTGTGGGCGGCGCTGAACGCCGAGCCGGGCGGGTCGGCCACGGGGATCGGGGCGGCGGCGGGCCTGAGCCGGATGGCGGCGGGCAAGATCCTCAACCAGTTCGAGGCAGACGGCCGGGCGCGGCGTGAGCCGGGCGTGAGCGAGGGCGGGCGCGGGCGGGCGGCTGACCGGTGGTTCCCGATCATCGCCGACGCCGACGCCGTCACCGCTACGACCACCGACGCCGACGCGGAGCCAACCGGTGCGGCCGACGCGCCCGCCCCGGCCCCTGAGACGCCGGACGCCGAGCCCGAGGCGATCGCCACACCCGGCACGGATGCCGACATCCCAGATGTTGGCGCGGTGCCCGAGCCGGAAGAGGAGCTTTCGGTCGTGATCGATTCGGCCGATCTGGCATCGGCGGATGAACCGATCGGTGAGGAGGACCTGATCGCCGATGAGGCGCCCGGTGAGGATCCGGACGGGACGGACGGCGACCTCGACGCGCGCGAGCCGGTGGCGGATGACCCGGCGTGGGCGCGGGCACGGGCAGAACTGGCGGAACTGGTCAACCTGTTCGGCGGGGTGATTTCGGCGAACGAGGAGGGCAACGCCGTGATGGCGTTGGGGTGCCTGGAAATGGCAATGACCAAGGTCGCCTCGGCACACCGCAACGCGCGGGCGGCGCTGACCGGCACCGCCGCCCCGGCCCGTCCGGTGTCGGCGTCCCGTCCGGGTGCCGGTGGCGGCGCGGGCGCGGGGGACGCGGTTCGGCCGGGTGCGTTGCGGGACCTGGTGTACGCACACCTGATCGAGTTCCCCGACAAGGACTTCACCCCCTACGAGATCGGGAAGGTCATCAACCGTTCGTCCGGTGCGGTGGCCAACGCCCTGGACCGACTGGTCAGCCTCGGCGAGGCGATGCTGACGTGTGAGCGGCCCCGCCGGTTCGGCCTCGCCCCCACCGCCAAGCCCACCCCCGCCGCACCCGCCGACACCCACAACACCGACACCGACGTGGACGACGACGCGGCCTGAAGCCCGAGGTTGGGCGGGCCGCCCTTACCAGCCCGCCCGCCCCGGCCCAGTAGCGGGCGGGACACCCCTACCACCCCGCCCGCACCGGCCCGCAACGCGCCCGAGCACCGCCCCCGGCCCCGCGCCGGACCAAAGCCCCTCACCCACTGATCCACCGGCACACCCCCCGCACGGGCCGGGGCCGAACCCCCCTGACAACACCCATCGCGGCATCGCGTCTGTCCCGCATGCCCGCACATCGAATCCCCACCCCAGAAAGGCACTGTCATGGCTCACGAGATCGAAATCTTCGCCAACGGTTCAGCCGGATTCGCCGCCGCAGGAAGGCCCGGCTGGCACGGACTCGGCTACACCGCGCCCGGCCCGATGACCGCCGAGGAGCTCCTGTCCAACGCCCAGCTCGCCGGGTGGAACGTGCGCAAGGTGCCGGTCGGTCAGGTCACCGACCCCGTCACCGGCCAGCCGGTCGTCACGGACGAGGACTTCCTGGTCGTCCGTACCAACCCGGTCACCGGCCAACCGGAACGGCTCGGCCGCGTCGGTAAGGAGTATCAGGTCCTGCAGAACGAGGACGTCACCGACTTTCTCCAGACCCTCGTGGATGAGTCAGGGGCGATCTTCGACACCGGCGGATCGCTGAACAACGGGCGGCGCGTGTTCGTCACCATGCGCCTGCCCGAGCCCCTCATGGTCGGCGGGTTCGACCAGATCGACCTCTACCTGGCGGCGTTCTCCCGGCATGACGGGTGGGGCGCGTTCACAACGGTCGCGACCCCGGTCCGGGTGGTGTGCGCCAACACCGAACGGGCAGCGTTGGCCAACCACGCCTCCAAGTTCACCGTCCGGCATACCGGCAACGTGGCCGGACGCATCGCCGAGGCGCGCGAGGCGCTGAAACTCACGTGGAAGCACGGTGAGGCGTTCGCCGCCGAGGCCGAGAAGCTGCTCGCGGTCCCGATGGACGTCAAGGAGTTCCGTCAGTTCGCCACCCGGCTCCACCCACTCCCCGCCGACGCCAAGGAGCTGGCCAAGCGCAATCACGACCTGACCATGCGCGAGCTGGAGTACCTGTTCGCGCAGGCCCCCACCCAGGAGCCGATCCGTAACACCCGCTGGGCCGCCTACAACGCAGTGACCGAGCGGCTGGATCACAAGAGCCCGGTGTTCGGCAGCCGCGATGTGGCCACGGTGCGCGCGGAGCGCGCCCTGCTCGATGACCACGACAACGCCAAGATCAAGGCCCGCGCCTTCCGCCTCCTGGCCACCGCCTGACACCGACGGTTCCGGTACGGCCCACAGCGCGGGGCCGTACCGGAACCGCCGCCAGAACCACGGCCCTGCGTCCCCGCGCCCCGGGCTACGCAGGATCTGACGCCCGCCCCTCAGAACCCATCAACCGCGATTCAAGGAGTTCATCATGGGACGACTCGAAGACCTAGTTCTGCACAACGCCTGCCTCACCCGGCATGAGCTCGGCGAGGCCCTCAACCGCATCGCCTCCCTCGACGACGAAGGCACGTTGCGCGACAAGGACCTGGGCCGTATCGCCTACGCCTACCAGCGGATGTCGTGGTGGCAGCAGGTCGCCGACCTCACCCACGGCCGCGAGGAGACCGTCGACGGCGCGACCGCGCTGGAGATCGTCCGGCAACGGGCACAGGACCTGCTGATCAACGCCCGCCCGCTGACCAACGGCGGGTTGTTCGCCCTGGCGATGGCCGAGTCCCGCCGAGGCGGCGCGCGTGCCTTCCTGGACGCCACCCAGAATCTCGCCGACGCACTCACCCCACCGCCCGCACGAGACGCCCACCCGGCTGACGGCCCCGCCACTCATGCCGCAACGCCCGCCGTTGCGGAGTCTGGGGCTTCGGCCAGGGAGTACCGGCTGTGACAGTGCGGCTGACACCCGCTGCCCGCATGGTCTCGCCCGCCCTCTGCCCGCAGTGGCAAGGGCGGAGCGCCGGACCAGCGGGCTACTTCATGACCCTCATCCCGCACCTGCCCATGTCACCCGACGAAAGGAACGCATGCGATGAATGACCGCTACCAGCCGCGCCCCCCGCTCCCGGATGACGGGCCGCCCACCGCCGCCCCGAGCTCGGGCACCACCAATGTCTGGGCCGGGCAGACGCAATGCTCGCTGGACGAGTTGACGTTCGAGAAGATCATCGCCGCGCGTCACGCGCATTACGCGGCGGCGGCCGAGGCGGTTGCCGCCCTGCAGAACGGACGTTGGCTGTCGGGCGAGCAGTTGTTCGCCGCCGAGTACACCAGATCATCGCGCGGCTGGTGGGATCTGGTGGACGTGCAGATCACGGTCAAGAGGCTGGCCTGTGATCACGCGGTGCGGCGGGTGCGTTCCTGGGCGCGCCACTACCTCACGAACGAGGCACCGGCCGGGCGTCCGGGAACGCTGTTCGAGCACGCGCTCGCCCACGCCTCACGCATCGCCGCCCGCGACTTCCTCAACGCCAGCGGTCAGATCCTGACTCACCACCTCGCCACCGAGTCCGGCGACCAAGCCGACATCCCGGCTCCGGGCGCACCCGTGAACCACCGCCACGCCGACGATTCAGCAGCGTCCCAGGTGATGCCCCCAGCGTCGGCGGACGCGCCATGAACGACCAACACCCCGCGCCAGCGCGCCCCGGTGCTGACCCCACCACGTCACGAAAGGACAGCCCCATGCGGAACCCACACCCCGATGCACCGGCTCCTGCACCCGACACTGGCACTGCCGTCACCTCCGTCCTCAACCCAAGCGAGCCGGTGTCGGTGGAGGCGATGATCGAGCAGGCCCGCCAGATGCGGCATCACAACGCCGATACCATCGGACGGCGGCTGAGCCGGGGCGAGCGGCTGAGTGCGGAGGTGCTCTACGACATCCTGCACGCCCAAACGCGCGCCGGGTGGTGGCTTCTGGTCGACCGGCACATCCGGCACGCCCGAGGCGGCCGGGGCCTGAACTCGGCGCAGACGGTGGCCAGGTTCGTCTCCTGGATCAGCCCCTACCTGGAAGACGACGCCAGCACGCTCGACACCGCTACGAGCTGCCGCATCCTCGGACTGCACTGCGAGCACGAACTCGCCCTGGCCCACTTCGAGCGGGCCTCGGCCCTCATCCGGCAAGACGCGGCTCGTACCTTCCTGGCCCAGGCGAAGACACTCCAGCCGGCCTCCCCAGCAGAGGCCCCCAGCAGCAGCTCGGCCGCGCAGGAGGCGAAGGCATGAGCAACAGCACCGCCACAGGCAACCCCTCCAGCGCGCCCGAGCCGCCAGCCACGAGCCGTCCCAGCACGCGCCACCAGGACAGCTCGCGGGTGGAGTTCTTCCAGATGATGGCATGGAGGTGGGATATCACCACCGCCAAGAAGCTCACCCGCGCCCGCACCCCGCAGGGCCGGATCGATCCCAGGGAATGGGCGGGCATGCTCCGGCTGATCGCCATCAGCACCGAGCACGCCGCCCACGTAGATCTGTCCGAGCCTTTGATCGTGGCCACCGTCCCGAACGGCGGCATGCTGATCATCGACGGCTGGCACCGCCTATACAAGGCGCTGGCCACCGGCGTTCCCGAGCTGGCGGCGGTGATCCTCACGGCCGAGGAGGAGCTCGCCTGCCGGATCTTCGGCGGAGAGTCCAGCGGTGAGGTGGACGAGTACGGGGACGAGGAGACGTATGGCGGTAGCTGAGCCGGTGATGTAGGAGGTATGCCCCGTCCAGCACAAGTCCAGTGTGCTGGCCGGGGCACACCTCCTTCACCACCGGCTCACGAGAGGGTGCGTGGCGGCGTCAGCGCGATATGGGGCGCTTTGCTGCCAAGATCAGCGCGAACCTTGCCATTGCCTCTTCCATGGTTGGGTTCTGGAGAAGATATGGGCTGGGGCCATATCCGAAGATGCTTACGTATGGTTTGGGCTTGTCTGACCCGGGCTCGGCCTTGGATTCGATCCTCCTTATGAAAGGGCCATCACCGTTGAGAGCATCGGATGCTCGGGGGGTGAGGGTGTGGCCGATGAGGTGGAGCACCGATTCGATGGGGAGCAGGTAGTCGAAGAGGCTGGCTTCGTCGTCCTCGGTCAGGGTGGGGTCTTGGGGTCTGCTTCGGTTGTGGAGGTCGACCAGTCTGGAGCTTTCAAGGCAGTTGTAGAGCTCGCCTTCGAGCCATCCGGCTTCGGCGCTGTTCAACGTTTCGTCGTCGTTGGATTCGTAGCGGATGAGCAGGGCGCGGTACCAGTGGTTGCGGTCTTTGAGCTGCTGTAGGACTCGGTTACGCAGGCCCGGGTTGGTGGCCTTGCCGACGTAGGCTCCCCACCGGCCCTTCGCGTCGGGGCGGTCGAGCAGGATGTAGGCGCCGGGCACGTTCCAGCCTCGGTCGAGGCGGCTGGCATGATCTCGGTCGAGCAGGAGCATGCCGGCGACCTTGTGCTTGGCTCGGATCTTGATCGGGTTGTTGAGATCCTCGGGCAGGCTGATGACGAGCTGGGACGGGGCGAGCCGCATCGCGCGCACGGGGGCGCCTCCTTCACCTGGTGCCACAACAAGATCTTCCCGAACAGTATCGGTCAAGTCGCCCTGAGTAATCAGGGGTTTTGGGTAAGAAGCACGCAGCTCACCGTGCGGATAGGGGTGTCGGCAACCCGGCGGGTCGCGTTTGTGGCGGCGTCATGTCACCACCGGTTGGGCCCTGTCACGCGGTGTGCCGCAGGGCCCATTGCCGGCGCTGTACGGGCCGTATGGCGGCCGGTAAGGGCGTTCCAAACAGCCCCCGTGTCGGGATGCCGAACGGCGCGTCATCCGGGGCCGGTGCGTCGGGTGGCGGATGGTCAGCGCGGGTCGGGCTGGCTGGTGGGTGCGTGGGCGGCTGGGCGGGTGAACCCGATCAAGTCACTGCGCTGGTAGGTGTCGATCTGGATGACGGTGCGCTTGTTGGGTGCGTGGATCATCTGGCTGCCTCCGAGGACGATGCCGACGTGTCCGGGCCCGTCTGGTCCCATGCGGAAGAAGGCGAGGTCGCCGGGCTGTTCCTGCCCGCTCGGGATGGGGGGTCCCCATCGCCATTGGTCGGCGGCGACGCGCGGGATGGAGATCCCGGCTGATTGGAAGGCGCGCATGGTCAGCCCGCTGCAGTCGAAGGACGCTGGTCCTTCGGCTCCCCAGACGTAGGGTTTGCCGAGCTGGGCGTGGGCGTAGGTGATGACGGCGGCGACCTGCTCGCCGGGGATGAGGGTGACGCAGGTCCCGGCCAGGGCGTCGACCACACGCTGCGCGAGTGCCTCCCATTGCGCGTAGGCGTCGGGGAAGCCGGAGCGCTGGACCGCCTGGGCGGCGCGGGTGAGCGGGAGCTGCTCCCAGCGCGGCACCTTGAGCATCCGGTCGTAGAAAGTGCCGGTCGCATAGTGGGGATCAAGGATCTGCTCACGCGTCCCCCAACCTTGAGAGGGGCGTTGCTGGAACAACCCCAGCGAATCGAGGTGCCCGTAGCGCAGGTTCCGCAGCTGGGATTCCTGCAGGGCGGTGGCGACGGCGATCACAGCCGCCCGCGCGGGCAGACCGCGTTCCATCGCGACTTCGACGATGAGCGTGGCGTTGGCCTGCTGCTCGCCGTCCAAGGGCATGGCGGTGGCGAGGCTGGTAGCGGTCAGGGGCGCCGCGACCGGCTTGCCCGCCGTCCTGCTCGCCGTCGTCGCGGGTGTGATCGCACAGGCCATGCCGCCGGGTGTTGCTGAGCCGGTGAGGATGCTGGTGGCGGCTGCGAGGAAGGCCAAGACGATGAGCAGCAGGAGAGCGGCGCCGGCCGCGGCGACCTTCACCTTCCCGGCTCCTCCACACCGAAGATGCGGTCAGGGAATGCGTCGCCGTCTTCGGCAGTGGTGGGTTGTCCGGGGGCTTGGCCGAGGGTGAGGTGGGGCCAGCCGTTGGCGAGGTCGGCCAGCCGCATCCTTCCCTGTCCGGTCGTGGCGGTGGTGGGAAACCAGCAGGGCCCGGCCGGGCCGTCGTCCAGTTCGGTCTGTACGGCGGTGGCGATCGGCAGGTCAGTGGTGGTGATCAGCTTGCGGAGGTTGGATTCGCGGGTGCGGCTGGGCAGCCAGAACAGCACCGGGGTGGTGATGCGGGTGGTGTCGGCGAGGTCGCTGTATGAGGCGAGCTTGCCGGTGACCTTGGCCAGAGTCATGCTGCCGGTGTCGTGTTCGAGGAAGAAGTCGATCTGGCGGCCGTTCTCGGCCCAGCATCCGTAGGCGTCGGGCCGGGCCAGGTCGCCCCACATCTGGGCGCACTGCTTCTCTGACAGCCAAGCCCGCAGCTGGGTGTCGGGACGGTGGCGGGCCAGGTGGGCGAGGTTGACGAAGAAGTCGTTGACGCCGACCTGGTGACCCCGTAGCGATGACACCGCGACGCTCATGGACCGGTCCGGGTGATAGCCCAGTTCCTTGATCGTGGTCTGGTCGCGCAGCGCGAGGAGTTCGGCTCCGGCCCGGCCGAGTATCCAGTGGTGTGGATAGGAGCCTGTGGGCGTCCAGGGCCGGTAGGGGGTGATCATGCCGAGGCTACGCAGGATGCCCAGGCGGCGGCGGGTGGGCTGCGGCTTGGTGAAGAACAGTTTTTCCAGTTGGTGAGTGGTCAAGACCCGGTGGTGAAGAAGGTGCTCCAGGACCTGATAGTCGCGTGGGGTGAGGCGGGCTGCGGCGTGGGCGATGGCGGCGGCGTCGAAGCGGGGCAGGCCGAGCGGGCGGCGGGTGACGGGCATGACGGTTCTCCAAGGTTGAGATGGATGCTGGTGGAGCTGTGTAGCGGGGGAGTGGCTGGCCGAGGAAGGCTCAGTCGAGCTGCTCGTCTCGCGTAGTCGTCTGGCTGTGGATGGCGGGGCGCAGGTCCAGCTCGACGCGGACCTGACGGGCCCTGCGGACGGGAGGCCGGGGGGTACGGCTGGGCTGAGTGAACTGCTCTCGGGACGCCTGCCTGACTGCCTCTTGCCGGCCTTCGATCGGTGCGGGGAGGGGCCGGGTGCGCAGGGTGAACGCGGAGGTTTGCTGTCCGCCGATGATGAGGCGGGCGGCGGCTTGGTAGGCGCCGAGGTGGGTGAGGTCGTGCGGAGTGAGCAGGGGCGCGGTGTGGTGCTTGAGGTCGTTCGCGTCCTTGGGCGAGGCGTTGAAGTACACCTTGTTCCGCGCGTCAGCCGACAGCGCTTCACGCAGGTCCGCCGGTAGCTGGTCGAGATGCTGATGGGCGAGCACCAGAGAGAGCCGGTAGCCGCGCGCCTCGGCGAGGACGTCGTTGATGTGGCCGGGCAGGTTGAGGAAGTTGTGGCACTCGTCGATGACGAGGGAGGCGTCCAGCCGGTCGGCCTCCGTGAGGTTGGAGCGGCGAGTGGCGGCCTGCCAGGTGTGGGCGAGCAGGATAGAGCCGAACAGCCGGGCCGCATCATCGCCCAAGATCCCTTTGGGTAGCCGAGCCAGTACGAGCCCTCCCTGATCGAGGAGCTTGCCGATGGGGACGGTGGTGTCCGGGCTGGCCAGTGCCTGCCGCACGAATGGCCGGAGCAGGACGGCGCGGAGCTTGTTCATCACCGGGCCGATGACGGTTGCTTGCCCGGCTGGGGTGAGGGCTTCGTAGGAGTCCCAGAACCCGCCCAGCAGCCCGTCATCCAGCTTGGTGATGATCTGCGCGCGGAAGGCCTGGTCTGTCAGCAGCCTCGGCACCTCGCTCAGGGTCGCCATGCGGCCGAGGACATGGGTGAGGGTGAGGCAGGTGGAGCGGAGCAGGTCATCCACCCGTGGTCCCCAGGCTGTGGAGAAGCAGCGGTGGAAGATGGTGACAACGGAGTCGACCGCGAAGGCGGGATCAGGCCCGGCGAGGATGTTGATCGACGGCGGCGGCCCTGCATCTTGCGGGTCGAACACGACTGTCTTTCCCACTGCCCGTGCCGGAAGACGGTTGAGGATGTCGGTGATCAGGTCGCCCTTGGGGTCGATGACCAGGGCGCCCCGGCCTGCTGCCGCATCGGCCAGGACGAGGTTGGCCAGCAGGGTTGATTTGCCGACGCCGGTGCCGCCGATCACGTGGGTGTGGTGCCGCCCGTCCCGCACCGGTAGCGCGACGGGGCGCTGTGGGCCGCTGTCGGCGTCGCCCAGGATGCGTGCGGTACCACCGGCCGCGTTGCGGGGTATGGCCGGTGACGGGGCGACGGGGCGGGCTCCGGCGCGGGTGACGCCGGGGGCGTCGATGTCCCACGGTAGGTGGGCGAGCGCGGCCAGCTCGGCGACCGACAGCAGACAGCCGTCGTCGAGGCGGCGCGAGCTGATCGCGCGGCCAGGCCGCCGCAGGCGTGCTCGGCGCAGGTACTGGTGACTGCCTGTGTAGAGAGCGAAGACGCCGGCCAAGGTGTGAGCTTGACCTCGCAGCCACCCGCGGACCAGGTCCGGAGAAGTTGTGGCACCGGCTCGGACCTCGGATGGTTGCTGGGCTGCAGCGGGCTCGCGGCTGGTTGAGACGGCGTAGCGGATGGCGACCGTGTAACGCGGCTGGCCGGCCTTGGCCAGGATTGCGCGCACCTGCTCGGCGCGTTCGGGGAAGTCGCGGGTGAGCTCGCCTGTGCGGTGGCGGTCGCGGCTGTCGGGCAGCGGAAGGATCTCGTCGAAGAGGCGGCCAAGGTGGTGTCGGCTGCCTCCGCCGCGAAGGTGGGCGGCGGCCCGGTAGGCGTGCCGCAGGCGGCGGCCAGTGGTCGGGCGGGCGAGGATCTGTACGACGGCGTGCTCGCCCTCGCGCAGTCCGCTCATCGCCTCCAGCAGTGAGCGGGCCGGATCGTGGTCGTGGTCGTGGTCGGTGGTGAGCGGGAAGTGCTCGGGCGCGGCGAGTACGAGCCGCCCGCCCGCGACCTTCGCCTCTGCGGGGAGGGGCGGGGTGGCGGGGCTGATGGTGGTGGTCGCGCCGGGCCAGGCGGCGTGGATGGCCTTCTCCACGATGCTGGGCGGGATGGTTCCGGGTACCCATAGCCGGATGCGCACTCCTGCGTCGCTGCCGTGGTACTCCCACACCAGATGCGGCTGCCCGTCGAAGAACCGTTTCCATGCGGGGCGGAGCAGGCCGATGAGCTGCCGCCACAGCACCGCTGCGCCTTCGGGGTCGCTGCGCGGCGGGGAGGAGATCTCGATGAGCCGGGCCTGGGGGGTCATGTCGGCGTGACGGGCCCAGCCGAGTAGGGAGCGTACCGCGCGGTCCACCACCCAGGTCAGGGCCAGGACGGCGAGCAGATAGGGCCCGTGGGCGAGAGCGAACTCGGGCAGGCGGGTAGGCAGCTGGGCGAGGAAGTCCAGGGCGTCTTGGACGTGGTTCTCATCGATGCCGCACAGCAGACAGGGTGAGTTCGGATCCGAGGGCGTCGGTCCTGAGCTGAATCGCAGGTCCGTTATCACAGCGGGTCGCCTTCCTCATCGTCCTGGTGGTCACGGCTGAACTCGGTGAAGCCGGGCGCATCGAGCGGACAAGCGGCCCCGGCCGGTTGCGGGGCGTGCTGATCGCCTTGCTCGAGTTCGGCCAGGTGGGCGGGGTCGGTGGTGATCAGGTCTGCTTCTCGGGGAGAGGCGATGATGTGGAAGGCGGCTCGGCTGGCGGGGCCGGCGATTAGGAGCGCCTCGCCGCGTTCGGCGGTGAGGAGGAACTGGCGTTCGCCGTCGGTCAGGTCGAAGGCGTCCCCGACCGCGCCGATGGCCTGAGGGGCTTGGCGGAGCAGGACCTGGTTGGCGGCGTTGGCGACGATCGCCTGCCCCAGCTCTGAGCCGAGCAGATCCGCGGCGTCCTGGGTGATGACGGCGAGCCCGGCCCAGTGCTTGCGTGCGGCCTTCGCCATCCGGAACAGGAACCGCGCGCCCTCGGGCTCCTTCATGAGGAGCCAGGCTTCGTCCACGACGACGAGGCGCTTTCTGCGGTCGCGGGGGTTGGCCACCCGCCGCCAGATCGCATCCAGGGCGAGCAGGGTGCCGACCGCTTTCATCTCCTCCGGTAGATCCCGCAGCGAGAACACGGTCAGGTGCCCGGACGGATGGGTGGTGGTGGGGCCGTCGAACAACTCGCGGTAGGAGCCGGACACGTAGGGTGCGAGCTGGGCAGCCAGCTCCGCCCCGGCCGAACTGATGGCTTCTCCGCCTCGGCTTCCGATTCTGGTAAGGCTGGTGACCAGATCGGCGAGGAGCGGGGCGGGCCGCGTCCAGGTGGCAGGGCCGCGGGTGATCCCAGCAGCCGCGTAGGTGGCGATGATCGCCGAATCCAGAACAGCTCTGGCCTGGCCGCTGAGCTGTCCGCCGAGCATGGTGGCGATGAGCGTCTGCAGGAACATCGCCCGGCGCGAGAGCACGTCATCGCGTGGGCCGTGGCTGGCGGGCAGGTCGAACGGGTTCCATCGGACCCCGGCCGCGCCGAGGCTCAGACAGGTGCCGCCGACCGCGCGGGCCAACCGGGCGTATTCGTCTTCGGGATCGACGACCGCGACTTCGACCCCTTGGTAGAGCAGGCGGAGCGTTTCGAGTTTGGTGAAGAAGCTCTTGCCCGCGCCGGAGCGGGCCAGCACGACGGAGTTGTGGTTGTCCTGGGCGTAACGGTCCCACAGAACGACGCCGGAGCCGGTGGCACTCAGTCCGTACAGCACGCTCGTCTCGCCGATCTCGGTAGCGAGGTCGGGTGAGGTGAACGGAAAGGCCGCCGCGAGAGCGCTGGTGTCGAAGGTGCGGGTCAGGTTCAGGGAGTCGACGCCGAGCGGCAGACCTGTCGTCCACCCCTGCAACGCGCGGAACGTGGCAGGCTGCGCGTCGAGCAGCAGCGAGGAGGCGAGCGCCCGCACGCGTTCGACCTCAGCGGCCAGCTCGACCTCGCTGGAGGCGTGGATGGTGAGATACAGGCCAACTCTGAACAGGCGGCCATGGCCTCGGGCGAGGCTGTCGGCCAGGTCGGTGGCATCATCGGCAGCGGCCTCGGTGGCGAAGTCCTGGAGGCGGCCATGCTGGGCGTCGGCGCGGCTGGCCGATTCCAGGCGGGCGAGCTGGCGGCGTAGCCGCATCGCCGCGACCTGCTGCGGGATGGGTTCGATGTGCAGGGACACGTCGAGGTGGCCGGGGTAGGTGAGCAGGGGTTCGAGCCAGCCCGCGCCGACCTCGCGGGGGTAGCCGGTTACGGCGAAGGACGCTGCGACGGCGTTGGGCAGGGCGATGGTGCGAACGCCCACGCCAACAGCGGCGGGACGGGTCAGCGCGCTCGGCTCCTGCTCTCGGGTACGGCGGCGCAGTTTCATGACGTACTCCTGGTCGAGGTGAGTTCGTCGGGCAGAGCCTGGCCTGCGGGATGACGGGCGCCGGGGTCGAGGCATTCGGTGAGCGTGTGCGTGGCCTCATCGGCGGCCAGGACACGAGTGGTCACGCCGAGCGAGGCCAGGGCGCGTTCGGCTTCTGCCGCCCGGCGCAAGACCACCGCAGCGGAGGTGTCCCGCCGTACTGACCGTCGGCCTCGGCCAGAGGCCGCCTGGTCACGGAGCACGACGAGGACCTGCCGGGTCAGCAGTTCGCGGGAGGTGTTCAGCTCGGCCAGGTAGGCGGCGTGCTCGCGTGCTGCCTGGGCCAGCGCCGGATGCGGCAGGACCTCTGCTTGGGCCTCGACGGCCTGAATGAGGTCGGACAGGTCCGCCGGCCGTGCTCGGGCCAGCAGTTGTACGGGTGCTTCGAGGGAGTTCAGCCACCTGCCGAACCCGCTGACCAGCGCGGCCTGCTCGCCGGTGGTACGCAGGTGAAACGACAGGGTGCCGGTCTCGACCAGTACGGCGACGCCGCCGTCTGCGAGTTCGAGCGCGCCGTCCGTGCGGATGGCCCGCACCGGGAGCCGCAGGGGCGCGGGCAGCCTGCCGCGCAGGCGGCACCACCTCGGCGGCTCGGTGACTCCGTCCGGCGCGGCGACCAGCCTCTTGGAGGTCCGGGCGAACAGTACGGCGGCGAGGGCGAACCGGTCCAGGCTCAGCCCGTCCCGTCGTCCGAGGGCGATGGCGATGCCGAGGGCGATGAGCGGGAGCAGGATCGCAGCCAGGATGACAATGGGCAGGAGCTGGTGGAACAGGTAATAGACAGCGGCGGCGATGCCGCCGGTCAGAGCGACGATGAGGAGCTGGCGGAAGGAGAGCCCGTAGGCGATCTTGTCGGGCTGGTTGATGTCGGCCGGAATACGGGCCAGCAACGGCGGCGGCTCTGCCTCGTGCTTCATCCGTTCCCTCCTCGTGGCTGGCGCTGGGCACGGGGGGTGCGGCGGGGTGGCGGGTCGAGCCGCAGGCGGAGCTGGCCGGGGCGGGGCGCGCGCGTGGGCATGCCGGGTAGCCGGTCCTGCACCCACGGCGGGCGGGGTCGAATCCACGGCCCCGACGCCGACACCGAAGGCGTGCGCGACGGCGCAGCACCCAGCGGAACGGGTGGGCGGGAGGCGCGGGTGACCGGGAACGGCAGCGTGAGCTGGGTGCCCTGCCGGGCCCGGCGGGCTGAGGCGGCAGCCGCTTCCGGGGTTGGAGCGGATGGGATGGACGCCGGCAGGTTGAGCGGGAGCTCGAGTTGCTGCCAGGACGGTGAACGGTTGGGCATGGCGGCTCCCGTCTGCGGGCTGGTCGGAGTTGTGGGGCCAGGGCGCTTGGGCATGGTCGGGCTGCCCGGCTTCGGGCTTCGACCGGGGCCGCTCATGCCGTTGCCTGGTCCGCCGTGCCGGCGGGCTCCTGCCGGACCGCCTTTGCGGGCAGCGGCGGCTCGGCCGGTCTTGCCGAGGAAGCGGGCGGCACCGAGGGCCTTGTAGACGATCACGGCTTTGACGAGGCGTTTGAGCGTGGTGGGCTGGCCCTGCTGCCAGATCGTCTTGGCGACCCAGCCAGGGATCTTGATCAGGACGAACAGGACACCGATCAAGATGAGCGCGTCCAGGGCCCGGTTGAATGTGGGCCGCATCGTGGCCTCGACCGCATCGCCCGTGCCTGGGCTGGCGGGGGCGAGGGGGTAGGCGGCGGCGGAGTCCGTGAGGAACAGCTTGAACGCCAAGATCAGCCCGATGGCTTGCAGGACCTGGATGGCGAGCAGGCCGAAGAAGCAGCGCCACCACAGGCGCGCGATCCCTTCGGTCTGCGGCAGCGCGTGACACAGCAGGGCGAGCGGCGCGGCGATGATCAGGAACATGAGCAGGGTGATGCGGATGAGGCCGATCAAGGCAAGCACAAGGCCCATCAGCGCCGCCGCGCCGATCAGCAGCATGAGGAAGAGCACGGTGCCCTTCGGGTCCTTGATCAGGCCATCCACCTTGGCCGCGATCAGGTTCCCCGCGCGCATTCCGTCGACTCCATCGCCGAGCAGCGCGGTGACCATGGCGTTGGTCAGCTCGATGGCGTACTGGCAGATGGTCAGCGAGGCGTTCAACGCGATCACTGCGACGATCAGGCGTGGGATGATCTCGCCGGGCGTGGTGGAGTTGCCGGGGTGGCTGCCGTAGGCCATCACGATCACGCCACCGGCCAGCACCATGAGCACAAGCAGCGCATTGGCGACGAGCTGCACATGGCCGGACAGCTCCCGAACCCGCTCCAGCATCATCGGCGGCGGGGCGGCCAGCAGGGTGCTGCCGACCAGGACGAAGGCGGGGTTGATCGCGTCGGTGACAAGGCTGGTGAACCAGCCGTTCATCGCCTGGTTGATCTTGCAACCGACATCCATCCACCCGCACTCCGGCACCCCGCCGGACGGAACGGAAGGTGGCGTGGTGGCGGGCGGAATCCAGGTCACCTGCGGCGACGGAGCCGGACTCGGGCTCGTGATGGCCGAAGGCGTCGGGGTGGGTTCGGCGCAGGCTGGTGGAGGTGCGGCGAGCCCGGTTGCGGCGGCGGCGAGCAGGAAGCTCAAGCATGCCTGAACCAGCCAGGCCGTCGGCCGCCTTCCTGCTCCGCCCGGTTCGTGGCGGCGGATCACTACGCGCCCACGATGCCTTTGAGGATGGTCACCAGGAGTGGGGCGAGGGCGGCGATGCCGTAGCCGAGGGCGGCGTAGCGCAGGCCCTTCTTGGCGGCCTCTACTTCGCCGGGGTCACCGCCGGCCAGGATGTAGCGGACTCCTGCGATGGTGAGGAACAGGGTGGCGAGTGCTACGAGGAGGCCCACGATGACGTTGCGCAGGTTGTCGATCACCGCGTTCAGTGAGGACGGAGCCGCTGCCGCGTTGACCGGGTCCAGGCCGGTGGAGTCGGCGTAGGCGGCAGCGAAGGCGACGGTGTGGACGATCACGTATTCGAGCAGGGTGCCCATGACGAGACCGCCGAGAACGACCAGAACGATGAGACAGATGTTGAAGCTGTGGGCATGCGGCGAAGTGGTGCGGCGCGGGCGGGTCATGTGCTGCCTCCCAGGGCGTGAAGCGGAGCGAACGGCGGTCGTGGTAGCCGGCGGGCCGATGGTGCGGGGAGAGGGCGGCGCGGAGGTGCCGGGCCCGGCTGCGGGGCCGAGGTGGGCGTCCTCCTTCGAGGTGCGGAGCGTGGGCTGGGCCGGGTGACAGGGACCGGTGACCAGGTACGGGTCCCGCTGCCGGGCTCGGCGATCTTCCGCGCTGCCTTCACCTGTCCAAAGACCGAGTCGAAGCGTCGAGTTAGGACATGGCGGCCAGCGGATTTTGCGTGGTGTTTGCTGGCAAACTCGCGCTGGCGCCGGTCCGATCGCTACAGGTTGCGCATAAGAAACGCCTGGTAGAGGGCGTTCTCGGCGCGCTGCCGCCGCTTGAGCGCGGTGCAGTACAGCAGGCCGCGGCGGCGGCAGTAGGAACTGAGCGAGATGCCCTCCAGCCGGGTGAAGCCGATCAGCTCCGCCTCACCCCGCGTGATGACCCCCTCGGCGACCGCCTGGGCGAGCAGCAGATCGGGGTGGCCGGCCGGGTAGGTGAGCGCCCGCTGCCCGCTCTCGGCGCGGTCGAGCAGATCGGGATCGGCCAGCGGACGCGGCGGCTCGACAGCCAGAGCCCGGAGTGCGGCGAACTGCGTCAGCCGGGACAGCCGCAGCAGCGGGTGCGACCAGGCAAGGTTCACCCGGAGCAGAGCTTCCATGTAGGCGGTCAGGACTTCGGCTTCCAGGTCTTCCTGGTCCACGCGGGCGAGCCGGTCCGGATGGCCGCTCTGTTCGATGCAGGCTTTGTCGGTCAGGGCGGTGACGAGGCGGCCCAGCAGGGGGCGGGCGAGTGCGACGGCGGCGACCATCCACGCGTCACGGTGCGTGCGGGCCTGGGCGATGAGGTGCCGCCACACGTGGTCGCGGGTGGTGCGCGTGCAGGACGGGTGAAGCAGCAGATGCCGTAGTTCGTCCAGCGGGATGAGCCGGGCGGGGAGCCCTTCCCCGAGCGCGGCTCCATCGACGGACAGTGGCTGCGGGCCGCGCATGAGCAGCTCGAACGCGTGCCCGGCCACATCCAGCGGCAGCGAACTCGCGCTCGTGATGGCCGAGGTGGTCGACGTGGTGGTGGTCGAGGTGGGGTCCGTGGAGAGATGGACCGAGGTGTGGAACATGGCGACGCTCCCGAAGAGGAGGTTCGGTTCGGACGTCGCCATCTGGTCAGAGCGCCCGTGCAGGAACCGGGCGGGAAATGATCAGACATCGGGCACGGCAATGATCACACCAGGATCTAGCCATGCTCGGGAACCATGCGTGACCTGCGGAAACCCCGATTGTGGGGCGGGGGGACACAGGTGGGCAGGAGATCGCTTTTCGTGGTACTGGACGCAGGAAACTGCGTTGACCTGCGATAACAAGACGTCGCCAAAACTGTCGGGTCAAGCTTGCGTCAAGGGGGTAGGGCCATCATCTGGCCGCGGTCTCACAAGTTCGGTCTGGTGATCCAGTGCTGCAGCCCGGTCACAGTCTTGGCTGCCGGACCGGGCGTTCAGTGATCCTGGTCAACGTCGTCCGGCTGGCCGGGAAAGGCGGTGGGCTGGCTGGTGCGGCGCATGCGGGCTTCGTTCCGGGCGCGGGTGATGACAGCCGAGACAGCCTCGGCCGCGTGACGGTCCGCCAGTTGGCGGATCGCCTGCGGAGGGTCACGGTCGTCGATGATGAAGAGGGTTTCGTTGTCGGCGACGTGAGTGCGTACGTGCCAGCCGAGCTGGCGTCCGGCTGCTCGGGCGGCTCGTCGTAGGTCGGCGAGCTCTCCCAGTTCCGTCACGGCGTCGTGGGTGAGGATGAGCTGGCCGTAGAAGCCGCGGTACTCCGGCTTGAGGCCGGCGCTCATCATTGCCTTGAGTTGATCGACGAGCCTGGCGAAGCGGCGTTCGGCCAGTTCGTTCTTCCGGTCTGGCATGTGCACCACCTCCCGCTGACACGGCTGGGGCGTGTCTTCCCGCCCTAGGCCGATGCTGCCAGGCCGTGGCGGCTAACCGAGATAAAGGGGGCGACGGATCGCTGCCCGAGAGGTGTACGGCACGTGTACAAGAAAGCCGTGACCTGCGGAAACAGGAACAGAGGCGGAGGTTGGCGAGGTTTGGCGGTGGTACGGCGGCGGCAGTCTTGGGGTGCTGGCGTGAGGCGAGGGTGCGGCCGGGCCAGGACAACCCGGGACGGGGCGGACCCCCCCCAGCGTCCGACCCGCCACACCAGCCTGTGGGTAATCGAGCGAGGACGTTGGGTGAATGGCGTTATCGAAATCCGGTAATGCGCCCTACCGGATGCTGGCGCGGTCTCGATGAGCGAGCAGGCGGCCCGGTTGGCGCAGGCTGGCCACAGCCTGTGGACAATCGGTGAGAGGCCCCGGGCAGGAGCCAGGGCGAGTCCGATACGGGTAGGCATTACGGGATCTTTGCTTGACCTGATGTCCCAACCCAGGCTCCTGCATCGGTATTTGGATCAGTGACAGGGATCGCTGACCCGGTATTCGGGCCACACCCACATGACCGAACCGACCACCACCTCATCGTCCAGCACCTCCACCACCTCCACCCCGGCTATCGATCTCTTCCGGGAGTTGTGCGTCAGCCGCGAGGTTCAGGACCTTTCACGGGGACACGTGCCGCTGACGGTGTGGCTGGCCGCAGCCGACACCGAAACAGCCGCCGCCTGCCAGGCGGGTTGCTGCCACCCGGTCTCCGGACCGCTGGCCTGTCACCTGATCGCCGCCTGCACCCACGTGGGCGAGAGCGTCATCCATCTGGGCGCCACCGACCACCAGGTCGTCTCGGCCGCGCTGACGGCGGGCTGTCTGCCGGTCGCCGTCTTCGCCGACGCGGGACGGGCGGGGGTGACCTGGACCCGGCTGGCGCGCACCCACCCGGACTACGACCTGGAGGTCACCGACCTGCGCGTCACCGACCCCGCAGACTACGGGCCGTCAGTGCTGGCCGACCTGGCAGGGAAGGCGGGCCTGGTGGTGGCCGAGCGGTCCTGCCCACAGGCGCTCGCTGCTGCTGGCCGCCCAGACTCCAGCCCTGAGGCGCAGGTCCTGGACCTCGCCGACATGGCGGGGCTGGTGAAGCCGGGCGGACATCTGGCCGTGGTCACCGGACTGCACCGCGCCGATCGTGTGGTCGATCCGCTACCGGAGATCATCGCCCGAGCACGTGAGGCGGGGCTGGTGTATCTGCAGCACATCATCGCCCTGCGCCAGCCCGCTCGCAGCGACCGCATCGAACCCCGCCTCTCCCGTCAGGCGCCGGCCGCCTGGCAGAAGTCGCCAGAGTATGCCGGGTTGCCGACGAGCGCGAGGGCGCACAGCGACGTGCTGCTGTTCACCAAGCCGATGACGCCTTCGAGTACATCGATGCCGGAACCCGGGCCCACCGAACAGCACGGCGAAGCCAACGAGCCGGCGACGGCGGCACCAGCGGGAGGGAAGCTTTGATGACCAAGCCGACGAAGGACCGGCCCTCGACCGAGGCGACAGCGATCACGACGACCACATCAGTATGGGCGACTGGGCAGCAGCCGTCGCGGTTGCAGCGGCGCGGCCGGTATCTGCCGGAGTCGATGGGGCATCCAGGCAAGATGCTCCCCTCCATCGCCGCCCGCGTGATCGACACCTACACGCGGCCGGGGGAGCTGGTGGTCGACCCGATGTGCGGGATCGGCACCACCCTGGTCGAAGCCACGCACCTCGGCAGGCACGCCGCAGGGGTGGAGTACGAGGAGAGATGGGCGAGACTGGCGGTCGCCAACCTCGCCCACGCCCGGAAGCAGGGAGCCGCAGGGCTTGGCCGGGTGGTGGCTGGGGACTCGCGCAACATCGCCCGGCTGCTGCCGAACCTGGCCGGGCAGGCGGCGCTGGTGCTCACCTCCCCGCCCTACGGGACCTATACCCACGGGCACATCCGCTCCACCCGAGACACCGGCGAGCCAGGGGTGCGCAAGTGGAACCACCACTACTCACACGATCGCGGCAACCTGGCCCATCAGCAGCTCCCGGCGCTGCTGGAGGGGTTCGGCCGCATCCTGGCCGGATGTAAGGACCTGCTGCGTCCCGGCGGGGTGGTGGCGATCACCGTGCGCCCGTACCGGGTGCGGGGCGAGCTGGTCGATCTGCCCGGCCACGTCCACCAGGTAGCTGAGGCCGCCGGGCTGGTGTTCGCCGACCGGATCGTGTGCCTGCTGTGCGGCCTCAGCGACGGCCACCTCCTCAACCGGGCGTCGTTCTTCCAGCTCCACGAGGCGCGCAAGGCATGGGCGCGCGGCCTGCCCGTGCACGCGGTGGCGCACGAGGACCTGCTGGTGTTCGTTCGCCCGCAGTTGCCTCGTCCGGCGCCAGCGGCGCCGGGCTCGCACCTTCGAGACGGTCGCGAGCTGGAGTAGCGCCGCGTGGCCCTGTTCCTGGCCCGGCTTCGGGCCAGGACCAGAGGTTCGTGCCCTGACCTGCGGATTTCGCTTGACACGGGCCATGAAGGTGGGCGTCGATACCGCCCGTCGCCAACCCAACCCCGCCCGCGCGCGGCGTGCCGGGGGGCTGTGACCGCCCGGTGTCAACGGGACGGCCACCCCCGGCCCCGGACCGGGCGCGGGCGGGTCGGCGGCGTAGCGCCCACCACAGCCCGCACTGGCCGAACCGGGCCGCGCATCCCACGAGGCACGGACCCGGCCCCTGTTCATCAACGCGCATGGAGGTGACGCATGACCAGCACAACCCCGAACAAGCTCCTCGAAGCCGGGGCAGTCGAGCGGCCGGAGGTGGTGAGCCTGCTGGCGGCCGGACGGCTGCTCGGGATGGGCCGCACCAAGGCATACAGGCTCGCGAAGGCGGGTGAGTTCCCGTGCCGGGTGCTGCGCATCGGCGGCCGGTACGCCGTACCGGTGCGCGGGCTGCGGGCGCTACTCGACCCGCCAGCAGAACGACTCGAGCACATCAATCCGGACAGCGGCAGCCGTCCGACCACTGCGGAAGGATGACCACGATGGCCAGCAAGCCGAACATCAAGACGACGGCGGGCAGGGGGCCGACCGTCGCCAAGGGCACCACACACAAGATCTGCGCCTGTATCGATCCCGAGACCGGCAAGAACGTCGGTAAGACGTGTCCGAAGCTGCGTAGCAGGCATGCCGACGGCGGTCAGCGGTGGAGCTCGACGCACGGCACGTGGGCCTATCAACTGGAGTTGCCCGCGCACGCCGATGGCAGGCGGCGATCCCCGCTGCGGCGGCGGGGGTTCGCGACGTTGGAGGACGCGGAGGCGGAGCTGGGTCACGCTCGCGGACTGCTGGCCTTGGACTCCGACCCGGCGGTGCGCAGGCAGATCGCCGCTCTGATGTTGTCGGTGCTCAAGGACACCAAACAGCTTCCCGACACCGAAGAGGTGCGGCGCAAGGTCCGCATGCATCAGGACCTGAACCGGCATGTCACCGTCGCCGAGTGGCTGGAGGAGTTCCTTAAGCGCAAGCGCGCCATCGAGCCGACCACCAAGCGCACCTATGAGTCCCACATCCGGCTGTACCTCAAGCCGTACCTGGGCGACATCCGGCTGGATCGGCTGCGGGTGTCGGATATCGCGGGCATGTTCGACGCGATCGAGGAGTTCAACGAGATCATCGCGACCGAGCGAGCTAGCGGTGACCCCGCCCGCGTACAGGCCGTCCGGTATCGGCGTCCTGTCGGTCCCACCACGATGCACCGCATCCGAGCGACGCTCCGGCACGCGCTCAACATGGCGATTCGACAAGATCGGCTGCTGGACTTCAACCCGGCCGCCGTTGTCGAGCTCGGCGCGGTGACGCGGCCCAAGCCGGTCATCTGGACCGAGGAGCGCGTGACCCAGTGGCGACAGGACCACGCCGCTCATCTGGACCGGCTCAAGCGGGCCCGCCAGGGTAAGCGGGTCGACCCGGTGGCCGTCTACATCGGCGCGCCTCGGCCCTCGCCGGTCATGGTGTGGACACCCGAGCAGACGAATGCTTTCCTCGTTCACGCGCGAAAGGACCGGTTGTTCATCCTGTATCGGCTGATCGCCATGCGCGGCCTGCGGCGGGGGGAGGGAGTGGGCCTGCGCTGGCGCGATGTCATCTTCGAGCGGTCGAGGATCGGGATTCACTGGCAGATCACCCAGCTCGGTTGGGAACCAATCCAGGGCACCCCCAAGACCGACGCCAGCGACCGCGAGATCGCCGTCGACGCCGAGACGATGGCCTTGCTCAGGGAGCACAAGAAGCGGCAGACCCGAGAGCGGCTGGCTGCGGGCGCGGACTGGGGGGACTCGGCGTTCGTATTCACCGACGAGCTCGGCCGGCCTCTGCACCCCCAGCACGTGACCGACCGCTTCTACCAGATCTGCTACCAAGCGGGCCTGCCACCGATCCGGCTGCACGACCTGCGCCACGGCGCGGCCACCGCCATGCTCGCCGCCGGGGTGGACATCAAGATCGTGCAGGAGACGCTCGGGCACAAGACCTCCGCGTTCACCCGCGACACCTACACCAGCGTCTACCCCGAAGCAGCGGCTGCGGCGGCCGAAGCCACCGCAGCCTTCCTTACCGGACCGGCCGTTCCCGCGCCCCGTCCCGTGCCGTCCGGACGAGTCGCCACTGATCCCGTAGGGACCGAGATGGCCAGCGAGACGAGGGGGGAAGTGATCCACCTGCCCACCAGGTAGCTGTCAGGAAGAAGCACGTCGCAGGCCGTCAGTCGTACGACTGACGGCCTGCGACGTGCTTCTTGGTCTCTCAACCGAGAGCAGATCGTCGGGAAGGGGACACTGCGCTCTATCGGTGCTGTGGCGTGCGGGCGTGACTGCGGCGCTTCCCGAAGGGGCCCGGTCCGGCAGCAGCACAGGCTGGGAAGGTGGCGTGCTGCTGCCGGACGTCTACGGAGGTGGGCGGCCCCTCGTGTCGCGCGGCTCTACTCGCGACGCCATCTGACTCGAGGGGCCGCCCTGGGCGGCGATCAGGCGGACGGGGGCACCGCCGTGATCGCCGCCGGACAGGTGGCAGGCCGGTCTCCACCTACCGGCCAGCCACCTCGGAGGTGACCGCGTCCACGCCTGCACTACAGGCGTTCGCGGTCACCCTCTCGAGAGCGTGCCGAGCTCGTCTGGTCGACGGTCGTGCGCTCCCGAGAAGGGTGCTCTCACCTGGCCTCCAGACAGGGCCGGGTGAGAGCGCTGCCAGCCGCAGGAAGCCACTACCTGTGGCGGCTTGCGGCTGACAGGGTTGTGCGACCTGTCCGGCGACCTCGTGCGCGGGGTTGAGTCGGCGTCGACCCCTGCCCGCCGTCGTCATGGGATGGCGGGCGCACGACATCGGGGGACGGTTCCCGTCCGGAGTAGGTCAAGAGGGCTGATGGGCGGCCTGGGTCAGCACGTGGCTGATGCGGTCGGCGGCGGTGGCCGCTTCACTGACTGGGGTGATCGGTTCGGCCCACGACCACCAGAAGCTCCACTCGTCTTCCACCGGTGCAGCGGTGATGACCTCACACAGGGAGGTGCAGCCGGGGTTGATCACTCGCAGGCGCGGCAGCCGCTCAGGCTGGGTGAGGATGCGGGTGTGCAGGCCCTGCGCCTGCAGCAGAGTTTGCAGGGTGCCCAGGTAGGCGGTGGCCTGGTCGGCTACGGCGGCCGAGACGGGTTCGGACATGAGACGGTCTCCCAAACAGGTCGGGCAGCGGCGGATTCTAGGCGGGCGGCTGGGTGCGGCCGGCCGAACGCCGGGCGAGGTAGACCTTCCGCGCGATCACTGCAACGACGCCGCAGAGGATGGCGCCGAGCACCGCCTGGGACACCGGCCGGGCCAAGGTGGCGGGGGCCAGGAGCACGAAGGCAACGAACCCAGCGGTCAGGAGCAGCGCCAGCGCGGAGAGCACCTTGTCACGGGACATGGAGGAACCTTTCTTCACAGGTGGTGGAGAAGAACGGAGGCGGGATCGTAGTCCGCAGCAGTCAGCGGCCGAACAGCGAACGGCCGTTGGCCCTTCGGCGGCGGCCCCGCGACTGATGCCCGAGCACGGCGGCCACGAAGGCGCCCGGCCCCAGCACCAGCACCACCACGATGACCGGCATGGGGACACTCTCGGGGGAGACGGTGACCCAGCCGACGAAGCCGGCGGTGACGAACAGCGGTAGGAGCATGATCAGGTGATGGCGTCGCACGGATGCTCTCCCCTTGTCTGATGTCAGCCAAGAACTCAGGGCGTGGTTCGGCGGCGAACTAGATCGGGGCCTGGAAGAGCTCTTCCAGCTGCGCCGGGGTGGGCTCGCGGTCCAGGTGACACCACACGCAGCGATAGCCACCTGTGGGTAGCCGGTAGCTTCCCCATCGGCTGCGCGACAGGTAGTCCACGATCGCCAGCCCGCGCCCGTGCTCGGAGTGCAGGTTCGGCCCCTGCATCGGGATGCGGGCAGGTGCCGAGCAGCGTGAGCCAGGATCGGTCACCACCAGCCGCAGGACGGCCTCGTCCTGGGACAACTTGAGCGTGATCTGGCCAGGGTCGCCGTCAGCGGTGGGGGCGTCGGTGTACTTCACGGCGTTGGTGACCAGTTCAGAGGTCGCCAACGTCACGATCTCGAAGGCAGCATGTTCGGTTCCCAGCCATGCGCGCACCGCCTGCCGCGCCATGTATGGCGCTTGATCGCTGCACGTTAGCTGGCTGACGCCGAGTTCCTCAAAGTGGGTGATGTGAGTCATCGGATGGATCACCTAATTCGCCTCCCTGCGTCCCAGCCCCTAGCGGCGCCATCTGCATCCTCTTGAAGTGAAGACAAACGCTGTGGTGATCGCCGACCTCCGCGCATGTCCGGGAAAGAGACCCGATGGTTGGCGGTGAGTCGGCAAGGCCCTACATGGGAGGCCAGACCAGGTTCCGTCAGCCGCAGCATGTCTGAGTTCGGGAATGCTCCACGACCTCTGCCAGCATCGGCGACCTGCTTCAGGGCCCCCAGGTTGATGCTGGCGTGAATCTCTCTGGTCTGGATGACGGCGTGCCACTTCTTGCGCAAGCCCAGGCCGAAGCGCACCGAATCGCCATACGGATGCGAATTCACGCGAAGCACCTTCTGTCGCTTTTGTTCTCTTTGTGGCCGGAAGTGCCGCGCCATTTACGAGATCACTTGTGGGATGAAGAGTTGCGAACCTCTTAACTCCCTGTGTTCCCTCCATAGCTTGGCGTCTTGGCGGTAGGTTGTGGCGTAGTCTTCGCCGCCATTTATCCGACAGCTTGTCGCATTCATGATTGTGGGATGCGCAGCCGATGTGGGACCAAACATGTGGAGGTGGAAATGCCCGCACCACGCCAACTCGACCCGAACGAGAGCAGGACAGCGGCATTCGGCGCTGAGCTGCGGCGCATGCGCGAGGAAGCGCGGCTCACCCAGGCCGAACTCGGACGTCGCGCCGGATACTCATCCAGCCAGATCGGCGCGGTCGAGGTCGGCAAACGCCCACCAACCGAACAATTCCTCACCGAGGTCGAGAAGGCACTCGGGCCCGGACTGCGTGACCTGTGGGCTTCCCTGTCGCACCACCGCGACACCGCCCCAACCTGGTTCGCCCCCTGGCTGCAGGAAGAGGAACAAGCCCAGTCCCTGCGCACCTGGCAGCCCCTGGTGGTCCCCGGGCTGCTGCAGACAGCCGACTACGCCCGCGCCCTACTGGAAAGCGAGAACGGCTACAACGCCGAACGCATCGATGCCCTCGTGGCGACCCGCCTGGCCAGACAGAAGATCCTCACGCGCACCAATCCGCCCCGCTACCTGGTGGTGCTGGACGAAGGGGTACTCAGTCGGCCCATCGGCGGGACCAGCGTCATGCGCGAGCAACTGGAACGGCTGCTGGAGGCCACGCACGTCCCACACATCACCGTGCAGATCTGCCCGCTGGGTGCCAACCCGGGCTTGAGCGGAGGTATGGTCATCGCGAAGGCTCCCAATGGCACCCGTCGCACGGTGTATCTGGAGACTGCCGCGGAACCGCTCGTCACGAGCCATGCCGAGGTGGTTGAGGTGGTTACCGTGAAATTGGACGCCATCCGGGCGGATGCTCTCCCCCAGAGGGCGTCGGTCGAGTTCATCAGGAAGATGGTGGAGAAATGGACCTGACGGCCGAGCTGGAGACGGCGGCCTGGCGTAAGGCGACACGCTCGACCGGCAATGGCGGAGATTGCATCGAAGTCGCACCACTGTCCGGTGGTCGGGTCGGTATCCGTGACACCGAAGCGCCTGACCAGGCCCCTTTCGTTGTCCGATCCGAAGTATGGGCCGCGTTCATCGATGGTGCGAAGAACGGTGAGTTCGACTTCTAGTACGCCAGGCGCAGACGAAGGGGGCTTCGGCGCTTGCCGAAGCCCCCTTCGCTCTTCGGCCTGACTGTGACGAAGTTTCACCAAGTTGCATAAACAGGTCAAGGCGATCGATGCTTAAGTTCGTGGCCGTGCTCGAAGGCCGGCCGGTTGTCATCGATGGATTGCCCTAGTACAGGCAGTCAGCCCAATAGTCGATCTTTGCATCAAGAGCCCGGTGGGATCGGTCGTGGCGTTGACCGCGGGCAGTCGGCGCCGTCGAGCTCCCCGAGGCGCCGGAGTCGAGGGCGGACGAGCGCGCGGCTCGATCACCTGCCCAGGGTCTGAAATGTTCTGGCCCGGTCATCCAATCTTCCGCGTCGGTGCCAGCCGTCCATGTGTGCTTAGCAGGAAATGCGTATATCTATGGGATCTCGATCTTGCAGATGTAAGCCAGACTGCGCTCGGATCTCCATAGATGTCGTAAATATCCCTAATCGTGCCGCAGACGCATCGCCTTCGCTCATTGTAACTGTTCATGACTGAGAGTAGTCATGTGGCGGAGTGTGCGGAATCGGTTGCAGATCTCGACCGAGCGCTGTTGAGTGTGATCCGACAAAGCTCCGGATGGTGGGATTGGGCGCTCCGGAGACGATGGCGTACGCCTGGAAAGGCTGCGCCATAGGGAGCGTCAGGATGTGTCACGGCCGGAGGTGTGACGGATGGCTCGCAACGGTAGCGACCAGATGAACGATAGGTCTGGCGTTTCCGTGCGGGCCTTTCGTCATTTTACAAGGGGAATGCACGATCAAATGATGAGAGGCAAGGGATGCCGATGGAGGCCAGCAGCTCTCCAGCAGATGACCGACAGGAACCGACTTTGCCAGCGGAAGTTCGAAGCTGCTCCGAATCCTCCTCCTGGATAGGAGAGGTGGTGCGGATGGTCCAGGTCGTCGTGGACAGCACGCCCCGGACCATCCGCCTGTGCATCTTGATCGCGGTTGGCGCCGCAGCCTGGGCCTACTTCATCAAGTAACTGCCAGTCCAGGCAGATGCACAAGTAAGACGCAGACCCCGGATCGTCGCCCCAAGGCCGCAGCTAGCACTGCGACGGAGAAGGGGAGACGGCCGGGGTTTCGCGTCTCGTTCACCTTGCCCTGGCCGCCGGGCTCGCAATCCTGGAATTTGACTTCCCGTCCGTGATCCGGTGGCACAGTTTCGGGTGAGGGGACAGCGTACGCGCTAAATGCATGCGCGTCTGCCGGAGTCCAGACTTCGGGGCAGCGACATAGTTTCTGCTTGACTAGCAGGGGTGCGGCCATGTGGGCGTTCTGGCAGCGTGTACGGCCCGGCTATCCCGTGGGGATGGTCCCAGCCCTCCTGAGATACCTCTCGGATGGCGATGAACCTGTCGCCCGCGCTGTCCACAATGCGCCGGCCCGGTGCTGCAGTGGGTGGGGGAGAATCCATCTCATCTAGCCTTCGCCATCGCCACGATCGAGGGCACTCAAGATCCCGGATCATTGCCAGCTCTGGCGGTCGCCAAGCGGGGATCGGATACTCCTTGGCTCGGTGAGCGGCTAACCCGAGGGGATCGGCGTCCCGGGGATCAATCATCGGAGTCCGTTGCTTGCGGAGGCTTCGGCGGTGCCTGAACCGTCTGGATGGCCTCCTCCACCGATGCCTCGACCTGGAAGGCGGTGCGCAGGCCGGTGATGGTCAAGATGCGCTCCAGATGTGGCGGGATGGCCGACAACACCAGGGTGCTCTGCTGCTCGCGGCTCTGGCGCAGCAGCAGCACCAGCACGCCGATGCCCATCGAGTCGCAGAACGTCAGCCCGTCCAGATCCACGACAAGTCCGCCGGACTGCGCCGTCGCCCAGGCGTCTTTGACCTGCTGGTTCAGCAGTCCGGCGGAGGCATAGTCGAGCTCGCCGGCGGCGCGCGCGACGATGAAGTTCTCGTGCAGGCCGATGGAGACGGTGAAGCGCTCGCTGGGGTCGCTCTGCTCTTCCATGACGACCATCATCCTCTGGGTAGCCGGCGCGGGCGGTGGCCATGCGCGATCCAGCCCCCTGGCCTGCTCCGCTGGTGGTATAGATGGTGGGCGGCCGGGGCTGCTGGAGGGGGAGCCAGGCCGTGGCCTTCCCCTCATAGCGTGGAGACCGAACCGGGAGAGGTTTGGTCGTGGCAGGGGTCACGCGGCGGCGCTTTGATCCGGAGTTCCGGGCAGGTGCGGTGCGTATCGTGAAGGAGACCGGCAAACCCGTCGCGCAGGTGGCGCGGGATCTGGGGATCAGTCCGTACACGCTGCACAATTGGGTGCAGATGGATCGGCTCGCCGAGCACTACAACGGCGACGGCGATGGGAGCGGAACGCTGGAGGAGACCGAGCAGGAAGAGCTGGCCCGGCTGCGGCGGGAGAAGGCCGAGCTGGCCAAGCAGCACGCCCGTGAGAAGGCGGCGTGGGAGAAGGAACGCGCCGAGTTGGAAGACGAGCGTGACGTGCTCAAGCGCTCGGTGGTCTTGTGGGTCAAAGAGGCGATGGGCCGATAGGCGTGGCGGCCTTCATCAGCTCCCAGAAGACCGAGCACGGCATCGACCACGTCACCTCCTGCCGGGCATTAGGTGTGTCGCAGTCCTGGTACTACAAGTGGAAGAACCGCATCGACCAGGACAAGCTGACCACCCGCCAACGTCGGCGGGCCGATGTGGATGTGGAGATCACCCGCTCGTTCGAGGCGTCCGGCGGCACCCACGGCTCGCCGCGGGTCACCCGTGACCTGCACGAGGCGGGCTGGCGGGTGTCGGAGAACACGGTCGCGGCGCGGATGGCAGAGCTCGGCCTGGTCGCTCGCGTGCGCCGCAAGCCGCGCTCGCTGACCCGGCAAGGCAAGCGGCCCGCCGCCCCGGACCTGGTCCGCCGGAGGTTCACTGCGGTCGCTCCGGACGTGCTGTGGTGCGGCGACGTGACGCAGATCGACACCGACGAGGGCAAGCTCTACCTGGCCACGGTCGAGGACCTGTTCTCCCGCCGGCTACTCGGCTACGCCATGTCCGAGCACCACGACGCCGTGCTGACCAGCGCCTCGCTGCAGATGGCGGTGGCCACCCGCGGCGGCGACATCGACGGCGTGATCTTCCACTCGGATCGCGGCTCGGAATACACTGCGGCCCGCTACCAGGAGCTATGCCGGCGCCTGGGCGTGGTCCAGTCCATGGGCCGCGTGGGCTGCGCGCTGGACAACGCTGCCGCCGAGGTCTTCAACAGCACCCTCAAGGTCGAGTACGTGCACCGCCACCGGTTCCGCACCCGGGCCGAAGCGCGCTTGAAGATCGCCACCTGGATCGCCGACTTCTACAACACCACCCGGCGGCACAGCGCCAACGACGGGCTGCCGCCCATCACATTCGAACGTCACATGATCGAGAAGAGACAAGCCTCATCGGCCCTGCTGAGGACCGCTGTGGCATAGAACCGTCTCCACGTTTTCAGGGGATTGACAAACCAGGGTTCCCCAGAGATCAGCTGTCCACCAAACCGGGCCAACTCCAGCCTGTCGGTATGCCTTCCGCGTGGACACGTTCGGGAGGAGACAGCCGTACAGCGTCGAGCGATCCCCGCCGAGCTCGCGGGCGATCTGGGTGACCGACTGGCCGCGCCCGCGCCGGGCCCGCGCCACGGCCAGCGCGTCATCGGTGACCGTGGCCAGGCGGCCGCCACTCCTGCCGGCCCTCCGCGGCTGCCGCCATCGCTTCTCCACCGACGCGTACCCCGTGTTGAGCTCGCGCACTGATGCTGAGAACGTGGTTCTGAAAGCCTCGATGTGCCTCGTCCTGGCGGACGAGGCACATCGACAGTCAGCCTGGCGCCAACGGCTCAGCAGCCGCCGCAGCCTCCCCCGCAACCGCACCCGCCGTGGGGCGGGCAGGGGGCCGGTGGGCGGGCGCAGACGACGACTTCGTCGGTGACGGGGCCGTCGGTCTCGTTGGCGGTGGCGGTGGCGGTGTTGGTCAGCGGGCCGGGCTGGGTGGCCTTGGCCAGCAGGGTGAGGGTGTGGGTGGTGCCGACGTCCATCGCGCCGACGTCCCACAGGCCGGTGGCCGGGTCGTAGCTGCCGGCGGTGGCAGTGGCGGAGATGAAGGCCAGCCCTTCGGGGAGCTGGTCGACGACCGTGACGCCGGTGGCGTCGTTGGGCCCCTTGTTGGTGACGGCCACGTGGTAGGTGACCGCCTCGCCGACGGCGGCCTCGGTACGGTCGGCGGCCTTGACGACGGCGAGCTCGACGACCCGCTTCACCGGCGTGGTGGTGGCGTTGGAGGTGGAGGTGAGGTGGTCGGGCGCGTTGCCGAGGGTGTTGTCGTAGGTGGCGCGGGCCTGGTTCTCGATCTGGCGGCCGGCTCCGGCGCGTTCGACGCGGACACGGAACTCCACCGTGGTTCCGTTGGGCGCGTCCGCGGTCGAGGGCAGGCTGCCGCCCTGCTGGGCGGTGGCGCCCTGGCCCAGGTGGAAGACGACACGCCCGGCTCCGGCGTCGACGTAGGCCTGGTCGTCGCCGGCCGCGTCGCTCTTGCCGCCGCTGCCGGGGCCGTCGATGACGCGCAGGGAGCCGGGGACGTAGCTGGTGCCGGCCGGGATGTCGTCGGTCAGGACGAGGTTGTCGGCCGGGGCGCCGCCTTCGTTCCTGGCGTTGACCCGGTAGGTGATGACGTCGCCGACCTCGACCTCGCCCTCGGGGATGGCGGCCTTGGTGAGCACGACGCAGGGTGCGGTGCCGAAGACGATGCCGTCCAGGAAGTTGCCGATCGCCGGGTTGCCGCCGGCGGCGGAGATGGACTTGAAGGCGAACCGGGTGGTGCTCTGGCCGGGCGGGACGACGTATTCGCCGGTGTAGTGGCCCCAGGCGGTGTTGCCGTCGGTCATCCGGGCCTGTTCCACCGGGGCGTTCGGGGGGCCGATCTGCAGTGCCATGGTGTCGGCGCCCTGGCGGCCGCGGTGTGAGAGTTTCCAGTACAGCTTGGTGCCGGGTGTGGTGGGCACATCCTGGTACAGGGTGGAGACCATGTTGGCGTTGAGCTCGGCGAACTGCTGGCCGTCGTCGGCGGGCACGTTCTGGAAGCCTGTGCGCCAGAGTTCGATCCGGCCGTCGGAGGCGGTGGTGCGCCAGCCGGGCACCGCGCGGGGGTCGTTGTGGGAGGCGTCGGGCCGTATCTCGTAGTTGCTGACGACGGGTGCTTCGAAGCTGCCGTTGATCAGGGAGATGCGTGGTCCGCATCCGCCGGGGGCGGGGTTTTGGGGTACGGCCATGAGGTGTCCTTCCGTCGAGGTGGCGGCGAACTGGTCGGCGTCGCCGGCGTTCGTGTGCGCCGTCTGGGGCCTGCGCAGTGGGCTGCTACGGGTGCGAGAGCGCAGGGCGGACCACAGACGGGCGGCTTGGGATGACTTGTCGGCGTGCACGAGCGAATGGCCTTGCGTGGTAGGCGGGCGGAGTCGAGGTCGGGTAAGCGAGCCAGGAGCGCGGTCGTCGGGTCGTGAGCGGGTGTCTGCGGCGAGAAGTGATCCGGTTGTGCTCAGCAGAAGGCTTGACGGCCTGGCGGTCAGCGCCCGGCTTCTCCTACTCGGCAGAGGTCGGGGCGGTCAGGGCCTTCCGACTCCGAATGCTTTCCGTTCTCGATCGTCCACTTAACGTAATTGACGCTGGTCGCGGCGATGAACGAGCCGCAGAGTTCGAGCCGGATGGCCGCAAGCCATGGATCCTCCTCAGGCCAGCACAGCGTTTCTCGGCCGGTCGCCGCCGACCGGTCCAGGAAGGGAAGACAGAGGGGGCGGCGGCATGCGGCGCACCCCTTCTGTTCACGGTTCCCCTTCCACTACCGTCGGCGTTCGACTGCAAGGAGCCGCTGATCAGTGATGAGTGCGCACCAACGCCTTACCGACGGTGCGCTCTGGCAGTGTTCCTGGCAGCGTTCCTGGATGCGGCGTTGCTGGTCATGGGCAGGCAGGACGGGGTCTGGAAGACCACGCCGTCGAGGAAGTTGCCGAATGTCGGCCTTCCGCCTGCCGCCGATACCGACTCGAAGGCGAAGCGGGTGACGGTCTGCCCGGCGGGGACGACGTAGGTGCCGGTGTGGTGGCCCCAGGCGGTGTTGCCGTCGGAGATGTCGGGAGAGGAAGCTCCGTCCGGGTTCTGGGGGGTGGGGGCGCCCGGGGCGCCGATGAGCACCTGCATCACGTCGGTGCCCAGGCGGCCGCGGTGGTAGAGCGACCAGGTCATCACGGTGCCGGGGACGGTGGGGACGTCCTGGTAGAGCGTGGAGACCTGGGTGGCGTTCAGTTCGGCGAACTGCTGGCCGTCGGCGGCCGGGACGCCGCTGGCGCTGTTCCAGAACTCCAGCTTGCGGTCGGAGGCGGTGGTGTGCCAGCCGACGGCGGGGTTGGTGGAGGCGTCGGGGATGTCCCAGTCGATGCGGGCGACGGCGGGTGTCTCGAAGCTGCCGTTGACCAGGTTGATGGGCTGGCGGGTGCACTCGACGGTGACGGTGACTGTCGCGGTGCTGGTGCCGCAGGCGGTCTCGATGGTGTAGGTGAAGGTGTCGGTGCCCGCGCGGTCCTTGTCCGGCGTGTAGATCAGCCTGCCACCCGAGATCGTCACCTTGCCGTAGGCGGGCTGGGTGACGGCGCTGATCGTCGGTGATGTCCCGGTGTCGTTGGCCAGGACGGGCACGGTGACGGGCGTGTTGTCGGTGGTGGAGGCGGTGTCGTCGGCGGCGTTGGTGGGCGAGATGGAGTTGCCGCTGACGATCTGGATGGGCGGCGCGGCGGTGTTGTTGCCGAGCTGGCCGGGGAGCGCGATGACGCTGCTGATGCCGCTCGGCCGGATGGTCATGCTGCGCCCGACGGTGCCGGGATTGACGCGGAAGGTGATGACCGTCGGCCCGGGGTCGGTCTTGCCGCCCGGCGACCGGACGGTGAGGGTGTTGCCGCCGAGGGAGCCGTTCTGCACCGGCCCGACGACGGTGGCGTTGGCCAGCAGGGACGACACGTCCCAGGTGGTGGTGTAGGAGCTGACCACCAGCGGCCACCTCGCCGTCTGGTGCCGCAAGGTGAGGGTGAACGTGCTGCCCGGCGCGATCTGGCCGCCCCACAGACTGGGCGAGGTGGTGACGGAGATGTTCCCGTTGCCGAGCCGCCAGCCGGCGATGTTCTTCCAGTAGTACTCGACGGGATAGTTGGCCTGGCCGTGCCGGACACAGGGGCCGGCGGCCTGATGGACGACTCTGCGCGATGCGGTGGCGCCGGCGGCGGTGCGGGCATCGGCCTGTGCCGGTGAGATGGCGGAGGTGGCAGCGAGCAGGGGGAGCATGAGTGCTCCGGTGAGGGTCGCCGTCGCCATGACCTTGACCCGGGAGGCGAGGTGGCGTCGGAGACGCGGTGTGGGGTTCAACTAGCTATCCTCACTTTAAGTAGTTGATAAATAACTACCTGTGAAAACAGCAGGTGACAAGAGGTTTCACTGCGCCATCTCAAGCACATGCAACAAGACGGGATCGCTTCGGCCATGCCCCACGGCGCACCGCGGATTCAGGCGCGATGCAGCGCCGCCCCAGAGATCATCCGGGCCGCCACAGAATCGCACGGTTTCCGACGTCGGGAGGCGATCCGTCGCCCGTCACGCACGGCGCACCCACCTATCCCGGCTGAGGATCACGGTGCCCCGTTCGGTGACGAGCCCCGGTCAGGTCGGCTGGTCGGGCAGCAAGTCAGCCAGAGCGGTCCGGACGGCGGCGCGGCGGGCGCCGTTGAGCGCGGGTGGCCGGCCTCGGTAGCGGCCTTGGCCCTCGGCGGCGCGGCGATGCCCTCGTCGGTGAGCTCGTTCTGCAGGTCGCGCTGAAACTGTCCGACCGCGGTGATGACGTTGATGAGGAGCGCCGTGGTGGGGTCGTTCGTGGCGAGGATTGGAAGTTCGGGAGCGGCCCCGACAGGACGCGCAGGGCGACGCCGTCCGCGGTGCACCGGTCGCGGACGTTGTGGATGTCGATGAGGTCGCGGCACAGCCGGAACAGCTCGCAGACCGTCGGCGGCGCGGGCAGCGTCCAGGCCCTCCAGAACGCGCGACGCCGCGCGAGGCGAGCCGGAGGGCCTTCGGCCGCCGTGTCAGTCAGTCACATGGTCAGTCACATGACCCGCGTCGTGCGGCGCGGACGACGAAGCCGAAGTCGTCGGCGACCTGTCCCGGGGCCAGCTCTTGGCGGGCACCGCCGTAACCGAACCAGTTGTAGAAGCACCAGGAGTCGCCGCTGAAGTTGGCCGCCCGGACGATGGGCGGGATGATGTCCGCTTCATCGTCGTAGAGCACCCTGAGGTTGTCGTCCACGTCGTAGGCGCAGATGCCCGCCACAAGCGGGCATGCGAAGTCGGCTGCGGCTGGTTGAGCGTTCGCAGCGGCTGGCTGTGCGATACCGGCGGCCAGGGCGAGGGCCAGGGCGCCGGTCAAGGGCGCGATGGTGGCCAGAGTACGGCGGGCGATGTTCATGCTGGGTGACCTCCTCAGGTCATGAGGGAAAGCGTTCAGCGCCTTCCGAGGGACGGAGCTGGCGGCCGGCCCCGGGCGGGCAGGTGTGTGAGCAGCGGCCGGAGAGGGCGGGCAGACAGTGGTGAGGCAGCGGAAGTCGGCGGGAGGTCAGTGGGCAGGTGGTGTGGGCAGGGGCGCGTTCGGGCACTGGGCGGCGATGGAGGTCAGCTCCTGCTTCTCCCGCTCGTCGACGGTCAGGCTCCACTGGCGTTTGACCGCGGTCCACTCGGCGATGTAGCGGCAGCGGACGGCCTCGATCGGCAGCCAGTCGGCGGGGTCCTTGTCGGCCTTCTGGCGGTTGGAGCGGGCGGTGACGGCGACCAGGTGCTCGGGGGCGTCGAGGTAGTTGGCGTAGGCCTCGCGCTGGGCCGCGTCCCATGTCGAGGCGCCCGAATCCCAGGCTTCGGCCAGCGGAACTAGATGATCAACGTCCAGTTTGCCTGCGTCTGTCACGATTTGATCGTCGTAGTAGGAGTACCAGACGCCGCCGGCAAGGGCGCACCTCGGGCCGACTTCGGGGGCGTCGATGGCCTCGGCGATGAGGACCTCCTGGCGGGCGTTGCACGAATCGCCGTCGGCGTCGACCCAGTGCTTGAAGCTGGTGCGCTTGTAGCCTTCCCGGTTCTCGGTGGCGACGGTCAGATCGGCGACGGCCGCTCGCAGCAGGGGCGGGGGTACGGCATGGCGGGTCGCTTGCGCCTGGGCGGGCCCGGCGCCGACGAGAGGGGCCAGTAGTGCCAGTGCGAGTACCGTGTGCCGCAAGGGGAGACGCATGACCCTCCAGAACCATAACTGTCTGCAACTGACTACATGCAGACAGTAGTTCTATGAGGTGGGGGAGTCACTGCCGTAGCGGTAAGACCCCTCTTCCTCCGGAGAGCCAGCGGCGATCGGTGGTTCTCCAGCAGCCCGACTGAAGCTGATCTGGGCCGACTCCGGCTACGACGGTCAGCCGCTCGCACGGTGGTACACGCGGTCGCCCGAGTCACCGTGGAGGTCATTAAGCGCACCGAGTTGCATGCGTACCCGCCGACTCACCGGCGAGAACACCCCCACATGGCGCGGCACCTAGACCCGAGATTAAAACAGGTCATTCCCGCCGTACTGCGCGGCGGACCAGCCATCGCTGCCGAAAGCCGACGAGCGACGTGAGAGTTACAGCGCAGCCCTCTCAGCCATGGGGCCGACGCCGACCGCGACGGCTGCAACCCGAGCGGCTTCCGGGATCAGGGCCGCCCCTGCCGCGTCGATGCCGAACCGGATCCGAGTACGCCAACTCGACCTGCATTCCGCTTGGGCCAGCTGACCTGGCGACCTGTTGAAGGAGGAGCGGCGGCCAATCGGCGGAGAAGCGGGCTCCCTCCTCAGCAGGAGGCATGCCACGTGAGCGGTGCCCATAGTTGACCGCATGACGCGAAGATCCCTACATCGATCCCTGCCTAGCGCGCTCACCGGAGCGGCCCTCGCCATGGCTCTGGTCGCGAGCTCCGCCTTCACCCCCGCGTATGCCATCGCGCCCACCGCCGCCGTCGCGGGCACGACCGCCGGTACAGCCGCCGTAGCACCCGCGATCTCCTGGGAGGCGTGTGCCGGACTGCCCGTGTCCCCCGCGGGCCTGGACTGCGGCAAGTTGACCGTACCGCGCGACTACGGCGACCCGAGAGCCAGGACCATCGACGTCGCGGTGATCAGGGCGAAGGCCACCGGCACCCGGATCGGCTCGCTGGTGATGAACTTCGGCGGTGGCGGCAACGGTGTCATCAACCTGGCGGCGAGCCACCAGAAGTACGCGGCCCTGCGCGAACACTACGATCTGGTGAGCTTCGACCCACGTGGCTCGGGCGGCACCTCCCCGCTGGTCTGCGGCTCGGGTGCCGTGGCCGACCGCTTGTTCGCCGTCAACCCGGGCGTCAGGAACCCGGACGACCGCAAGGCGTTCCTGCAGGCGACCGCCGACTTCGTCCGCGCCTGTGAGAAGGGGAGCGGCGGGATACTGCCGCACGCGGGCATGGGCGACACGGCCAGGGACATGGACCGGCTGCGCGCGGCGCTGGGCGAGGACAGGCTCGACTACTACGGCATGTCCCTCGGCAGCGTCCTCGGCGGCGTCTACGCCACGTTGCATCCCCAGCGGGTCGGTCGGATGGTTCTGGACGCTGGGCTGAACCCCCGGCAGTCACTGGTCGAGGTGGTGAAGCAGCTCACCCGCACCTCCCAGCTCGCCTACGAGAGGTTCCTGGCCTGGTGCGTGAAGAAGGGCTGTGACCTTGGCAAGGACACCAAGGTGGTCAACGGCGCCATCGAGGGACTGGTCGAGCGACTCAAGAGCAAGCCGCTCAAGGTTGGCGACCGTCCTCTCGGCGCCAGTCTGGCGATCACCGCTCTGCAGGCCGCGGGCGGCGGAGAGCCGCTCTGGCGGGAGCTGGAGGCCAGACTCGCCCAGGCGATCAAGGGTGATGGCGATCCGCTGCTGAAGCTGGCCGACGCGATCACCGGACGCCAGGACGGCGCCTACCCGTCCCTCGGGGTCTTCGGCTCGGCTCCGTACAACAGCGCGGTCTACTGCCGTGACCGCGAACGGCCCGCCGTACGGGACCTGCCCCGGATCGAGGCCGAGTTGACCCGCATCTCCCCGATCTTCGGCCAGCTCAGCCCGACGACCGCCTTCCTGATCCCCACCTGCGCGCAGTGGCCGGTGCCCGTCGACCCGGAAGGCCGCACGGTCAGGCACACCGGTCTGGCCCCGATCGTGGTGATCAGCTCGGAGAAGGACACGGCCGCGCCGACCAAGGAGGCGGCGAGCCTGACCAGGCAGCTCACCAACGGCGTGCTGGTCACCTATGGAGGCGATCTGCACGCTGCCTACCCGGCCGGTGGCCCCTGCGTCATCGGCGTCGTCGAGGACTACATGGTGACCGGCAAGGTCCCCGCCAAGGGAACCTCCTGCCCCGCTGCCTGACCTCCGGCGTCGCCTCGTCTTCCTGTCCGTTTGCCCTGAACGCCATCGGCCACGGCGGCCCGACGGAGAAGGCATCCTCCTCCCGATGGCGTCCCCAGCCCAAAGTAGGCCGATCGTTGCAGGCCGCGGTGCCGTCCTCCTACGGCACGGAACGAGTCCTCCCTCAGGCCGCAGGCTCACCCTCCGGGAGGAGACCGAATCGCTGTCACTCGCCGACGATCGGCAGTGCGGCCTCGGAGATCATCGGGGAATCCGGCGGCCGTCAGAGACACACTTCGCGTACCCCGCGACTTCACCACAGGAGCCCATGTGACCCTGAAGGACCCTGCTGGTTAACTCGCGCGGTGTCGGCTGGTTCGTGATCTGATGGCTTCTGTCCTTGATCACATTCGTGGGAGCAGCCGTTGCCTCCGCCCTGGCTGCGGGATGGATAGAGGGAGCCGTGTCGATGCAGCCCAGGCCTGGCCGGAGCCGACGCCGGAGGTCGTGGCGGCGATCCGGACGATCTACCGGGGCAAGAGGCAGGTGCCGTTGCCGGTTCGGGTGCGTGATGAATTAGGCGAGGTGTTCGCCGATGAGGCGTTCGCAGGAGCCTTCGGCAAGGAGGGCAGGCCGGGCTGGTCACCGGGCGTTGATCACGGTGTTGCAGCGGGTGGGCAACCTTACCGACCGGCAGGCCGCCGAGGCGGTCGCCACTGATCTGACCTGGAAGTATGCGCTCGGCCTCAGCTTGGATGACCCAGGGTTTGACGCCAGTGTGCTGAGTGAGTTCCGTTCCCGGGTGATCGCTCATGATTTGGAGGAGACGCCGCTGGATCTGCTGTTGGCGGCGTTGCAGGAGCGAGGCCTGCTGGGGGCGGGTGGCCGGCAGCGTACCGATTCCACTGATGTGATCTCTGCGGTGCGGGACGTCAACCGGGTAGAGCTGGCCGGGGAATGTGTGCGGGCCGCAGTGGAGGCGCTTGCGGTGGCCGCGCCCGGCTGGGTGCAACAGGTGCTGGAGGTGCCCGGTTGGGCCGACCGCTATCAGCTGCGGGTCGATTCCTGGCGGATGCCCACCTCCAAGACCAAGCAGGAAGAACTCGCGCGGGCGGCCGGTTTGGTGCCGGCCATGGCGTCGACCTCCCAGTCGATGGTGCGCAGGAACCGGGAGACGTACGTGCAGGTGTAGGTGGTGGTGGAACCGGTCTCGTCGGCCGTGCTGCGGGTCAGGACGGCGGTGCCGCCGGGAGCGAGCTTGTCCACCTGTACCGAGATCTTGGGCATCTGGGTGGGGTTGGCGAAGGTCGCGGTGCCGGAGACGGTGGCGGGCAGCGTGACGGCCTGGTTGCCCTGCAGGACGAAGGAGTTGACGTAGGCGTCGTCGGCCACGTCGAACGTGTCCCCGGAGATCACCGGCAGCGCGCCCGTCAGGTCGATGCGCAGATCGATCCGCTCGCCGTCGGCCGTCCCGGAGAAACGTCCGGCGGCGGGCAGCCGGGGAGTCCGGTAGGCGGCGGGTAGGGCGCCGAGCCCCGGCAGGACCTGCGCCCACGTGCCGATCTTCGTGGGGCCGTCGATCCAGTGGAAGTCCATCGCCTGGTCGCCCTTGATGAACACGGTCCGGTTGTTGCCTCCGGCGTAGAGCATCAGGGCGTCGTCGAAGTCGCCGCGCATGTGTGCGGGGAGCAGCTTCCACTCCGCCTCGCCTCGTCCGGTGAGAAGCCCTTCGTACTCCACGCCCCGCCCCCAGACGAGCAGCGCGCACCTGTCACAGGCCAGGCAGGAGCAGCTTCTACGTCGATTGGTGAGCGACTTGATCAATCCTTAAGCGCCTTTCAGGCGAAGTCGGCACCCGAGGCATGTGGCCGGTCTCCTGGCTTGGTGTTCCCTTGATTTTCTCGCACGCCTAACTTGGTCTGCCAAGCGGGCAGCGCGCCATTCCTGCCCCCGCTGTCCGGTCGTCGATGTGCCGGACGCGTGCCGAAGAGCACTGGACGAGCACGAACTCCGGCATTCTCGCCTCTCAGGAGAGGGGTGCGAACCGAGAAAGCGCAGGTCGGGATGGGTATGGAGTGGTAGGGCGCCCGGGGCTCGAACCCGGAACCTACGGATTAAAAGTCCGCAGCTCTGCCAATTGAGCTAACGCCCCTCGCACGAGCAAGGGTACAGAGATTACCGCCCCGCCCGCGACGCATCCATCACCGGTAAGCGGGCAGCCCCGTCAGAGCCTCCCCCAGCACCAGTGTGTGAATCTCCTGGGTACCCTCGTACGTCAGCACAGATTCCAGATTGTTCATGTGCCTGATCACAGGGTACTCCAGGGTGATCCCGTTTCCCCCCAGGATGGAACGGGCCTGCCGGGCGATGTCCAGGGCGGCCCGTACGTTGGCCAGCTTGCCGAAGCTGATCTGCCGGGGCTCCAGGCGTCCCTCGTCCTTCAGTGCGCCCAAGTGCAGGGCCGTGAGCTGGGCCTGGGCGGCGCCGACGTACATCCAGGCCAGTTTCTCCTGGGTGAGCTGGAACGCGCCGATCGGCTTGTCGAACTGGACGCGGGTCTTCGCGTAGTCGACCGCCGACTCCAGGCAGGCGCGGGCGGCCCCGACGACCCCCCAAAGGATGCCGAAGCGGGCCTCGGACAGGCACGACAGCGGCCCCTTGAGGCCGGTGACGCCGGGCAGCACGGCGGAGGCGGGCAGGCGGACGTCGTCGAAGTACAGGGACGAGGTGACCGAGGCCCTCAGGGACAGCTTCTTGTGGATCTCAGGGGCGGAGAAGCCCGGCGTGGAGGTGGGGACGACGAAGCCGCGGACGCCCTCGTCCGTCTGCGCCCACACGACGGCGACGTCCGCGATCGAGCCGTTGGTGATCCACATCTTGGAGCCGTTGAGCACCCAGTCGGAGCCGTCCCGCTTGGCGTACGTGCGCATGTTGGCGGGGTCGGACCCGTGGTCCGGCTCGGTCAGGCCGAAGCAGCCGATCGCCGTGCCGGCCGCCATGCGCGGGAGCCATTCCTCCTTCTGCTCGTCGGAGCCGTACCGCCAGATGGGGAACATCGCCAGCGAGCCCTGCACCGACACGAACGAGCGCAGGCCCGAGTCGCCCGCCTCCAGCTCGCGGCAGGCCACGCCGTAAGAGGTCGCGTCGGTGCCGGCGCACCCGTACCCCTCCAGGTGCATGCCCAGCAGCCCGAGCGAGCCGAGCTCCGGCGCGAGCTCGCGCGCCGGGAAGACGGCCTCCTCGAACCAGTCGCCCACGTGCGGAAGGACGCGGTCGGAGACGAAGGACCTGACCGTGTCGCGGATCAGCCGCTGGTCGCCGTTGAGGCGGTCGTCGAGGCGCAGCAGATCGTCCATGGCGGGTCCTCTCCTCGCGTAAGGGGTTACCAGGGTTCTACCAGGGACAATCCTGATGTGCTAACACCGGCCCCAGGGGCAGTCTTGAGACATGAACGAATACAGCGAGCACAACGTCAAGAAGCTCCGTCGCACCAACAAGGGCCGGATGATCGCGGGCGTCTGCTCGGGCATCGGTGAGTACGTCGGCATCGACGCGAACCTGATCAGGGTCGGCCTCGCCATCGCCACCCTGTTCGGCGGGGTCGGCGTCGGCCTGTACGCGATCGGCTGGCTCCTGCTGCCGGACGAGGAGCGGGACACCTCGATCGTCCAGGACCTGATCAGCAAGCAGCAGCAGCAGCGGAACGCCACCGACTGGACCGGCGAGCACAAGCCGCAGCAGTGATCAGGCCGGCGCCTGGGCGGGCAGCTCCTGGGCATCACGGTCGTCCCGGGACTCGGTCCACATCAGGGCGAGCACGGCCGCCGCGATCACTCCGGTGATGCCGGAGAGCGCGACCACCAGCTCAGGACCGAGTCTCTCCGCCGCGAACCCGCCGACCAGGATCCCGATCCCCTGCACGGCCATCAGCCCCGACTGCACCAGCCCGAACGCCTGGCCGCGCCGCTCCGGCGGCACGTTCTGGACGAAGGCCGCGTTCGCCGCGAGCTGGTACGCCCCACCGATCCCCGACAGAACCCACGCCGCCAGCACCACCGCGAGCGGCGGCCGGAGCGCCGTCACGGCCAGGGGCGCGCAGCTCAGCATGGCCATCCACCCCATCAGCCGCAGCCGCCGCGCCGGGGTCACGAACCTGCTGAACAGGAACGCGCCCACCACCGTGCCCGTGGGCATCGCGGCCATCAGCAGACCGGTGATCACGGGCACCGGCAACGACCCCGTGGCGAGTTCGGCGGCATAGGGCACGGCGATGCCCTCAGGAAGGATGTAGAAGCCGCACAACCAGGCGAACAGGACAAGTGTTCGCAGCCTGCGCGAGCCGAAGACGAGCTGGGCTCCCGCCCTGGTCATCGCCCACATGGACGGCTTCGCGCCGTCCTGGCGGGCGGCCGGCCGCGGCCGTACCCCGGAGACCAGGATCAGGGCCGAGGCGAGGAACGTGGCCGCGTCGAGCGCGAGCGCCCGGTAGGGGCCCAAGGTGGCGATCATCGCTCCGCCCGCAGCGAAACCCAGCATCTGTACGGCCTGGTTCGTCATGTTCTGCAACGCCGAGCCGACGACGTACCGGTCGCCTTCGAGCACCTCGGGCAGCAGCGCCGCGCGCGCCGCCGAGAACGGGGCGCTGAGCAGCACCACGAAGAACACCAGCACGCACAACGCCCAGAACGGCATCACCGGCAGCGCCATCACGCCGACCAGCACCGCCCGGACGACGTCGCAGGTCATCATGACGCCCCGGCGCGCGAACCGGTCGGCCAGCCCCGCCAGCAGCGGCCCGCCGACGATCGACGGAAGGTACGTCAGCGCGTAGACGGCCGCGGTGGCCAGGGGCGACCCGGTGCGGGAGTAGACGAGGACGGCGAGCGCCACCTGGGCGAGCTGGTCACCAAGGAGGGAGAGGCCCTGGCCGTACCAGAGTGCCCGGAACTCCCGGATGGCGATGACCTCGCCGTAGGTGGCCTGGTCTGTCTCGGCACGGCGATGCCGTCCCGGCGGCCTACCTGCCTGCATGGCCCCCATTGGACTCCGCTGCGCCTGACTCACCGTGTTCGCTATGTGACCTAAGGTGCCCGATCATGAGGCAAGGCGCAACCCAAAGAAGTCAACGAGCTGCAAAGGGTCACCAGCCCAGTTCGTGAAGTCTGTCATCACTGATCCCGAAATGGTGTCCCACCTCATGGACAACGGTGATGCGCACCTCGTTAACGACTTCCTCTTCTGTCTTGCATATCTGACATATGGGATTGCGGTAGATCTCGATCCGGTCGGGCAGGACACCTGAGTACCAGTCGCCGCGCTCCGTGAGGGGGACACCGGTGTACAGGCCGAGCAGGTGGGGCTCTGGCGGATCATCGACGACCGTGACGACGACGTTGCTCATGACGCGGGCGAGCTCGGCGGGGATCGTGTCCAAAGCCTCGGCCACGAGTTCCTCGAACTTCTCCCGCGAAACCTCGATCACGCATGCCATTCTGCCCTGTCAGTCAGGTATGCAAGAAACTGTATGAAGTTCGTTGACAGGTCGAAAGCAGTCATTCGGTCACGCGCAACGAGGGCCGTGGCGGTGCTCGTGGTGGCCGCCGCCGGCGCCTGGCTGGGCATCTTCCTGAGCGGCACCGTGCACGCCCAGGTCGGCCCCGTCGAGACGGGCATGTCGCTCAGACCCGCCTGGAACGGCGAGACGGTCGTCGACGCCAGCCCCCTCGGCACGCTGACCTTCCGAACCCACGACGCCCCGCTCAGGCTCCGCATCACCCTGGAGAACATCGACCAGGAGCGCGCCAAGGCGCTCATCGAGGACCCCAAACTGGCCGACCGCCTGCCGGGCCTCATCGAGAGCGACCTCCTGGACGGTGTGCGCGCCCTGGCGATCCGCAGCATGCTCTGTGCCGGGGCGGGGGCGCTGATCGCCGTCCTGATGGTCTACAGGCGCCCCAGGACGGCTCTGGTGGGGCTTCTGGCGGCCTCTGTGGGGCTTGCGGCCACCGGGGCGCTGGCCGCCCTCACGTTCCGTCCCAGCTCGCTCGTGGAGCCGCGCTACTCGGGTCTGGTCGCCGCGGCGCCGTCGCTGGTGGGCAGCGCGGAGTCGATCGTGACGAAGTTCGAGTCGTACCGGTCGCAGCTCACCAAGCTCGTCACGAACGTCTCGAAGCTGTACGACACCGTCTCGACCCTGCCGCTGTACGACGCCGACCCCAATTCCATCCGGGTCCTGCACGTCTCGGACATCCACATCAACCCCATCGCCTGGAACGTCATCCGCTCGCTCAAGGACCAGTTCGCCGTCGACATGATCATCGACACCGGCGACATCTCCGACCACGGGACCAAACCGGAGAACAAGTTCGTCGACGAGATCAGCCGCCTCGGGGTGCCGTACGTGTACGTACGGGGCAACCACGACTCGATGATCACCCAGCGAGCCGTCGAGAGGCAGAAGAACGCCGTGGTCCTGGACGACAGGGTGGAGAAGGTCGCCGGCCTGCGCATCTACGGCCTGGGCGACCCACGGTTCACCCCCGACAAATCGGTGGCCGTCGACTCCGACCCGGACGCGCTCGAACAATTCGCCCGCTCGCACCTGCCCAAGGTGGACAAGGCGGACCTGGTGGCCGTCCACGACCCCGTCGTCGGCCGCGGCTTCAGCGGGGCCGCGCCCATGATCCTGGCCGGTCACACGCATGACCGGTCGACGTCCATGCTGCCGTCCGGCACCCGCATGCTCGTCCAGGGCTCGACCGGCGGCGCCGGCCTGCGGGCGCTCGAACACGCCCAGCCCACGCCCGTACAGGCCTCGGTCCTGTACTTCGACCGGGAGACACGCCGCCTGCGTGCCTGGGACGACATCACGCTGGGCGGCCTGGGGGAGCAGTCGGTGTACATCCAGCGTCACGTGGAGGCCGACCCACAACGTATGATTTCTCCGGAGCCAACGAACGCCCCGTCTCCAACGGGAACGGTCACTGGCACCGCGTCACCGACCGCCGGTCAGCCGCTTTGGCATCAAGGGCAATCGTCCCCTATGCTTCAGAGGTCTCCGACGGAAGGCGACAGGGAATCCTGAGCCCCCATCGTCTAGCGGCCTAGGACACCGCCCTTTCAAGGCGGCGGCACGGGTTCGAATCCCGTTGGGGGCACTTGCGAGCGCCTGGCGCACCGCGAACCGGCTGGTCGAAAGGCCACCGGAAAGCTGGTAAGCTAAGCGAGCGCAAACAGAAAGAAACGCAACAAAAGCAAGGTCCTGTAGAGCAGTTTGGAGTGCTCGCCACCCTGTCAAGGTGGAGGTCGCGGGTTCAAGTCCCGTCAGGACCGCTCTGGGTCAGGTAGCTCAGTTGGTACGAGCGTCCGCCTGAAAAGCGGAAGGTCGGCAGTTCGACCCTGCCCCTGACCACCAGCTTTGAACATCAAGAAAGCCCTGAAGCATTTTCGCTTCGGGGCTTTCTTGTTCCTGTGACAGTAACGTCGCCGCCTCTGCTGATCCAGTCCATGGCAGGCTGATTCTCGTGCGGTTACTTCCTTGGCCCGTGGCGAAAGATCTGGATCACGGCACCGTATTGCCCAAGGCGCTTCACACCGTTCGCGCCGTCGACACCGCCACGATGATCGAGTTGCTGGGTGAGACCTCAGGGGCTGCAAAACCGCAGGCCACCGAGATTCTGGCTGCTCACCTTGCTCCAGGAGGGACCCACTATGTGATCCCCTGGCCGCGCAGGTCGTGGGAAGCGCCCGTCGAGGGCTGTGTCTCTGCGGTCATGCTGCTGAGAATGAGCGATGGTGCGCTCATCATGAGGGGGCTTCACGAGCAGGTCCCACTCCTGCGTTTCCAGCAGCTTCCCAAGACGATGTCATGGTGGGAGGAGTATCGGGCTGCGCGACGCGCGAGAGGGATCAGGCGGGACATGCATGTGTGGTCCCGTGATCATCGGCATGACCACAGCTGCAAGCACCCGCATTGCCTTGAAGAACGTGCGGGGCATTGCTCCTGCTTCACGTTTCTGGAAGACCTGCGGACAGCACGTGACAGGCCCGCCGGGCTGGCACGTGGTTCGGCACAGGAGGCCATAAGGCTCCTGATGGCGAGTGGGTTCATTGAGATCCGAGCCCGAAGCCACCTCGTCGAGCACGCCTTGGCTGATAGAGAAACGGATGCGGCACTGAGGCATCTGAAGCAGATGCGCATGATCGCGAACCTGTGTCACAACCTTCCGCAGAACTTCTTGCCCAAGAGGGCCAAGGCCCGTGAGCGGCTGGCGATCGAGAGCCTCCGATTCCACTTGCGGGAACTCGATCCTGACGATCGTGCTGCTCAGTGGGTCGTGCGGCAGTTGGAGGCCCAGGGATTCGACTACGTTCGCGTACTCCGAGATCGGATCAAATGGAGGCACACCCGATAGCGGGGCCACCGAGGCCGCCGTCCAGCGGCGTGCCGCATTGTCGACCAGTCGGGGCATGGCGTGGCGGGGTCAAGGGTGGAAGAGGGTGTTGAGGGTGTTGAAGTCGAGGGAGTCGGTGAGGGTGTTGTAGGTGCCGGTGGTGAGGAGTTCTTCGGCGGCTCTGCGGGCGGCGGTGTAGGCGGTTTGGGCGAGGGCGGTGCCGAGGCTGATTCGGCGTACGCCGGCCTGGGTGAGTTCGGCGACGGTGGGGCCGCCGGCGACGGCCATCGCGTTGACCGGGAGCGGGGACTCGGCGCAGAGGGTGGCCAGCGCGTCGAGGTCGAGGAGGCCGGGGACGAAGATGCCGTCGGCGCCGGCCTCGGCGTACGCCGCCGTGCGCTTGAGCACTTCGTCCAGGCGGCCGGCGGAGGGGCCGATGGCGAAGAGGAAGACGTCGGTGCGGGCGTTGACGAAGAGTTCGGGGAGACCCGCTGCGGCCGCCGCCTCCCGGGCGGCGTGCAGTCTGGCGGTCTGGTCGGCGAGGTCGAACAGCGGGCCGCCGACGGCCTGGGAGTCCTCCAGGTTGATGCCCACCGCGCCCGCTCCGGCCACGGCTCGGACGGTGTGCGCGACGTCCTCGGGGGCGGGGCCGTAGCCGCCCTCGATGTCGACCGTCACGGGGAGGTCCACGGTGTGCACGATGCGCCGGGCGGCGTGCAGCGTCTCGTCGCGGGTGAGGTGCTGGCCGTCGCCGCGGCCGAGGGACCAGGAGACGCCGCCGCTGGTCGTGGCGATGGCTGTGGCGCCGGCTGCGGCGATCACGGCGGCGCTGGCGGCGTCCCAGGCGTTGGGGAGGATCAGTACGGAGTCGGCGTGGAGCTTTCTGAACAGATCAGCTTTTTTCGTCGTCGCCGCATCGGTGGAGGGGAAGTTGTCCACAGACATGTGGGTGACCGCCTTCGGGGTGTTCGGAATCCGGCACCATGGCTCGGTGGGCGCCTGGTCCGGGATGTTGCCGGGCCGCGAGGTAGGCGTCCATTGATTAAGCTCTGACCGAATCGTGGACCCGCGGGAGGCGGCATGAAGGCACGGCTGGCCTTTTCGGTGAACGATCTGGCCGAGACCCGGTTCGCCGTCTCGGCCATGTGGGAGGTCGTCACGAGTTGCCGGGCGCTGGCCGGGGCCACGGTGCCCGATCCTCATCGTGGGTGGGCCGGGCAGGTGGGTCCCCGGCTCGCGGCGGCGGGGCTCGATCGTGGCTGGCTGGCCGACATGGTGGCGCCCGTCGGTCATTTCCCGGACTTCCTCAATCCGACGACCGCGTCCCACGAGCTGCCCGACGAGCTGGCGGCCATCGAGGCCACCGACCCCGAGCAGGTACGGCGCGACCTCGACCTGTTGTCCGCCGAGCGGGACGGCCGGTTGCCGCCCCGGTTGCGGAACCTGCACCGCAACCCCCGGGCGTATCTGCCCAAGGTCGTCGCGGAGATCGAGACCTACTGGGAGCTCGCGATCGCGCCCTATTGGGCGCGCATCCGGTCGGTGCTGGACGCGGACGTCTTCCACCGGGGCCGCCAGGTGGCCGAGCACGGCACGGCGCGCACGCTGGACCAGCTCCACCACACCGTGCGCTGGGACAGCGGCGGCCTTCAGCTGGCACAACGGCACTGTGCGATCACCAGGATCGAGACCGGTGCGGGGCTGCTTCTCGTGCCGTCGGTCTTCGCGTGGCCGCGGGTGCTGACGCGGTCCGTCGCGTCCGAGCCGCCTCAGCTCGCCTACCCGGCGCGTGGCATCGGCGCGTTGTGGGAGTCGCGCAGGCATGCGCCCATGGACGCGCTCGCCGCGGTGATCGGCCGTTCCCGGGCGTTGATCCTGGCCGAGCTCGACTCGCCGGCCTCGACCACCGAGCTCGCCGAGCGGTCGGGGATGTCCGCGGCGGGGGTGTCGCAGCATCTCACCGCGCTGCGGGCCGCCGGGCTGACCAGCACACATCGGGCGGGCCGCAGGGTGTTCTACGCCCGCACGGGCCTCGCGGACGCCCTGCTCACGGCTCAGGTGTGAATCGCGGGCCTTGTGAGGGGGCTCTGGTGGGGGTGGGGCGGCTGGTCGCCGCATCTGCGGCTGTTCGCTGCATTGGCGCGGTTGCGGTTGATCGGCGGGTGGTTTGGGTGACAGGCCGGACGGGGGCGTGTTCGGGTCGTATGCTCGCTGCTGGGCTGTGGGGGCGTTCTGGCCCTGTGCGGCTGCGGCTGCGGCTGGTCGAACGCGTTCGCGCGGCTGGGCCCGGTGCTGGGTGCGCGGCTGGGGACGGTGCTGAGTGCGCGGGCCGGGCGGGGCCGGGTGCGGTGCTGAGTGCGGTCCGGGTGCGGTGCTGGGTGCGGGCCGGGCCGGGCCTGGTCAGGCGGGGGCGTGCGGTGCGGCCGCGGCGGCGCTGATCTTTTTTGTCTCGATCATCCTGACTATTGTGATCCCCACTGTTCGGGGGGAAGGCGGGCGATGGACGAGGGTGGGGCCGAGGCGTTCCTGGGCAGCCGGTACGTGCTGCTCGACGAGATCGGCGCCGGGGCGATGGGGACCGTCTGGCGGGCGCGGCACCGGGAGACCGGCGAGATCGTGGCGGTCAAGCTGTTGCGCAGCAACCTCGCCGGTGACCAGGACCTGGTGCTGCGGTTCGTGCAGGAGCGCAATGTGCTGCGCACCCTTCGCCATCCCCACATCGTCACGATGCGCGACTTCGTCATCGAGGGGGAGCGGCTCGCGCTGGTGATGGACCTCGTCGAGGGCGGGGATCTGCGCGGCCTGCTGCAGCAGCACGGCACGCTCCCGCCGGCCATGGCCGCCGAGCTGATGGCCCAGGTCGCCGAGGCGCTGGCGGCGGCGCACGCGACGGGCGTCGTCCACCGGGACGTCAAGCCGGGGAACGTCCTGATCGACGGGCCTACGGGGCAGGTGCGGCTGACGGACTTCGGGGTCGCCCGGATCGTCCTCGGGCCGGGGCTGACGCAGACCACCTCGATCATCGGCACGCCCACGTACCTGTCGCCCGAGGTGGCCGACGGCGGCACCCCCACGCCGGCGGTGGACGTCTACGCGGCCGGGCTGATCCTCTACGAGCTGCTGGCCGGGCGTCCGCCGTTCGTGGGCGAGCATCCGATGGCCCTGCTCCGGCAGCATGCGATGGCCATGCCGCGGCGGTTGCCCGGGATGCCCGACGTCCTGTGGTCGGTGATCGCGGCCTGCACGGCGAAGGATCCGGCGACGCGTCCGGGGGCCGGGCAGGTGGCGGTGGCGCTGCGGGAGGCGGCGCCGGTGGTGGCGGGGCTGGCCGCCTTGCCGCGAGTGGGCAGGGCCGACGCCCCGTCCGCGACGTCAGAGCCGATCCCGGGACCGCCGTCTGGGCCGCTCCCAGGGTCGGTGCCTGGGCCGCTCTCGGGGTCGGTGCCGGGGCCGCCGCCCGGGTCCTCATCGGCCGCCGCCGCCGCTGGGCCGTCCGGTGAGCCCGTTCGGGGTCCTGGTCCGCGGGCGGCCTCTGGGGATGTCGCAGGGGGCGGGGTGGCCTCGGGCGTCGGCGGTGGGGACGGCACGGTTCCTTCCGCCGGGCGGGGCGCCGCCCAGTCCGGCATGGTTGCTTCCGCCGGGCGGGCCGCCGCCGCCCAGGCGGGCCCGGCGGCTGCGCGGCCGCCCGGACGGTCCCGCCGGCGGCTGGTCGTCATCGCGAGCACCACGACGGCGGTGGCGCTGACCGCGGCGGCCGTGGCCGTCATGGCCCCATGGCGGACGCCGGGTGCGGGGGCCGTGAACGACGCGTCCGGGCTCTCGGCGTCCAGGTCGGCCGACGTGGCTGGCACACCGACTTCCGTCGAGTCCGGGACGGCGAAGGAGAGCCCCGTCCCGTCGGAGGCGGACGAGGAGACGTCCGGCACCGCGGACGAACCGCTCAAGTCGTCGGCGAAGAAGACGCCGAAGGAGCCGGTCCGCACGCCGGGCACGGCCGTCCCGAAACGGACGCCGGGCGCGACGACGGACCCCACGGGTACCGCCGACCCCCGCCGGACGTCGGCCGGCCGGAAGACGGAGGCCCCGCACACCGTGGACCCCGAGAGCGACGGTGACGACGCCCCGCCGCGCAACTCCCAGCCGGACTGGAAATGCCGCTCGTGGATCACCGCGGGCGACGGTTCGGGCGTGGAGATGTCGCCGTGCATGGCCATGGTGGGCGACGTCTTCTATCTGATGGGACGCATCCGAGGGGCGAGCTCGGTCCGCTCGGACGTGCACGTCCAGCTCTACAACACCGACGCGGACCGTAACGTCTCCCAGCCCTTCACCTGCTCCGGGGTGTCCCCGCGGAACGACGGCGAGGTCGCCACCTGCGGGCCGTTCACCACCACCGCGCCGGCCATCCAGGCCAAGCACGACGTGCGGCAGCGCTGGCGTCGGACGGGGACGGCGGCGTTCGGCGGCGGCGCGGAGAGCCCCTGGATGTTGTGGTGACAACCAAGCCGCAGGGCGCGGAGAGCCCCTGGATGTTGTGGTGACAACCAAGCCGGACCTGAAGCTCTTCCCGGCGCACCCGGCCCCGCTCACGCGTCCGTGATCAGGGGCCGGGCGCGGCAGGCCGGGTCACTGTCTGGTGGTGCAGACGGTTCCGTTGAGGGTGAAGACGGCGGGCAGGAGGTTCGGGCCGGCGTAGTCGCCGACGAACCCGATCGTGGTCGAGGCGCCCGTGGCCAGGGAGGCGTTGCCGGGCTCGCTGACGGCCTTGACGTTCGATCCCGTCTGGGTCCAGGTGGCGCTCCAGCCGCTGCCGAGGCTCTGCCAGGGCCTCGGCCAGGTGAAGCTCAGGGTCCAGCCGTTGACCGGGGCGCCGTTGTTGGTGATCTCGACGGCGCCGACGTAGCCGCTGGCCCAGTCGGTCTGGTCGGTGAATCGGACGGCGCAGGAGCTGGTCGCCGGGGTGCCGGTGGTGAAGGTCAGGGGCGGTGAGGCCCAGGAGACGCCGCCGCCGCTGTCGCGGGCGATCACGTTGACCGTGTAGGTGGTGCCGGGCTTGAGGTTGCCGACCGTGTAGGAGGTGCCGGCGGTCTCGCCGAGCTGCTCGCTGACGGCGCCGTTCTGGCGGTGGAGCTCGTACTTGACGATCGGGCGGGCGCCGGGGGCGGCGGCGGGCCAGGAGACGACGGCGGTCCGGTCGGTGACGTTCGAGGCCGCCGGACGGCCGGGCGCGCCGGGCAGGCCGGCCTGAAGCGCGGCGGGACGCACGACGACGGTGGTCAGCGAGAGCGGCGGCAGTGTCTGGCTGGTGGCGGTGCCGGTGGTCGCGGTGGTGATGGCGGTCGCGCCGTTGACGTGGGTCAGCACGGTGGGCGCGCCCGCGGCCGGCGTGAAGCCCGCGTAGTCCACGGCGACCGGGTATGACGTGTCCGGCGAGCTGTTGATCAGCATGACCGCCAGGTCGCCGTTCGGCCGCCGGACGGCGTGCGCGCTGACCTTCGGCTGGTCGGTAGCCGCCGTGACGAACTGGTCACCGGCCCGCGCGAACACGCTGACCATCCGCAACGCGTGGTACGGCGCGAACGGCGTGTTCAGCGGCGGCTCGCAGACCCCGGAGGAGTTGCAGACCCCGCTGGACAGCAGCCCGAAGTCGCCGTAGTCGGTGTGCCCCTCGACCTCGGTGACGTTGCCGATGCCGTTGTGCACGTTCCACCAGTCGACGGTGAACACGCCGTTCGCCAGCAGGCTCGCGTAGGCGTCGGCGGCGGCCAGGGCGCCGGGCTGGGTGTTGGTGCCGTTGCTGCTGGAGCCGGTGTTGAACTCGGTCATCGCGATGCCGATCCGGTCCGAGCCGGGCCCGGCGTACGCGGCGAGCTGCTGCCGGGTGAGCCGGATCATGTCAGGGACCTGACCGGCCTTGTCCAGGGCGCCGGGGTACCAGTGCAGGATCACGAAGTCGATCTTCGGTCCGGCGAGGGACAGGACGACCTTGTTCCAGCTCCCGTCGTCGCCCTCGGCGGTGATGGCGTCGGGCCAGTTGGCGGGGGTGGTCAGCACCGCGCCGATCTTGATCGTCGGGTCGGCCGCCTTCATGGCGTCGGCGTAGGCGACGACGTGGCGGGCGTACTCGGCCGGGCTCTTGTCGGCGTGGTCGTCGGCCTCCCAGGCGCTGCCGTAGTGGCCGTTGCCGTAGTTCTCGTTGCCGATCTCCCAGTACTTGACGCCGTAGCCCTTGGTGACGTTGGCGTGCCGGACCCAGGCGGCGGCCTCCTCGGCGGTGCCGGTGCCGTAGTTGGCGGTCACCATGGCCTGCGCGCCGGTGCGCCGTACGCCGCGCATGAAGGTGTCGAAGTCGGTGTTCGGGGCGACGTACCCGCCGGGGGCGGTGTGGTCGGCCCAGTGGTAGATGTCGGAGTAGGAGCCGCCGGGGTAGCGCAGCAGCTTGACGCCGGCGTCCTTGAGGAGGTCGGCGGTCTGGTCGGTGCCGAGGTTCGCGTCCCAGATGGCATGGTTGGAACCGATGCCGGTCTCGGGGGCGGTGGCCAGGGCGGCGCGGGCGTTGACGGTCACCGTGACGGGGGTGACGTCGTCGGCGCGCGCCGGGGGAGCGATCAGCGTGGTGAGGGTCAGGAGGGCCGCGGTCGCGGCCCTGGGCAGGATCTTGCCAGGCATCGGGGTACCTCGCCGTGGGTAGCGGTATGGCTCGACGCCCCCTCCTGACCAGGAGGCAAGCATGATCATGCGACGTGGGGTCCGGCCCGTCAATCGGCGCTGAAACTTTCACGGCGGTCAGGCGGGCTTGAGCAGGACCCGGCCGGTCAGGGGGAGGCTTGAGCAGGACCCGGCCGGTCAGGCGGGCTTGAGCAGGCCCCTGTCGTAGGCCGCCGCGACGGCCGCCGCCCGGTCCTTGACCTCCAGCTTGGCGAAGACGTGCAGCAGGTGGGTCTTCACGGTGGCCTCGGTGACGAACAACTTCCTGGCCACCTCGCGGTTGGTCGCGCCGCGGGCGATGAGGCCGAGCACTTCGAGCTCCCGCGGGCTCAGCGCGCGCTGCTCCGGGGGGTGCGCGTGCCGCGTCAGCACCCCGGCCACGGCCGGCGACAGCACGCTCTCGCCGCGGGCCGCGGCCAGCACGGCCCGGCGCAGCTCGGCGCGCGGCGTGTCCTTGAGCAGGTAGCCGGTGGCGCCCTGTTCGATCGCGGGCACCACGTCGGCGTCGTCGCCGAAGGTGGTCAGCACCAGCACGTGCGTGCCGGGGCACTGCTCGCGCAGCCGGCGGATGAGCTCGGCGCCGCTCGGCCCCGGCATGCGCAGGTCGAGGAGCACGACGTCGGGGGCGGTGCGCAGGGCCACCGCGAGCGCCTCGGCGCCGTCGGCCGCCTCGCCGACCACCTCGAAGCCGTCGGTCTCGAAGATGCCGCGCAGCCCGTCGCGGACCACGGGGTGGTCGTCGACGATGATCAGGCGTACCGGCATGGGCTCACGTTCCCGGGTCGGCGGGGATGGCCGGAACGGTAGCGGAGATCGCCGTGCCCTGGCCAGGGGCGCTCTCGACGGCGAGGCTGCCGGCCAGGCGGGCGACCCGCTGCCGCATCGCCACCAGCCCGAACCCGCCGCCCGAGCCGCCGCCGGACCCCGGGGTGAGGCCGGACCCCGGGGTGAAGCCGGACCCGTCGTCGCGGACGTCGAGCGCCACCACGTCCTCCATGTACGACAGCGTGATCCCCACCCGGGAGGCCCGCGCGTGCTTGCCCACGTTGGCCAGCGCCTCCTGGGCCACCCGCAGCAACGTGCTCTCCACCTCGGTGTGCAGCGGCCGGGCGTCGCCGGTGACCGACACCGAAGCAGGCACCTCGCAGGCCCGCGACCAGGCCGCCGCCACCTCCGACAGGGCGGTCCCGAGCTGCGCCGCCGTCGCCAGCGGCGCCGGGCGCAGCGCCTGGACCGAGCGGCGGGCCTCGGTCAGGCTCTCCCTGGCCAGCTCTCGTACGGTCGCCAGCCGCGCGCGCACCGCCGGCGTCGCTCCGGCGGCCTCGTCGGCGGCCTCCAGCTGGGTGAGAATGCCGGTCAGCCCCTGGGCCACGGTGTCGTGGATCTCCCTGGCCAGCCGTTGCCGCTCGCCCAGCACGCCCGCCTCGCGGGCCTGGACCAGGAGCCGGGCCTGGAGGTCGGCGTTCTCCTCGGCGAGCGCGGCCAGCCTGGCGCTCTTCTCCTTGAGCTGCGCGTTCTGCTCGGAGACGGTCTGGAAGACCAGCCCGGTCATGGACGCGACCAGCACCCCGACCACGAAGGAGGCCAGCAGCTCGACCGGGGTGCGACCGGCCGGCGGACGGGCGGCGACCAGCGTCCCGACCGTCACCACGACCCCGGCGTACGCCCACAACCCCGGCAGCAGCGCGAAGCACTGGACGAACACCCCCACCCCGGTCACGGTGAAGACCGGGTCGATCCGCACCAGCGCCGCCACCACCGCCAGCAGCACCACGAAGTACCCGGCCACCACCCACGCCCGCGCGGTCCAGGCGGGACGGCAGGCCACCACGAACCAGTGCCAGGCCGCCGCGAACAGCGCCAGGGCCAGCACCTCGACCCGCCACACCCGCAGCAGCGAGAACAGCGCGGGAAGCAGCACCAGCAGGTACGGCAGGGCCGCCGTGGTCCGCTCCCACCGGCTCACCACCGCAGGGCCTTCACCGCGAGGCCGCCCGCGACGGCGCTGACCGCCACCATGATCCCGAGGGCGAGCGGCGGGAGCGCGCCGGCCGACCAGCCGTCCCGGATCGCCTGGACGGCGGGCGCCATGGGCGTCAGGTCCCCGATCGCCCGCATCGACCCCGACATGGTCTCGCGCGGGATCACCGCGCCGGACAGGAACACCATCGGGAAGAACAGGGCGAGCCCGATCACCGTCGCCGCCCGCCCGCTGGGGGCCAGCGCGCCGAGGAGCAGCCCGACGGCGCCGAGGCTGAGCGCGCCGAGCAGCCAGGCCAGCAGCACGCCGGGCAGGCTGGCGGGCGCGCTCAGCCCGTAGCCGGCCACGCCCAGGACGACCAGCAGCACGCTGCCGAGCACCGCCAGCAGCATGTGCGCGGCCCACTGGGCGCCGCACAGCATGAACGGCGTGGCGGGCGTGGCCCGCAGCCGCTTGAGCACCCGGCGCTCCCGGTACTGGGCCAGCGTGGCCGGCAGGACGACCAGGGCGGCCAGCCCCACGACGAAGACGGTCAGCATCGGCACGGTGGCGTCGACCAGCCGCTCGCCGCCGGGCAGCGGCCGGTCGCCGCCGCGCAGCTTGACCCAGAGCATGACCAGCGGGAAGCCCAGCGCGAAGTACGCCGACATCGGGTCGCGCAACCCCAGCCTGAGCTCGACGGCGACCACTCTCGTGAAGCCCTTCATGTCTCGGCCCTCCCGGTCAGCGTGAAGTAGGCGTCCTCCAGGGAGGCGGCCCGCGTCCGGCCGATCAGCTCGCGCGGGCTGCCCTCGGCCACGACCCGGCCGCGGTCGACGACGGCGATCCGGTCGCACAGCGCCTCGGCCTCGTCCATGAAGTGGGTGACCAGGACGACGGTGATCCCGCGGTCGCGCATGGCCCGGATCAGCCCCCAGGTGGTGCGGCGGGCGTCGGGGTCGAGGCCGGTGGTCAGCTCGTCGAGCAGGACCACCTCGGGGTCGCCGACCAGGGCCAGCGCGATGAACAGGCGCTGCTTCCAGCCGCCGGACAGGCCGCCGAAGCGGGCGTCCTTCCTGTCGGTCAGGCCCCATTCGTCCATGATGGCCCGCCAGTCGGCCGGGTGGTCGTACAGGGAGGCGTAGAGCCGCAGGGCCTCGCCGACCTTGATGCCGTCGGGCAGTGCGGCCTCCTGCAACTGGGCGCCGACGCGCTGGAGCAGCGCGCGCCGGTCGCCCTGCGGGTCGAGGCCCAGCACGCGCACGCTGCCGCCGTCGGGACGCCGCAGCCCGGACACGCACTCCACGACCGTCGTCTTCCCGGCGCCGTTGGGCCCGGCGAGCCCGAAGATCTCGCCGCGTTCCACGGTCAGGGAGAGGCCGTCGAGGGCCCGGGTGTGCCGGTAGCTCTTGCGCAGGTCGTCGATCTCGATGACTGTCATGATCCGAGGATCACGCGGGAGCGGCGTGGCCCCCCCCCCCCCCAAACGGGGTGTGGGGGGGGCCCCCCCCCCCGGGGGGGGCAGATTAAAAGTTATTTGTGTTCAAA
>NZ_JBEZGC010000015.1:0-204484 GCF_040649795.1 Nonomuraea sp. NPDC048881
CCCTCGACGTACTCGGCCCGCGTCCACTGGCGGACGCTCGCGTGGCCGCCGGGCACGTCGGTGGCCACGTTCATCGGGAAGACCGCCAGGTCGGCGAGCTGCTCGATCGCGCCCTCCTCGGCCAGCGCGTCGTAGGCGGCGAACCAATCGTCGATGTTCTTCAGTTCCTCGGCGCTCGGCTGGTACATGCTGCTCCTCCTCAAGTCGTACAACGTACCGTACAGCATACGGAGGCCGGTCGCGCACCGATGTTCAAGCCTTGCCCCGACCGGTTCGGACAGGATGAGACTCGATCTGCCGGCCAGGAAAGGACGACGATGACGCGACAGCCGCACGAGCGCACATTCGAGACCCTCCACCGCGATCCCCGGACCACGGTGAGCATCAGGACGACGGTCGCGATCGCCCGCCTGGCGGAGGCCCAGGGTGCGGGGTTCGCGGAACTGTGGAAGTACACCCAGGAGTCCGGCGTGCGAGTGGAGGGGCAGCCCTTCGTCAGGTACCACACCTTCGCGGGGGACGAGACGGACGTGGAGGTCGGCGTGCCCGTGGCCGGACGCCCGCTCGGCGCGGGACGGGTCGCCGCCGCCGAACTGCCGGGCGGCACGGCCGTCGCCACCTGGCACCTCGGATCGCACGACAGTCTGGGCGAGACCTACGCCCTGCTGGACGCATGGCTCAGGAAGCACGACCACGAGCCCGACGGCGGGGCGTGGGAGGTCTACCACTGGTTCGACCTCGACACGCGACCCGATCCGGCGAGCTGGCCGGCCCCGGAGACCTGGCGCACCCAGCTGATCCAGCCGATTCGCTGACGCCGGTCGCCCGCCGTCACGGCCCCCTCGCCGGCGTCGCGCTCCGCCGGACGATCGCGCCACCGGCCCAGGTGTTGCCGAATCGCGATGATCGCGGCGCCGGTGAGGGCGATCGGGCGGCGAGTCTGGATGTCATGTGGCGACAGGAGCTCGGCAAGGATCCCGGCTCGGGCGTGTCCGTCCATGACATGCGCACGGGAGGGCAGGTCAAGGGCTGGTCGCCGTGGGCTCCGGACGTCGGCCACGCCGTGGTGCTGATGCGGATGGGCGGCTTCCGCCGGCACGCGTCGGGGCAGGACTCCTTCCTCGACGCGGCCGGCGGCTACGTGACCAGCGAAGGGCTGGAGGAGCGCTTCGCCTATCCGTCGGCGGGCGAGATCCGCTACACCTGGATCGCGTTGACCCCTGACGCCTACGACGAGCACGTCGCGGGCGTCCAGGGCGCCCCGGGCTGGATGCTGGCGATCAGCGCCCTGCTCGACCTGCGCCATCGCGAGCTGCTGTCCGCCTGCAGGAAGGGCGCCGACCCCCTGGAGGTGGGTGAACGGGTGCGGAGCCTGCTGGCGGCTCTTCCGCCCCGGACCGAGCGGCCCGGCCCCGGCGCGCCGCCCACGACGCGGGTGATCCACCGCCGCATGGCCCTGGCCGTGCAGGAAGCGCTCTCCTGCGGTCATCTCAACGACGGGGCCGAGGACCTGGCGCGGCTGGTCGGCGCCTCGCCCAAGCACGTCGGCAGGATCTTCCGCCACGTCACCGGGCGCACGATCAGCGAGTACCGCAACGAACTGAGGGTGCGGGCCGTGCTGGAGCACCTGGCCGACGGCGGCGCCCAGCTCGCCGAGCTGGCCACCATGTACGGCTTCGCCGACCACGCGCACCTGACCCGGACGGTCCGCAAGCACCTCGCCGAGACGCCCAGCGCCCTGCGCGCCCGCCTCGACCCCGGCGGCCTCTGATCGTCCTGTGACCCGCCGGCCACCCCGTCCGGTGGCTATTGTGATCATCGACATGCAGGGCAAGAGGGCGGACGGTCATGACATCGGCGCAGCCTGGTCACCTGGTCGGCGGACGTTACCGGCTGGTCGCCCTTCTTGGCGCCGGCGGGTTCGGGCAGGTCTGGCGCGCCCACGACCAGGTCCTGGACGTCGAGGTGGCGATCAAGGAACTGCGCCTGCCGCCCGGCCTGCCGCAGGCGGAGCAGGACAGGCGGCTGGAGCGCACCGCACGCGAGGCGCGCAACGCCGTCCGGCTCCGGGCGCACGAGAACGTCGTCGCCGTCCACGACATCGTCCAGGACGGGCTGCCCTGGATCGTGATGGAGCTGGTCGAGGGCCGGTCACTGCAGGAGCACCTCGACACGCACGGGCCGTTGCCGGTGGACCGCGCCGCACAGCTGGCCGCAGGGCTGCTGGCGGCGCTCGGCGCGGCGCACCGGGCCGGCATCGTGCACCGCGACGTCAAGCCGGCCAACGTCATGCTCTCCGCGGACGGCAAAGTGCTGCTCACCGACTTCGGCATCGCCGTCCACACCGCCGACACCGCCCTGACGACCGCCGGGATGCTCGTCGGCTCACCCGAGTACACGGCCCCCGAACGGTTGCGCGGCACCGACGGGCTCCCGGCCAGTGACCTGTTCTCCCTCGGCGTGACCCTCTACCAGGCCGTCGAGGGCGTCTCGCCGTTCCGCCGCGACACCCAGCCGGCCACGCTGACCGCCGTCCTGCTGGCGGAGCCCCCGCCGCCACGCCGGGCGGGCCGGCTCGCGCCGCTCATCACCCGGCTGCTCGACAAGGATCCGCACGGCAGGCCGACCGCCGAGGAGGCGCCGGCCCTGCTCGGCGAGCAGCAGCCGGGCCGGGTCGATGCCGGGGACCGCACCAAGGTTCTGCCGCCCGCCGAGGTCCCCGGGCTGGGGTGGCAACGCAGGGCCGTCACGGTGATGACGGCGGCCGTCGCCGTACTGGCGGTGCTCGGCCTCACGAAGGTGCTCGGCCTCGTCGAAGCCGACGACCCCTGGGATTACATGAGCTCGCTGGTGACGGGACACCGTTGGGGCGCCGCCCTGGCCGCCGTCCTCGTCCTGGACGCCGGTCTGGCCGGCCTGCTGTGCGCCCGGGTCGCCCGGTTCCTGAGGCCGCTCACCGGTACGACCGTCGCGGTCGCCGGGGGCGCCGCCGGGTTCCTCGCCGGGGCCGGCGCCGTGGCGCTCGCCTTCGACGGCATCGCCGTGTTCCTGGCCATGGCCGACGTCGGGCGTGGCGACCGCATCTGGGTGATCCCGTTGATCGTGATCACGTCCGTCCTGGTGCTCACGGCCGGTTGGGCCTGGGAGTCGAGGCGCCGGGCACACCCGTCATAGGGGCGCCCGCCGGTCAGCGGGGCCGGCTGAGGGCGGCCTCGGCCAGATCCGTCCACTGCTCGGCCGAGGAGTGCGGCACGACCACCCAGTCCTTGACCACCCTGCCCTCGCCCGAGGGATCGAACAGGCACGCCCCGGCCAGCTCCAGCGCGGCCGCGTGCTCAGGGGTGTCCCTGACCAGCCGGAACACCATCGCGCCGTCACGCTGCAGGCTGGCGAACACCTTGCCCGCCTGGTCCTTGAGCGCCGGCCTCCCCATCATCCTGGAGACCCGCACCCCCAGGTCGGCCAGCTCGGCGCCGACCTGCAGGAAATCCTCTTCCGCGCTCATCGTCAGTCGGCCCCAGACTCCATGGCGGCGCGGGCCGAGAGGCTCGGCTCCCGCGCTCCGGCAGAAACGGCGATCAGGCTAGCAGGATCATGCCGAACCGGGAGAACCCGCGCCCCCGGGCCGCGATCCGGCGCTCTTCCCCTGACGCAGGGTCAATGTCCCAGCATGGGGGCATGACCTCTCCGACCAGTACGAACCGCCCGCCGTCCGGCGAGCTGACCGCCCACCACGACGGCCTCACGATCCCGCTGTCCCGCGGCGGACGGGGCCGCCCGCTGGTGTTGTGCCCCGGGCTGAACGCGACCCAGGCCGACCTCGGCGAGCTGATCGAGCTGCTGCGGCGCGACCACGACGTGGTCACCTTCGACCTGCGCGGCCACGGCCGCACCCCGGCCGCGGACCGGTACTCCTTCGAGGCGTTCCTCGGCGACCTGGACGCCGTGATCGCCCGGGTGGGCCGGCTCGGCCTCGGCGAGCCCCCCGTGCTCGTGGGGTACTCGCTGGGGGCCGACCTCGCCGTCCATCACGCCGCCCGGCATCCCGGGGGCGTCGCCGGGCTCGTCCTGATCGACGGGGCGAACCCGGTTCCCGAGCCGTTCCTCACCGAGGACGTCCTGCCGGCGTTCCGGGCGATGTGGACGGAGCTGGCCGCGCAGCAGCAGGCCCGGCGCGGCACCCCGCGCCAGGTGCTGCTCACCGCGCGCCAGATCCTCGACCTGAACGTCGAGATCGACGTGGTGCGGTCCGAGATCCTGTCCCGGTACTCCCTGATCGACCGGCCGATCAGCATGATCATGTCGACCTCGATGGCCGGCGAGGGCGGCCCCGCCGCGCGGTTCAACCGCAACTGGCGGGCCGGGGTCGAGCGGCTCGTCCGGCGACAGCCGCGCATCGCCACGACGTGGCTCGACGCCGACCACGGGCTGGTCTTCACGCACGCCACCGAGATCGCCCGGATCATCCGGCAGGCGGCTTCTTGACGAGCTCTGGAAGGCTGGTCCCATGCTGACCATCGGCGAACTGGCCTCGTACGCGGGGGTGACCGTGCGGGCGGTGCGGCACTACCACGCCAAGGGACTGCTGCCGGAGCCCGAGCGCGACCGCCACGGCTACCGCAGGTACGACGCCGCCGCCGCGGTCGAGCTGATCAGGATCCGCGCCCTCGCCGAGGCCGGGGTGCCGCTCGCGCGGGTGCGGGAGCTGCTGCGGGCCGGCGAGGAGGAGTTCGCCGCCGCGCTCGCCGACATCGACCGGCGGCTGCGCGCGGAGATCCGGCGGCAGCAGCGCCACCGGGCCCGGATCGCCCGGCTGGCCGCCGGGGACGGCCTGGCGCTGCCGCCGGAGGTGGTCGGCTACCTCGACCGGCTGCGGGCACTCGGCGTGGACGACCACGTCGTCCAGGCCGAACGCGACGGCTGGATCCTGCTGGCGGCGCACTCGCCCGGACGCGTGCCGGAGTGGATGGCCCGCAAACGCGAGCAGCTCGACGACCCGGACTTCGTCGGCTTCTTCCGCAACCTGGGCCAGGCCCTCACCCGGTCCGCCGACGACCCGCGGCTGGAGGAGCTGGCCGACGAGCTGGCCGCCTGCCTCACGCGGCTGACCGGCGAGCGGGACGAGGGCTACGTCGACGACCTCGACGTGGAACCGCAGTTCGTCCGGTTGATGGACGCCCTGGCGTTCGACGCCGTCCCGCCCGCCCGCCGGCTGATCGAGCTGCTGCGCCGGCGGGGCTGGACCGGCTGGAGCAAGCTGGAACGGGTGGACCCGCCGTCCTGGTCGCCGGCCGGGTCAGCCGTCGAGGAACCGCTCCAGCTCGGCGGTGACGAAACCGGGGTTCTCCTCGACGAGCCAGTGCCCGGCGCGCGGGACGTCCACCGCGCGGACGATCCTGGTCAGGCGGGGTGACACCGTGGACCGGATCGCGTCGAGCTGCCCCTGGGCGGTCATGAGCAGCGCCGGGACGCGTACCGGCGCCGCCGCCGTCGTGTCGCGCACGTCCTGGTCCAGGGCGCGGTAGAGCTCGAAGCCGCCCGACAGGGCCTGCGGCCGGCTGTAGGTGCGGGCGTACTCGGTGATCTCGGCGTCGGTGAACGGGGACCGCTGAGAGGTGCCGCCGAACGCCGTTCCGCCGTAGGAGACCTGGGGGTAGAACAGCGCCAGGTACTCGCGGACGTCGTCGCCCACCACCGCCTCGGGCACCCGGCGCTGGGAGTGGAAGGCGATGTGCCAGCTCAGCGACCGGTACGTGGCCGCGTCGACGGCCGGGCCGGGCAGCGGCAGGTCCAGGTAGCCGAGGCGGGCGGTGTCGGCGGGGAACCGGCTCGCGTACTGGAACGCCACCGCGGCGCCGAAGTCGTGGCCGACGACGGCGGCGTCCCGGATCCCGAGCCGCCCGGCGATCAGCTGGTGCACGTACCGCGCCAGCGTGGCCTTGTCGTAGCCGGTGGGCGAGCCTTCGCTGTCGCCCAGCCCCGGCAGGTCCACGGCGTAGACGGTGTGGTGCCGGGCCAGGTCCGGCATGATCGGCCACCAGCCGTACCAGGTCTGGGGCCAGCCGTGGATCAGCACCACCGGCGTGCCGGTCCCGCCCTTCACGTAGTGCATGCGCACGCCGTCCACGTCGGCGAACTCGTGCCGGAACGTCGTGCCGAAGCGCGGGTCGTCCTGGGTGGCGGTGGTGTAGGAGGCGGCGGACGGGGGAGCGGCGGCGGGCGTCGAACAGGCCGTGGCGCCGAGCGGGAGCAGGAGGGCGAGCGCGACGGTCGCGGCCGTGCGCGCGGATCGGGCGAGACGGCCCGGCGACGGCCGTGGAGCGGTGGTCATGTGGTCCTGTCCTGAGGAGAGTGGCGGGGTCGACGGCCGGTGCTGCCGTCGATCAGTGTGGGATCAATCCGACCAGCAGCCCGCCGATCTGGCACGAAAACTTGCGGTTATGGCAAGATGGCCGTCGTGCACGACGACATGGACGAGGTGCTGGGCGCGGTGGGGCCGCGCCTTCGGGCCCTGCGTCGTCACCGCGGCATCACCCTGGCCGAGCTCGCCACCACGACCGGCGTCTCGGAGAGCACGCTGTCCCGGCTGGAGAGCGGGCAGCGCCGGGCCACGCTGGAGCTGCTGCTGCCGCTGGCCCGCGTCTACGACGTCCCGCTCGACGACCTGGTCGGCGCCCCGCGCACCGGCGACCCCCGGATCCACCTCAAGCCGATCACCCGGTTCGGGATGACGTTCGTGCCGCTGTCCCGGCGGCCGGGCGGGGTCCACGCGTTCAAAATGATCATCCCCGCGCGGCCGGAACCGCTCGAACCGGCCCCGCAGACCCACGACGGCTTCGAATGGCTCTACGTCCTCACCGGACGCCTGCGGCTCGTCCTCGGCGACCGCGACCTCACGCTGCCGGTCGGCGAGGCGGCCGAGTTCGACACGTCCATGCCCCACTGGCTGGGCAGCGCCGACGGCGGCACGGTCGAGCTGCTCATCCTGTTCGACCCCCAAGGCATGCGCACCCACATCCACGCCGACCCCCACCGGCACTCTCACTGAGCATCCGACAGGCCGTATTCGCGGCCTGACCTTCATTTGTGGAGGTCAAGAGGTGCTGAAGCCCGTTTTCGGGGGAGAAGGGGGTGGCTTCGAATGCCTGATGATGGGAGTGGTGACCGTGGAGGGGTCCGGGGGAGCGATCCGGGTCGGTGTGGAGGAGGAGTACCACATCGTCGACGCGACCACACGCCGGGTGACCGCGCGGGCGGGGGCGCTGCTGAGCGCGCTGCCCGAGGAGAGCTTCACGCACGAGCTGCAGCGGTCGATGGTCGAGGCCAACAGCGCGCCGTTCCTGGCCCTGGACGACCTGGCCCGCGACGTGTGCCGCCTGCGCCGCAAGCTGATCTCCACCGCCGACGAGCTGGGGCTGGGGATCGCGGCGGCCGGCACGCCGCAGCTGGCCGACCTCGACGAGGTGAAGGTCTTCCCCGACCAGCGATACGAGAAGATGCTCAGCGACTTCCAGGTGCTGACCCGTGAGCAGCTCATCTGCGGCACGCACGTGCACGCCGAGGTGCCCGACCCGGACCTGGCGGTCGCGGTGGCGCACCGGCTGACGCCCTGGCTGGCGCCGTTGCTGGCACTCAGCGCCAGCTCGCCGTTCTGGGACGGGGCCGACACCGGCTACGCCAGCTACCGCACGCTGGTGTGGCAGCGGTGGCCGACGACGGGGCCGATCGGCAAGTTCGGCTCGGCGGCCGAGTACCAGGAGATGGTGCGGGGTTTGATCCGGTCCGGGGTGATCAGCGACGCGGGGATGCTCTATTTCGACGTCCGGCCCTCGCAACATGTGCCGACGGTGGAGCTGCGCATCTGTGACGCCTGTCCCCGGGTGGAGGACGTCGTGCTGATCGCCGGGCTGTTCCGGGCGCTGGTGGCCAGGGAGGTGGCCGCGGCGCGCCGCGGCCCCGGGCCGGAGGTGCAGGTGGAGGCGGCGCGCGCGGCGACCTGGCAGGCGGCCCGATGGGGGCTGGAGGGCGACCTGGTCGATCCGGTGGAGGGCGTGCCGCGCCCGGCCAAGGAGGTGGTCGAGGACCTGGTGACGGGCCTGCGCCCGCAACTGGAGGCGGCCGGCGACTGGGAGCTGGTGACCGGGCTGACCCGGCAGGTCCTGCAGACGGGCACGTCGGCGGCCCGCCAGCGGGCGGCGTACGCCGAGCGGGGCAGCCTGGCGGACGTGGTCGACCTGGTGCTCAGCGAGACCCGCACCTGCGAGTGGGACCGGCCGACGGGCGACCACGACCTCCCTTCGTGCCGGCCGGCGGCCTGATGGCCGGCCTCGGCGAGACGGGGGTGCTGGCATGTGCGGGCTGAGCGGCGAGTTCAGGTTCGACGGCGCGGAGGCCGACATCGGCGCGGTGGGCCGGATGACCGACGCCATGCACGACCGCGGGCCGGACGGCTCCGGCCTGTGGGCGCAGGGGGCCGTCGCGATGGGCCACCGGCGGCTCAAGATCATCGACCTGTCGGAGAAGGCGGCCCAGCCGATGGTGGACGCCGGGCTCGGCCTGGCGGTGGTGTTCAACGGCTGCCTGTACAACTACCGCGAGCTGCGCGAGGAGTTGCGCGGCTCGGGCTACCGGTTCTACTCCACCTCCGACACCGAGGTGCTGCTCAAGGCGTACCACCGGTGGGGCGCCGAGTGCGTCGGCCACTTCAAGGGCATGTTCGCCTTCGCGATCCACGAGCGGGACAGCGGCCGGCTGGTGCTCGGCCGCGACCGGCTCGGCATCAAGCCCATGTACGTCAGCCACGACGCCCGCCGCCTGCGCTTCGCCTCGACGCTGCCCGCCCTGGCCGCGGGCGGCGGCCTGGACACCGGCATCGACCGGGTGGCGCTGCACCACTACATGACCTTCCACTCGCTCGTGCCCGGCGAGCGCACGATCCTCGCGGGCGTGCGCAAGCTGCCGGCGGCCACCGTGCGGGTCGTCGAGGCGGACGGCACGAGCACCGACCACCGCTACTGGGACCCGCCCTACAGCCGCTCCGCGATGCCCGAGCACGCGGGGCTGAGCGAGCAGGAGTGGCGCGCGGCCACCCTGGACGCCCTGCGCACGGCGGTGCGCCGCCGGATGGTCGCCGACGTGCCGGTCGGCGTGCTGCTCTCCGGCGGCCTGGACTCCAGCCTCATCGTGGCGCTGCTGGCCGAGGAGGGGCAGAGCGGCCTGACCACGTTCAGCATCGGCTTCGAGGCGGCCGGCGGCGAGCAGGGGGACGAGTTCGCCTACTCCGACCTGGTCGCCGGCCGGTTCGGCACCGACCACCACCGCATCCGGATCCCCGGCGACCGCCTGCTGGACGGGCTGGAACGCGCGGTGGGCGCCATGAGCGAGCCGATGGCCAGCCACGACTGCGTCGCCTTCTACCTGCTGTCGCAGGAGGTCGCCCGGCACGTGAAGGTCGTGCAGTCGGGCCAGGGCGCCGACGAGGTGTTCGCCGGTTACAGCTGGTTCCCGCCGCTGGCGGGCGTGCCGCGCGAGCGGGCGGCCGAGGTCTACCGCAGGGAGTTCGCCGACCGCCCGCACCAGGAGCTGTCCGGCGTCCTGGCCCCCGGCTACCTGCTGGACCGGGACGTCAGCGGCGACTTCGTCCGGGAGCACGTGGCGCGGCCGGGCGCCGACACCGCGCTCGACGCCGTGCTGCGCCTGGAGACCACGGCCATGCTGATCGACGACCCGGTCAAACGCGTCGACAACATGACCATGGCCCACGGGCTGGAGGCCCGCACGCCGTTCCTCGACCACGACCTGGTCGAGCTGGCCGCCGCCTGCCCCGACGGGCTCAAACTGGCCCACGGCGGCAAGGGCGTGCTCAAGGACGCCGCCCGTCGGCTGCTGCCCGCGCAGATCGTCGACCGGCCGAAGGGCTACTTCCCGGTGCCCGCCGTCCGGCACGTCGAAGGGCCCCTGCTCGACCTCGTCCGGGACGCCCTCACCAGCGGGGCCGCCCGCGCGCGGGGCCTGTTCCGTCCGGAGTTCGTGCGGCGGCTGCTGGCCGACCCCGAGTCCGACAGGGCGACGACCGGCGTCAACACGCTGTGGCAGATCGGCCTGCTCGAACTGTGGCTCCAGGCCCACCAGATGTGATGCCGGACATCCTCGGCGACCTGTCGCACCTGCCGTCGGCCGCCGCGCTGCGCGCCTGGAACTGCCGCCGGCCCGCGCTGGCGCCCGACAACAGCGCCGTGGCCTTCGTCGGCGACCAGGACGGCGTGCCCCGGGTGTGGGTCCAGCCGCTCGGCGCGGATCTGGACGCGTGGCCGGTCGACACCGGCCACCACCCGGTCGTGGACGTGAGCTGGGGGCCCACGGGGGAACACCTGGCGGTCCTGGTGGCGCCGGGCGGCGGCGAGCACACGCAGGTGTGGACCGTGCGCCCGCACGGCGGCGAGCTGCGGCCGCTCGCCGTCCCGCCGCACGGGTCGGCCGCGCTCGTCCGCTGGACCGGCCGGGGCGAGTCGGTCCTGGTGGCCGAGACCTCCGCCGCCGGCCTGACCAGGGCCGAGCTGGCCGACGCCGTCACCGGCGCGCGCCAGGTCATCGCCGCAGGCGAGCTGCTGTGGCCGGCCGCGGTCAGCCGCGACCACGCGCGCATGCTGCTCCGGCGCGGGCCGCGCGGCCTGCGCCGGATGTACGCGGCCGACGCCGTCCCGGGTCACCCGCCGGGCGGCGAGCGCGACCTGCTGCCCGGCCTGCCCGGCTCGACCGACCAGGGGGTCCTGTCGCCCGACGGCGAGATCGCCTACCTGGTGTCGGACGCGGGCCGCGACCGGGCCGCGCTGCTGGCGGTGCGGCGCAACGCCTATCCCGTCGTGCTGGCCGAGCGGCCGGACGCCGAGCTGGACCGGTTCGCGCTCAGCGCCGACGGCCGCCGCGGCGTCCTGCTGTGGAACGAGCACGGCCGCTCGGCGCTGGACGTCGTGGAACTGCCCGCCGCGCACGTCAGGTCGCTTCCGCCGCCGCCCGCCGACGTGGTCACCTCGGTCCGGGTCGCCTGGGACGGCCGCACGGCGGTGCTCGCCGCCGAGAGCCCCGAGGAGCCCTCGCACGTGCTGCTGTGCGACCTGACCTCCGGGACGTACCGGTACGCCGCCGGGGCCGGGCGGCTCCCGGTCGCGACCGGCGCCGAGCTGCTGCGCTTCCCCGCCCGCGACGGGCTGGAGCTGGCCGCCTGGCTCTACCGCCCGGCGCACGTCCACGGGCCCGCGCCGTTCGTGGTGTCGCTGCACGGAGGGCCGGAGGACCAGGAACGCCCCACCTTCAACCCGCTCTACCAGAACCTCCTGGCCGCCGGGATCGGGGTGCTGGCGCCCAACGTGCGCGGTTCGGGCGGGTACGGGCGGGCCTTCCGCCAGGCCGACGACCTGGCGCTGCGCTTCCGCGCGGTCGAGGACGTCGCCGACTGCGCCGCCGCGCTGGTGCGGACGGGCGCGGCGGACCCGTCCAGGCTCGCCTGCATGGGCTGGTCGTACGGCGGCTACCTGACCCTGGCCGCCCTCGTCACCCATCCGCACCTCTTCCGCGCGGGCGTGAACATGAGCGGCATCGCCGATTTCGCCACCTTCTACGCCCATACCGAACCGTGGATCGCCGCCGCGGCGGTGTCCGAGTACGGGCACCCGGAGGCGGACCGCGACCTGCTGCACGCCCTGTCCCCGCTGCGCGCCTTCGACCGGCTGGCCGCCCCGCTCCTGGTCGTGCACGGGGCGCAGGACACCAACGTGCCGGTGCACGAGGCCCGGCAGGCGTTCGGGGCGGCCCGCGCCCGCGGCGTGCCCTGCGACCTGCTGCTCTTCGAGGACGAAGGCCACGAGATCCGCAACCGCGCCAACCGCATCAGCCTCGTCTCCAAGGTGCTGAACTGGCTCGACGAGCACCTGCGGCCCGCCCCGCATTGATCGGGCGGCCGGACGCGTCCATCATGGTGCCCCACCGGCACGGAAGGACCCGCTCGTGACCGACCTCGACTCCCGGCTGCGCGCCTGGCGGCACGACCTGCACCGGCGGCCCGAGCCGGCCTTCGCCGAGCACGCGACGAGCGCCTACCTCGCCGCGGCGCTGGAGGCGGCGGGCCTCGACGTCGTCACCGGCGTCGGCGGCACCGGCGTCGTCGCCTCCCTGACCAGGGGCGGCACCGGCCGGGCCGTCGGGCTGCGGGCCGACATGGACTGCCTGCCGCTCGACGAGCCGGGCACGCACGACCACGTCTCCCGCAACCCCGGCTTCATGCACGCCTGCGGCCATGACGGGCACATGGCGATGCTGCTCGGCGCCGCCGCCGTCCTGGCCGCCGAGGGCGGCTTCGAGGGAACCGTCCGGTTCGTCTTCCAGCCCGCCGAGGAGCCCGGCCGCGGCGCGCGGGCCATGCTCGACGACGGCCTGCTCGCCCGCTTCCCCGTCCAGGCCATGTACGGGCTGCACAACTGGCCCGGCGTCCCCGCCGGCCACTTCCTGACCCGCGCCGGGAGCATCATGGCCGGCGAGGACAACTTCGAGATCCGCATCCGGGGCCGCGGCGGGCACGCCGCCCGCCCGCACATGGTCGTCGACCCCATCGTGGTGGCCGCGGAGATCGTCCTGGCCCTGCAGACGGTCGTCGCCCGCAACGTCGACCCCGCGCTGCCCGCCGTGGTGTCCTGCACCGACATCAGCACCGACGGCGCGCGCAACGCCATCCCCGGCGAGGTCGTCATCAAAGGGGACACCCGCAGCTTCGACCCCGCCGTCGCCGCACTCCTGGAAGACCGGGTCCGGCGGCTCTGCGAGGGCATCGGCGCCGCCCACGGCGCGACGTGCGCCGTCACCTACACCCACGAGTTCGCGCCCACCGTCAACGACCCCGCCTGCGTCGCCGCGGCGGTCGAGGCGGCCGTCGCGGTCGCCGGCGAGGACGGCGTCGACCCCGACTGCGCGCCCGTCATGCCGAGCGAGGACTTCGGCGTGTTCGCCGGGGCCGTGCCGGCCTGCTTCGCCTTCCTCGGCAACGGCACCGAACCCGGCCGGGGCGGCGACCCGCTGCACAGCAGGGAGTACGACTTCAACGACGCCGTCCTGCGGACGGGGACGGACTTCTACGTCACGCTGGCGCGCCGCGCCCTGCCCGCCGGCGCTCCCGCGGCGCCTGCTCGGTGAGGCCCGGTCCGCGGGCGGCCCCGCGGCGGGACGTCACGCGGCCGCGGCCAGCTCCTCCAGCGCGCGCAGGGACGGCAGCTCGAACGGCTGCCGCACCGGAACCTGCCCGGCGCGGGCGTCCTCGGCCTCGCCCGCCCAGTGCCGCAGCGCCTCCAGCGGGGTGACGCCGTTGGCCTTGGCCCAGCGCAGCCGCCGGGTCCAGACCACGGCGGCGTCGAAGGCGGCGTCACCGGCCTGCTCGCGCGGCACGTACTGGGCCGCGTCGTCCGTGGCGGCGGCCCACAGGTAGCCGATCACGGCGCCGTCCTTGAGCACCGGGACGTAGCGGACCGCGGCCGTCGTCGTGCGGGGGTAGGCGTCCGGGGCGTGGACGGTCCGGAACTCGGGCTGGTCCTTCAGCGACATCTCTTCGTCCTTCCCGTCAGCCGTCGGCCTCGGGCGGCAGCACCCAGCCGTAGACGTGCCATCGGCCGTCCTTGCGCTGCACGTCCTCGGCGAACCATGACAAACCAGTGCCGAGCAGCAGTTCCCTCTCCTGGTGCCGGCTGAGCAGGTCCAGGTAGAAGGCGGGGGTGCCTTCGGGCACGCGCAGGTGCAGTTCCACGTGCCCGGCCCCGGGGGAGGCGGGCCCGTCGCCGATGCTCGTCGAGAAGAAGGCGGGGTCACGTTGCACGGTTCCCGCCAGCTCCTCGACGGGCACGGTGAACAATTTCGGGGTCAGCCGCAGCGTCCGGAACACGTCGATCGTCTCGGGGACCGGCCGGCGTTCCATGATCTCCTGCAGCAGCTCGATCTCCGCGATGATACGTGCCTTGTTCTTGGCGACCTCCTCGGGCGTCAGGCCCTCGATGGAGGAGTCGCCGTACCGCAGGTAGTCGTTCATCCCCAGGTAGCCGCCCTCGGAGTACTCCTTGGCCGCCGCGCGCTCGGCCTGGGACAGCCCGGCGGACACGTCCGACCAGACGGCCTCGCCGAACGAGGCCGAGACCATGCGGGAGCCGAAGGGCGCGTCCACGGGGACGTGCGGCGCGGGCGCGGTGTAGTACAGGCCCGATTCGGTACGGCGGATCGTCTGCCCCAGCGACGGGTTCGGCCCGTCGGCGACCAGCCCCGAGTACGCGGGCGGCGCGCCGCCCTTGCCATGGGGCAGGGGGGAGGGGGACAGGTCGCCGGAGCGCGCGTCGAAGTCCACCGGGGGCTTGACCCGGCCGGCCGTGTCCGGCGCGGTGTAGTGGTCCTTCGGCGGGGCGGCGGCCGGTCCCGCGTCCTGGTGGTAGAGGCCCAGGATGTCCGGCAGGGCCTTGGCCAGGGCGGGGTGCAGCTTGTCGCCGTTCGCCATCGAGGTGAGCTCTTTCAGCGTGAACCACTGGGCGCCGCTGGTCTCGAACGTGTCGAGCTTCGGAGCGAACATCGGCCCGTCGGCGGCCAGGTTGGTGTACGTCCAGCCGTCGTCCCCGACGTGCACGGCGTGCTCTCCCTTGAGCCGCAGCTCGTCCAGGTAGACCTGGTCGACGCCCAGCTCCTCGCTGATCTCCCGGGCCGCGCCGTGCACGGGGCTCTCCAGGCTGTCGAGCGCGCCGCCGGGCAGCTGCCACTTGCCGGCGTTGGAGACCAGCTCGCTCTGCTGCATGAGCAGGTAACGCGGCTCGCCGTGCGGGTCGATGCCCCGGATCAGCACGCCCGCCGCGCCGTACTTGCCCCATTGGCCGCCGCTCACGTAGCCGTCGCCGGACTTGCCGGGGTTCTCCAGGATCCGGAACGGTCCCTGCGGCTTTGCGGCGCCGCCGGGCAGGACGCCCCCGCCCGCGTGGGAGGCGGCGGGCCCGTCCGCGGCCCGCACGTCGTTGAGGAGGGCGTCGAAGTCGTGCCCGCCGCCGAAGGACGGGTCCTGCTTGGCGGCCGCGCCGGCCAGCGTGGTGCTCTCCGGCCAGTGCCCGGCCGGGAGCCCCGCCGAACCGTCCGCGTAGTACGACGACGACGTGGGCTGGTGGTCGTAGGAGTGGTACGCGCCGTTCAGCCACTCGGGGGGAAGCGTGGCGGCGGAACCCGGGTCCACGCCGGACTTCACCGCCGAATTCACCGCCGAATTCACCGGCGAATTCACCGTCGTATTCACCGGGGAGTGCGCCGGCGGGCCGGCGTCGGGCTTGACGTGCGCTCCCGGGCTCCAGCTCGCCCAGTGCGCGTCCGCGCCGCCCAGCACGCCGGAGGTGAGGCTCTTGAGCAGCCTGTCCGGGTCGAACGGCTGCCCGCCGTAGATCTGCGTGGCCACGTCCGTGGCCACGCCGGCCAGGCCCGAACGGCCCATCAACCCGAGCATCGACCGAGGGGGCAGGATGCCCGTGAAGCCCGTCAGGAAGGCGCCCAGGAGGGCGCCCGTGCCGGCCGATGTCATGACCTGGTCCCAGTCCACGTGATCGCGCCGGGACTGCGTGGCCTGCACCCCGAGGTCCATGCCGCCCATCAGTCCGCCGAACAGCCCGATGTTGATCAGCAGCCGTTTGCCGAGCTGGGCGATGGCCAGCCGGGTGAGCTGGATCCGCGAGCCGGCCACGGCCATGGCGGCCGGTCCCCAGGGGCCGGCCGCCGCAGCCAGCAGCCAGATGAGCTGAAGGATCAGGAACCAGACCGAGACCTCGATCATCCGCTTGGTGTACTGCACCTGGACGCCGAGATCGTTGTAGTGGAGGGCGGCCGAGACGAGCTCCTTGACGAGCTCGGCCAGCATCTGATCGGGCCCCTCCTGGACGTACGTGACGAACTCCCGCAGCGCGTCGCCGTCCCAGTCGTCGCCGAGCCGGGTGTAGACCGCCACGCCCCGCGCCTCCAGGACGCCCCGCGCGGTGGACGCGCACGCGTCGGCGAGCCGGAAACAGCCGTCCTCGTCACCTTCGGGCCAGTCCATGCCGACGGCGTAGCCGACGAACGGCTTCGCCCAGTCAGGGACGAGAAAACCGTCGAACCCCAAGCTCACGTCCCCGGCAGACTCGGCGGAGACGGCGCCTGGCCGTCGAGGGGCGGGGCCTGATACCCGGCGTCGTGGGTGTCCGGGCCTTCGGCGTCCTCGTAGTTCCGCGCGTTGCCCCGGAGCCCGTCCCGAACGGCCTCCACCGCCTGGATGTAGGCGTCGAAGGCGAGCAGGACGGTGCTCTCGATCCTGTACTGGTTCTTCGCCAGCTCCCTGCCGTAGTGGTCGTCGCCCAGCGGGTTGCCCTCGCGGTAGAAGACGGCGCCCAGCGCGCTGTACAGGTCCCGCAGGGCGGTGGCGCTGGCGTCGGCCTGCGCGGAACGCTGCCGCAGACCGCTGAAGACCGCCTTGTATCCCTGGCCGCGGGTGTCACTCATGCGCCGCGCCGTCCTCCGGCGGAAGCCGCACGGGCTTCGGCAGGAACGACTCGATGCCCGTCCCCTCGCCCAGCACCTCCTCCAGAGGCAGCCCCTGCGGCATGAACGGCGTCATGAGCTCCTTCGTCCGGTCCGCCACCTGCTCGGTGGCGGCGCCGATCTGCTCCATGATCGAGCGGGCGAGCTGCGACGGCGCGAGCCTGCGGTACACCCGGGGGTCCAGCGCGATGTCCTGCACCTGACCGCGCGGCCCCACCGTCACGCTGACCAGGCCGTCGCGGCTCTGCGCGGTCGCCACCAGCTCCGACAGCTTGCCGTACGCCGTCCGCAGCTCGCGGGCCTGCCGGTTGTACTCCCTGGCCAACGCTTCGACTGTCAGCCCGAACTCGTCGCTCAAACGGCGTACCTCTCGTACCAGGGGCGACTTCTGCCGCAGCTGTAACGTGGACGCCTACCGTACTAAATCTCTTTACGGACGGAAAACGAGCAGTTCAGGCCATCCGAAACCCGCCCGCCCGCCGGGCCGGCGAGCCGACCCGGCGGGGACCACGGAGTCAACGATCGCGAGGGGCCGTGTGCGCGAGGACGGCGGTGGCCAGTTCCTCGTGCACCTCCGGCGGCAGCGTGTGCCCCAGGCCCTCCACCATCATCAGCCGCGCCCCCGGCACCTGCTCGGCGATGAGCGCGCCATGACCCGGCTTGGCCACCTCGTGGGTGCCCTCGATCACCAGCGTCGGCGCCTTGACCTGGTGCAGCACGCCCACCGGCTCGAAATCGGGCTTGGCGCCCGCCGCCAGCCGATGGTTGACCGTCGCCGACAGGTCGCGCGCCCGGTCGTAGATGCGCTCCTGCAACCGGCGCGCCGCGTCCTCGTCGAACGGCAGCCCGGTCCCGTGCAGCAGACGCTGCTCGGCGATCATGCCCTCGATCGCCGCCCGCCGGTCCTGCGGCGGCGGCGACGCGATCAGGGCCTGGTAGAAGGCCACGAACTCCGGCAGCGGCACCGGCAGGCTGCCCTCCGGCTGCGGCTGGCCCAGCAGCGCCCGCATGATGACCTGCCCCTCGCCGCCGCCCAGCGGCGAGGAGCCGATGACCGTCAGCGACCGCACCCGCTCCGGCCGCTCCACCGCGACGAACTGCCCCAGCAGCCCGCCCGCCGAGTGACAGACCAGATGCGCGCTGTCCAGGCCGTGCGCGTCCATCACCCGGTAGACGTCGTCCTTGATGTCGTCCCACGTGTACGGGTGCGCCGCGAAGTCGACCGTGTCCGACATGCCGGTGTCACGGTGGTCGTACCGGATCACCCGGCGGCCGCCCGCGGTCAGCAGCCCGACGAACTCGTCCGGCCACAGGACGCCCTGCGACATCGAACCCATGATCAGCAGGATCGGCTCGTCGGTGGCGGCGCCGAACTCTTCACTCCAGATGTTCACGTTTTGCATGCCTCACAGCTTGCCCGGCCCGGCTACGGGCGCCTTCTGTAGAACTACTAGCCGCGCCAGATCAGTACGGGAGCCGATGCCGAGCTTCGGATAGATCTTGTACAGGTGGTACTCGACCGTCCGCGGGCTCAGGAAGAGCTGGGCGGCGATCTGCTTGCTCGACAACCCGTCGGCGACCAGGCCCGCGATGCGCAACTCCTGCGGGGTCAGCGCGTCGAGCACGGCCGCGGGCGGCGCCTGCCCGCTCTCGCCCGCGGCCCGCAGCTCCTCCTGCGCGCGCCGCGCCCACGGCCGCGCGCCCGCCCGCTCGAACGTCTCCCACGCCATCCGCAGATGCGCCCGCGCCTCGCCCGGACGTTGCCCGCGGCGCAACCGCTCGCCCAGCAGCAGGGCCGTCCTGGCCGCCTCGAAGGGGTTGGTGTGCAGCCGCAGCGCCTCGTCGAAGGCGTCCTCGTGCGATTCGGCCAGGCCGCGGCAACGCGCCAGCAGCGCGCGTGACTCGGGCGTCGCCGCGTGCCGCGACCCCCGTTCGTACGCCTCCAGCGCCGCCCGCGCGCCCTCCTCGTCGCCCGCTCCGACGGCGGCCTCGACGCGGTCGGGGGTCGTCCGCCAGACGACCGCCGGATGCCCGGTGCCCGGCCCGGCCGCGGCGATGGCCGCGAACCGGTCGCGCGCCGCCGCGTGCCGGCCCAGGCACAGGTCGAGCATCGCCCGCGCGTACGCCGCCACCCCCGCGCGCAGCCCCACCCGATGGGGGACGGCGATGGCCAGCGCCGCGCGGGCCTGCCGCTCGCAGTCCTCCTCCTCGCCGCGCAGCGCCGCCACGACCGCCAGGTTGGCCAGGTGCGCGGCCACCGTGTTCTCGTAACCGGCCTCGCGGGCCAGCTCCAGGCCCTCCTCCGAGAGGGCCTGGCTGCGCGCCAGCCGCCCGGCCAGCCGTTCGGCGGTCGCCACGAACTCCAGCACGACCGGCAACTGCCCCGCCATGCCCGACACCCTGGCCACCTGCCCGGCCCGGTCGCTCAGCTCGGCGGCCAGGTCCGTCTCGCCGAGCTGGCTGGCCGCGGCCGCCGCCCACAGGTGGCCCGCCGGGTCCTTCAGTTCACCGGCCCGCGCCAGCGCCCGGCGCAGCAGTCCGGGCCCGGCGGCGTCGCCGCCCAGGGTCAGGCCGATGCCGGCCACCGTGTCCCGCAGGAAACCCTCCGGGTGCGCGGCGGCCCGGCGGCCGAGCTCGACGATCATCGCGGTGTCGCCGACGTACGCGGCCGCCTCGGAGGCGTCGGCCAGCATGTCCAGGCTGTCGCCCGCCGCCAGGATCCGCACGGCCTCGGCGGCGTTGCCCGAGTTCAGCTCGAACCGGCCGCGGAGCTGGGCGATCTCCATGGTCACGCCGACGTCGCCGCCGGCCCGTTCGCGCGCCTCGGCCAGCAGCGACTCCGCCTGGCCGGGACGGCCGCCGAGCCAGGCCGCGACGGCGGCGTCCTTCAGCCGGACGGCGCGTTCGCGCGGCTCGGGGGTCAGCTCGGCGGCTCTGGCCAGGGCGGTGGCGGCGGCGCCGTACCCGCCGCGGTCGCGGGCCCGGCCGGCGGCGGCCACCAGCGCGGCGGCGACCTCCTCGTCCTGGCCCAGGGCGGCTCCGGCCAGGTGCCAGGCGCGGCGGTCGTCGGCGGTCAGCTCCGCCAGGACGGCGTGCGCCCGGCGCACCTCGGCCGGAGCGGCCGCCTCGTGCACCGCGGAACGGATCAGCGGGTGGCGGAAGCGCACGCCGGCGCCCGACACCTCCGCCAGCCCGCCCTCCTCCAACTCGGCCAACGCCGCCCGCCCGGCCTCCGCCTCAGACTCCGCGCGTTCGGCGAGGAGCCGGCCGGTGGCGCGCAGGACCACGTCGAGGTCGCCCTCGACGGCGGCGACCAGGGCGGCCAGCCGGGCGGCGGCGGACAACGCGGCCACCCGGTCGCCGAACAGCCGGGCGCCGCCGGGCAGCGGGTCGGGCAGCGGTTCGCGTCCGGCGAGCTGGGCGGGCGTCAGACGGGCGGCGATCTCGCGCAGGGCGAGCGGGTTCGCGCCGGTCAGCGTGACCAGCTCGCGCCGCACCTGGACGGGCAGCGTGCCGTGGCGGGACGCCAGCAGCTCGTCCGCTGCGGTCTCGGCCAGGCCGCGCACCTCCACCGTCAGCGGCACGCCCTTGACCGCGGCGTCCCCGCGCACCGCGAGCAGCATCGCGACGCGTTCGGTCGCGAGCCGCCTGGCGGCGAACAGCAGCGCGTCGGCCGAGGCCCGGTCGACCCACTGGAAGTCGTCCACCACGCAGACCAGCCCGTCCGGCGCGGCGGCCTCGACCAGCAGCGAGAGCACGCCGGCCGCCAGCAGGAACCGGTCACCGGCGCCCCCGGCCGCCAGCCCCAGGGCCGCGCGGACGGCGAGGCGCTGCGGCTCGGGCAGCGCGTCGAGCACGCCGGGCGAACCGGCCACCGGCCACAGAAGCTGGTGCAGCGCCGCGAACGCCAGGTCGGACTCCGACTCGACGCCGGTGAGCCGCAACACCCGCATCGCGCCGCCGCGCGCGGCCGCCGCGTCGAGCAGGGCCGTCTTGCCCGCCCCCGCCTCGCCGCGCAACACCGCCGCGCCGCCGGCGCCGTCGCGGGCGCGCGCGATCACCTCGTCGAGAACGCTGATTTCCGCAGATCTGCCGTAGAGCACAAGCCCCTACCCTAGGCGCGCGGCCCGGCTCGCCGAGCACCGGAGACCGTCCCTACGTGGGCAGCCACGCAGGCCACCAGGGCAGGACGCAGTCGCCGGGGGTGCCCTGGGTGGCCACGTCGTACAGGGTCAGCGCAACGGGCCCGGCGAGCGTGACGGCGAGGGCGAGCACCGTCAGGAGGAGCTGCGGCCACAGCCGCCGGGCCGCCCACGGCAGCCGCCGCGCACGCGATCGCGGCGACGGCCGGGAGCGCGCAGCCGAAGGGCCGGCGAACATCCCCGGCCCCGGACGACGGCCCGCTCCGATCGGTCACGCCGACATCGAAGCAGACCGGTTTGCGGCCGATGCGCACCCGAGGTGAAGATTCGGTGCAGGGCCCCGATCACCTCGGCCACACTGGTCCCATGGAATACGTCGGACGGGTGCCCGCGCCGCCGCTCGACCGGTTCATCGACGACATCTACTGCCTGACCGGGGTGCCGCGACACCGGCTGATGAACGTCCCGCCGATGCCGTCGGGACACCTGTTCGTCAACCTGGGCGACCCCGCCCGTCTGTGGGACTCCGACCCTTCCGTGCCGCCGGCGGTGTTCGCCGACGGCTGGTTCATGGGGATGTGGACCAGGCGGTTCCGCTACGAGTACCCCGCCCGGGTGCGGCTGGTCGGGGTGCACTTCAAGCCGTGGGGGATGACGCCGTTCGTCGGCGTGCCGGCGGGCGAGCTGCGCGACCGGTGGGTGCCGGCCGACGCCCTCTGGCAGCGGTCCCTGGACCGGATCCGCGACCGGGCCGGCGACCTCGCCTCGGCCGCCGGCGTCCTGCGGGTGGTGGAGGAGGAGCTGCGGGCGCGGTTCGCGGGGACGGCGTCGCGCAATCTCGACCTGGTCCGGCACGCGGGCGGCCGCCTGGCGGCCACGTACGGCGCGGTCCCGGTCGGCGCGCTGGCCGACGCCGCCGGGGTGAGCGGCAACCACCTGGCCGCGCAGTTCAAGTCCCATGTCGGCGTCACCCCGAAGCGGGTGGCCCGGATCTACCGCTTCGCCCGGATGATCCTGTCCGTGGACGCGTCGCGCCCGGTCGACTGGACGGCGCTCGCCCACACGGCGGGCTACTTCGACCAGGCCCACTTCAGCAGGGAGTTCAAGGACTTCACCGGCCACACCCCGACCGGGTACCTGGCCCTGCGGCGCCGGTTCCCCGCCGAGCGGGGCTTCCCGCCGGACGACGGCCCGATGCCCGCCGATTGATTTTCTACAAGCCCGGCAGCCCTCCGGGACGGCAGGATCGCAGGCGCACTTCTGACGAGGACCGAGGAGACCCTGTGGGCGCAGTGATCATGAACAGCGCGGTGTCGGTGGACGGCTTCATCGCCGACGGCAACGACGACGTCGGCCCCCTGCACGACTGGTACTGGAACGGCGACACCCCGCTCACGCTGGGCGACGACCCGGACTACGACCATTCCGGCGCGGGCGGCCGCTTCAGGGTCTCCAAGGCGTCGGCGGAGTACGTCCGGCCGATCTGGGAGTCGGTCGGCGTGATCATCATGGGCCGCACCCTGTTCGACCTGGTGAACGGCTGGGAAGGACGGCCGCCCGCGGGGGAGCACGTGGTCGTGGTGTCCCACCGGCCCAAGCCCGAGGGCTGGCACCCCGAGGCGTCCTACCATTTCGCCGCCGACGTGACGGCCGCCGTCGCCCGCGCCCAGGAGCTCGCCGGGGACCGGGTCGTCAGCGTGAACGCCGGCGACGTCGGCGGCCAGCTGCTCGCGGCCGGTCTGGTGGACGAGGTGGCGATGGACGTCGTGCCGGTGGTGTTCGGCTCCGGCAAGCCCTACTTCGGCCGCGTCGCCGGGCAGCACCTCCTGGCGGACCCGCACGTGGTCGTCCAGGGCGAGGGGGTGCTGCACCTGCGGTACAAGGTGCGCCGCTAGTCGCGGCCGACGATCCGCGCGAGGTCCCCGCGGAACGCCGCCCTGTCCGGCGACGGGATCATGCCCCGACGGGGCCGACGAACGCGCGCATGGTCGCGGCCGATCCGCGGAAGCTAGCCTGACGCCGTGAGCTCCGTTCTGCTGTGGTGCGCGCTCGTCGGCGTCGCCCTCCTGTACGGCGCGGCCGTCCGCGGCACGGCCGGGATCACGATCGCGGTCGCCGCGGCCCTGGTGGCGGCGGCGACGGCCGTCGCGGCGGCCCGCGGCTGGCCGCCGCAGGCGCTGGCGGGCGTGGCGCTGGTGGCGGGCGGCGTGGGCGCGGTCGTCTGGGCGTTCGGGCGGGCGCACCGGCGGCGCCGGACGCGGCGGGCGGCCCTGGCCGCGCACCGGGCGGCGCGATCGCGGGCGGCCGCGGCCGTGGCGGACGCCGTGCGCCTCAGGATGGCCGCCGAACTGCACGACACCGCCGCCCACCGGCTCACCGGCATCGCGGTGGCCGCGGCGTCCGCGCTGCACGTGGCCGACCCGGCGATGCGGGAGTCCGCCCTGCGCCACGCCGGGGACGCCGCCCGCCTGGCCCGCGCCGAACTGGCGGGCGCGCGGGAGGCCGTCCGCGACCTGCCGGAGATCGACGCCCTGGTCGCCGACCGGTGTGGGCCAGGCGCGGACCCCGGCCGGGTCGGCTACCGCAGGACGGCCGCCGCCGCGCCGCCCGAGGTCGCGGCGGCCGCCTACCGGGTGGTCCAGGAGGGCCTCACCAACGCCGCGCGGTACGCGGGCGGCGCCCGGGTGGACGTCGCCGTCCTCGGCGGACCCGGCCGGCTGACCGTCGAGGTGCGCGACACCGGCGGCGCGCGGGAGCACGACGACCTGGGCACCGGCCACGGCCTGTCCGGGCTGGCCACGACCGTGGCGGCCTGCGGCGGCACGCTCACGGCGGGCCCGGACGCCGGCGGCTGGACGGTCCGGGCCGCCTTCCCCGCCCCCGCCGGGCCGCCCCCGTTCCGGCGGGCGTGGTGGCGGGGGCGGCGGGCCTGGGACGCGGCGCTGGCCGGGCTCGCCGTCGCGTTGACGATGGGGGCGAGCCTGCTGCCGGGAGGCACTCCGGCGCCGCGGGAGTTCCTCGTGCTCGGCCCCCTCTTCGTCCTGCACGCCCTGCCTCTGTGGTGGCGGGTGCGGCGGCCCGCGTGGAGCCTCGCCGCGATGTTGTCGATCCATCCGGTGGCGATGGCGGGCCTGACCCCGACCCCCGCGGGCGACCTGTTCCTCTGGGCGTGGTGGGTGGAGCTGGCCCAGCTCTACGCCTTCGGCGCCCACCACCCCAGGCGCCGGGGCGTGCTCGCGATCCTCGCCGTCGGCCTGGTGGGCGGCCTCGCGCTGGCCCTCGGGCCGGGCATCGCCGGCGACCGGACGGCCGCCTGGGCGGTGCTCGCCACGGCCGTGGCGCTCCTGTCGGCTCCGGCGTGGGCGGCGGGCGTCCTGGTCGGCCGGGCGCGGGCGCGACGGCGGGCGGCCGCGACCGCCGAACGCGACCTGCTGGCCGGCCGGCTGGCGGACGTGGCGCGCGGCGAACGAGAACGAATCGTCGAGGGCCTGCGCAGCACGGCGGCCCGGCACGCGGACGCGGTCGTCGCGGCGGCCGGGAAGGGCGACCTGACGGCGGTGCGCGACGCCGCCCGCGCCGCGATCGACGCGCTCCGGCGGCTGCTGGACGAGCTGCGCCGCCCCGCCGGATCCGACGGCCCGCCGCCGACGCTCGCCGGGCTGGAGCTGCTGGCCGCCCGGCGGCAGTCGGGCGTCCGCCACCTCGGCGACCCCGGCGGCCTGACGCCGGAGCTGGAGGTCGGCGTGTTCCGGGCCGTCGAGGAGCTGGCCGGGGACCGGATCACCGTGTCGTACCTGCCCGACGGCGTGCTCGTCGAGGGCGCGGCGGCCCGGCGCGCCCGCCGCCGGCTGCGCACTTTGGCCGACGGGTACGGCGGGACGCTGGCCACCGGCGGCCCGGACGACGTGCGGGTATGGTTGCCCAGATGATCAGGGTGATCGTCGTCGACGACCAGGCGGTGGTCCGGGTCGGGATCGCCGCGGTGCTGGCCGCCGAACCCGACCTCGACGTGGTCGGGCAGGCCGCCGACGGCGAGTCCGCCGTGGCGCTCGCCGCCGAGCTGCGCCCGGACGTGGCGCTCATGGACGTCCGGATGCCCGGCCTCGACGGGCTCGCCGCCACCGCCCGGATCACCGCCGGCACGCCGGGCACCCGGATCGTCGTGCTGACCACGTTCGGCCTGGAGGAGTACGTGTTCGGCGCGCTGCGCGCGGGCGCGTCCGGGTTCCTGCTCAAGGACGCCGAGCCGGCGCGCGTCGTGGACGCGGTGCGGGTGATCGCGCGCGGCGACGCGCTGCTCGACCCGGTGATCACCCGGCGGCTGCTCGAACGCTTCGCCGCGGCCGCCGACCCCGGCCCGCCCGCGCGGCCCGACGGGCTCACCGCCCGCGAGCGCGAGGTGCTCGGGCACGTCGCGCGCGGGCTGTCCAACGCCGAGATCGCCGCCGTCCTGGCGCTCAGCCCGGCCACGGTCAAGGATCACGTGGCGGCGATCCTGGCCAAGCTGGGCGTGCGCGACCGGCTGCACGCGACCATCCACGCCTACGAGTCCGGCCTGATCCGTCCCGGGGCCGGCTGACCCCCGCCGCGTGGCGGGGGCACGGTTCGGTCGCCGGCAGGAGGAGACGCGGCGCGCGCGTTCCTAACGTTGTGGCACATGAAACGTGTGTCAGGCGCGATCCTGCTGGTGGGCGCCGAGATCGCCGCGGTCGCCGCCGGGGCTCTGGTCTTCCTGCTCGTGGCGGCCGTGACGGCCGTCGTGCCGCTGTTCGCGGGGGCGGGGGTGCTCGCCGTCGCCGCCGTCTCCTGGCTGCTCGGACGTCCCGCGCTCCGCCTGCTGGGGCTGCCCCGGCTGGTGCCGCCCTACGTGGTGGTGAACACCGTGGCGGTCACCGCCCTCGCCGGGCTGGCGGCCTTCCGGCCCTTCCCCGTCCCGCCGCCGGCCGCGGCGCCCGCCGGGGTCGCGTACTGGCAGCTCCCGACGGGCTCCCGGCTCGCCTACGTCAAGCTCGCCGGATCCGGCACGGCCGGCCGCCCGCCCGTGATCTTCCTGCACGGCGGGCCGGGCACGCCGGGGGAGGGGCTGCCGGAGGGCAGCGAGGAGCTGGCCGCCGCCGGGTTCGACGTCTACGCCTACGACCAGGTCGGCGCCGGCCGCTCGACCCGGCTGGCCGACCCGGCCGGGTACACGGTCGCCCGCCACGTCGCCGACCTGGAGGCCGTCCGCCAGGCCATCGGCGCCCCGAAGATCGTCCTGGTGGGCAGGTCGTGGGGCGGCACCCTGTCGGCCGCCTACCTCGCCGCCCACCCCGACCGGGTGGCCAAGGCCGTGCTCACCTCGCCGGGCGCGATCTGGGAGCCCGCCTTCCCCGGCGGCGTCGGCAGCCCGTGGGACGGCCTGCCCGCCCCCCTCCAGGCCCAGGCCGACGCGCTGACGAGCTCCCCGCGCATGCTGGTCCAGTCGTTGCTCCTGGGCGTGAACCCGGCCGCGGCACGGGCGCTGGTGCCCGACGCCGAGGCCGACGCCCGGATGCGCGAGCTGCTGCTGGTGGCCAAGGACGCCACGGGCTGCGCGGACGCGAAACCCGCCCCCGTGCACGGGAACCTGCCCGGCTTCTACAGCAACCAGGTCACCGCCGAGGACGCCGCCGCCGTCCCCGACCCGCGGCCCCGGCTGCGCGGGGTACGGGTGCCGGTGCTCATCATGCGCGGGCAGTGCGACTACCTGAAGTGGGAGGTCACCTACGACTACCGGCGCACCCTGCCGGACTCGACCCTGGTGTACGTCCCGGGCGCCGGCCACTCGATCGCCAACGGCCGTCCCGACCTCTACCGCGGCCTGATCCGCGCCTTCCTCCTCGACCGCCCGCTGCCCGTCCCCGCCTACACCGGCGCCACCGATCCCGCCCGCTCCTAGACGCCGCCGCGCGTTCCGGGATCGGTGATCTTAGGATGCGGGTGACCCAGGGGTTCCGCCGGGCGGCGGGGCGGGGAAGGAGAGCGCGTGGAGCCGGACGAACGGCTACGTCACAGCTCGTCATTCGGAGCCGCGGCGGCCGCGTACGCCGAGCACCGGCCGGATTACGCGCACGCCGCCGTGCGCTGGGCGCTGGAGACGGCGCCCGGGCTTCGGGTGCTCGACCTCGGGGCCGGCACCGGCAAGCTGACCGCGACGCTGGTCGAGCTGGGCGTCGAGGTCGTCGCGGTCGAGCCCGACCCGGCGATGCTGGCCGAGCTGCGCCGGGCGCTGCCGGACGTCCGCGCCCTGCCGGGCAGCGCCGAGGCGATCCCGCTGCCGGCCGCGTCCGTCGACGCGGTGCTGGCCGGCAACGCCATGCACTGGTTCGACATGGCCGTCGCGGGGCCCGAGATCGCCAGGGTCCTGGCTCCCGGCGGCGTCCTGGCCGGCCTGTGGAACGTGCTCGACGACGGCGTCGACTGGGTGGCCGGGCTCGCGCGGGCCGGCGGCGGCGAGGCGGTCGGCCCGCGCGACACGCCCGCCGCCTGGCGCGCCGAGACAGCCGGGATGCACCTGCCCGGGTCGGGCGCGCCGCGGTTCGGGACGCCGGAGCAGGAACAGTTCCCGCACGGCCAGCGCCGCACCGCGGACTCCCTCGCCGAGACGCTCGCGACCAGGGCGGGCATGCTCGTCATGCCCGAAGGGGAACGCACGGCCCGGCTCGGCCGGATCCGCGCCTACCTCGCCGGCCGGCCCGAGACCGCCGACGGCGAGTTCACCCTGCCGATGCTGACCGCCGTGTTGCGCGTCCGGCGGTTGTGACGACGTCCGAGCCAGGGCCGTGAAGAGGTTTCACCTGCCGATCGATCCGAGAACAACGATCAAGCGGCCTCCCGTCGGACGGTGACGGCCGGGAAGGCGGTGCCGAATGTCCGGAGCGCCGTTGTACGACACCATCGGAGCGGCCTACACCACGACGCGGCGCACCGATCCGCGCATCGCCGCGCGCATCTGGGCCGCGCTCGGCGACGCCCGGACCGTGCTGAACGTCGGCGCGGGCACCGGGTCCTACGAGCCGCCCGGCCGTTACGTCCTGGCCGTGGAGCCGTCGGCGCTCATGCGCTCGCAGCGCCCGGCGGAGGCGGCGCCGTGCCTGGCCGGGTCCGCCGAGCGCCTGCCGTTCGACGACGGGGCCTTCGACGCCGCCATGGCCGTCTCGTCGGTCCACCACTGGCCGGACGTGCTCGGCGGGCTGCGCGAGATGCGCCGGGTCGCCCGGCGCGTGGTGGTGTTCACCCACGACACCGGCGACGCCGGCTGGCGCGACCGGTTCTGGCTGTCCCGCGACTACCTGCCCGAGGTCGCCGGCCTCGTGGCAGGCCGGCCCTCGGTGACCGAGCTGGCGGCGGCGATCGGGGCCCGGCTGGAACCCGTGCCCATCCCGTGGGACTGCGCCGACGGCCTGTTCGAGGCCTTCTGGCGCCGGCCGGAGGCGTACCTGGAGGAGGACGTCCGCCGCGGGATGTCGGTCTGGGCCAGGCTCGGGCCGGACGTCGAGCGGCGCGCGGTGCGCGACCTGCGTGCCGACCTCGCCTCCGGCCGGTGGGCCGCGCGCAACCGGGACCTGCTCGAACTCGACGAGGCCGAGCTCGGCCTCCGCCTGCTGATCGCCTAGCCCGGACCGGCGGCCTTCCTCAGCGGTCGCGGAATGCATGAGAGGTCTTCATCCGTTGTCGCCGCCGTGGACGATCTCACCCCCGCGGAACTCCGCGTCCTGGTCGCCGTCGACGGCGAGGGCAGCGTCACGGCGGCCGGCGTACGGCTGGGGCTGACCCAGTCGGCCGTCTCCCACGCCCTGCGCGCGGCCGAGCGGAAGATGGGAGCCGTGCTGTTCCAGCGGGGCCGCGCCGGCGCGCGGGCCACCGCGGCGGGGCGGGCCGCGGTCGGGCACGCCCGGCACATCCTGCGGCTCATGGAGGTCATGCGGGCCGACACGCGCACCGCCGCCCGCGGCGAGGCCACCGGGACCATCCGGCTGGCCGCCTTCCGCAGCGCCGCCTTCCACCTGCTGCCGCGCGTGCTGGTCCGGTTCGGCCGGCGGCACCCCAAGGTCACCGTGGACGTGCGCGTCGTGCCGGACCTGGGCAGGGGCATCGCCGGCGAGGTGGCCGACGGCCGGGCCGACGTGGGCGTCCTGACCCTGCCGATGTACGTGGACGGCCTGGTCTGCAAGGAGCTGTACGAGGAGCCGTACGTGCTGGCCCATCCGCTGGGGCATCCGGACCCGCGGTCGCTCCCCATGATCGATTGGCACGAGAACTGCTCGGGCGAGACCCGGCGCTGGCTGGCCGCGCAGGAGTGGATCCCGCCCGGCGACATCACGGCCGAGGACGACGGCGTCGTCATGTCGATGGTCGGGCACGGGCTCGGCGCGGCGATCGTGCCCCGCCTGTCCACGGTGGGCGCCCCGGCCAGGGTCGCCACGGCCGAGCTCGGCGAGGGCGCCCCCCGCCGCCGGGTGGGCTACGTCACCACCCGCGAACTGGCCGGCTCCGCGCTGATCCGCGACCTGCTCGGCGAGCTGCGCACCCTCCGCACACCCGCCGCCCCGGCGGCGGCCACCCATCCATGAGCCGCTGCTGACGACCGTTTGGCGGTGCGCTGCCCTGGCCCGGGTACGGTCCCTGGCATGGAAGAGGTGCCGCCGCCGACCCACGACATCGTGCACCGGCTGATCGGCGCCGCCAACGCGCACGACGTCGAGGCGGTGTCGCGGTGCTACGCGCCGGACGCGGTCGTCGTGAGCCCCGAGATGGAGGCGGGCGGTCCTGAGGAGATCGCCTCCTATTTCACCCAGATCTGGGACGGCTTTCCCGACCTGCACTTCACGCTGTGGGAGACCGTCGCCCTGGGCGACACGATCGCCACCGAGCTGACGGCGACCGGGACGCACTCCGGCCCCTACCTGACGGTCGGGGGCGAGGTGCTGGCCGCGACCGGCCGCCAGATCACCGTGCGGGCCTGCTGGTTCTGGGACCTGCGCGACGGGCTCGTCTCCAGCCAGCGCCTCTACTACGACCAGCTGGAGATCTACTCCCAGATCGGCCTGTGCCTGCCTCTGGCCTTCGAGCCCCCGGACACCGCGGCCACGGAGGAGGCCGGGGACGCCAGGTGACCCGCCGGACAACGGCGCAGGCCCTCACGGCCTGACGCGGCGGTGAGGGCCTGGGCACGTCCGGGCGGGCGTCAGCCGGAGCGGTGTCCGCCCACCTGGCGGGCCTGCTCGCGGGCCTGGTCGGCGGTGGCGGCGGCCGCCTCCGACGCGCTGTCCTTCACCTGCTGGACGGCCTGCCCCGCCAGCTCCTTGGCGTCGTGGCCGAGCTGCTGCGCCGACTCGCGGCCGGCTTCCACGACCGGCTCCAGCACGTCGCCGACCTGCTCGCGGAGCTGGCCGACGGCCTGCTCCTCCGCCTCGGTGGCGGGGATGAGCGTGGCGGCCAGCAGACCGGCGCCGAAGGCGATCAGGCCGGCCGCCAGGGGGTTGCCCTGGGTGCCCCGCCTGGCCTGCTCCGGCGCGGCCCGTACGGTCTCGGCGGCCACGTGGGCGCCGTGCCGCACGGTGCCGGCCGCCTGGTGGGCGCCCTCCAGCACCGCGTGGCCGGCCTGGTGCGCCCCCTCGCCCACCGAGCCGGCGGTGGCGGCGACGCCGTGCCGCGCCCGTCCGGCGGCATGGGACGCGCCATGGGAGGGGGTTCCCATCACCCGCTCCCGCAACGATCGCGCCGCCTCCCGCACCCGTTCGGTACGGCGGCGCGCGATCCGCGCCGGGCTCGTCCGGTCGGCCAGCCGGTCCACGTCGGCCGCGAGTTCGGCCCTCGTGGCGGCGATCTCGTTTCTCACTTCCTCAGGTCGCGTGCCCATTGCGCGTCCTCCTTGAGCGTCTCGATGGTCTGCTCGGGTCTGGGGTTGATCTCGCGCAGCCGGTTGCGCCCGTTGACGTACAGCACTCCGCCGATGACCGCCCAGACGACCGCGAGAACGAGCGCGGCCCAGCCCAGGCCCATCACCTCGCCCAGGCCGAACATGACGGCCAGGGTCACCAGCAGCGCGATCATGTAACCGGCGAAGCCGGCGCCGCCGAGCATCCCGGCCGCCTTGCCCGCCTTGGTCGCCTCCTGGCGGAGCCCGATCTTGGCCAGCTCCACCTCCTGGCGGAACAGTTTGGAGATGTCCTCGCCGATCTCGCCGACCAGCTGGCCGAGCGTCGGTTCCTCGGGCTGCGCGGTCATGGCAGGTCACTCCCGGCGCCGTAGGCGGGCGCCGCGGGAGCGGCCGGGGCGGCCGGTGGCGTGGTGAGCGGCGGCACGGGGCGGGTGTCGTCCTGCCCGAGGGGGTCGCCGAGCGGCCGGTGCAGCGGTTGCGGCGGCGCCGTGCCGGGTCGCGCGGCGCTCGGCAGGGTGGGGTCGGCGGGCGGCGGCGGGACCGCGGGCTGGGAGGCCGTCCCTGAGCTGTCGCCGGAGGCCTTGATGACGCGGCCCACCAGGAAGCCCGCGGCCAGGGCGCCGGCCAGGAACGCGGCCGGGCGGCGGCGGGCGAAGCTCTGCACCTCGCCGACGACCCCGGCCAGGCCGTGCCTGTCGAGGTAGTCGGCCGCGCGCCGGCCCTGGTCGGCGGCCTGGCGTACGACGTTGGTCACCGGCGAGTCGGGCTTGGCCTGCTCGTGCATGGCCGACAGGTCCTCCGACCACTCCCGCAGGCTCTGCGCGGCACGCCGGCTCTGCTGCTCGGACTGGGCGCGCACCCGGTCGCGCAGCTCGTCGACGGCGTTCCTGGCCTGGGCCCTGGCCTCGCCGGCCACCTGGACGCCGGCCTCCTTGGCGGTCCCGGCGACCTCCTGCGCGGCGGCCTTGCCCTGATGGAGCGTTCCCTCCTGGCCGGTCCCCGTCGGGTATTCACTCATGGGTGCCCTCCTCGTGGGATTGATGCCGCCTGTGGCTACCCGGACGGCCTCCGCCAAACCAAGAACACCCCAACGCAGGGCAAAGAACGTGAAAAGGGGATCGGCGTCCCGCGCTGCTCCCGAAGCGCTCCGAGCGTGTTCGCGCGGGGTCGCGAAACGCCCTGAAGTGCGACTATTCGCGTTATACGGCTGAGCATGGGTAGGGAGGCGCCAGACCTGGTCAATCCGTTGTGGCCCTTCCTAAGGAACCAAGCATGAACGAGTCGCACCCGCTCAAGTCCGCCGTGGAGAAGGTCGTCGGCGCCGTCACCGACCACGACGCCGTGCAGGCGGCCGAGATCCCCGGCGTGCCCAGCAGCCTGCCGCCCCAGCTTGAGGAGCCGACCGAGCCGCGGGAGCCGCTGCCGCCCAAGCCGGACCAGACCGGGCCCGAGACCGTCTCGCCCACCGGGCAGCCGACCGGCGCCTCGCAGGACCAGGTGGCGCAGGGTGGCGAGTACCTGACCACCGCCCAGGGGGTGCGGCTGCGCGACACCGACCACTCGCTGAAGGCCGGCCCGCGCGGCCCGGTGCTGCTGCAGGACCACCACCTGCGCGAGAAGGTCATGCACTTCGACCACGAGCGCATCCCCGAGCGGGTGGTGCACGCCCGCGGCGCCGCCGCCCACGGCGTGTTCCAGGCGTACGGCACCGCCTCGAACATCACCAAGGCGGCCTTCCTCGCCGAGGGCGTCAAGACCCAGGTCTTCGTCCGCTTCTCCACCGTGCTCGGCTCGCGCGGCTCGGCCGACACCGTCCGCGACACCCGCGGCTTCGCCACCAAGTTCTACACCGCCGAGGGCGTGTTCGACCTGGTCGGCAACAACATCCCGGTCTTCTTCATCCAGGACGGCATCAAGTTCCCCGACGTCATCCACGCCGGCAAGCCGCATCCCGACCGGGAGATCCCGCAGGCGCAGAGCGCGCACGACACGTTCTGGGACTTCGTCTCCCTGCACACCGAGGCCACCTTCCACACGATGTGGAACATGTCCGACCGCGGCATCCCGCGCTCGTTCCGCATGATGGAAGGCTTCGGCGTGCACACCTTCCGCCTGGTCAACGCGGCGGGGGAGACGACGCTGGCCAAGTGGCACTGGAAGCCCAAGCTCGGCGTGCACTCGCTGACCTGGGAGGAGGCCCAGATCGCCGGCGGCGTCGACCCCGACTTCCACCGGCGCGACCTCGCCGACGCCATCGAGGCCGGCGCGCACCCGCAGTGGGAGCTGGGCATCCAGGTCTTCCCGGACACGCCGGAGCAGATGTTCGAGGGCATCGACCTGCTAGACCCGACGAAGATCGTGCCCGAGGAGCTGGCCCCCGTCCACCCGGTCGGCCTGATGACGCTCAACGCCAACCCGTCGAACTTCTTCGCCGAGACCGAGCAGGTCGCCTTCCACGTCGGGCACCTCGTGCCGGGCATCGACATCACCGACGACCCGCTGCTGGCGGCGCGGCTGTTCTCCTACCTCGACACGCAGATCACCCGCCTGGGCGGCCCGAACTTCGCGCAGATCCCCATCAACCGGCCGCACGCGCCGGTCAACGACATGCTGCGCGACGGCTTCCACCAGACGGCCGTCCACCGCGGGGTGGCCCCGTACCGGCCGAACTCCCTGGACGGCGGCTGCCCCTTCCAGGCCGGCGCCGAGCAGGGCGCCTACGTCGAGGTGCCGCTGGAGGTCGCCGGACGCAAGGCGCGCGAGGCGCCCGCGACCTTCTCCGACCACTACAGCCAGCCGCGGCTGTTCTGGCTGAGCCTGTCCCCGGTCGAGCGCGAGCACCTGATCAGCGCCTACACCTTCGAGCTGGGCAAGTGTTACGAGCAGGCGGTCAAGGAACGCCAGCTCCGGGTGCTGGCCAACATCGACCCGGTCCTGTGCCGGGAGGTCGCCGACGGCCTCGGGCTGCCCGCCCCCGAGCCCACCGTGCCGCTCGCCGACCCGGCGCCGAGCCCGGCGCTGTCGCAGGTAGGCCGGGAGTGGCCGCTGGACGGCCGGATCATCGGCATCGTCGCGGACGAGACCAGCGACCTCGGCGTCGTGGGCGCCGTCCGCCAGGCCGTGCTCGACGGCGGGATGACGCCGCTCGTCATCGCGCCCAAGGGCGGCATGCTGGGCGGCACGCTGGCCGTCCAGCGCACTTTCGCCACGGCCCGCTCCGTCGAGTTCGACGCCGTGCTGCTGGCCGGGGCGCCCGCCCCGGGCGACGACGCGTACGGCGCCCGCGACGCCAAGGCCGGCGACGGCGGCACCCCCGTCGACCCGCGCGTGCTGCTCCTGGTCGGCGAGGCGTACCGGCACGCCAAGGCGGTGGGCGGCTGGGGCACGGCCGCGCAGGCGCTGCAGGCCGCGGGGATCCCCGCGCAGGCGCCGGGCGTCGTCACCGGCCAGGACGGCGAGGGGGTGCTGCGCGACGTGCTCGCCCTGCTGCCCCTGCACCGGGTCTGGGACCGCTTCCGCGTGCACCCCGACGTGGCCTGAGCCAGGAGAACCGCCCTCCCATCGCGCGCCGCGACGCCATGTCGCGGCGCGCGACGCGTGTTCCGGCCGAGCGCGATGCCGCCGCCCTGGCCGCCCTCCCGGCCCGCGGGAAATCCGGGTGCGGGCGGCGGGCGGGGTGGTGTGTGATCGGGGGATGACGATCGAGACGGGCAGGCCGGGGATCGACGGGCTCGGCGACGTGGTGCGGCTGCTGGGGGAGTGGCAGCGCGAAGGAGAGCCCGTGCAACTGCATCCGGGCGACCTGGGGTGGTTCTGGCGGTTCGGCCCTGGGCGCACGGCGGCGGCCACCCTGACCTGGAGCCGGGCCGGGCAGGTCGTCGCGGCCGGGCTGCTGGACGGCGCCGACCTGCTGCGGCTGGCGTTCGCGCCGGGGGCGTCGCAGGACGAGGAGCTGGCCCGCCGGGTGGCCGGCGACGTGTCGGAGCCCGGACGCGGGGTGCTGCCCGAGGGGCGGGCGTACGTCGAGTCGCCGCCGGGCGCGCTGGTGCGGGACCTGTTGCTGAAGGACGGCTGGGCGGCCGACGACCCGTGGACGGTCCTCGGGCGCGACCTCGGCGCGCCCGTCCCGGATCCCGGCGTGCACGTCGAGGCGGTGGGGCCGGAGCAGGCGCCCGAGTGGGCCGCCGTCATCCGGGCGTCGTTCGACGGCTCGACCTTCACCGAGGAGCGCTGGCACGCGATGGCGGCGGGCGTCCCGTACGCCGGCGCGCGGTGCCTGCTCGCCCGCGACGACCAGGGCGCGGCGGTGGCGGCCGTGGCGGTCTGGTCGGCCGGGGCGGGCAGGCCAGGGCTGATCGAGCCGCTGGGGGTGCACCGGGACCACCGGGGGCGCGGGCACGGCCGGGCGATCACGGTCGCCGCGGCGCGCGCGCTGCGGGAGGCCGGCTCGTCCAGCGTGCTCGTGTGCTGCCCGAGCTCCAACGCCGGTGCCGTCGCCACCTACCGGTCGGCCGGCCTCGAACGGCTGACGGAGAGACACGACGTGTCCCGCCACCCCTCCTGAGGCGTCCCGCGCGGCGGTCAGGCGGTGTGCAGGGTGCGGAAGTGCGCCGGGTTCGCCGGGTCGCGGTCGGCGACCTGGATCGGGGGCCAGGCCCACTGCCAGACGCCGATGCCCGGCGCGCGGGAGAACCGGATCGGTCCCCGGGTGCCCTCGACCGCGACGTGCGGCCAGGATCCGGCGACGGCCGCCCGGTCCACGCCGTGCGACCGCAGCGCCTCGGCCACCACGGTGACCGTGTCGTAGCCCTCGAAGGCGACGAACGACGGCGTCGCGGCCAGCCGCTCGCGAAGGGCCGCCGCCACCCGTACGCCCAGTGGGCTCAGGCTCTCGGGCAGGTAGCGCAGGAACGGGATCGCGGCGCCGTCGTCGCCCAGCGACTCGGCCCACCCCGGCAACTCCGGCTGCCCGGCCGGCGCGCCGATCAGGGTCCCGGCCAGGCGCCGGTCGCGGCGCACGGCCCGCACGATCGGCACCGCCGGCTCCGGGTGGCCCACCAGGAGAAGCAGCGCCGTCGCGCCGTCGCGGGCGAGTTCGTCGCACACGGCCGCGGGGGTGAGCGCGGTCATGTCCAGCTCGGTGACCGTGCCGCCGCGCGCGGCGAGGCGGTCGCGCAGGACGCCGAGCCCCGACGCCCAGTAGACGCTCGGCTGCGTGGCCACCGCGACGCGCTCGTGGCCCGCGCCCAGAAGGAAGTCGGCGAAGATCCGCCACCCGCGCGACTGCGCGGGGGCCAGGCGCGCGACCCACGTCGCAGGCTCTTCGGTGAGCGCGTCGAGGACCGCCGAGGAGCAGAGGAACGGCAGGCCGACGGCCTCGGCGCGGGCGGCGGCGGCACGGGCGACCACGCTGTGGTACTCGCCGGTCAGCGCGGCCACCCCGAGCCGGGCCAGCTCGTCCACGGCCGCCGCCGCCTTCCGCGGGTCGGCGGCGGTGTCCCGGACCACCAGCTCCAGCGGCCGGCCGCCGATGCCGCCGGCGTCGTTGACGTCCCGGACGGCCAGCTCCAGCCCGGCCAGCAGGTGGCGGCCCGCCTCGACCCAGCCGGGCGGGGTGAGCGGGACGAGCGCGCCGATCCGGACGGACGGCCCGCCGGCCCGCCCGGCCCCCGGCTGTGACGACGGCGTGCTCATGCGCATGATCTCCCTGGACGTGATGATCCGATGGCCCAGTATGCCGGGATCGCGGCGTCGCGACGGCGCCGGGGCCGGGGTGCGGGCCGTCCCCGGCCGGAGTACGGCGATCTTGAACCGCCCGACGCGCGTGGCGTCGTCCTTCCGCGGTGACTCTCCGTTATTTTGCGAGATGGACGAGGGGGATCCGTAGTGACTGATTCGCGTGGGACCGTGTCCCGCAGGTTGTTCGTCAGCGGCATGTTCGCCGCCCTGGGCGCCGTTCCGTCGGCCGCCGCCGGCGCGTCCGCGGGGCCGTCGGCGGGGAGGGCCGCCGAGACGGCCGGCAGGAGGGTGCTGCGGGCCGCGCCCGCCACCGTGTCCCTCGGCGGACGGACGGTGTCCACCTGGGCCTACGACGGCCTGCTGCCCGGCCCGACCATCCGGGCCACGGCCGGCGGCACCGTACGGGCCAGGCTCGTCAACGACCTGCCCGCGCCGACCACCGTGCACTGGCACGGCATCAGGATCGCCGCCGACATGGACGGCGCGCCCGGGCTCTCGCAGCGGCCGACCCGGCCCGGCGGGACGTTCGACTACGTGTTCACCGTCCCCGACCCGGGCACCTACTTCTACCACTCCCACGTGGGCATGCAGAGCGACCGCGGCCTGTACGGCCCGCTGATCGTGGAGGACCCGTACGAGCCGCTCGGGTACGACCAGGAGTTCACGGTCGTCCTCGACGACTGGCAGGACGGCGTCAACGGCACGCCCGACGACACGCTGCGCGCGCTGAACACCACCCCGCACGACGACACCCTGAGCAGCCACGTCCTCGGCGGCACGTCCGGGCACGCCCGCTACCCGTACTACCTGGTCAACGGCCGTACCGCCGACGAGCCCACCATCTTCATGAGCCGTCCCCGCGTGCGCGCCAGGTTCCGGGTGATCAACGCGGCCGCCGACACCGCCTTCCGGGTGGCGCTCGGCGGCCACCGCCTGACCATCACCCACACCGACGGTTTCCCGGTCAAGCCGGTCACCGTGGACACGGTCGTGATCGGCATGGGGGAGCGCTACGACTTCGTCGTCACGCTCGACGCGGGGGCGTTCCCGCTGATGGCGATGGCGGAGGGCAAGGCCGGGCGGGCGTTCGCGGTGGTGCGCACCTCGCCCAGCGCCCGCACGCCGTCACCGGACGGCGCCGTGCCGGAGCTCGCGCGGCGGCAGCTCGCCTACCAGGACCTCCAGGCGCGCCGCCGCGACCAGCTGCGCCCGCCGTCCAGGACGGTCACCGTCACGCTCGGCTGGCGTCAGGGCACCTCCGGCAGCGAGTGGCCGCTCAACGGGCACCTCGCCGACGACCCGCTGCGCCTGCGGGTCGACCGGGGCGAGACGATCAGGATCGTCATGCACAACGACACGCACATGTGGCACCCGATGCACCTGCACGGCCACACCTTCCAGGTCCGGACCACCGAGCGCGGCGGGCCGCGGAAGGACACCGTGAACGTCATGCCGTACAAGCGGATCAGCATCGACGTGCACGCCGACAACCCCGGCGAGTGGATGTTCCACTGCCACAACCTCTACCACCAGGAGCAGGGCATGATGGGCCTGCTCGGCTACGGCAAGCCCCCGAAGCGCCGGCACGTCATGAGCCACTGAATGAGCCACTGGATGAGCCACTGACCGGCGCCCGCGCGGTCGTGTCCAGGTAACCGGCGGCGGCGGCCAGCAGCGACGTCCCCCAGAGCAGGAAGACCGGGTAGGTCCCGGCGAATCCCCAGCTCCCGTCCAGGACCTCGGCGCCGCCGCCGGGCGCGCACCCGCGGGTGACGCCGAACGCGAGGCAGCTCGTCATCATCGCGCCGTACTGGCCGACCAGCATGCCCACGGCCGCCGCCGGGACCGCCGCGAGCGCGCGCGGCACCCGCCGTCCTCCCGCCAGGGGCACCCAGCGCGGGACGATCTGTCCCCATCGGGCGATCAGTCCCAGGGTGAGCAGGCCCCCGGCCACCGGCCCGGCGACGAGCAGCACCCAGAACACCGCCGAGCCGCCCAGCCCGGCCAGGCCCGCGCGGGAGCCCTCCGCCACGCCCAGCGGCAGGCCCAGCCCCCACAGCAGGTGGGGCACCGAGAAGCCCAGCATCGGCAGGACGGCCGCCGTCCAGGTCGCCGCCTTGGCCCAGCGGGCGGGCCGGACCGTCCCGTCGGCCCGCCGCCGGTGCGGCCGCGCGGCGGTACGCGTCCCGAAGCGGACGGCCGTCAGCGCCAGCAGCAGCCCCAGCGCGGCGAACAGCGACTGCCGGGCCAGCGCGGGGTCGTCGAGCTTGCCGAACGCCAGCCGCATGACCAGGTTCCCCGGCGCCACCAGCACGAGCGCGGCCGCCGCCGTCCAGCCCGCGGCCAGCAGCGCGGGCCGTGTGAGTGATCTCATGGCCGCCCACGGTAGGCCGCGCGGCCCGCCGGCGATCTCCCTCCCGAGGGGGAACCGCCTCCCCTTCGCGGGCCAGCGCCCGGCGGATCAGCCGGCGCCCTGCGGCGGGGCGCCGGACGCGCGCAGGCGCTCGCTGTTCTCCTGGAGCTCGTCGATCAACCGGGACGCCTCGGCCTTGCTCAGCCCGCCGGGCACCTCCCTGCCCACCTCCCTGGCCAGGGTGTGCAGGTAGGACTCCTGCGGGCCGGTCATGGGCTCGTCGCCGGTCGTCCACTCGTCGGGGTCCTTCTCCACCGGTCCGTGACTCATGCTGACTCTCCTCGAACTCACGTTCTCCTGGGTCAGCACGCCATGCCCGAAGAAGCACGCCGCAAACGCCAGGCCGCCCGTCGGCGGCGAGGCCCGCCGGTGGTCCGGCGGCCCTGTCCGGGCACTCACCTGACCGCGCGGCGGAAATGCCCGGGTCCGGGAAGTTCCTGCCATACTGGCGGGCGTGATGCGCAGGGTCGCGGCCGTGGTCGGGGACATGGTCGCCGCGTTCGAGCTCGGGATCGTCTGCCAGGTGTTCGGGCTGGACCGCACCGACGACGGGCTGCCCGCGCACGATTTCGCGGTCTGCGCGGCCGAGCCCGGCGCCATCCCCACGACCTCGGGGTTCGCCGTCCACGTCGAGCACGGGCTCGACCGGCTCGCCGAGGCGGACCTGGTGGCCGTCCCGGCCTGGCCGCGGCTCGACGCGCCCGTCCCCGCCGCCCTGCTGGCGGCGCTGCGGGAGGCGGTCGGGCGCGGCGCCAGGGTGCTGACCGTCTGCACCGGCGCGTTCCTGCCGGCCGCCGCAGGGCTGCTCGACGGCCGGCGCGCCACCACCCACTGGCAGTTCGCCGACCTGCTCGCCCGCCGCCATCCGCGGATCACCGTCGAGCCCGGCGTCCTGTACGTCGAGGACGGCCCCGTGCTCAGCAGCGCCGGAGCCGCGGCCGGGATCGACGCCTGCCTGCACCTCATCCGGCTGGAGTACGGAGCCGCCACGGCCAACGCCCTGGCCCGGCGCCTGGTCGTACCGGCCCATCGCGCCGGCGGGCAGGCCCAGTACGTCGAGGCGCCCATGCCGCCGCGGCGCACCCCGTACGAACTGGCGGAGCTGCTCGACTGGATCCAGGAGCACCTCGACCGGCCACTGACGGTGGAGGCGCTCGCGACGCGCGCGGCCATGTCGCCGCGCACGTTCGCCCGGCGGTTCAAGGACCTGACGGGCACCACCCCGCACCGCTGGCTGCTCGAACGCCGCCTCCAGCTGGCCGAGGAGCTGCTGGAGACCACCGATCTGAGCGTGGAGGCCGTGGCCGTCCGAGCCGGGTTCGGCGGCGCCGACACCCTGCGCCACCACTTCGCCGCCCGGCGCGGCGTCGCCCCCGCCGCCTACCGCCGCGCCTTCCGCCGCCTTCCGTGACGCCGGGCCGCGCACCTCGGCGACGGCCCCTACGGCCGCGCCACGGGCCGGTCCGGCGTGCGGGCGGGGGAGAAGGGGCCGTTCAACGCCGCCCACTGCAGCAGCATGATCGTTTTGGCGTCGGCGATCTCGCCCCGCCGGATCAGGTCGAGGGCGTGGTCGAAGTCGAGCTCCACGACCTCGATGTCCTCGCCCTCCGCCGCGACCCCGCCGCCCGCCGAGGTGCGGGTCGCGGCGCTGTACGGCGCGGCGTAGAAGTGCAGGCGTTCGGTCACCGACCCCGGGCTCATGTAGACGGAGAAGACCAGCTCGACCTCGCCGACGGTGTGGCCGGTCTCCTCGGCGGCCTCGCGCCGGATCGCCTCCTCCGGCGCGTCGTCGTCCAGCAGCCCGGCCGCGGTCTCCAGGAGCATCCCGTCGGGGTGCCCGTTGACGTAGGCGGGGTAGCGGAACTGCCGGGTCAGCAGGACGGTGCGGCGGGCGGGGTTGTACAGCAGCACGGTGGCGCCGTTGCCGCGGTCGTAGGTCTCCCGCTGCTGGGTGCTCCAGCGGCCGTCGGCGTGCTGGTAGTCGAAGGTGGTGGTGCGCAGGACGTACCAGTTGCAGGCCAGCAGCCGCACGTCGCGCACCCGCACCCGGGGGTTGCCGGTCAGGTCGCGTCCCGCCTGGTCCAGGCCGGTACGGCCACGCCGGTCGGGCACGTCGAGGCCCGCGGTCACGACGACCGTCCGCGCCCGGCGGACGCGCCCGCCGTGGGGAGGCGGCAGCCGGGCGGAACCGGCCTGTCCGCCGCTCTGCCCGCGCGGGCAGGAGCGGGCTGTCGTGCCGATCGTGCCGTCATGTCGCCCTTTCGTCAGGGGTGCCGGATCCCGGTCACCGAGTATGGCAGGAAATTCCCGTATATGAGCAGTACTGCCACTGCCTGGCGATCCCCCTCCCGCGCAGACTCGGACCATGACCGCAAGCGCGTACCCCCGTTCTCCGCTCGTGTCCTCCTTCCCGCTGCCCGGCCTGGGCAAGGAGCGTCACGCCGTCGCCGTTCCGGCGCCCGGTCGCGGGCCGCAGCACTGGGCCGGCGCGCCGAGCGCCACGCTCGACGCCGACGGCACGTACGTCCTGGCCTACCGCGTACGCGCCGGCGGCGAGGACCACAACGCGGTGGCCCGCTCCACGGACGGCGAACGGTTCACCACGGTCGCCGTCCTGCCGCGCGGCCGCTTCGGCGCCGCGATGGTGGAACGCCCCGCCCTGGTACGCCTGCCGTCCGGCCGATGGCGGTTGTACGTCAGCTGCGCCACGCCGGGGACCAGGCACTGGTGGATCGGCGTCGTGGAGGCGGCGTCCCCGGAGGGCCTGGCCGGGGCGGACGTCCGGCCGGTGCTCACCGGCGACGCCCGGACCGGCGTCAAGGACCCGGTGATCCGGTACGACGGCACCGGATGGCGGGCCTGGATCTGCTGCCACCCGCTGGAGACGCCCGGCGCGGAGGACCGGATGAGCACCGCGTACGCCACCAGCCGCGACGGGCTGAACTGGCGGCCGCGCGGCACCGTCCTCACCGGCCGCCCCGGCTCGTGGGACGCCCGCGGGGCCCGGCTGACCAGCGTCCTGCCCGACGGCCGGGCCTGCTACGACGGGCGCGCCTCGGCGGCGGAGAACTGGCGCGAACGCACCGGCCTCGCCACGCCCGCCGGCGCGACCGGGGCCGGAGAAGCGCCGCTGCTGACGCCGGTGGACGGGCCGCCGGTGGCCGACGTCCGCTACCTCGACGTGCTCCCGCTCCCCGACGGCGCCCACCGCGTCTTCTACGAGGCCCGGCTCCCCGACGACAGCCACGAACTGCGCACCGAGCTCGTGACGTGACAGGCCCGGCCGCCGCCCCGGCGGCCGCTCTCTACAATGGCCGGGTGAATCTGGATCGGGCCGTGTGCGGCACGTGCTGAGCGCGGCGGGGCTGGGCGCGGAGGAGGAGGCCGCCTACCGGCTGCTGGTCAGGACCACCGAGGTGGAGTCCGACGCCCTGGCCGAGGAACTGGGCGTGCCGGCCGAGGTGGCGCGGCAGGCGCTCGGCTCACTGCTGGCCAAGGGCCTGGCGCGCGCCGTCGCGGGCGAGCCCGGCCGGTTCACGGCGGTCGCCCCCGACGTCGCGCTCGCGGCCCGGCTGCACCGGCGGCAGGCCGAGGTCGACCGGGCGCGGCACGCCATGGAGCAGCTCACGGGGGAGTACCTGGCGCACGCCAGGCGGCGCGAGGCCGCGCAGCTCATCGAGGTGATCACCAGCCGGGCGGCGCTGCGCGAGCAGCTCCGGCTGCTCCAGGACGGCGCCCGGCACGAGGTGCTCAGCCTCTGCCGGGCCGGGCACGTGGCGATGAGCTCGCAGGAGAACGGCGAGGAGCTCGCGGCGCTGCGGCGCGGCGTCGGCTACCGCGTCATCTACGAAGGGGCGTTGCTGGAGGAACCCGGCATGCTGGTCAACCTCGCCGACGGCATCACGCTGGGGGAGCAGGCCCGCGCGCTGCCCGTCCTGCCGGTACGGATGATCATCGCGGACGGCGAGCTCGGCGTGCTCCCGCTCATCCAGCACACCGACGGCCTGACCCAGCTCACCGCCGCGCTGATCCGGCCCAGCAGCCTGCTCGACGCCCTCAAGGCCCTGTTCGAGAGCCTGTGGGAGCGGGCCACCCCGGTCAGCCTCACCAACCCGGGCAGCCCGCTCGACGCCGACCATCTCTACCTGCTGTCGCTGCTGGTCGCGGGCGTGCCGGACAAGTCGATCGCCACCCAGCTCAAGATCTCCCAGCGGACGGTGCAGCGCAGGATCGCCTACCTGATGGAGCGGGCGGGTGCGCAGACCCGGATGCAACTGGCCTGGCACGCCGCCCGCGAGAACTGGCTCTGACCGATCAGTAGGCCCTGATCACCGTCTGCTGGACCGTGTTGCCGGCCGAGTCGGTGGCGGTGACCCGCAGCGACGGGTGCGGGCGCAGCACGATCGCGTCGTAGCGGCCGCCGCCGAGCGGGATCACCGGTTGCCGCCGCCACGTCGCGCCGTCGTCGTAGGACAGCTCCAGCTTCAGGTCCTTCGCGCGCGCCCCGGTCACGCCCTCCTGATGCCGTACGGCGAAGCCCACCAGACCGGGGCGCTCCGGGCGCACGTCATAGTCGACCTGCAGCAGCGGCAGCACCCGGTCGCCCGGCTTGGAGCGGAACGTCCAGGCCGTCTCGGTGGCGGTGGCCGTGGTCCACTCCTCCGAGGTGCGCCTGGTGGACAGCTCCAGCCGGTAGGCGGCCTCCTGCGGCGCCGCGGGGAACGCGCCCCAGGCGGCGTCGCGCTCGGCCACCAGCGTGCCGTCGCGGAAGAACCGGGCCGAGGCGGTGTCGTTGTCGACGCCCGCGCGGGAGACGTGCCCGGAGGAGTCCACGAACTCGGGGACGCGGATCTCCATCGTGTCGCCCTCCCGGGTGGACGGCTTCAGCCAGCCGGGGATCGCCGGGCGGACCACCGGGGCGTGCCAGCTCTCGCTGATCCGCGCGCCGGGCTGGTAGGTGCGCGGCTGCTCGGTCATGCCGTCGAGCAGCCGGCCCATCTCGTCCCAGACGTACTGGTGGTTGACGAGGTGCTGCCAGTAGGAGCCGTCGGCGCTGACGTACTCGGTGCGGCGCAGCGGCGTCCTGACGATCCGCTGGGTCTCCATCTGCTGGCCCAGCGCGTACGACTGCCAGGGACGCCAGCCGAAGCGCTGCTCCTTGGCCCAGCCGAAGCCGCCGTTGTCGGCATAGGTCGTGGTGACCCGGGCGGTGTTGCCGTCGTTCACCTCATGCACGATCTTGTCCGGCACCCGGCCGTCGGAGACCTGCATGACGTCGTAGAGGTAGGGCGAGTCCATCTGCCCCGTGACCTCCAGCTTGGCGTTGCCCTTCTTCATCCGCTCCAGCATCCGCTGCCCGTCGTCGCTGGCGACCACCAGCGCCGGGATCGGCAGGTCGGCGCCGACCGGCTTCCAGCCGTGGCCGAACGCGTCGTCGGGGGAGAGCACCAGGATCACGGCGACCGCGCCCGCCTTGACCGCGGCCCCGGACGGGTCGGACCAGTCGATGTCGTCGCTGCGGATGACCGCGGCCTTGCCCTTGGACCCGGCGGCCCCGTCGGCGAGCCGCCACATGTGCCGCCCGTCCACGCCCGGCGACCGGCCCAGGAAGCCCATCGGGTACGGCTCGCCCGAGCCGGGCACGCGGGCGGTGAGCTTCGGCGCGACGAGCTGCCAGCGCGAGGCGAACTCGAACGAGCCGTCCCGCACGGGCTGGGTCGGCGAGACGTTGAGCCCCTCGATGACGTCGAAGTTCATGACGCCCTGGGAGATCTTGCGCGAGCCGAACGCGCGATAGGTGAAGTAGGTGTAGATGCCCACCTGTTCGGCGGGTTCCTTGGTCCTGATGGTCACCGGGGTGGTCTTGCGGAAGTCGAGCACCACGTCCAGGTCGCGGTCGACCTTGAGCTCGGGGATGACGACCATGCCGTCCCGCGGGTGGGTGCGGCCCCAGCCGCCGCCCAGGTTGAGCGACTGCGTCATGTAGGTGCCCTCGGACACCTCCACGGTCAGCCCTTCCTCGGGCAGCCAGGTGAACAGGTCGTCCTGCTGCGAGGCGCCGAACATCGACAGCGTGTCGGCGCCGGTCGGCCTGCCCGCGGCGTCGACGGCGGTGAAGCGGACCTTGTGCTGCGGTCCCTTCCAGGTCAGCGCCAGCGTGGTGTGCACCTGCTCCGTGCCCGCCGTGGCGGTGACCAGCCCGCCGTACCGGCCGAAGGAGAGCTCGGCCAGGTCCACCGTGACCTTGACGTCGGCGGTGCCGCCCGCCGGGACCGTCACGGACGCGGCGCTGAGCTCGGCCTTGTCCAGGGTGGCGGCCAGTTGCAGCGTGACCGGGGCGGCCGTGCCGTTGGCGTAGGTGATGGTGCCCTCGGCCGTGGCCGGGCCCTGGTCCTGCTGGTGCTTGCCGAGGTCGACCACGCCGGTCGCGGTCACGCCCTGGCGCACCGCGCGGGCCACGTCCAGGCGGCCGGCGCCGGCGTCGTCGATCTGCTGGCCGGGAATGGGCTTGGCCGAGCCGATCAGCGCGTCCTTGATCTGCCTGGCCGTCCAGGCGGGGTGGCGCTGCTTGACGATCGCGGCGGCCCCGGCCACGTGCGGCGTGGCCATCGAGGTGCCGGAGGCGGCCGTGTAACGCTCGTCCACCGGCTCGCCCATGCTGGTGCCCGCCGCGCGGGCCGCGACGATGGCCACGCCGGGCGCGGTCAGGTCGGGCTTGGGCGCGTCGTCCAGGCGCGGGCCGCGGCTGGAGAACTCCGCGAGCGCGTCCTTGCCGTCGACCGCGCCGACGGTCAGCGCCGAGGTCGCCGCGCCGGGCGTGCCGATGGAGTAGGACGCGCCGTCGTTGCCCGCCGCGACCACGAACAGGGCGCCGGTGCGCTCGGTGAGGGTGTTCACGGCCTCGCTGAGCGGGTCGGTGCCGTCGGTCGGGCTGCCGCCGAGGCTCATGCTGATCACCGACGCGCCTTCGGCGGCGGCCCACTCCATGCCCTCGATGACGCCGGACAGGGTGCCCGAGCCGTCGTCGCCGAGCACCTTGCCGACCAGCAGCTCGGCGCCGGGGGCGACGCCCTTCCTGCCGTCGCCGCCGGCGATGGTGGCGGCGACGTGGGTGCCGTGCCCGTTGCCGTCCTGGACGCTCGGCTCGCCGGTGAACACCTTGCTCTGCTTGACGCGTCCGGCCAGGTCGGGGTGGGTGGCGTCGACGCCGGTGTCCAGCACGGCGACCTTGACGCCCTTGCCGTCGAACCCGGCCTGCCACGCCTCCGGCGCGCCCACCTGCGGGACGCTGTGGTCGAGGGTGGCCTTGACCTTGGCGTCCAGCCAGATCTTCGACACGCCCTGCGACAGTGTGGCCCGCTGCCCGTCGAGCGACTTCCACAACCCGCCGATCGTGCGTTTGTCGGCGGCGACCACCCGGCCGTTGACGCTCTCCAGCTCGGGCGCGGACGCGCTCTTCGGCGCGGCGCCGTCGTAGAGGAACAGCAGCGGCAGCTTGTCCGACCTGGCGTCGTCGTACCCCTGGGCGATCAGCCGGGTGACCGAGAACAGGGCCGGGTCCAGCCGCTTGGCCGCCAGGAGGGGGACGACGTCCTTGGGCAGGACGCGCAGCTCGCCGTTCTCCTCGGTGGTGCTGAACGCCATCCGCTCACGGCCCGGCCCCGGCTTCACCTCCACCGCCTGCCTGCCCGGCTCGGCCTGCCTGACGGTCACCACGTCCCCGGTGATCAGCGTGACGCGGTGGACGCTCCCGCCGGCGGGCTCGGCCGCGGCCGAGGCCGCCGATAACGGGGAGCTCAACAGGGCGGCGGTGGTGACTCCTGCCACCGTCACATGGGCGGACCAGTGCATGGGGGTGAAACCTCTCGTAGCAACAATCAGTGCACACGAGAGTGGGTGATCGGACGCGCGGCGCGCCAGGTGTCACCCGTGCCGTTTGTCTGCCATGTCGTGATTACGACACGGCGCCGACGGTGCGGTTAGCATGGAACGGGATCGGGGATCGTGGCGACACTCGGCGACGAAGCGAGATCTGTGCATGCCTACGCCCCCGCGCAAGCTCCGCGACACCCTGAGCTGGTACGCCTTCGGCCTCTCCTGCGCGGTGACGCTGCTCGCCGCGGTCCTCATGCTGTTCTTCGACCCGCACCTCACCAGGGCGGCGGTGCTCTCCTCGATCGGCCTCAACCTGATCGCGTCCGTGGCCTTCGCCGTCGTGTTCTCCGTCCTGAGCTCCCAGGTGCAGCAGCGCAGCATGGAGGAGAACATCGCCCAGCACCTGGACGACCTGGCCACGGGACTGCGCGCCGAGGTGGCCTCGATGCACAAGGGCTTCATGCCGACGGCCGTCTACCCGTCCTTCGACCCGGTGGACGGCACGTACGGGGACGCCTTCAACAAGGACGTGACCGCGAGCCTGGAGGCCACCGGGTTCTACGCCTTCTGCGGCCCGAGCGCCCGCTACGTGTCGGCCCGGCTGACCAGGTCCCGCCACTTCCCCCACCAGGTCCGGGTCGCGATGCTCAACCCCGGCGACAAGCTGGCCATCTCGCGCCGCGCCATCGACCGCACCAGCTGGGCCAGGCTGGCGGGCAAGGACAACTCCACCCTGTCGGAGGAGCTGCGCGAGGAGCTCGTCATGAGCACGGTCGCGCTGTTCGACTACCGGCACATCTGCCCGGTGGACCTGGCCTACATCGAGGACACCGCGACCTACCGGTTCGAGATCTTCGACGACGCCATCTACCTGTCCTGGTACCACGGCCCGCAGTCGATCTCCAAGGAGATGCCGGAGTCCCTCAGGTTCGCCGCCGAGTCCTTCCTCTACCAGTTGCTCCGCCTCGACCTCATGCGCAGGTTCGAGATCGTCGAGAGCCGGGTGCGGTTCGAGGCGGGTCAGGACGACACCTTCCTCATCGCCCACCTGACGGCGGTGCTCGGCTCCTCGGTGTCGGCCGCCGACCTGGAGCGCTGGCGGAGACGGTACCGGGAGTACACCGCGGACTTCACCGGCTACCTCGACACCGTCTACGCCGAGCTCAAGATCTGACAGGGCTCACAGGGCTCACAGGGCTCCGGCGCGGGCCGCGGCCAGCGCCGCCGCGGCGGCCCGGTCGGCGGCGGCCTCGTCGAGGGCCTGCCCGGTGTTGAGCAGCGCGTAGTACAGGGGCGCGGACACGGCGGCGATCACCCGGCGCGGGTCGGTGCCGGGCGGCAGCTCGCCGCGCCCGATCGCGTCGGTGACGCAGCCCGCCCACTCCTCGATGCGGACGGCGTAGAAACGGTGCAGCGCCCGCGCGGCCTCCCCGTCGCAGAGCGAGGCGGCGATCAGCGCCTTGAACAGGCGTCCCTGGCGGGGGTCGGTGAGGGTCTTCACCACCAGGCGGGCGTTGTCGCGCAGGTCGGCCCGCACGTCGCCGTTGCGGGCGCGGGGCAGCGAGGTCTCCGCCATGTCCTTGAGGAGGTCGGCGGCGAGCGCGCCGGGCGTGCCCCAGCGGCGGTAGACGGTGGTCTTGCCGACCTCCGCGAGGCGGGCGATGTCGGCGAGGTCGAGCCCGGCGAAGCCCTTCTCGACCAGGGTGTCGCCGGCGGCCCGCAGAACGGCCTCGCGGACGCGGGCGGTACGCCCACCAGGACGGACGGCACCCGGCGGTGGCACGGCGGCCATACGGACTCCCCTCGTTCGAACCCTTATCGGAACCACAGTTCCCTTAACACCGATTCCAGTGCTACTGTTCTCGCATCTTAACGGAACCAAAGAACCGTTTGCGTCGGCATGCCGACCGGCACGCCCGAGAGAAGGCCCTGCCATGACCACCACCACACCCCTGCCCGCGTCCGCCGCCCAGGCTCCGCCACGGCGCCTGACCGGCCGCCTGCGCCTCGTCCTCGCGGTGCTCCTGGTCGCCCAGTTCATGCTGGCCGTCGACTTCTCGATCCTCAACGTGGCCCTGCCCGCCATCGGCGACGACCTCGGCTTCTCCCTGTCCGGCCTCCAGTGGATCGCCACCGCCTTCGCCCTGTGCGCGGCCGGCTTCACCCTCTTCTTCGGCCGCATCGGCGACCTGGTCGGCCGCAAGCGCATCTTCCTCGGCAGCCTGGCGCTGCTCGGCGCCGCCTCGCTCGCCGGCGGGCTCGCCCCCACCCCCGACGTCCTCATCGTGGCCCGCATCGCCCAGGGCCTCGCGACGGCCGCCGCCACCCCGGCCGGGCTCGCCCTGCTCACCACGTCCTTCCCCGAAGGGCCGCTGCGGCAGAAGGCGCTCGGCCTCAACGGAGCCCTGATGTCGGCCGGGTTCACCGCGGGGGCCGTGCTCGGCGGCGTCCTGACCGACCTGCTCTCCTGGCGCTGGGCGTTCTTCGTCAACGTGCCCGTCGCCCTCGCCGTGCTCATCGTCGCGCCCGCCGTCATCGCCGAGTCCCGGCCCGCCGACCGTCCCCGGCTCGACCTGCCCGGCGCGCTCAGCGTGACCCTCGGGCTGCTCGGCGTCGTCTACGGCCTGACGCAGGCCGGCGAGCACGGCTGGACCCACCCCCTCGCCCTGGCCGGGCTGCTGGGCGGAGCCGTCCTGCTCGGCCTGTTCCACCTGGTCGAGCGGCGCGCCGCCGCGCCGCTCGTGCCGCTGCACGTCCTGCGCAAGCCGACCGTGGCCTGGGGCAACCTGCTCGGCCTGCTGGCCTTCGTCACCGAGACGTCCCTGGTGTACCTGCTCACCCTCTACCTGCAGAAGACCCTCGGCTTCACCGCCCTGGCCGCCGGCCTGTCGTTCGGCGTGCTCGGTCTCGGCACCGTGGCCGGCGGCCTGCTCGCCCCGAAGGCGATCGCCCGCACCTCCACCGTGACCGTGCTGGTCGGCGGCGGGCTGCTGCAGGCGGTCAGCACCGGCGCGCTGCTGCTCCTCGGCGGCACCTCGGGCTCGATGGCGTTGCTGCTGCCCGCCACCTTCCTGGGCGGCGTGGGGAACATGCTGGTCATCGTCGGCTTCATGGTCACCGCCACCACCGGCCTGCCCGACCGCGAGCAGGGCCTGGCCACCGGTCTGGCCTCGATGTCCCAGCAGATCGGCATCACCATGGGCACGCCGATCATGTCCGCGATCGTCACCGCCGCGACGGCCGGGGCCGTGACCGGCGCGGCCGTCCTGCACGGCGTCACCGTCGCGATCGCGGTCAACGCCGCGCTCGTGCTGCTCGGCGTCCTGGTCGCGGCGATCTTCCTGCGCGGCCGGCGCGACCGCGCGCACGCCTGACCCGCCATCCCTCTCTCGTCGCGGAGCACCTCATGGATCCTCAGCCCAGTGGCGCGGTGATCGCCGTGACCGGCGGACGCCGGGAGCCGCCGTGGTCACGTCTCGTCCTTCCCGGCTCGCCTCCCGTGCCGGTCCGCATCCATCGGCCGCAGGGCCCGCCGCCCGCCGGGCTGCTGGTCTGGGCGCACGGCGGCAGCTGGCAGCGCGGCTCGGCCGCCGGCTGGCACGACGCCACCGCGGCGCTGGCCGCCTGGTCCGGCTGGGCGGTGATCAGCGTCGACTACCGGCTCGCGCCGCGCCATCGCCATCCCGGCGCCGTGCAGGACGTCCTCGCCGCCCTCGCCTGGGCCCACGGCCAGGCGGCCGGGATGCCGCTCGCGGTGGGCGGCGACAGCGCGGGCGGCACGCTCGCCGCCGTCGCCGCCCTGGCCGCCCGCGACCGCGGGCTGCCGCTGGCCGCGCAGGTGCTGGCCTACCCGCCGTTCGACCCGGCCTGCGCCGGCGCCTCCTACCACCGCTCGCCGCCGGCGTTCCCGCAGGCGGAGCCGCTGCGCCGGGCCTGGCGCGCCTGGCGCGGCGACCGGCCGGCCGCCGTCCGCGACGCCGACGGCACCCGCCTGTACACCACGCACTGGGAGGCGCCCACCCTGGCCGGGGTGGCCCCCGCCGTGCTCGCCGTCGGCCGCGACGACCCCGTGCACGACGACGTCGAGTCCTACGCGCGGCGGCTGCGCGCCGACGGCGTCCCGGCGCGGCTGCTCCGCCCGCCGGGCGCCGTCCACGGCGACGTGCTGCGCCCCGGCCGTCCCCTTCTCCGGCTGCTCGCGCGGGCTCTGCGCGGGCCGGACCCCTCCGACCATCGAGAGGACCACCGATGAACGTTCCCCCCTCCCCCCTTGAGGCGCTCGTCCGCCACTTCGCCGACCTGCGGGACGGCACCCACGCCGGGCACGTCACCCGCCGGGGCAAGCAGGACGCCTTCCGGCGGGCCGTCGCGCTCCTCGACGCGCCCGCACGGCAGGTGCTGGCCGAGTTCGACCGGCACCTCCTGCTGGGCGCCGGCGCCGTCGAGGCCACCGGCACGCGGGCCGACGCCGCGGGCGGCAGCTTCGCCGTCTGGACGCTGTCGTGGCCGGCGCAGCGGGCGGCGGGCCTCGCGCCGATCACCCTGACCGCCCACTACGGCGCCGGATTCCACCATCCGCACCTGCGGGGCGCCACCGTGGGGGAGTGGCCGCTCAACGTCGCGGACGCGGAGCAGGCGGCGGAGCTGGTCCCCGTCCTGAGGGCCATCGCCGCCGCCGACCTGCACAACCTCGTCTTCCAGCGCGACTGGCGCATCGTGCCCGCCCTCCGCCCCTGACGGAACTACCCGCCCACCGGCCCGCCGGCCTCCCGCACGGCGCCCATGAAGGCGTCGTACGGCAGGCCGCCCGCGCCGCTCCACATCTTCTGGGCCAGCACGGCGAAGGTGGGCTCGACCAGGTCGCGCACGTCGTCCTCGGTGTAGGGCGCCGCGGTGATGTCGTTCCACACCGCCGACATGGCGCCCAGCAGCCGCGGATCGCCGGGGGCCACGCTCTGGCCGTCGGGGAAGACGTGCGGCGCCCAGTGGTCGTACAGGTACTCGCCGTCCAGGCCGTCGGGGTGGTAGTAGGTGGCGGCCGGGACGATGTAGAGCAGGGAGTCGCTGGTGTTGACGAAGGAGTAGCCGTCCCGCCCGGCCTCGTGCGGGCCGTACCAGACGGTGGCCCAGCAGTTGATCACCACGTCCCGGTCGTAGCCCTCGGGGACGCCGCCCGCCATCCTGGTCAGGCTGCCCCACGCGCGCGGACGTTTGCCCAGCGCCCGCAGGTGGGCCGCCATCGCGTTGAAGAACTCCCGGTAACGCGGCTCGTCGGCCAGGTACTCGTCGGCGCCGAAGTGCGCGTGCGGGCCGCGGAACCAGGGGACGAACTCGGTGAACACGTCCTTGACGAACTGCGTGGCCTCCGGCTTCGACAGGTCCAGGTGGTCGTCCCCCAGCCCGAGCGAGGGACGGAACCGGACGAACGCCAGAGAGTGGGCGGGCGCGTCGATCTCGGGGACGAGGGTGACGCCTTCGGCCGCCGCCGCCTCCTCGAAGGAGTCCCAGTCCGCCCGGTCGTAGGCGCCGTCGGCCGAGGCCAGCCCGGCCAGCGCGGGATCTTCCGGCACCAGGCGGAAGCCCGCCTGCACCTCCGCCCAGGTTCCGTCCGGGGCCAGGAAGCCGTTGTCGTTGAGGTGGAGCTGCAGCTCGTTGAGCTTGAACCAGCCCATGACGGCCAGCTGCTCGCGGATGAAGCCCGGCGTGAAGAAGCGGCGGCCCACGTCCAGCATGAAGCCGCGCACCGGGTAGTCGGGCCAGTCGGCGGCGGCGCCCACCGGCAGCTCGGCGGTGGTGCGCAGGATCTGCAGCAGGCTGCGCGTGCCGTAGAACAGGCCGGTGGGCGTGGGCGCGGAGATCCGGACCTGCTCGCCGGTGACGGCGAGCAGGTAGCCCTCCTCGGCGAAGCGGGCGCCGCCCGCCTCGCACGTCAGCGCCGGGTCGAGGGTCAGGACGACGTCACCGGCGCCCGCCGGCCCACCGGCCGCGGCCAGGGTCAGGCCGGTGACCTGCCCGATCTCCCGGACGAGCCGGTCACGCAGGGCGTTCTCGTCGCTCACGACCCTGGCCAGCGCGGCCCGGGGGAGCACGCCGGCGCCGCCGTCCCACTGCTGCAGGCGGGGCACGACGACCGGGCACGGGTTAGCCAAGGCCGGCCTCCTCGCGGATCTCCACGACCGGCTCCCGGCAGCCGTCCAGTTCGAGGACGACCAGCTCGTTGCCGCCCGCCCGCAGCACCGGCCACGGCAGGTAGAGGGTGCGCTGGGGGCCCCGGTCCCAGTAGCGGCCCAGGCAGAACCCGTTGACCCAGACGTACCCCTTGGTCCAGCCGGGCAGGGCGAGGTAGGCGTCGCGCGGCTCGGCCACGGTGAGCGTGCCGCGGTGGAAGACCGGCCCGGTCGTCGCGCCGGTACGGCCCCACGGCAGCCCGGACACGTCGTCCAGCGGGATGGGCACGGCCTCCCAGTCGTGCACGTACTGCCGTTCGTGCCGCACGCCGCCGACGATGCCCTTGCGGTCGCCCAGCCGGGGGCCGTAGTTGACCCGGCCCATCGACTCGACCAGCAGCTCCACCACCGCCGACGGGCCGGGCACCGCGACGGGCACGCCGGTCAGCCGGTCCCGTTCGAGCACCGCAACCGGCTCGCCGTCCACGAACAGGTGGGCCCGGTCGGCCAGGCCGTCGACGTGCAGCTCGTACGGACCCCGCGGCCCGTGCACGGTGGCCCGGTACAGCACCAGGCCGTGGGCCAGCCCGAGCTCCTCGAACGTCGGCGGGCGCGCCGAGCGGGCCGCGACCGGCGGGAGCGCGTCGAACAGCCGCAACGACTGCGTCAGCTCGACGGCGCCGGGCGGCAGCGTCGGCGGCAGCGGCTCCGGCTCGGGCACCTGGCCCTCCCGGTGGGCGGCCAGCACCTTCCTGAAGGCCCAGAACTTCTCGGTCGGCGCGCCCCGCTCGTCGATCGGGGCGTCGTAGTCGTAGGAGGTGACGGTCGGCTGGTACACGCCGTCCTGCAGGTCGCCGCCCAGGTTGGCGCCGGCCCAGGTGCCGAAGTTGGTGCCGCCGTGGGCCATGTAGAGGTTGACCGACGCGCCCGCGGCGAGCATGCGCTCCAGGATGCCGGCCACCTCGGCGGCGTCCCGGGTGGTGTGGGTGTCGCCCCAGTGGTCGAACCAGCCGTTCCAGAACTCCATGCACGCCGGCGGGTCCTCGGGCCGGAAGCGGGCCAGCTCGGCGAAGGAGCCTTCGGGGTCGGAGCCGAAGTTCACCGTCGCCCGCACGCCCGGCAGGGTTCCGCCGGACAGCATGTGGTCGATCGCGCCGTCTGAGGTGAACAGCGGGACGTCCAGGCCGCGCTCCCGCAGCCCGTCGGCCAGCCAGGCCAGGTAGCGCCGGTCGGAGCCGTAGGAGCCGTACTCGTTCTCGACCTGGACCATGATCACGTTGCCGCCGCGGGTGACCTGCCGGGCGGCGACGATCGGGATCACCTCGTCGAAGAAGCGCCCGACGTGGCCGAGGAAGGTCTCGTCGTGGCAGCGCAGCGGGGCGTCCCGGTCGGTGAGCAGCCACCAGGGCAGGCCGCCGTTGTCCCATTCCGCGCAGATGTAGGGCCCCGGCCGCACGATCGCCCGCAGCCCCTCCTCGGCCGCCAGGTCCAGGAAGCGGCCCAGGTCGGCCCGGCCGGTGAAGTCGAAGTGGCCGGGCCGCGGCTCGTGCAGGTTCCAGGCCACGTACGTCTCGACGGTGTCCAGGCCCATGGCCCGCAGCATGGCCAGGCGCTGCCGCCACTGCTCCGGAAGGACCCGGAAGTAATGCGTCGCTCCCGACAGCACCTGAGTCATGCCTTCATTCTCCTGATCTGGTCAGCGGGTGACGATCTCGTAGAGGGCGAGGTTGCCCCATTCGAGGTTCGCCTTGTGGACGATCAGCCGGATCTTCTGCGTGGACACCGGCGCGGGCAGCCGCATCGTGCTGGTCTCGACGGTGGCGCTGCTGGACGGCCAGTCGATGAGATGGTGGTCGACCCGGGTGACCCAGGAGTCGCCGTCCCAGGTCTGGAGCGAGACGTCCGTGATGCCCTGGCCCTTGGCCCAGGCGGTGTGCAGGGTGACCTCGGAGACGGTCCGCGGCGTGCGGTAGTCGACGGTGATGTCGCCGGGGAAGGTCACCCCGGTCGAGGCCGAGGCCCACGGCGTGCCGGGGTCGCCGTCGATCAGGTTCTCCAGCGCGGACGCCGACACGAACGACGAGGTGGCCACCGGCACGCCGCCGGGCGGCAGGTACGGCTCGGCGGCGGCGGGCACGCTCAGCCGCACCTCGCCGATCCGGAAGCGGCCCTCGCCGGTGACGACCAGCCGCACCCGGCGCGTGGTGACCTGCTCGGGCAGCGTCACCGCCTGCTTGGCGCCGCTCGCCCTGGTCTGCCAGGTACGGCCGTCCGCGGAGGTCTGGACGTCGAACACGATGTCCGGCGAGCCGCTCACCTCGACGCGGCCGAAGGTGCGCGGCACGGCGTAGGTCAGGTCGACGGTGCCGGGGAACCGCGGCTTGGGCACGCTCTGCCAGAAGGTGTCCGGGTCACGGTCGGCCAGCCGCTCCAGATGGCCCTTGGGCGTGAACGTGCTGCTCACCTCGGGGAGCGGGACGGCCCGCTGGTAGGCCCCGAGGTCGGGCGCCGCGTCCGGGACGGGCGTGCCGGCCAGGTCGGAGACGGCGGGCACGCTCACGCCCGCGTCGAACACCGGCGAGCCGTCGAGCGGGCGGTAACCGGCCAGGCCGCCGGAGCCGGGCGAGGCCAGCCGGGGGTCGGCCACGATCGCCTTGTGGTCGGGCCCCGTCGGCGGCTGCGGCGTGCCCCAGTACAGGTTGTGGTCGTAGATCGCGCCGTTCTTGCCGTCGAACCCGGCGCCGGCCGCGTTGAGGAACACGTTGTCGCGCACCGTGACGCCCGCGGCGTCGTTGTAGATCCGCACGACCTTGCCCAGGGGATACTTGCCGGCCCCGGCCAGCGGCGGCTTCACCTCGACCACCCGGCCGTCGGCGTAGACGGTGTTGTGGTGGATGTCGGTGCCGTGGGTGGCCGTGGACAGCCCGAACACCTCGTAGCCGTCGCTCTCGCTGACGTTGTAGCGGACCACGGTGTCGCGGGTGGGCGCGCCGGCGAAGGACACCGCGATGAAGAAGCCGCCGTCGTTGTGGTGGCTGTAGTTGTACTGCACGATGCTGCGGTTGTTGTCGGCGTCGGAGTCGAAGCCGTGCCCGTCGGAGCCCGGCCCGTTGAACCCGGTGCCGCTGACCTCGTTGCGCTGGACGACGAGGTCGTCGTTGCCCTGCCACCAGATGCCGACGTTGCCGCCGGTCGGCTTGGTGCGGCCGGTCACCGCCCGCTCGACCTTGTTGCCCTCGACCAGCGCGCCCTTGGTGTGCATCGGGGTGATGCCGCCGCCGGTCACGTCGTGGACGTGGTTGCCGCGGATGGCGACGCCCGTGCTCGGCGTCCAGGCGACCACCTCGCTGTCGGGGATGCCGGTCTCGACCGGGTAGAGGCTGGTCATGCCGTTGCGGCGGGACCAGGTGGACCACATGATGATCCCGTAGGAGCCGATCTTGGAGATCTCGTTGTCCTCGATGACCAGCCGGTCGAACCAGGTCGGCGTCCGGTTGCCCCTGATCGAGATCAGCAGCCCGGCGGTGGCGACGCTGTGGCCGCCGGCGCCGTCCACGTCGTGGATGTCGAGGTTGCGCAGGGTGACGTTGGCCAGCTTGCCGGAGTCCTTGGCGTACAGGTTGACGCCGGTGCGGTAGACGGCCCGGCCGTCGCTGTTGGTCACCTGGAGGCCGTCCACGACGAAGTCGTGCACGTCGGCGATCGTGACGGCGGCGCCGTCGAGCCCGCCGCCCGCGATCAGCGGCTTGGCGCCCTGGCCGTAGGAGCCGACCGTCGCCGGGTCGCCGGGCGCGCCGGCGCCCTTCAGGGTGAGCCGGCCGGTCCAGCGCTGCCCGGCCCGGAACAGCAGCCGGTCGCCGGGGCCGAGCCGCAGCTCGCTCGCCTTGTCCAGGCTCCGCCAGGCGGTGGCCGGGCTCGACCCGTCGGCGGCGTCATTGCCGGCCGAGGCGTCGACGTAGTAGGTGGTGCCGGTCGCGGCCTGCGCGGGGGTGGCGGCCAGGAGTCCGGCGAACAACGTTAAAGCGGTGACGATGACGCGCAAGAGCGGGCGTCCTTTCCAGGTCATTTGCCGATACCGGCCGTCATGCCTTCGACGACCCGCCGGCCGAGCCAGATGTAGAGGATGACCATCGGATAGATGAGGATCACGATCCCGGCGAACAGGCCGCCCCAGTCGGAGCTGTACTGCATGGTCGAGTACAGGTTGAGCAGGGCCGCCGGGAGCGTGCGCTCCTCGGGCAACGGGGTGATGAGCAGGACCAGCAGGGTGGAGTTCCACAGGCCGATCACGTTGAGCACGAGCACGGTGGTCAGGCCCGGCCGGGCCAGCGGCGCGATCACGCGGACGAACGCCGTCAGCGGCCCGGCGCCGTCGAGCTCGGCGGCCTCCTCGACCTCCCTGGGCAGCGACCGGAAGTAGCCGGTCAGGACGAACACCGCGAACGGCAGCGACAGGACGACCTCGAACACCAGCAGCGTGATGCGGTTGTCCCACCAGCCGGTGACCCAGTCCTCCATGAACGTGTAGACCGACAGCTTGGCCACCACGATCGGGATCGCCATGGTCTGCAGCGGGATGCTCAGCCCGACGGCGAAGAACCCGGTGATCGGCCCGGCGATCCGCCGCGACGACCGCGACAGCGCGTAGGCGGCGGGCGCCGCGATCGCGACGATGAGGAACGCGCCGAGCGCGGTCAGCACGACGCTGTTGAGCGCGGCGATCGAGAACTGGCCGGCCTGCCAGGCCGAGTCGTAGTTCTCCCAGGCGGGGGAGTCGGGCAGCGCGAACGGGTGCAGCCACACCTCGCCGGAGGACTTCAGCGACTGCAGGCCGACCCAGGCGACCAGGGCCAGGTTGAAGACCACCCACGCCCACAGGGCCACGGCGGTCAGCCGGGGCAGCAGCAGGTCGCCCAGCAGCCGGGCCAGCGGACGCCTCACCGGGACGGTCGTCATGACAGCTCCACGCTCTCTCGGCGGGTGATGCGGCGCACCAGGACGATCAGCACGATGGTGATCAGGGTCACCACCACCCCCATCGCGGCGCCGGACCCCAGATCGGGCACGCCGCCCCCGGTGATCACCGTGTACTGCTGCACGGCCACGGTCCTGGCCTGCAGCGGCGGGGCGCCGGGCGTGCCGCCGGTGGTGAAGGCGATCACGATCTCGAACACCTTGAGGCTGTTGACCACCCACAACACGGCGGCGACCGCGAACACGTCCCAGGTGAGCGGCAGCGTGATGTGGCGGAACTGCTCCCACTTGGTCGCGCCGCCGAGCACCGCGTCCTCGTACAGGTGGGGCGGGATGCCGTCCACGGCCGACATCATCAGCGCGATGTAGAAGCCGGTGGAGGACCAGACCAGCCCGCCGATGACGCACCGGAAGACCAGGTCGGGGCCGAGCCAGGGCAGCCCGTCGATGCCCGCCCAGCCCAGCACCTGGTTGACGACGCCGCCGGGGTTGAGCAGGAACCCGACCGCGGCGCCGACCGCGATCGCCGAGATGATCATCGGCAGGAAGACGACGGACCGGATGAAGGCCCGTCCCTTCAGGTGGCGCAGCGCCATCATCGACAGGAACGTGATCCCGAAGACCAGCGCGCCGCCCGCGACCGCCAGGAGGAAGGTGTTGGCGAACGACTGCAGGAACGCGTCGTTGCGCAGCAGCGCCTGGTAGTTGCGCAGGCCGCGCCACTCCATCTCGGCGCCAGGACCGGCCCAGCGGTACAGGCTGACCCACACGCCGTAGAAGGAGGGCAGCACGAACAGCAGCGTGTAGAGCGCGAGCGCGGGCAGCAGGAAGGGCCAGAAGGCCCGTTCCCGCGCCGGCCGCAGAATCTTGCCGCGGTACGGATCCCGCGACGGGAGCGCCGTCTCCGCAACGAGGGAGCCGTATGCCATGTCAGCCCTTGTTCGCGAGGTAGTCGGCGGTCTTCTTCTTGCCCTGCGCGACGAACTCGGCGGCGTCGATCTTGCCGGCCAGGAGCTGGTCGTCCAGGGGCAGCAGGAGGTCCACCCAGTACGCCTTGTCGGCGGCCAGGGTGTCGTAGGTCTTGTGCACGGCGGGCGCCTCGGCGATCGCCTTCTGCACGTCGGCGAGGAAGTCGGGGGCGGGGATGTCGGGGCGCGAGGGGATGTTGAGCGCCTCGGTGGAGACACGGCTCAGGTACTTGCTCTGCAGCGCGAAGGCCAGGAACTCCTTGGCCGTCTCGACGTTCTTGCCCTTGACGTTGACGCCCCAGCCGAGCGCGCCGACCTCGACGGAGTCCTTGCCGCCGACGGGGAGCTGGAAGGAGCGGATCTTGGCGCCGGGCGGGGTCTTCGCCTTGACCTCGCTGGCCAGCCAGGTGCCGTTGATGTTCAGGGCGGAGTTGCCCTGCGCCCAGTCGTCCTGCGCGGCCGGGTACTTCGTGGCCATGTGGTCCTTCTGGAAGTAGCCGCCCTTGGTGAGCTGCTCGACCTGCTTGGCGGCGGCCAGCACCTCGGGCTTGTCCCAGGCGGCGGCGTCCTTCGACAGCGCCAGCAGGCTGCCGGCGCCGTTGGCGCGGACCAGGGCCGAGTAGAACCAGTAGACGTTGTAGAAGGGGATGGTGCCGTCCTGGCCGATGCCGGTCCGGCCGGCGGCCTTCTCCTTGTCGAGGAAGGCGATCAGGTCCGCCCAGCTGCGCGGCGGGTTGTCGGCCAGCTCGGGGCGCTTGGCGGCGTCGTACCAGACGGCGGTGGAGATCACGGTGTGCGGGAGGAAGCCCAGCCCCTTGTCGTCGGAGGCGGCCTGCCGGACCGAGTCGGGCAGCACGTCGCCGACGGTCTTGCCCTCGCCGGGCACCTGCTTGGTGAGCAGGTCGTCCAGCGGGGCGTTCAGGTTCTGGGCCCGCCAGCCGGGCAGGTTGTCGGTCGCGACGTCGAACAGGTCGGGGCCCTGGCCGGCGGCCATCTCGGTGGGCAGGTTCTCGGTGCCCTTGCGGCCGACGAACTTCGCGTCCACCTTGACGTTGTTCTGCTTGGCGAAGTCGTCCAGAATCGCCTTGAAGATCTTGGCCTGCGGCTCCTGCTCGCCCCAGGAGGAGCGGTAGACGAGGGACTTCTGCTCGGCCTGCCCGGCCGGGCCGCCGCTGTTCTTGTTGCCGCACGCGGTCACACCGAACGCGAGCGCGCCGACCGCCACCAGCGCGGCCGTCCGGGAGAGGACGTTGGTCATGGTTGTCACCTTTCAAGGGGGGAGGGCTCGGCGAGAGTGATCACCGTGCCGGACAGGCGGGCGCGCTCGGCCGCCCAGACCACGCGGTGCGTGGCCAAACTCTCGTGGCCGCTGGACCGGATCATCGCCGGGTCGCCGCAGGCCACGGCGTCGAGGAAGGCGTCCATCAGGCCGTCGTCGCCGCCTCCGTGGCCGCCGGCCATCGAGGCCCCGGCGCCGGTCCGGGTGTCGATCTCGGTGATCCGGTCGGTGAGGAAGTCGTGCAGGCGCAGTCGCACGCCGTCGCCCTCGATGGAGCCGTGCGTGCCGAAGATCCGGGTCTTGCGGTGCTCCAGGGCGGCGAAGGCGGTGACGGTGAGCGAGGCGGTGGCGCCGTCGGCGAACTCCAGGTTCACCACCTGGCTGTCGACCACGTCGTTGTCGCAGGCGAACACGCACCGGCCGTACGGGCCCTCGCGCAGCGCGGTCAGCACGCCCGCTTCCGTGTGGTCGGCGGTGACCGCCGACAGCGGCCACCACTCCTTGTCCGGGTCGCCGAGGCAGCCCAGGTAGAGCCGCTTGGCCGAGTACGGGCAGGTGGCCTCCACCGGGCAGTCGAGGCAGTTGGCCGTGGCGCCGGCCGGGGCCTGCTCCTCGCGGAAATAGACGAGATCGCCGAAGGAGGACACCCGGTGCGGCAGACTGCCCTTGACGTAGGCCATCCAGTCGAGGTCGTGGCAGGCCTTGGCCAGCAGCAGCGGAGCCGACTCCGCCTCGTTGCGCCAGTTCCCGCGGACGAAGGAGTGCGCCTGGTGCCACCAGCCGACCTGCTCCAGGTGCTGGATGTTCATGATCTGGCCGACGGCGCCCCGGTCGAGGAGCGACTTGAGCGCCCGCGTGTAGTCGGTGTAGCGCATGACGTGGCAGACGGCCAGGATGACCCCGTTGCGCTCGGCGGCCTCGGCGATGCGCGCGGCCTCCTCCTCGGTCGGGGCCATCGGCTTCTCCAGCAGGATGTGGTAGCCGAGGTCGGCCGCGGCGACCGCGGGCTCGGCGTGCATCCGGTCCTGGGTGCCGATGATCACGGCGTCGGCCAGCCTGCCGGCCGCGACGAGGTCGGCCCAGTCGGCGAAGACGTTGCCGGGCGCGATGCCGTGCTCGGCGGCGAAGGCGGCGCGGCGTCGCGGATCAGGCTCGGCGACCGCCACGATCCTCGCGCGGCCGGTCGTCAGGGCCCGGCGGGCGTACAGCGTGCTCCGCAGCCCCGCGCCCGCGACGGCGAGCGTGACGACGGGTTCCGACATCGATGTCCTTCCGGTTTGCCACTTAGTAATTAAAGCTGTTTTTATTAGTCCCTGTTTGTATTGGTCGCCAGGCAGCACTGTCAAGGGGGGTCCATGCGGAAGGTCGCGCTCCAAGGAAGCGACGCACATCGCTTGCGGCGGATCAACATGATCGCGACGCTGCGGGCGATCCGCGCGGCGGGCGTCGTCCCGCTCACCGACCTGGCCCGCCGCGCCGGGCTGTCCAGGCCGACCGTGGAGGGCCTGGTCGAGGAGCTGCACGGACACGGATGGCTGGAGGAGGTCGCCCCCGAGGCCGGCCAGATGGGCCGCCCGGCCCGCCTCTACCGGTTCCGGGCCACGACCGGTTACGTCGTCGGCGTCGACATCGGCTCCTCCAGCGTCCGCGCCCAGGTGACCGACCTGGAGGGCGAGCCCGTCGGCCTCGGCTTCACCCGCGTGCAGGCCGACTACGGCAGGGCCGAGCGGCTGGCGGCCGTCCGCGCGACGATGGCGGCCGCGCTGCGGGAGGCCGGCGTCACCGCCGACCAGGTGTTGTCGGTGGCCGTGGGCACCACCGGCGTGGTGAGCCCGTCCGGGACGGTCCGCCTGTGCGTGGGGCTGCCCGAGTGGACGGGCCTGGACCTGGCGGCGGAGGTGGGCCGCGACTACCCCTGCCGGGTCCTGGTGGAGAACGACTGCAACCTGGCCGCCCTGGCCGAACGGTGGGCCGGGGTGGCCCGCGAGGTGGACGACGTGGTGTTCGTGCTGTCGGGCGTGCGCACCGGCGCCGGCATCCTGGTGCGCGGCGAGCTGCACCGCGGCGGGCGCGGCATGGCGGGCGAGATCGGCGCGCTGCACCTGGTCGGCTGGCACCGCGCCCCCGACCACCTGGCCCGCTTCGCCCCCGGCGCCGCGCCGGAGGAGGTGGCCGGGCTGGTCTTCGCCGCGGCCAGGGACGGCGACCCCGCCGCCCGGTGGGCGGTCGAGCAGTATGCGCACGACCTGGCCGAGGGCATCGCCGCCATCGTGCTGACCGTGGACCCCGACCTGGTGGTGGTGGGCGGCGGCGTCTCGCGCTCGGGCGACGTGCTCATGGAGCCGCTGCGCCGGCACCTGGACCCGCTCTGCCTCGAACCGCCCGCCCTGGAGATCTCCACCCTCGCCGACCAGGCCGTCGTGCTCGGCGCCGTACGGCACGCGCTCAACCACGTGGACGAGCTTCTCTACGACGTGGATCTCCCTCTTGACCTGACCCTCTTCAGGCAAGATATTAAACCTTGATTAATTAGTAACTCGGGCGCCCGACCGTCACCTCTCCCCAGGAGTTGCCGTGTTCCGAGTTCTCTTACCGTGCGCCGCGCTGGTCCTGACCTTCGTGGCCGCGCCCGCCCCGGCCTACGCCGCCACCTCCTACTACGTCGACCCCGCAGGGAACGACGCGGCCGACGGGCACTCCCCGTCCACCGCGTGGCGGACCCTCGACAAGGTCAACGCCCAGACCTTCCAGCCCGGCGACACCGTCCGCTTCAAGGCGGGCGGGCAGTGGACCGGACGGCTCGCGCCGCGCGGCTCGGGCTCGGCCGGCAGCCCGGTCACCTTCACCTCCTACGGCGCCGGCGCCCGGCCGTCCATCGCCGGCGGCGGCGTCGTGGACGCGGCCGTCAAGCTCGCCGACCTGCACGACGTCGTCCTGGACGGCTTCGAGGTGACCAACACCGGGTCGGGGAGCACGCCGCGCATCGGCATCGCGGTCACCGCGACCGACCTCGGCGCCGTCCCCCGGATCACCGTGCGCGGCAACCACGTGCACGCCATCCAGGGCGCCGCCTCCGGCTCGCAGTCCTCCAACCCGTCGGCGGGCGGGATCATCGTGAGCGCGCTGGGCAAGAACACCGCCACCTACTACCAGGACCTGCTCATCGAGGGCAACGAGGTCGCCGACTCCCGCTCGTACGGGATCGTCACCTGGTCGCAGTGGATGCAGCGCGAAGGCTGGACGTCCCTGTGGAGCGACCTCATGGGCATCCCCGCCGCCGACTACCGGCCCTGGACGCCGAGCACGGGCGTCGTCGTCCGCGGCAACGACGTGCACGACATCTCGGCGGGCGGCATCACCGTCATGCAGGCCCAGGGCGCGCTCATCGAACGCAACCGGGTCGCCAGAACCGCCCAGAACCACGGCAACGTCGGCATCTGGTGGGCCGGGGCCGACGACACCGTGGTCCAGTTCAACGAGGTGTCCGGGACGAAGTACTGGGGCCTGGCCAGCGACGGCAACGCCTTCGACGCCGACGCCTCCGTCCACCGCAGCCTGGTCCAGTACAACTTCAGCCACGACAACGAGGGCGGCTTCTTCATCGCCGTCTCGGCCGGCACCGGACCGGCCGAGGCGACCATCCGCTACAACGTCAGCCAGAACGACGCCAACCAGGTCTTCGCCTTCTCCACCAACACCAGGAACATCGACGCCTACAACAACACCATCTGGGTCCCGCTGACGCCGTTCATCCAGAACCATCCGGACCGGGCCTCGTTCAGCCTGGTGAAGGTGTGGAGCAGCTCGGTGAGCAACGTCCGGCTGCGCAACAACGTCATCCACAACGGCGCCAACCTGCCCTACAACGACGGCGGCGCCGTGCAGTACGACCGCAACCTCTACTACTCCGGGCCGGTCCCCGGCGGCGACCGGGCGGCCCTGTCCGGCAACCCGCTGCTGACCGCGCCCGGCGCCGCCACCACGCTCGCCGACCTGTCCGGCTACCTCCCGACGGCGTCGTCCCCGGTCCTGCGGCAGGGCCTGGAGATCGCCTCCGACGGCGGCCGCGACGTCTCCGGCACGGCCCTGCCCTCGGGCATGCCCGACCTCGGCGCCGTCCAGCGGACGGCGGGCGCGGGCCTGTCCGAGCCGGCCGCGACCGTGACCACCTCCTTCGGCAACGGCCAGAGCACCACCCCCGCCGCCCTCACCGACGGCTGGGACTACACGACCTGGGCCAGCCCGTCCTCCGGCGTCACCTATCCGGGCACCGTCACGCTCACCTTCCCCAGCCCCAGGACGGTCGGCGAGGTCGTGCTGGCCACCCACTTCGGCCAGGGCCAGGGCATCACCTCCCTCGACGTCCAGACCTGGGACGGCTCGGCCTGGGTGACCCGGACGGCCGGCGCGGCGATCAGCTGGGCGAGCAACACCGCCACGGTCGAGCGGCGGCCGGTGCCGCTGCCCGCGCCGGTCACCACCACCCAGGTGCGCCTGGTCGTCAAGGCCGCCAACCACACCTGGGGCAACCTGTCCGTCAGCGAGATCACGACCCGCTGAACCCGTCCCTCGTCGACGGCCGCGCCGGGACTCCCGGCGCGGCCTTCCACCGCCGGGTTGACCTCAAGCGCGGTTGAGATTGCACGATGTCCTGGCCCCCCGACCGCTTCTCCCGATCAGGACAGGACGTTCATGAAGCTTGAGATCTACGCCGACGTGCTGTGCCCCTGGTGCTACATCGGCAAGCGACGCCTGTCCCGCGCGCTGGCCGGGCACCCCGCCCGCGACGGCGTCGAGATCGTCTGGCGCAGCCACGAACTCGCGCCCGACGAGGGCCGCACCCCCGGCCCGACCGCCGCCGAGGCCATGGCGGGCTGGTGGGGGGAGCGGGCTCCCGCCCGCGTCGCCCACATCCGGGAGGTGGGGGCGGCCGAGGGCCTGGAGCTGAACCTGCACCTGGCCCGGCCGGTGAACACCTTCGACGCCCACCGGCTGGTCAAGCTGGCCGCCGCCCGCGGCCGGGCCGAGGAGATGCTGGAGGCGCTGCTGCACGCGTACCACACCGAAGGGCTCAACGTGGCCGACGCGGAGGTCCTGCGGCGGCTGGCCGGTCAGGCCGGGCTGGACGGCGCGGAGGCGCGCGCCGTCCTGGCCGGCGACGAGTACGCCGAGCAGGTGCGCGCCGACCGGCGCCGCGCGGCCGAGCACGGCGTCACCGGCGTGCCCAGCCTGGTGATCGACGGCCGTCCGCCGGTCTCCGGGGTCCAGCCGGTCGCCGACCTGCGACGGCTGCTCGGCGACCCGGCCGGCTGACGCCGTCCTGGCCGTCAGGCGCTGTGCTCCAGGGCCGGTTCGTCCTCCTTGCGGCGAGTCGCCCAGAGGAAGATCAGCGCGCCGGCGAACAGCGCGATCGAGGTCCACTGGTTGATCCGCAGGCCCAGCAGCGTCACGGCGTGGTCCACGCCGCCGACCGGGTCGATGCGCAGCCCCTCGATCCAGAACCGTCCGGCGGTGTAACCGGCGACGTAGAGGGCGAACAGCCGGCCGCGGTCCGGCCGCAGCCGCCGGCCGGCCAGGATCAGCGCGAAGCCGAGGGCCACGTCCCACAGGGACTCGTACAGGAACGTCGGGTGGTAGAGCGTGCCCGGCAGGCCGCCGTGCGCCTGGTCGATCTCCAGGCCCCACGGCAGGGTGGTCGGGCTGCCGTACAGCTCCTGGTTGAACCAGTTGCCCCACCGGGCGATGGCCTGCCCGAACGCGATGCCGGGCGCGATCGTGTCGGCCACCGGCCCGAGCGGCACCCCCCGGCGGCGGCAGGCCAGCCACACGCCCCCGCCGCCCAGGGCGACCGCGCCCCAGATGCCGAGCCCGCCCTCCCAGACGAACAGCGCCTGGTACGGCTCCTTGATCGCGCGCGGGCCGAAATAGGTCTGCCAGTCGACGAGGACGTGGTACAGACGCCCGCCGACCAGCCCGAAGATCACCGCCGGCATCGCGATGTCGCCGATCGTGCCCCGCTCGCCGCCGCGGGCGCGCCAGCGGCGCTCGCTCAGCCAGATGCCGAACCCGATGGCGACGATGAAGCACAACGCATAGGCCCGGATCGGCACGAATCCGAGATACCAGACCCCCTGGGAAGGGCTGGGAATCGAGGCGAGGGGCATGCCGGTGACGCTAGCCAGCAAACGGCCCCGAGGCCGTTCCCGTGACCTGATCGCGAGCCATCCGCGACCACCCCGCGAGCAACCCCGACGGCCTGCTCTCTATCCGGACGTAAGGAATCTACGTTGTAAAGGAGTCGGACCGTATCAGCCCTCAGACCAACCACCAGATCCTGCCCCTCACGGACACCACCGTCGGCCAGGTGATCCTCGCCTACGGCCAGGGCCGCCACGCGACCGCGACCCTGGTCGGGCGCGGCCTGCCGGCCGGCGCCGAGCCGCCGAGCCGCGACCTGAACCAGCTGACGCAGTCACTCACGAACACCTACGAACTCGCGGCGATCACCGGCCCCTGGACCGTCGAGCACCTGGTCAAGCTGAACGAAGCCCTGCGGCTCGTCCCCGCCCCCGACCTTCTACGGCGGCGCCTCCACGCGCGCCTGCCCGCCGAGCGTGCGTGACATCCTGCACGAGGTCGGCCATGTCGTGGAGAGCGCCGCGTGCCGGACCGAGTCCCGGAACAACGCGGCCTGGGCCGTCCAGAGCGTCGGCGGGCAGCGGTACCGCCCGGCCGAGCGCGTCCCGCAGGACGCGGTGACCGAGGCCCTCCAGCTCAGAACCGACAACACCGCGCTGAACGAGCTCGGCCCCACGCTCACGGGCGCCGGCGCCAAGGCCGAGTACAACGCCCTGCTCGACGCGATCGTGAAGGTCCAGGGGTGGATCGAGGCGGGCGAGAAGGGCCTCTACCAGCAGGAGAGCGCCTTCGAGCAGCTCAAGCTCGACGTGACGGCCAAGGTCACCCAGACGACCTGGCAGACCTACCGGGACGAGGTCGTCCGGTGGTGCGACGCGCAGATCCTGGAGGCCCGCTGGCGGGCGAAGTACAAGACGCCGCAGGGGAACGACATCACCCCGTGCCTGCGCAACTTCGTGGTGTTCGTGAAGAAGGAGAACGTGCGGCAGGACCTCACCCCGTACGCGCAGACCTCGGCGGGCGAGCTGTTCGCGGAGGCGTACGCGTTCTGGATCGTCGATCCGGGGGCCGTGGAGAGGCACGACAAGCGGCTGCGCGACTACTTCGACGACTTCCAGTACCGGCGCGCGGACTGACCCCGCCCCCGCGTCCGGCCACGGCGGGCGGCGGCACGGGCTCGGTCACGCACGGCTGCCGCCTCTGCTGCGAGGACCCATGACCTGCCGGCTGAAGGCGGCCAGGGCGGCGTCGATCGGATGAGGCCGGGGCCTGCCCGACGCGTCCGGCCTGTTCCATCTCGCCAGGTTCGTCGTGATGGACATCTGCCGCCTGCCGTCGTCGCGGGTCAGCGACATCGTCGTGGCCCCCCAGACCGTGCCGCCGTGGCCCCAGCAGGTGCCGCCTCCCGGGATCTCGACCCTCTGCAGGCCGAGGCCGTAGTCGATGATCTCCCCGGTGTGGGCGCGGACCGGGACCGTGCGGTGCATCTCCGCCAGCATGGACAGGCCGACGATCTCGCCGCAGAGCAGCAGGCCGTAGAAGGTGTTGAGGTCCTCCATGGTGGACACCAGGGACGCCGCCGTCCGCACCCAGGACATGTCGTACACGCTGTAGTCGCGGGGCGGGTCGATCATGCCGAAGAACGACTCGTAGATCCGCGGGTGCGGTTGCTCGATCCTCGGTCCGCCGGGGAAGGCGGTGTTGCGCAGCCCGGCGCGTTCGATGACGTGCCGGGTGACGTACCCCTCGGCCGTGGCGCCGGTCACGTGCTCCAGAAGCCGGCCGAGGATCATGTAGTTGGTGTTGGAGTAGACGCCGGGAGAGCCGCCGGGCTCGCCGGTCGGAGGCGCCGCGAGCCCCATCCTGATCAGCTCGGCCGGCGGGAAGTAGGTGAACCGGTTGCCGTCCAGGCTGTCCGGCGAGACGTCCGGCAGGGACGGGAATCCGCCCAGTGACGGGAACGCGGCGGGAAGGTACTCGGCGATGCCGCTGGTGTGGTTGAGCAGCATCCGGACGGTGATCCGCTGCCCGCGCCCGCCCGGCACCAGCCGGGGCAGGTAGCGGCCGATCGGCGCGTCGAGCTGGAGGTCGCCCCGCTCGGCCCGCTGCAGGACGGCGGCCGCGACGAAGGTCTTGGTGATGCTGCCGACCCGTTGCGCCATCCCGGGCTCGACCGGACGGCCGGTCTCCAGGTCGGCGACCCCGGCGGCGCCCCGCCACACCCGGCCGGCGTCGCGCACCTCGGCGTACACGCCCGGCACGCCCGCGCGGCGCACGCCGTCCAGCGCGGAACCCAGGACCTCCGACCTCTCCCGGTCATTCACTGCTGATCTCATGCCCGCCATGATGGTCGCGCCGCCGCCCGGGGGCGTCCTGCCGGCGGAGTGACCTGCCTCTACCGCCAGGGGACCAGTGCGCGGCCGGCTACGACGCCGGGAGTAGTCCGGGCCGGTCCACGGAGTCCGTCACCAGGTGACGGGCAGCCTCTCCAGGCCCGATCCGCGCGTGGTGGTCAGTTCGCCGGCCGGTGCGGCCAGGGTGAGCGTGGGGATGCGGGTGAACAGGGCGCGGAAGGCCGTCTCCAGCTCGGCGCGGGCCAGGTTCTGCCCGAGGCACTGGTGGGCGCCGTGGCCGAAGGTGAGATGTCGTCCGGCGGGCCGCCGCACGTCCAGCTCCAGGGGGCGGTCGAGCAGCGCCTCGTCGCCGTCCGCGGCGAGGTGCTGGCCGGGTTGCTCGCGGAAACGGCCCGCGACCCGGACGCCGCCGCCGCGGTGCGGTCGTGGATCGCACGCTCCACGACCGGGCATGCGACGGCCGCCATCCTGGCGCGCGCCGCGGAGCGGGGCGAGATCCCCACCGCCGACCTACCTGCCCGGGTGCTCCGGCTGCCCTTCGACCTGGCACGCAACGAGGTGGTCCTGGGCGGCCTGCCGCTCGCCGACGACGTGATCGCCTCCATCGTCGACGACGTCGTCCTCCCGCTCGTCGGCGCGGCCGGGCGGGAGCGGCCGGCGTCCGCGACCGCGAGCGGGTCACCGGATTCCTGATCCGCTGGTTCCGGTGGCCCCGGACGTGGCCCCCTACCCGACCGGTACGAACCTGCCCGCATCCGGTCGGCTTCCGATCCACGTCAGGGGGTGCCGAACCAGAGGGAGAGTGCTTCGTGCAGCGCCGGTACGGCGGTGTCGGCGGGTTCGTCGACGGACGCGGCCCAGGCGACGTGCGCGTCGGGGCGGATCAGCAGGGCGTCGGACGGTCGCCGGTCGGTCCTGGCGGTGTGGACGTCGACGCGCTGCCCCCAGGCGCGGGCGGCCTCGCGAAGGTGTGCGCGGTCGGCGAGGTCGAGGAGGACGGGCCTGGCCGGGCGCAGGAGTTCGGCGACGCAGGCGGTTCCCTGAAGATCGTCTGCCCGTCCACCGGCGTGAAAGCCGAAGCGGCCGCGAGCCGCGAGGCTGCCCCGGCCCCTGCGAAGCCGAACCCGTCGCTGATCTCGGACGAGGCGTTCGAGCCGGTGGCCGGGGGCGGCGCCGGTAACTGGATCAGGGCGGAGGGGCAGCCGACGCGGTCCATCTGTCGTCCGCCGTACGCGAGCTCAGGCGCAGCCTTTCCGCTTCACCGACTCGGACCAGGCCGGGAGGACGTCGGTGAGCTGCGGACGGGTGACGGACCACACTTCACGCCCTTGCCCCGGCACGAAGTCCTGCCCGCCCACAAGGACGTAGGAGGTCTTGTCGAAGATGAGCGATTCCCGGGAGACGGTACCCCCGGGCCCCAGGTTGTCCACCCGGGTCACTGCGATGCCCGGCTTGCCGGTGGCGTCCTTGAGCTCCTCCATCTCGATGCCCGGCAGGGTCGCGGCGATCTCGAAGATGGCCGCCTGCTGCCTGGGCGGGACCGGGCTGCCGAGGACGGAGCGGGCGCCGTACCAGGTCCGGGTCGCCGTGTCCGTGCCGGCGACCATCTCGTTGCCGAGTTCGGCCAGCTTGCGCCGGAGCCGCTCCCGGTCGACCGGCCACTCGCGCAGGTCGGCGTAGGTGGGACGCCCGAAGCCGCGTCCGGGGCACCGGATCAGGAGCTCCTTGTACTCGCCCCCTCGGGGGACGGTCTTCGCCGGCTTGTGCCAGTGGAGCCCTGTGCGGGAGCCGTCCACGGACTCCCAGACCTCACCCGTGTTGTGCCGCGGAACGACGTTGCGGACCCCCTTCTCGCTGTGCGACTCCGCGATGCGCTCGTAGTGGAGGTACTGGTCGTCACGGGGTTGCGGCCAGGGCGCGGCGGTCGCGGCCTCGGCCGCCAGCCGCAGGACCTCGGCGGCGCTCGCGGGCGCGGAGGAGTTGACCGTCTGGACGACGATCACCCCCGCGGCCATCGCCGCGACCAGGCCCGCTGCCGGCACCAGACGCCGCGGCCCGGTCGGCCGGAACCGGCGCTTCGTACGGGCTTCGGCCAGGAGCGCGGCACGGGCGGGAGCGAGGCGATCCGCCGTCGGGTACGGCTTGTCGGCGAACAGGTCACGCAGCTCGGTCAGGTCGGTCTGGTCGTTCATGAGGTCTGCTCCATCGTGGGGTCGATGCTGCCGAGGACGTCGCGGACGATGGCCCGCGCGCGGCTGAGGCGGGAACGAACCGTTCCGATCGGGATGGACAGGGCGTTGGCCACCTCCTCGTAGCTGAGGTCGGCCCAGGCCACGAGTAAGAGGACGTCCCGGTCGCGGGCCTTCAGCGAGGCCAGCGCCCGGGCGAGCGGGCGGCGTACGGCCTGGGCGCTCGCCCGCTCAAGCGCTTGTTCCGCGGCGTCGTCCGCGTCGGGCAGCGCGCCCACCTTCGAGTACGCCTTGTAGCGATTGATCTCGGCGCGCTGGTGCCGGCGGACGAAGTTGGTCGCGAAGCCGTACAACCAGGGGAGAGCCTCCGGACGGGCGGTGTCGTAGTCCCGGCGCTGCCTGAACGCCGCGAGGAACGTCTCGGAGACGACGTCGTCGGCCGTGTCGTCGCCGAGCCGGCGGGCCACATAACGGTGGATGTGTCCTGCGTGCCGGTCGAACAGCAGGGCGAAGTCCTCGGGATCTCGCCACGACCGTTCGATCAGGGCGGCGTCAGACAGCGTTGTACTGGGCGGCATGTGGTTGAGCCTTTGCAAGGAAGTGGTGTCGCCCGTCTTTCACCCGAACCGGCGACCGAGTTCACGCGACGTTCCCGCGACGCGGCCGTTCGCGGGAACCCCCACAGTGCACTCGCGACGGCCCTGGAACCGGCACGAAAGGGCGGCCACGACCTCGAGCGGGCATGACCATGCCCCCGCTCGAAGCCGAGCCGCCCGCACCCACCGCCTCAGAGAGGCCGCCTCCCCGTCAGCCGGGCAGGCCGCCCGCGAAGATCGGCGGCACTCGGTCCCGCCACGGCATCGCCCGTTCCAGGTACGCGGCCACCTGGAACAGCAGGTCCTCGCGCCCGTAGGCGGCGGCGACCTGCACGCCGATGGGCAGCCCGCCCGCGCTCTGCCCCAGCGGCAGGCTGATCGCCGGCTGCCCGGTGGTGTTGAACAACTGCGTGAACGGCCCGAACCAGGACAACGTCTCCAGCCATCCCCGCAGTGTCTGACCGGGATCGTCGTACCGCAACGTGCCGTGCGGCACCGGCAGACGGCCCAGGGTGGGCGTGACGAGCAGGTCGTACCCGGCGAAGAAGGCCGCCGCCGAACGGGTGATCCGGTTCTGGGCGTCGAAGGCGGCCAGCATGTCCAGCGCGGTGGCCTGCCTGGCCGCCTTCAGGAACTCCCGCGAGACCGCCTCCATCCTGGCCTCGTCGGGCTGCCGTGGCGCGAGCAGGCACGGGGAGGCGACCCCGACGGCCTCGATGATCCACGCCCTCATGGCGTCCTCCCGGTCGACCGCGGGGCTCGCCTCTTCCACGACGTGCCCCGCCTGCTCCAGCACGCGGGCCGTCGCGACCGCCGCCGCGGCGACCTCCGGGTCCACGTCCGTGCCCATCCAGGAGGTGGTGGTCAGCGCGACCCGCAACCGGCCCGGATCCGTCACGAGCTCCCGCGCGTACGGCCCGCGCGGGGGAGGCGCGGTGTACTTGTCGCCGATCCCCGGCCCGTGGACCGCGTCCAGCAGGCCCGCGGCGTCGCGGACCGTGCGCGTGAGCACGAACTCGTCCGCCATGCCGAGCACCAGTTCGCCGGCGTCCGGGCCGCAGGGGCCGCGCCCACGGCTCAGCTTGAGCCCGACCAGCCCGCAGCAGGCGGCCGGGATGCGGGTCGAGCCGGCGCCGTCGCTGGCGTGCGCGACCGGCACAGCACCGGCCGCCACCAGCGCCGCGGCGCCGCCGCTCGACCCGCCCGCGGTGCGGCCCAGGACCCAGGGGTTGCGTACGGGCCCGTAGCGCACGGGCTCGGTGGTGAAGCTGACGCACAGCTCGGGCACCGTGGTCAGGCCCAGCGTGACCAGTCCGGCGGCGCGGAACCGCGTCATCAGGTCGGTGTCGCGCCGGGCGAGGACGCCGGGATAGGCCCGGCTGCCCAGCGTGAACGGCACCCCTTCGGCCACCGGCCCGTGATCCTTGATGAGGAACGGCACCCCCGCGAAGGGGCCGTCGGCCGCGTGGTCGAGCGCCGGAGAGAACACCGGCAGCGCCAGGCCGTTCACGTGTTCGTCGACCTGCGCCAGTGCCTGGCGGGCCGCCGCCTCGACCTCGCCGGCGTCGGCCTCGCCCGTCCTGATCAGGTCGCGGAGGCCGGTGGCGTCGAACCTGGCGTACTCATGGATGTCCATGGAAAGTCCTTCTCCGGGCGCGCTCGGGCGCCCGTACGTCGATCGTCTGAGGGAAGAGTCAGAGAGCTGCCGACAAGGGAGCGACGGCTCCTGGGCCGTCCCCCTGCCGGTGATCGACGTGTTCCTACGCTCGGTACATCACCGGCCATGCTCGCAGCGACCGTCCGTCTGGTCCACCGAGTTTTCGCCAGGGGCCTCATAGCCGCCCTGCACCTCACTCAAGCCGATGACGCCCGCACCGGACCTCAGGACGGCCGGCCCAACTGTCCGCCCACGTGCTCCAGGAAGGGCTTCGCTGCTGGGGCCGGGAATGAGGTGGCCTGGCGCCCCTGGAAAGGGTTCGCCCCTGAGGGGGCCGGAGCGGTTCCCATGGTCCTGACATGATGTGGATCATTTCCTGAAATATCGCCCCTTTGGAGGAAAGCTGTGCGCATCGCGCTCGCCGGGCTCGCCACCAGCCATCCGTACACCGACGCCCGAACCCTCACCCGCCACGCCGAGCTGACCGTCTGGGAGCCCGACGCCGAGCGGCTGCGGCGCTTCACCGAGGAGCATCCCGAGGCGAAGGCGGCGGGCGACCTCGACGAGCTGCTGGCGGGAAACCCGGACGGCGTCGTGCTGACGCTGCCCAACCCGCACGTGCCCGCCGCCCTCGGCCGGGTGCTGGAGACCGGCGTGCCGTGTTTCGTGAACAAGCCCGCCGCAGCGACCAGGGAGCAGCTCGACGCCCTGCGCCGGCTGCCGGTGCACGATCGGGTGATGTCGGGCTCGGTGCTGCGTTTCGCGCCCGCCTTCGCCGAGGTCCGCGCCGACGCGCAGGACGTGCTGTCGGTACGGGCGACGGTCCGGCACGACGTGGGCCAGTGGGCCGACGGCTACAACGCCTGGCAGGACACTCCCGGCGAGGGCGGCGGGACGATGGTGACCATGGGCATCCACGGCGTCGAGCCGCTGGTCGCCCTGCTGGGCCCGGACGTGCGCCTGGTCGGGGCAGCCGGAATCAGACGCCACTACCGGACACTCAGCTCCGAGGACACCGGCGTCCTGGCACTGCAGTGGGCGAACGGCATAGTCGGAACGGTCGAGATCCTGGGCGTCTCGGACGACAACGCCTACACGGTGACCCTCCACGGCCGGCACGGCAGCGAGTCGATCGTGATCGAAAGCGGCCCCGACCCGGTCCACAACCTGGGATACGTCCGGACGATGGAGGCGTTCCTCGGCATGGTGAACGGCGCCCCGAACCCAGTGCCATGGGCCGAAACCCTCGCAATCCTGGACATCCTGATCTCAGCACGAGAACACGCCCCCACCGCCTGAGAACCACCCCCACCATCAACCGCCCCCAGACACCAACCCCCAAGCCCCGACCACGAGCCGGACCAGCGCCCCGACCCCGAGCCGGACCAGCGTCCCGACAGCCGCACATGGCACCATTCGCGGCTCCGCCACCTGGGCCGCCCCGCTCTCCGACCGTTCGCGGGTCGCGACCGGTCGGGGCAGCCGAGGGGGTCTCGCCGTCTGTTCGTGGCTGGCCCGGGAGCCGGCCGTCAGCAGTCGCGGAACGTGGGCACGGAGACGCCCAAGACGTGACTCTGTCGTGGTTTGTCGGCGAACACCCAGCGGTTGGTGGCCAAGGCGTCGTCCGGTTCGGGGAGGGGGCCGCGACCGTGCTGACGGGTGAAGTCGAAGGGCGTGCGGACGGTGGTGGACCAGCCCCGCCCCCTCAGCAGCCCGATGGAGTCAGGACGCGGCTTCCGGTCGAACAACGCGAGCAGATCCACGCCGATCTGTGCCTTGGTCGCCGCGTAGACCGGGTTGGCGCGGACCGCCGGCGACCCCAGCCCGAGCTTCGCCTCGAACGCCAGGACGCTCCCCTCGGCGCTGAGGACGTCGATGGTCCGCTGGAGCCGCCGCTCGACCTCCGGATCCAGGTAGAGCAGCAGCCCCTCGGCCAGCCAGGCGGTCGGCGCGTTCGCGTCGAAGCCCGCGGCCAGCAGCGCGCCGGCCCAGTCGTCGCCCACGTCGGCCGCGACCACCCGACGCCGTGCCGCCGGGACGCCCCGAACCGGGGAAGATGGCTCGACGGCGAGCGAGGCGAGCACGTGCTCCTTGAACGCCAGCACACCCGGCCGGTCGATCTCGTACACGACCTGTCCCCGAGGCCAGCCGAGCCGCAGAGCCCGGCTGTCGAGCCCCGCGCCGAGCAGGACGACCTGCCGGATGCCCGCCTTGGCCGCGCGCAGCAGGAAGTCGTCGAGGACCCGGGTACGCAGACCGAAGTAGCGCCCGAGCCTGCCCCACAGAGGGTTGGCGTCGCCACCGGGCACGTCCTGCGGACGGGTCGGCCAGGCGGCCGAGGCGGCGGAGGCGCGGACGAAGTGCTCGGCGTAGGGGTCGGCGGCCAGGGAGTCGGGGCGGTGGGTCTCGATCGCCCGCGCGGCGGCGACCATGAGCGCGGTCAGGCCGACGCCGCTGTCGATCTCGAGCTGTCGGTTGTCCGGCACGTGCGCTCCTCTCGGGCCGGTCGACCGTCCGCTGACACCGCGGCGGTCTCCTGTTCCGGGATCCACGAGCCGGGGAGGTCGTGGGAGCTGAGATGGGCGCCGTAGAGGACGGCCATGAAGCGCAGGATCTCCGAGTCGGGCAGGTGGCGGCTGGCGGTGCAGTCGGTCAGCACCGTGATGTGGAAGCCCTTCTGGAACGCGGTGCGGGCGGTGCTGTCCACGCAGACGTCGGTGTACAGGCCGGCGAACACCAGGCGGACGATGCCGCGCCCGCGCAGGTGCCGCTCGAAGCCCTCGCTGAGGAAGGCGTCGAAGCAGGCCCACTTGGTGAAGACCGGCTCCCCGGGCGCGGGTTCGACCTTGTGGAATTGCGCGCCCCAGGTGCCTTCGAGACATTTGAGGGGTTTGCCCTGGGCGAGGTCGCGCCGCCGCCAGCTCGGCCCCTGATGCTCGGCGTCACCGACGAACCGGACGAACACCACGTCCATGCCGCGGGCTCGCGCCGATGCGAGGGCTCTGGCCGTGTTGGCCGCGGCCGTCTCCAGAGCCGCCGGGTCACCGGCGTAACGAGCACGGGCGGTGGGACCGGTACAGAAGTCGTTCTGCAGGTCGACGACGACCAGAGCCGCACGCTCGGTGCCGGGCCGGCGCTCCCCGGCAGCCAGTCCGGCACCTTCCTGGACGGGCGGACGCTCCTCGGCAACCAGGTCGGCACCTTCCTGGACGGGCCGGTGCTCCTCGGCGATCACGCCGGCGGCACGTTCCTGGTGTTCCCCGCTGACCAGAATGGAACGTTCCTTCTGGGACTGTGGCTGCTCGTCGGTCATGAGTCCGCCATCGATACCGGCCGGGCCACGGGCTCCAGGGCGTCGAGGAGGGCGTCGACCACGCCGGTGGTGGAGTGGCGTCCGCCGGCGTCAGGGGTGGCGACGCCGTGCCGGTCGAGCGCCATCAGGGCGCGTTCGACCATCCGCACCGCCCCGGCGCACCCCGCGTGCCGCTCGGCGATGGCCGCCGCGGCCCGGACGGTGGCCACCGGGTTGACCCTCCCGGTGCCCGCCAGGTCGTCGGCGGAGCCGTGCACGGTCTGGTACTCGACCAGGCCGCGCGCGTCGGGATGCAGGTAGACGTTCTCGGTGCAGCGGTTCTCCTGCCGCTCGGAGCCGAAGCGGTCGAGCAGCACCACGTGCATGATGTCGGCCCACTCGTTGCCCGCGATGATCACCGTGCGGGGGCGGGGGCCGCGTTCGATGAGGTTGCGGTTGACGGTGTCGGGCTGGAACAGGCCGATCTGCACGCCGTGGCGGGCGGCGCTCTCGGCCACCCACTCGTCGAGCGCGCCGTCGAGCAGGTGGAACTTGTAGGCCATGACGATCTCGTCGATGCGGCCGTCGGGCCACTCCTGGCGCGCCCGGCGCACGGCCAGCGCGATGACCTTCTCGGTGATCTCCCTGCTGAAGGTCATCGTGCGGACGAGCGCGCCGGGAAGGTGCACGTTCTCGCCGGTGTAGAAGCCCTGGGCCTGGTCTCTGACCAGCAGCAGCGACGCCCCCGCCGTGGTGATGGCGTCGATCTTCACCGCCTGCAGGCGCTGGCGGACCAGGTAGAGCGACTGGGCGTTGATCGCCGTACGGAAGACGGCGGGGACGCCGGCGGCCGCGAGCGAGCGGCAGAAGCGCGTGTAGTGGTCGGCGTCCTGCCGCGTGCTCTCGCGGATCTCCTCGGCCTCCGCGCCGGCCTTCAAGGACACGTAGGAGTGATAGATCCGCTCAGAGCGGGTGAGGGCCACCTTCGTGCCGCAGGCGTCGGCGATCCCGGCCAGCACCCGCTCGAAGACGGCCGCGAGCTCGGGGCCCGTCCCCCGGCCGATGGCAAGTCCGATGACTGGTTCCACTACTGCTCCCTTTTCGTCGTCGAAGGCCGGACGCGCCGGCTCGTGGCGGCCGTCAGCTGGACTCTCCGAGCAGGAGGTCGCCCGCGATGTCCGCCTTCTCGGGGCTGTAGTACTCCTTGATGCCCTCGGCCCAGACCGGGACCTTGACCTGGTCGTCCTGGGAGGGGCCGAACGCGTCGAAGAGGGTGTTGACATTGCGCCGCTTGAAGCCGATGGCGGTCATGAGCGCCATGAAATCGGTGCGGTGGATGAGGCCGTCGCCGTCGGGGTCACCCAGCTCGGCCAGCGCCTCGGCGAAGTCGGTCAGGGCGTCGTCGAAGCGTTCGGGGGACAGGACGCACGCGCTGTACTCCTCGAAGCTGATGCGGCCGTCTTTGTCCAAATCGAGTTCCTCGACAAGAGTTGTCCAGTAACGGCGGAAAGCGTCACTGATCGCGCTCTTGGCGGCTTCCGTGGAACGAGGGGACGCCGCCAATACCCGGTTGGCCATGCGGTCGAAGTCTTCGGCCTCAAGGTAACCGGTGCCGTCGGCGTCGAACAGGGTGAAGATGAGTTTTACTCGGTCGATGGCCGCGTCTTGCATGCCTGTCACCTTTCTTCGGCGGGGTCCGGGTGCAGACTCTATAACGGAACCTGACGCGTGGGTGACCAGCTCTTTGGCGGCGAGGGAAACGCAAAATCCCGCATTTGGAATAATTCGCCAGAAAGCCTCGCTGGGTGACAAAGGCGGAGAACTCATGCGATTCCCGAACCCCGTCGCGCGCGGGGAGCGCCGGGAAGCTGGGGATATTTCCGGTTATATGGGGATTTGCGACTCCCGCGTTGGGGGCGCTGTGCTTCCGTATCCCGGACGCTAGTTTTTCATGTCTCTGGGTGATGGTGGGGGGAGGGGCGTCCGGGATGGGGGTAGCCTTATCGGCTTTTGGTGATTGCGCGCGCTAGGGCCTGTCGCCACCGTCTCGTCCCGGCGCGCCACTATTAATCTACGAAGTAAAGGCGATGTCCAGGCGCGAATGTGATCTTGGATCGAACGGCCCGTCGGACCGGCCGGGATCGGCGGTCGGGCACGATGCTGGGAAACGTCCCCTCACTTTCACTTTATAGCGGATCCCCGCCCCTCATGAGACCTCGAAAAGTCGTTCATACTGCCCGTTGCGAACCAACCCCGACGAAGGATGGAGCGACGGAATTGGGTTACGTGCTGGAGTTCGGGCAGATCAACGCGGCGAACCTTGCGGACGTCGGCGGGAAGGGCGTCGCCCTGGGCGAGCTCTCGCGGATCGACGGCGTCCGCGTGCCGGACGGCTTCTGCGTCACGACCGACGCCTTCCAGCAGGTCGTGTCCGCGGCGCCGTCGTTCGACGCCCAGCTCGACCTGCTGTCGAAGGTGGACCCGGACGACCGTGCGGCGGTCCGCGCGCTGAGCGCGGAGATCCGCGCCGTCGTCGAGGGCGCGCCAGTGCCCGACGACGTGGTGGCGGCGATCGGGGAGTCGCTGGCCCGGCTCGGCGAGCACACCGCCTGCGCGGTGCGGTCGAGCGCGACGGCCGAGGACCTGCCGACGGCGTCCTTCGCCGGGCAGCAGGATTCGTACCTGAACGTCGTGGGGCCGGCGGAGGTGCTCCGGCACGTGCGGCGGTGCTGGGCCTCGCTGTTCACGGAGCGGGCGGTGGTCTATCGGCGTCGCAACGGGTTCGATCACCGCGGGGTGCGGATGGCGGTGGTCGTGCAGCGAATGGTGTTCCCGGAGGCGGCGGGGGTCCTGTTCACCGCCGATCCGGTGACGTCGGACCGCAAGGCCGCCGTCGTGGAGGCGGTGTGGGGGCTGGGCGAGGCACTGGTCTCGGGCGTGGTCGCGGGGGACGTCTACACGGTGCGGGACGACCGGGTCGTGGACGTGTCGGTGGGGGCCAAGGCGCGGGTGGTGCGGGCGTCGCCGGCGGGCGGCACCGAGGAGGGGCCGGTCGAGGCCGAGCGGTCGGTCCGGCGGGCTCTGACCGATGAGCAGGCGGTTCGTCTGGTGGGGTTGGGGCGGCGGATCGAGGCGTGGTTCGGCCGGCCGCAGGACATCGAGTGGTGTCTGGCCGGTGAGGAGTTCCATGTCGTCCAGAGCCGGCCGATCACGACGTTGTTCCCGGTTCCGGTCGCCGACGACCAGGAAAACCACGTCTATGTCTCCGTGGGGCATCAGCAGATGATGACCGACGCGATGAAGCCGCTGGGGTTGTCCTTCTGGCAGCTGACGACGTCGCGGCCGATGGCGGAGGCGGGCGGGCGGCTGTTCGTGGACGTGGCCCCGGTCCTGGCGACGGCGGCGGGCCGGGCGAACCTCATCGGGACGCTGGGGAAGTCCGATCCGCTCATCCGGGACGCGTTGCAGACGGTGGTGGATCGTGGCGACTTCGTCCGCGCGGTGCCGGAGGAGGAGTCGGGTGTCGCGCCTGCGGCTGCTCCGCCCGCGCCGATCGAGACCGATCCGGAGCTGGTCGCCGAGCTCGTCCGGGACGGCCGGGAGTCGGTGGCCGCGTTGCGGCGCCGCATCGAGGAGCTGTCCGGGCCGGAGCTGTTCGAGTTCATCCTGGCGGACATCGCGGAGCTGCGGCGTCTGCTGTTCGGCCCGCGGAGCTTCCAGGCGATCATGGCGGGGATGGAGGCGGCCTGGTGGCTGAACGATCATCTGGAGGAGTGGCTGGGGGAGCGGAACGCGGCCGATGTGCTGACGCAGTCCGTCCCGCACAACGTGACGTCGGAGATGGGGCTGGCGCTGCTGGACGTGGCGGACGTGATCCGTCCGCACGCGGAGGTGGTGGCGTTCCTGCAGCGGGTGGCGGCGGAGGAGCGGGAGGGCGACGCATTCCTGGAGGAACTGGGCGAGCTGCCCGGCGGCGAGGACGCGGCCGAGGCCGTGCGGGGCTTCCTGGAGCAGTACGGCATGCGTTGCGCGGGGGAGATCGACATCACCCGGACGCGCTGGAGTGAGCGGCCCGCCATGCTCGTTCCGGTGATTCTCGGCAATGTCCGGAATTTCGAGGCGGGTGCTGGTGCGCGGCGTTTCGAGCAGGGACGTCAGGAGGCCCTGCGCAAGGAGCGGGAGGTGCTGGCGCGCCTGCGGGCCCTGCCCGACGGGGAGCGGAAGGCGGCGGAGACCGAGCGGATGATCGCCCGGGTGCGCACGTTCGCGGGCTATCGGGAGTTCCCCAAGTACGGCATGGTCTGCCGTTACCTGGCCTACAAGCAGGCGTTGTGGCGGGAGGCCGATCGGCTCGTCCGGGCGGGCGTGTTGCGGGACCGGGAGGACGTCTTCTTCCTGCGCTTCCAGGAACTGCAGGAGGTCGTGCGCACGGGCGAGGCGGACGGCGAGCTCGTCCTGCGGCGTCGGGAGGACTTCCGGTGGCACGAGACGCTGCGCCCGCCGCGCGTGCTCACGTCGGACGGCGAGGTGCTCGCCGGCCGGTACCAGCGCGAGGACGTGCCGCCGGGGGCGCTGGCCGGTCTGGCGGTGTCGGCGGGGACGGTCGAGGGACGTGCCCGGGTGGTGCTGGACATGGCGCGGGCCGATCTGGCGGCGGGTGACATCCTGGTCACCGCCTTCACCGACCCGAGCTGGACCCCGTTGTTCGTGGGCATCGCCGGGCTGGTGACGGAGGTGGGCGGCCTGATGACGCATGGAGCGGTGATCGCGCGGGAGTACGGGCTGCCGGCGGTGGTGGGGGTGGAGGGGGCCACCCGGCTGATCCGGGACGGGCAGCGGATCCGCGTTCACGGGACCGACGGGTACGTGGAGCTCCTTGACTGAGCGGCGGCCCGGTCTCGTGTGCCGGGGGTCAGAGTGCCGGCGCCGGGACGTTCAGCGGCTGCCGGGTGCCGTGCTCGGCGGGTGCGGGGTGTTCCGCGTGGGCCTGGAGGCGGGGCCGCTGCTCGGGGGCCGGGCAGCGGCCCTGGCAGTAGCCGTTGACGACGACGAGGCGTCCGCGGGCGGCCGTGTAGTCGCTGGGCTGCCGGCCGGGGAGGACTCCCTTGCAGGTGGGGCAGCAGATGGGCTGGTCGGCTGTCATCAGGGCCTTCCGACGTCGTGGATGTCGTGGGCGCGGGTGCTCCGGGCCGACGGCGGCTCCGGAGCACCGGGTCGGCGGGAGGTGCCGTGGTGGTCTGTGCTCAGGCCACCAGGGGGCTCTTCACCGTGCGCCTTCTGCAGTATGGCGACCGTGCGCCGGGGAGGGACGGGCGGGGTGGCCTGGCGGGCTGAGGATCGTTCCTCGCGGGGTTGTTTCCTTCCTCCCGCTTGGCAGCGGCTTCGCCCGCGGGTGGTGTTCCGGCGCCGGGTCCGTCCTGGCCGATGGGGCCCGGCGTCCCCGTGAGCGTCGGGAATCAAGGCTGTATGAGGATCCGCGAGTGTCAGCAGGGACGGCATGAGGGCCGAGTCGGCTTCCACGGGCAGCTTGACCAGGGTGCCGTCGGCCAGCGGGACGCGCACGGCCTCGGCCTGGCCGCCCTCGTCCGGTTCGGCGTCCCAGAAGCCGGCCTGCGGGTCGGCGCAGGAGGTGTGCAGGCCCTCGCGGCAGAACCGGCAGGTGTTGTCGGAGATGGCGAACGGCGCCACGACCAGGTCGCCCCGGGCGAGGGTGGTCACCTGGGAGCCGATGTCCTCGACGACGCCGATGAGCTCGTGACCCATCCGGGCGGGGCCCTCCTCCGGCTTCATCGAGCCGTAGGGCCACAGGTCGCTGCCGCAGATGCAGGACGCGGTGACGCGGACCAGCGCGTCGGTGGGCCGGCGCACCTGGCCGGCCTGGCGGCCGCCCATCCCCGGGAGACGCCCACCGCCGATCCGTCCCGCTGAACGGCCGGCCCCCTATACGATCCGCCGTGTGAGCGCGGGCCGAACTCTTCAGGAGCGGGTCACCGTTGTGCGCGGTGAGCTGCCGTGCCCGGGGGTCCGGGTGGGGCGGGTGGCGGCGTACGAGTTCGACATCCCGGAGGGCAGGTACGTGCGTCCCGGCGCGGGGCGCCGGCAACGGGCGTTCCTGCTGCTGGACGAGTCGGTGCAACTCCACCAGCCCGTGGTGTTCGGGCCGGAGCGCGCCGGCTGGTGGTACATCGACCTGGTCGGGATCCGGGAGAGCGGTGACACGGTGCGGGTGGCCGACCACTACGTCGACTTCGTCGTCGGCCCGCCCGGACTTCCGTACCGGGTGCTGGATCTGCACGAGCTGGGGGAGGCGCTGACGTCCGGGAGACTCACCGCGCGGCAGGTCGCGGACGTGCTGGCCGCCGCCCAGGCGTTCGCCGACAAGCACCTCCAGGGCGAGGGGCACCACGGGCCGCACTGGCCGGACTTCCCGCCGGCCGCGCTGTCGGCCGTGCGCGAGGTGGAGATCCCCCGCCTCTGACCGGCGAAGGGCGGTTCACCTGGCGGCGGGCCGCTTGGTCTTCGTTCCGACGCCGCCGAACAGGGCCAGGCCGCTGACGATGACCCGCGGCGCCCCCTGCCTCCTGTTGACGGCGCTCCGGTCGAACGCGCCGAACAGCCCGAGGCCCTTGACCTCCACCTCGACGTCGTCGGGGACCACGACCTCGGTGTACCCCCACAGGGCGAAGGCGCGGACCCGGATCTCCTGGCCGGCGAAGCGGGCGTCGCGCAGGTCGATCTCGCCGCCGCCGAAGACCGACAGGGAGGTGAACACGCGCGGGGCGATCCAGCGGCCCTTGCGGCTGAACCAGCCGAACACGCTGAAGGCGAAGCGCGAGTGGGGCTCGTCCCGGACCACCAGTGAGTCCGTCCGGGCCGGTTCGGGCAGGTCGCGGCCCGCGTGCGCGAGCTCGCCCTGGGTGCGGGCCGTGTAGATCTCGCCGAGCCGCTGGTCCAGCTCGGCCAGCTCGATCCGGCCCGCGGCGGCGGCCTCCTGGAGTCGCCGGGCCGCCTGCTCGCGGTCCTCGTCGGAGGGGCGTACCGGCCGGGCGGGGATGAGGTCGGGGTGCTCGGGCATGGGCGGTCCTGTCCGTGTGGTCGAAGTGACTGGACCATCCTATTCTCCAAGTGGAGAACAAGTCAGCCGGACGGCTCCAGCCCGGACTCCTCCACCATGTGGGCGCCCATCATCCGCGCGAGCTGGACGCGGAACTCCGCCTCGCGGGCCGGGTCGTCGGGATCGTGGCCCAGGCCCGCCAGCCACGACCGGCCGCCGATCGCGAACCCGTACGCGGCCGACAGGCCCACCAGGACGACCGCCTCGATGCGCGACCGGCTGGGCGCCGGCCGTCCGGCGAGCGCGGCGCGGATCCCGGCCTCCATCGTGTCGATCAGCTCCACCAGCTCCGGCCGCGCGGCGCCCCGGTAGTCGGCGTGCATCTCGGTCCAGACGAACAGGCGCAGATAACGTTCGTCGGCCAGGGTGTCGAAGAGCACGTCCATCATTCCCGCCGCGGTGGGCACGCCGTCCTCGGCCTGGATGCGCTCGCGTACGCGGGCCTCGATCCGGTCGTTCTCGGCCCGCAGCACCTCCCGGACCAGGACGGCGTACGTGCCGAAATAGTGGGAGACGAGCCCGTGGGCGACCCCGGCGGCCTCGGCGATCTGCCGCAGGCTGACGTTGTCCGGACCTCGTTCCCTGATCAGCTCGGCCGCGGCGGCCAGCAGCTCGGCACGTGATTCCGCAGGGCTGCGCCTGCGTCTGGGTGGCATGACCGGCAGTGTATGGTCCGCCGGTCCACGGGGCCGGTTCGCGGGTGCCGGTCCGCGCGCGTGGCGGGTGAGCTGCGGGGATACCGGCGCGGCGGGGCGCATCCGATATGTTCTTGTTTGTCAGTTCTTTGTGTTGTCTTGGGGGAGTTGTCGGTGCGCGCACTACCGCTGATCGTGGCTCTCGTGCTGAGCCTGGCCGGCTGCGGCGCGATCCCGGGACTGCCCTATCGCCCCGCCGACCCGCCGACGCTGAGCCGGGCCGCCTCGCCCGCCATCTCGCCGTCTCAGTCTCAGTCGCAGGACGCCACGCCGTCCTCGAGCGCCACCCCGGCTCCCTCGGCGACCGTGCGGGCCCTGACCGTCGCCCAGGCCCGGACGGCCATGCGCACGTGGGTGGCCGCGTACAACGCGGCGATCAAGAAGCGCAAGTGGTGGCGGTCGAACGCCCGGCTCGACGCGCTGTTCGTCGAAGGCGCCCTGTACGAGGGCGTCCTGGAACGCAGTCGTGAAGGCTTCGGATGGAAGCCGGCGCACAAACCGATCAACCCGGCGGGCACCCCGACGATCTATGTGCCCAGGCCGGAGCGGCAGCCACCGGCCGGGGACTGGTTCATCGCGAAGGCGACCTACCGGGACACCAAGGGCCACAGCCGCCCGCACGTGCTGGCGTTCCTGCGCTCTCCCGGGCAGTCCTTCCGGCTGGCCGTCGCGACCCCGCTGCACTGGGGACAGCAGATGCCCAAGCCGCTGCTCGACGCCGACGGCTACATCACGGACATGGACGACGCGATGGCGGCCGCCGTGGCCGAGGAGTACCGCAACTTCTGGAACGGGGACAGGAAGAAGGAGGGCGACTCCGGCTACCGCCTGGCCAAGGACAGCTACAGCCGCAAGGCGTTCCCCCAGGTCAACAAGGGGATGTACGTCGGGTTCGCCGGCCGCGGCTCCGTCTTCGGCTTCCGTACGGCGAGTGGCGGCATGTTCTTCCTGTTCGCCCTGCTCAACGACGCCAAGAGCGTCAACAACGTGCTGAGCGAGGCGGTGCTGGTGCCCAAGGGCAGCAAGGCCGTCCAGGAACTCGGCGGGAGCTGGTTCTCCTAGGGACGCTCCTGTCCGGCGGGCGAGGCCAGGCAGGAGTCGACGAGGCCCGGCGCCGATGACCGCGCCCCGGTACGGCGGCCGAGCTCGGGCAGCAGGGACACCACTCCGAGCACGGCCAGCCCGGCGCCCAGCCAGAGGGGGGCGCGCAGTCCGAAGCCGTCGATGACCAGCCCGCCGACCGACGAGCCGACGATCACCCCGAGGGTGATGAAGGAGGCGTGGACGGTGTTGACCAGCGGCCCCGGGGTGCCGACGCGCTGGACGCGTACGGCCATCGCCGGGTTCATGGTCACGCCGACCAGCCCGACGCCCAGCATGGCGATCACCGCAGGCACGCTCAGGTGGGCGAACAGCAGCATGAGTGCGGGTTTGGGGCGGATCCGTACCAGGGCGACGGTCATCAGCGGGCCGCCCGCCGCCATGGCCACCGCGAAGGCGGTGATCAGGTAGCCGATCTGCGAGATGGTCACGCCGAGCCCGCCCGCCATCTGGGGCATCAGGCCACTGACGGCGAACTCGCTGGTCACCATCGCGAAGATGCCGACGGCCAGGACATAGACGGCTCTGGGCAAGGGGGCTGCTTTTTGCATCGATCGGTGTAGAACTCGGGCGCGAAAAAACAGCGGTCAGCTCAGGGCGTCCATGGCCGTGGCGGCGATGGCCTCGATGGTGGCGTCGTCGGCGCCGCCCTGCGCGGCCACCCGGATCCCGGCGATCACGGCGTTGACGAACCGGGCGAGCTCGGCGGGGTCGCGGGTGGAGCCGATGTCGCCGTCGCGCTGCCCGCTCCTGATGACCGCGCTCAGGCCGGCGGCCCGGCGCTCGGCGTCGCGGGCGAGCATCAGGGCGATCTCCGGGTCGCGGCCGGCGAGCTCCATCGTGGTGTTGACGGTCAGGCAGCCGAGGCCGTGGCCGTCGCGCCGGTTCTCCGCCTCGGTCCGCAGGATCCTGGCGAACAGCGCGCGGAGGCGCTCGATCGCCGGCAGCTCGTGGTCGTCGAGGATGCGCAGCTGGTCGGCGGTGGTGGCGTCCATGTATCGGGTCAGGGCGCGCTTGAACAGCTCGCGCTTGTTGGTGAAGGCGTTGTACACGCTGCTGCGGTCGAGGCCGAGCGCCTCGCACAGGTCTCGGGTGGAGGTGGACTCGTAGCCGTTCGCCCAGAACGTGCGCATCGCGGTGTCCAGGGCGCGGTCCTCGTCGAACGATCTCGGCCTCGCCATACGGGCACGCTACCGGTTTTGCATCGATTGGTGCAATACCTCGGGCGCGCCGGCCGCGGTTCCGCGGGTGAAGGCCGCCCGGTAGGCGGTGGGCGTGAGGCCGGTGCGGTGGGAGATGTGCTGGCGCAGCGAGTCCGTGGTGACCAGGCCGCTGAGCTGGGCCACTTGGCCCATGGGCAGGTCCGTGCTCTCCAGCAGTTCCCTGGCCTGCTCCACCCGCTGGTGGAGCAGCCATTGCAACGGGCTGTGGCCGGTCTCGGCGTGGAAGCGGCGGGTCAGCGTGCGCACGCTGGTGCGGGCGTGGGCGGCCAGGTCGGCGCGGGTGAGGGGCTCGTGCAGCCGCTCCAGCGCCCATGCCCGGGTGGCGGCGAGGGAGAGCCCGGTCTCGGGCGGCAGCGGGGAGGCGATGAACTGGGCCTGCCCGCCGGGACGCACCGGCGCGGCCACGACCAGCCGGGCCACGGCGTTGGCCGCGGCGGCGCCGTAGTCGCCGCGCACCATGTGCAGGCACAGGTCGATGCCGGCGGACAGGCCGGCGGAGGTCCAGATGTTGCCGTCCTCGACGTAGAGCACGTCAGGACGCAGGTCGACGGACGGGAAGCGGCGGCGGAACTCCTCCGATCTGGCCCAGTACGTGGTGGCGCTGCGGCCCGCCAGCAGCCCCGCCCGCGCCAGGACGAAGGCCCCGGTGCAGATCGAGGCGACGCGCCTGCCGGTCTCCGCCGCCCGGCGCAGGGCCCGCAGGACCCGGGGGTCGACGTCGTCGCGGGCGCCCGTTCCGGTGACGATGACGGTGTCGGCGTCCTCGACGATCTCCAGCCCGTGCGTGACGGTGACGTGGAGGCTGCCGCCGGTGGCGACGGGGCCGGGGTCGGCGGTGCAGATCCGGACGTCGTAGCCGGGCCGGCCGTCCACGGTCATCTCGCCGAGCACCAGCTCCGGAATGGACAGGTCGAACGTCGTGGCCGGCGGGACGGCGATGACGGCCACCCGGTGCATGGCCCGAACCTCCAGATACTTGGCATTCGGGCCACTATCGTACTGATCGCCGGCGGTACAGGGTGGACAACCGGTGTCACTGTCCCCTGTCCTTGGAGAAGATCGTGTCTTTTCATGTCGTCGTCGGCGCCGGAGCCACCGGATCGGCCACCGCCCGGTTGCTGGCCGAATCCGGGCGGCAGGTCCGCCTGGTCACCCGGAGTGGCAGTGGCCCGGTCCATCCCCGGATCGAACGCGTGCCCGCCGACGCCGGCGACGCCGACCGGCTGGCGGAGCTGGCCGAGGGAGCCGCCGTCCTGTTCAACTGCGCGATGCCGTCCTACGATCGCTGGCCGGCCGAGTGGCCGCCGCTGGCCGCCGCGTTGCTGGCCGCCGCCGGGCGCAGCGGCGCCGATTACGTCATGCTGGGCAACACCTACGGGTACGGGCCGGTCGAGGGGCCTGTCGCCGACGGGGCGCCGATGGCGCCGACCAGCCGCAAGGGGCAGGTCCGGGCGCGGATGTGGCAGGACGCCCTCGCCGCCCACCAGGCGGGCCGGGTGCGGGTGACCGAGGTCAGGGCCGCCGACTTCCTCGGCGCCGGCGCGTACTCGCCGTTCACGCTCATGGTCGGGGCGCAGGTGCTGGCCGGCGCGCCGGTCTCCTATCCCGGTGATCTGGACGCGCCGCACAGCTGGTCCTACACCGGCGACACGGCCCGCACGCTCGTCGCCGCCGCGGGGAACGAGGCGTCCTGGGGACGGGCCTGGCACGTGCCCTCCACCAGCGAGCTTCCGGTGCGCGGGCTCGCCCGGCGCCTGGCGGAAGCCGCCCAGGCGCCCGCGCCGCGGCTGGGGCGCATGTCCCTGCGCGAGCTGGCGGAGATCGGGCGCACCGACTCGATCATGGCCGAGTTCCCCGAGATGTTGTACCTGTACGACCGGCCCAACGTGCTCGACGCGTCCTCGACGGTCGAGATCCTCGGCGTCGTGGCGACACCGGTGGACGCCGTCCTGGCGGAGATGGCCGCCGGTGGCCGGGCCTGACGAGAGGGACTGTCAGTCGCGGACGAGGGCGGGAACCGGGACGGCGGCGCCGGCCGGTTCACCCGCGGGCGCACGGCGCTCCAGAGCGGCGGACCAGAACGCCAGGGCGAGGGCCGCGGCGGCGAGCAGGGCGCCGACCCAGTTCGGCGCGGTGTAGCCCAGGCCCGCGGCGATGACGAGGCCGCCCAGCCAGGCCGCGAGCGCGTTGCCGAGGTTGAACGCGCCGATGTTGACCGCGGAGGCCAGCGTCGGCGCGCCGTGCGCCTGGTCGAGGACGCGCTTCTGCAGCGGCGGCACGGTGGCGAAGCCCAGCGCCCCGACCAGGAAGATGCTCGCCGCGGCGGCGACCTTGTCGTGCGCGGTCAGGGTGAACAGCGCCAGCACGACCGCGAGGCCGCCGAGGGTGGTGTAGAGCAGCGGCATCAGGGCGCGGTCGGCGAACCGGCCGCCGAGCAGGTTGCCGAGGAACATGCCGGCGCCGAACAGCACGAGCAGCCAGGTGACCGCGTCGGCGGAGTAGCCGGCCACCTGCGTCATCATCGGCGCGACGTAGGTGATCGCGGCGAAGACGCCGCCGAAGCCGAGCACGGTCATCGCCATCGCGAGCAGCACCTGCGGGTTGCGGAACGCCGTCAGCTCCGGGCGCAGGCGGGTGCCTTCTGGCCGGGGCATGGCGGGCACGAGCACGGCGATGCCGAGCAGGCCGACCAGGCCCAGCCCCGCGACGATCGCGAAGGTGGTGCGCCAGCCCACCGCCTGCCCGATGAAGGTGCCCAGCGGCACGCCCACGACGTTCGCGACGGTCAGGCCGGTGAACATGGTGGCGATGGCGCCGGCCTTCTTGTGCGGGGCGACCAGGCCGGCGGCGGCCACCGAGCCGATGCCGAAGAACGCGCCATGCGCCATCGAGGCCACGATCCGGCCGCCGAGCATCACGCCGAACCCGGGCGCCAGCGCGGACAGCAGGTTGCCGATCACGAACAGGCCCATCAGCACGAGCAGCATCGTCTTGCGGCTGATCCTGGTGCCGAGCACCGTCATCAGCGGCGCGCCGATGACCACGCCGATCGCGTAGCCGGTGACCAGCAGGCCGGCGGTGGGGATGGAGACACCGTAGTCGCCGGCGATCTCGGGCAGCAGGCCCATGATCACGAACTCGGTGGTGCCGATCCCGAAGGCCCCGATGGCCAGGGCGAGGAGTGCGAGAGGCATCGCGCGACCCTTCTTACTATTGCTACTGCTTCTTGCGGGCTTCGACAATAGTTGCACACGCGCTATAAAGGCAAACGCTGGCATACGGCTTGGGCGCGTTGATCTCGCGGGGGTCGCGGGGGTCGCGGGGGTCGCGGGTGCCGGGGGCGAGGGCTCGGGGGCCGTCGGTGGCCAGAGGGCCGCTGGTCGGTGCGGCCGGGCGTCCGGGCTGGAGCCGGTGCTTGAAGGGGCGGGCGCCGCAGCGTGGTGGGCCGGCTGTGGGGCGGGCCCCAGATGGCACGGGCTCGAAGAAGTGTCGCAGTGGGTGCGCTGCGAGCGGCGGAGGCGAGGGGCTGACGGGCCTCATGGAGGCACACGGTTCCGGGGGTTCCCGGCCCTGGTGTTGGGGCGGTACGGCCGTCCGGGGTTCAGGATCCGGACGGCCGTGCTCCGGGCTCGCCTGACGGTCATGCCGAGTAAGCGACAGTCACGGCCTCTGACCAGCCCTGTTAACCCCTTCTGGCGTACTTGGCCTGCCTCCGCATTTCGACCGGATGGCCCAAGGCTCCTACCGGGTCCTACGCCTGTCCGGGGTCTTCTTTGGCTGGCGGCGCACGGTGTCGCCCTTCAGGTGCCCGTACACCGTCGAGCGCGGCACCCCGAACAGGTCCGCGATCTGCTGGACGGTCTTGTCCCGCGTGTCGTACAGCTCCTGGGCGAGGGCGGCCTGGTCAGCGGTGAGCTTGGGCCGGCGTCCACCGACCCGGCCGCGGCCGCGGGCGCGGGCGGAGGCCAGGCCGTCCATCGTGTTGGCCACGATCAGCTCGCGCTGCAGGAGCGCGGCCTGCGCGTCGGGCCCGCGCTGGACGAGGGGGCGCCGCCGGAGCCTCCGGACGAATGGGTTCAGGAGGTGCTCGACTTTGGCGACCCGGACGGTACGCCGGTGAAGGCTATCGAGCTGATCGACCGCCTGTACGCGGAGGCGTGGCGGGCCGGGTGGGAAGCCTGCGCTGCTCGCCCCCGGGACTGGCTGCGGGCCCCTTGCTCAGGGTGACCACCGCATTCATGCCACGTTCTCCTGGCCTTGGAAGCTCGCGTCGTCGGTCGCAGCGGCGTGTTCGGCCGGTGCGGTGAGGTGCCTGGTGGCGTCCAGGGTTTCCCGAATGTGTTGGACGAGGGCGTGCTGGTCGGGGTCGTCGATCCAGCGCTCGAAGGCGACCTTGAAGGCGGCAATCCCTATTTCGGCAGCGAGTGCCGCGGTGGCGGAATCCAGACCGCGTTCCTGAAGCGCGCGGTCGAGGGTGGAGACGAGTGAGGCCAGTTTGGCCAGTTCACGTTCCTGCAGTTCGGGATTGGCGGCGATGACGGCCTGGCGCTGCCGTACCAGCTCCGCGCGTTCTTCGAAGACGGGAGCGGCTTCGGTCAGGGCGTGGGTGATCACCTCCAGCGGCGCCAGAGGGTCGGCGGCGGTGGCCGTGGCGTGCGCGAGGACGTCGGCCAGGGCGTTGGCCTGGAAGAGGACTTCCCGCTTGTCGACGAAGTGCCGGTAGAAGGTGCGTTCGGTGACCTCGGCCCGGGCGGCGATCTCCGCCACGGTGGTGGCGTCGAAGCCCTTGTCGTTGTAAAGCTCCATCGCCGCCTTCTCCAGGCGGCCTCGTGCGTCGGGTTTCCATCGGCTCATGTCCCGATCCTACACAGCGACGACAGAATCTGACATCAGAGTGATGACAGAGGCTGACATGGGTGCTACCGTCATGTCACGAACTGACATCACGGCTCTCCGCCCCTGGTGGGGAGCCCGTAGCAAAGGGGCAACACCATGCGCGTATTCGTCACCGGAGCCTCCGGACATCTCGGCTCCGCCGTCGTCCCCGAGCTCCTCGAAGCGGGACACCAGGTCGTCGGGCTGGCCCGCTCGGACAAGTCCGCCGCCGCGTTGACGGCTGCCGGTGCCCAGGTGCACCGAGGCGACCTCGATGACCCCGACGGCCTCGCCGCGGCCGCCGCTGCGGCTGACGGGGTCATCCACCTGGCCTTCAAGCACGACGCCATGTTCGCCGGCGACTTCGACGGCGCGGTCGCAACGGATCTGCGCGCCCTCCACGCGCTCGGGGACGCGCTCGCCGGCACCGGCAAGCCGTTGGTGGCCACGTCGGGAACCGTGCTGTTCGCCTTCGCGGGACTGCAGGGCTCCCTCACCGAGGCCGACGTGCTCGACGCAGGACCGCGGATCGAGGCCGAGAACGCGGTGGTCGCACTCGCCGAGCGCGGCATCCGGTCGTCCGTCGTCCGGCTCACCCCGACCGTGCACAGCTCGCTGGACCACAACGGCTTCATCCCGACCTTCATCTCCATCGCCCGCTCCAAGGGCGTCTCGGCTTACGTCGGCGACGGGGCCAACCGCTGGCCCGCCGTGCACACGCTCGACGCGGCACGCCTGTATCGGCTGGCGCTGGAATCCGCGCCGGCGGGGTCACGGCTGCATGCCGTCGGCGACGAGGGGATCGCCTTCCGCCAGATCGCCGAGGGCATCGGCCACGGGCTGAACCTGCCCGTGGTCAGCATCGCGCCGACCGAGGCTGAGGCCCACTTCGGCTTCCTGAGCGCCCACGCTCAGGCCGACAACCCGTCCTCCAGCACGCTGACCCGCGACCTCCTGGGCTGGACGCCCGTCCAGCTCGGCCTCATCGACGACCTCGGCCAGGGCCACTACTTCGACACCGGCACCACCACCGCGCGCTGAGCCCGCCCCCTTCTCCATCCCGGTCCTTTCCCGCGCCCCTCCAGACGGCTCGGGCGGAACCGGTCCACACGACCCGTCACCCCCTGCACGACCGGCTGCTGTGCAGCCGGAAGGAGACGAACAACATGAACACCAAGAACGCACACGAGCGGCTCGACCCGGAACTGGCCGAGGTCCTGAAGACGGTGCCGATGACGGAGGCTGGGGTGTTCGACCTCAGTGAGCTGGAGGGCACGCGCGTAGGCGTCCGCGCCTTCGCCGAGGCGATCGCGGCCCAGATACCGGATGAGCCGTCCGTGTCGGTCGAAGAGGTCCAGGCGCCCCGCCTGGACGGATCCACCCTCGCCATCCGGCTGCTGCGGCCCACTGAGGCGGCCGGGCCGCTGCCGGTGCTGGTCTGGTTCCACGGCGGCGGGCAGGTTCTCGGGTACGCGGCCCAGGACGATCCCACCCTCAAGCAGCTGGTCCCGGAGGTCGGCTGCATCGTCGCCTCTGTCGACTACCGCCTCGCGCCGGAGGCCCCCGCCCCGGCCGCCGCCGAGGACGGCCTGCTCGCCTATCGCTGACTTCGCATCCAGGCAGCCGCGCTCGGCATCGACGCGGCCCGCGTCGCCCTGGCCGGGCAGAGCGGCGGCGGCGGTATCGCCGCAGCCACCGCGCTCGTGATCCGCGACCAGGGCGAACCGGCGCCGCTGTTCCAGGCGCTGAGCTACCCGATGCTCGACGACCGCAACACCACCCCGTCCAGCCACGAGGTCACCGACATCGGCATCTGGGACCGCGCGACCAACATCCTGGCCTGGAACCTGATCCTTGGGGACCGCGCCGGCGCCGACGGGGAATGTCTAGGCCGTTCGCGTGGCAGGTTCACCACCAAGATCCATCTGTCGGCAGACGGCCGATGCCGGGCCCTGTCGCTGGTCCTGACGCCGGGCCAGTACGGTGACAGCCCACAGTTCCGGCGGGTGCTGGAGGCCATCCGCGTCCCCCGGCCTGGGCCGGGCCGCCCGCGCACCCGGCCCGCCAGCCTGGCCGCGGACAAGGCGTACTCCTCCCGCGCCAACCGCGTCTACCTGCGCCGCCGCAAGATCTGCCACACCATCCCTGAACCACGCGACCAGCGCGCCCACCGCCGCCGGCGCGGCTCGGCTGGAGGGCGGCCCGCCGGCTTCGATGCCGAGCGCTACAAGGCGCGCAACGTCGTCGAACGGGCGATCAACCGGCTGAAGAACTTCCGGGCCATGGCCACGCGTTACGACAAGCGCGCCTACATCTTCCTCGGCACGGTCACGCTGGCCGCCATGGTCATCTGGCTCCGGACCTGATCCAAGAAACAGCTCCTAACCCGGCTGTTCGCCGCCCTCGGTTGCCACCCGGGCCGTGACCAGCCCGGACTCGTAGGCCACGATGACCGCCTGGGCGCGGTCGCGGACGGCGAGCTTGTCGAAGATGCTGGTGATGTAGTTCTTGACGGTGGACAGGCTGAGGTCGAGGACGCGGGTGATCTCGGTGTTGTCCAGGCCGGTGGCCATCAGGCGCCATACCTCGACCTCGCGGGGCGTGAGTTCGCCCAGGCCCGTGGGGTTCGGCCGGGTGCCGTGGGGCGCCCGTACGTAGGTGGAGATCAGCCGGGTGAGCAGGCGTGGCGCGACGGCGGCGTCGCCGGCGTGGACGGTGCGGATCGCCGCGCTCAGTTCCTCCGGGGAGCTGTCTTTGGGCAGGAACCCGTAGGCTCCGGCTCGCAGGGCGCCCACGAGGTACTCGTCCATGTCGAAGGTGCTGAGCCCCAGGACCCGGCTGCCGGGCACGGTGGCGGCGAGTTCCCTGGTCGCGGCGACGCCGTCGAGGACGGGCATCCGGATGTCCATCACCACGACGTCGGGGCGCAGTTGGCGGGCGAGGGTGACGGCCTGCGCGCCGTTCTCGGCCTCTCCCACCACCTCGAAGGACGGGTCGGGAGAGAGAATCAGCGACAGTCCGCGCCGTACCAGCGGCTGGTCGTCCACGATCAGCACCCTGATCCTCGGCGGCGTCGGCCCGGTCCCGGTCATCGGCGCGCCCCCTCGTGCTGGACGGCCGCCTCGGCGGCCTCGTCCGTGGTCAGCGGCAGGTCGGCCACCACAGCGAACCCCCCGTCGGCCTGCGGGCCGACGGTGAGGGTGCCGTCGTGCAGGGCGACGCGCTCGCGCATGCCGATCAGGCCGTAACCGCCAGAGCCTACCGACGATGCCCCCTCCTGCGGCAGGGTGCCCCCGCCGTCGTCTCGCACCTCGATGGTGACCCGGTCCTGACGGTACGTCAGCCGAACGGACACGCGCGCCGGCTCCGCGTGCCTGCGGGCGTTGGTGAGGGCCTCCTGGGCGATCCTGAACACCGTGAGGCCGACGGTCGGCGGCAACGGCCGCCGCTGCCCGTGGACGCCGAAGTCCGTCGGCAGTCCGGCCAGGCGGGACTCCTCGACCAGGCGGCCGAGGTCGTCGGCGCCGGGCTGGGGCTGGGCGGGCGTGGTCTCCGGCTCGTCGCCGTCCCGCAGCACGTCGAGGAGCTGGCGCATCTCGCGCAGCGCGAGCCGCCCGGAGGACTCCAGGGCGACCAGGGCCTCCCTGACCACCTCCGGTTCCGCGACGTTGGCGCGGGCGCCGCCGGCCATCAGCTGCATGGTGGTGATGTGGTGGGCCACGATGTCGTGCAACTCCCGTGCGATACGGCGCCGCTCGTCGGCCACCGCGCGGTCGGCGAGGAGTCTGCGGTTGGCCGCCACCTCTGCCTGCCAGCGGTTGACCGCCATGGCGGTGCCGACGACGATCAGGATGGTGAGGGGCGGGATGACGGCGTCCTGCCACGGCGGGACGTGGCCGATGTTCTGACTCAGCAGGGTCAGCGCCACCGTCGCGGCGGCCGCGATCGCCGTGACCCGGCCGGGGCGGGCCCTGGCGACCGCGTACAGGGCGACCACCAGGACGGCGCCGAAATGCCTGGGCAGCGGCACGATCAGGGTGGCCGCGGTATCGAGTACCAGGACGACGGCGAGCGCCGCCACCGGATGGCGGCGCCGGGCGAGCAAGGGCAGGGCCGCCAGCGCGACGAAGAGGAACCCCGCCACGCTCACGGCGTGCCGGCCGTCGGGGGCGTTGAAGAACGCGTAGCTGAGCAGGTTCATCACGCACGCCCCGCCGGCGACGAGCGCGTCGCTGCGGGCCCACGGCAGCTCCCGGGCGTTGCTCAACAATCCTGTTCCCCCGTATCCGGCCTTACGGCCCCCCGGAACAGGGTTGCACAGCGGCGGCGATGGCCAGGCCGGGACCAGGACCACGGTCCTGGTCTCCGAGAGGAGGAAGGGCCCAGGGCCCCGGTGCGAATCATCCGCTACCAGGAGGTTTACCGCTTCTGCGGCTGATGGTCTGGATATCGGCCGGGAGCCCCCCCGGCAGACGCCGTCCGCCGGAGGAGATCGTGATCCGTGCCCTGACCGGGTACTCCACCAGACACCCATGGAAGGTCATCGCCCTCTGGGCGGTGCTGGGTGTCGTACTGAGCGCCTTGACCCCGATGCTGGTCGACCGCGTCACCCAGAACCAGGCCGGCGCCTTCCTGCCCCGGAGCTACGACTCGGCCGCCGCGCTGCGCATCGCCGAGGAGCGGTTCGGGGTGAACCCCGACGCCACCACGGTGACGGTGCTGGTCGCCCGGTCCGACGGCAAGGCCCTCAGCGCCGCCGACCGGCAGCGCGTCGAGGTCGAGGCGGCGAAGCTGGCCGAGCGCCGGGTGATCATGCCCAGGGAGGACGACGGCCCCCAGCGGTTCCTGATCCCGGACCGCTCCCAGACGCCCCGGATCGCCCCGGCGATGACGGCGCCCGACCGGCGCTTCCAACTGCTCTCCGTCGAGCTGATCGGCAACCGCGGGGACAAGGGCGTCCAGGACGTCTACCGGACCTTCCGGGACTCGGCCAGGACCCAGTTCTCCGAGGCGGGGATGCGTACCGGCTTCACCGGGGCGCTCGCCGAAACCGTTGACACGGTCGACTCCCGCAAGACCGTCACGACGGTCGGGAGCGGGCTCATCGTGGGGCTCATCGTCCTGCTCAACGTGCTGGTGTTCCGTAGCGTGCTGGCGGCCCTGCTGCCGCTGCTCGCGGTCGCCATGATCGGCTTCGTGGCGGCGGGAGCCGTCGCGGGCGCCGCGATGCTCACCGGGCTCAAGCTCGACGCGGGCACCCCGGGCCTCATCAACGTGGTCCTGCTCGGCATCGGCATCGACTACCTGTTGTTCCTGCTGTTCCGCTACCGCGAGCAGTTGCGTACCAGGCCCGAGCAGTCCGCCCGTGAGGTGGCCGCGCAGGTCTCCGGCCGGGTCGGCACCGCGATCACCTCGGCGGCGCTGACCATCGTGGCCGCGTTCGCCACCCTCGGTCTCGCGACCTTCGGGCAGTTCCGCTCGATGGGCCCCGCGATCGCCGTCGCGGTCGTGGTGATGATGGTCGGCAGCCTCACGCTCCTGCCGGCGCTGCTCGCCGCTGCCGGGCGCAAGATGTTCTGGCCCTCCCGTACGGCTCTGCGCCCCGAGACCGGTGAGGGTTGGGCCGCCCGCCTGGGTGCGCTGGTCACGCGCCGGCCGCTGATGATGCTGACCGCCTCCATCGGCCTGCTCGCCGCACTGGCCGCCGGGCTGATCGGCACCCGCATGGACTACGGCCAGGGCGGCTCCGGCGCCCAGACCCCCGCGGCGGCCACCGCGGCCGAGATCTCCCGTACGCTGCCGGCCGGCGTGTCCGACCCGACGAGCGTCTTCATCACCGCCAAAGACGGCGGCACCCTCACCGCCGACCGGCTCGACGGCCTCTCCCGGGCGCTCACCCAGGTCAAGGGCGTAGGCCAGATCGCACCGACCGTCCTGAACAAGGACCACCGTGCCGCCCGCATCGACCTCTACCCGACCGCGGACCCGCGGAGCCGGCAGGCGCGCGACCTGGCCGTCGGACCGATTCGGGCCACGGTCGCCCAGCACACGCCTGCCGGGATCACCGCCCACGTCGGCGGGACGCCCGCCATCGTCGCCGACATCTCGACCGCGGTCGACCACGACCTGAAGATCGTGTTCCCGGTCGCGGCCGCGCTGATCGCGCTGATCCTCCTGCTGCTCCTGCGCAGCCTGCTCGCCCCGCTGATCCTGCTGCTCTCCGTCGGACTCGGCTTCGCCGCGACCCTCGGCGCAGCCGGGCTGCTGTTCCAGCACGTCATCGGCGAGCCTGGCGTCGGCTTCACACTCCCGCTCGTGCTGTTCCTGTTCGTCGTGGCACTGGGGACCGACTACAACATCCTGATCGCCGACCGCATCCGGGAGGAGATGCGGCGACCGGGTACGGCTCGCGCCGCCGTGGCCCGCGCCGTACGGCACACCGCGCCGGCCATCGCCACGGCCGGCCTGGTGCTGGCCGCCTCCTTCGCCGGCCTCGTCACGTCCCCGGGCAACGAGCAGATCGCCTTCGCGATGACGCTCGGCATCCTGCTCTCCGCGCTCGTCGTGTCACTGATCCTGGTCCCCGCCCTGGCCGCGCTGCTCGGCCGGGCCATCTGGTGGCCGCTGCGCCCACAACCCGCCGCAGACAGCCATCGCACCGGACCTTTCGAGTCCCATCCGACTGCTTTTGAGTCCCACCCGACTGCTACGGCGGTCGCATCTGCCGGGAGGCAAGAATGACGAAGAGGAATCCGATCAACCACCGCATCCACGCGATTGTGGCGTCAGCGGTCACGGCCGCGACGCTCGTCACACTCGCGGCGGGCCCGACCCACGCCGCGTCCGGCTACGACCGGGCGGCCCTGCAGCGGGATCTGGCCGCGATCCGCGACGCCGGCACGCTGGGGGTGCAGGCACGGGTGGTCTCTCCCGCCGGTGGCCTGTCCGCGGCAGCCGGTACGGCGGTGCGCGGCCGTACCGTGCCGATCCCGCTCGACGGGCACTTCCGGATGGGCAGCAACACCAAGACCTTCGTGGCCATCGTGATCTTGCAGCTGGAGGCGGAGGGCCGCCTGTCCCTCGGCGACAGCGTCGAACGGTGGCTGCCCGGACTGGTGCGCGGCAACGGCAACGACGGGCGCGCCATCACCGTCAGGCACCTGCTCCAGCACACCAGCGGCCTGCACGACTCCGTGGGCGACATCGAGATGAAGATGCGCACCGAGCAGGGCTACCGCGCCTACCGGTTCCTCCGCATGTCCCCGCGCAAGCTGGTCGCTCTCAGCGTTGGCCGGCGCCCGCTCTTCTCGCCCGGCGCCCGCTGGAGCTACTCCAACATCAACTACCTCCTGGCCGGGATGATCATCGAGAAGGCCACCGGCAACTCCTGGCGCGATGTGGTGACCCGCCGGATCATCACGCCGCTGCGGCTACGCGAGACGACGCTGCCCGGTGACGCCTCACGGCTGCCCAAGCCGCACCCGCAAAGCTACACCGAGGACGCCAGGACCGGCCGGCCGTTCCGCGCCACGGTGCTCAGCCTCGGCTGGGCCGGCCCGGCGGGCGAGGCCGTCACCACCACCGGCGACCTGGGCAGGTTCTGGCGAGCGTTGCTGGGTGGCCGGCTCCTGACGCCACGTCAGCTCGAAAAGATGACCACCACGGTCCCCGTCGGCGCGCCCGGCAGGGAGTTCGGCCTGGGCATGGCCAAGCAGCGGCTGAGCTGCGGGATCACGGCGTGGTCGCATCCCGGTGGCACACCCGGGTTCATCACCGACAACGCCGTCACCGAGGACGGCCGCACCAGCGTGATCGTCTCCCGCACCACCTACCCCGGCACCCCAGCCCAAGGCCGGGCCACGGCCCGCCTGATCGACAACGCGCTCTGCGCCAACCGCTGAGCTGGTCGCTGTGTCGGCGGGTGCGTCTGGGCACGTGCCGAGGGCGAGCCGCTGGCGGCGGTGCACATGGCAGAGCCGGATCCGGAGGCGGCCCAGGCGCGGGTACGGGCCAGACGATCGTGGCCGCACTTCCCCCGCCATTGGCGCGCTCAGGACGAGGGGTTAGGTGCCGCTGGCACGGGCAACTGACCACGGATCGGAAGCGTCCGGTTCACCACTGTCGCGGGCGAAGCAGTTGTTCCATGGTGAAGCAGTCCGCACCACAGGAGTTGGCCGGTATCGCGCCCAAGCTGGTGGAGGTCACCGACCGGGTTCTCTTCAGTGACGTCTGGGAGCGGCCCGCGCTTTCACCGCGTGACCGGAGCATGGTCACCGTGAGCGTGCTGGCCGCGCTGTACCGCCCTGAGCAGCTCGACTACCACCTTCGCGTGGCGCTGGAGAACGGGCTGAGTGTCGAGGAGCTGTCTGAGGTGATCACGCACCTCGCCTTCTATGCCGGCTGGCCGAACGCGATGACCGCGATCAACCTGCTCAAGAAGATCGCCGACGAGCGGGCCGCCGCCTGACCGAGCCACCACCGTGGAGTGGTGCGGCGAAGGAGCTTCGCCGCACCACTGTTGTCGGTCGGAATGACGGTCAGCCAAGCAGCCACTGCTGGTTGGGGCCGCCGTTGCAGGGCCACTGGTTCAACGCGGCACCGTTGGTCGTGGAGTTGCCGTAGACCTCCAGGCACATGCCGCTGTTGACGTTCTTGAACGTCATGTACGCGCCGTAGGTGGCCGTCCTGGTCCATTGCTGGTTCGCGCCGCCGTCGCACGGGGCCTGCACGGCGGGGGCGCGGGCCGCCGTGCTGGAGCCGGAGATCTCCAGGCACTTGCCGCTGTTCTGGTTGACGATCCGCATGTTCCCCCCGGCCGGGGTGAGCGACCATCGCTGGTTCGCGCCGCTGTTGCAGAAGCCCTGTTTCACCGGCGCGCCGTCGGCCGTGCTGAGGTTCCAGACGTCCGCGCACATCCTGCTGTACTGGTTGAGCAGGTGGAAGGACGTCTCGCCGAGCGGCGTCCCGAGCACCGGCCAGCCGCCCGCGAACGTGACCTGCCGGATGTCGAGCGTCTCCCGCCCGCCGTTGTCGGCGTCGTAGTAGTGGTAGGCCAGGTACGTGTCCGGCCCGTCGGTGTAGGCGTCGCCGCCGCCGGCCGAGGTCTTCGGCCAGCTCCCGGTCAGCACCGTCGTGCCGCCCTTCGAGGTCAGCGGCACGCCCGCCATGTCGACGTACGGGCCGTTGATGCTCGTGGACCTGCCGACGACGGTCCAGTAGTTGCTCTTGACGCCGTTGCAGCACGGGCCTCTGGAGCCGAACAGGTAGTAGTAGCCGCCGTTCTGGACGATCGTGACGCCCTCCATGTCGGCGGCCAGGTGCCACAGGTTGTGGTCGGTGGTGGACAGCTTCCCGGTGGCGGGGTCGAGGACGTGCTGGTAGATGCCGCCGAACGAGCCCCACGTGATGTACATGCGCCCGTCGCCGCCGACGTTGACCGTGGGGTCGATCGGGAACTCGACGTCGGTGACGAATCCCTGGTCGGTGTAGGGGCCCTCGATGTCGGTCGCGGTGGCGACGCCGAGCACGGCCGCCCACGAGGGGGTGGAGCGGGCGACCGAGTAGTACAGGTGGTAGCGGCCGTTGAAGTACTGGATCTCGGGCGACCAGACGTTGCCGAAGTTCGACCGGCCGATCCGCTGCGTCACCCAGGCGGGCGTCTCGTCGAAGACCGTGCCGAGCTTCGTCCACGGGCCGGTGGCCGAGCCGCACGAGCGGTAGCGCAGGATCTGGCCGTTCGGGTTCTGCGCGTCACCGGCGAAACCGGTGGAGAACGCGTAGTAGCACGAGTCGACCTTCATGACGCTCGGGTCGTGCAGGCGGGTCTCGCCGGTGAGTGCCTGAGCCGGGCTCGCCAGCGCCACGTGCAACGCGCCGAGCAGCACGGCCACCAGGAACAGTGCCGTCCGGCGCGTGGCCGGTGCCGCTCGGGTGGGACTGCCGACCATGTCGGGCTCCCTTCATGTGGGGGGTGGGTGTTCCGCGCCGCCTGATCAGCGGGTGAACGGGCGGCGGGTCTCGGTGGTGCCGCGGGGGAGGTCGCTGACCGTGCCGTCCGGCCACTGGAGGCGGGCGATGGTCCCGGTCGGCACGGTGGTCCGCACGCTCAGGTCGTCGCCGTGCAGCTCCCAGCGGATCGCGATCCTGCCGTACGGCGACTCGTGCTCGGCGGCGGCCCAGGTCAGCCCGCCGCCGGGACGGGGGCGGAACAGGATGTGGCGGTAGCCGGGGCTGTGCGCGGTGATCCCGGCCACGTCGGTGTGCAGCCAGGCCGCGATCGCGCCGAGGGCGTAGTGGTTGAACGACGTCATGCCGCCAGGGTTGACCGTGCCGTCCGGCAGCAGGCTGTCCCAGCGTTCCCACACGGTCGTCGCGCCCTGGTCCACCGCGTACAGCCAGGACGGGCACTTACGCTGCAGCAGCAGCGAGTAGGCGGTCTCCAAGTGTCCGGTGGCGGCCAGGGCCGGAGCCAGCAGCGGGGTGCCGATGAACCCGGTCTGGATCGTGTGACCGTCGGCCTCGACCAGCTCGGCCAGCCGCCGCCCGGCCCGCTCCCTGCTGGCGGCGTCCGGCAGCAGGTCGAAGACGAGCGCGATGGCGTACGCGGTCTGCGTGTCGTCGGTGGGGGTGCCGTCCGGGCGCAGGTAAGCGGCCTGGAAGGCGGCCTTTACCCGGGCGGCCAGGTCGGTGTAGCGCCGGGCGTCCTCCTGCAGGCCGAGCGTCCGCGCCATCCGGGCGAGGTGACGGGCCGACCAGGCGAAGTAGGCGGTGGCGATGAGGTAGCGGTCGGTGCGTCCGGCCGCCGGGTCGTCGGGCGGGGCGGCGGGGTCGAGCCAGTCGCCGAGCTGGAAGCCGGTGTTCCACAGGTGCGAGGGGCTGGCGATGCGGGCGACCAGGTCCACCCAGCGGCGGGCGCTGTCGTACTGGCGGGCCAGCACCTCGGTGTCACCGGACGCCTGGAACAGCGTCCATGGCGCGAGCGTGACCACGTCGCCCCAGCCCGCGCCGGGCCGGACGGGCGTCCACTCCGGCCCGCCGGGGATGACGGGGACGTACCAGGGGACGGTGCCGTCACCGAGCTGTTCGTCGGCCACGTCGCGCAGCCAGGAGCCGAGCATGCCGTGGCAGTCGTACAGGAACGCGGCGGTGGGGGCGAAGATCTGCAGGTCGCCGGTCCAGCCGAGGCGTTCGTCCCGTTGTGGGCAGTCGGTGGGCAGGCCGACGAAGTTGCCGCGCATGCTCCACACGACGTTGCGGTGCAGCCGGTTGACGAGCTCGTCGGAGCAGGAGAACCAGCCGGTGCGGGCCATGTCCGTGTGGTGGACGTGGGCGACGACTTCCTCGGCGGGGTCGCCGCCGCGCCAGCCGGTGACCTCGGCGTAGCGGAAGCCGTGGAGAGTGAAGCGCGGCTCCCAGGTCTCCGGGCCGTCGCCGCGCAGCACGTAGCGGTCGATGGAGACCGCGTCGCGCAGCGGGCGCACGCACAGCTCGCCGTCCTGGAGGACCTCGGCGTGCCGGAGCGTCACCGCGTGCCCGGCCGGGCCGTCGACGGTGATCCGCAGCCGGCCGACGAGGTTCTGGCCGAAGTCGAGGATCAGCCGGTCGCCCGGGCGCGCGGTCACCGAGACCGGGCGGACCTCTTCCGTGCAGCGCACCGGCGGGCCGGTGGGTGCGGCCAGCGTGGACGGGTCCCGCTCGACGATCCGGACCGGGGTCCAGCCGGTGTCGTCGAAGCCCGACCGTGACCAGCCCGGTCGTTCGGCTCGCGCGTCGTGGGTCTCGCCGTCGAGCAGCCCGGCGGCCAGGATCGGTCCGCACGTGCCGCGCCAGGACTCGTCGGTCGCGACCGTCACGCGGCGGCCGTCGGTGAGGACGACCTCCAGTTGGGCCAGGAGCGCCACGTCGGTGCCGTACAGGTTGGCGTGGCCGCCGTGGAAGCCCAGCCGGCCCCGGTACCAGCCGTCGCCCAGCCATGCGCCGACCGCGTTCGCGCCCGGCTCCAGCAGGCCGGTGACGTCGTAGGTCTGGTACAGCAGGCGGTGCCCGTAGCTGGTCCAGCCCGGCGTCAGCGCGTCCCGGCCGACCCGTACGCCGTTGATCTCGGCCTCGTACAGGCCGTGGGCCGTGACGTACAGCCTGGCCCGGGCCACCTCGCCGTCGAGACGGAACTCCCTGCGCAGCAGCGGCGGACGGCGGTCACCCGCCGCCAGGGGAGCGATCGCGGCGGCGGACCAGTCGTCGGCGCGCAGCAGACCGGCCTCGACGGTCAGGGGCGGGCTCCATTCGCTCGCGGGCCCGTCGCCGCGCACCCGGACCCGGACCCGCACCCGTTCCCGGGACACGAGCGGCGCGCCCGGCCAGGGCACGAGGACCGATTCCGCACCGGCCAGCCACGCGCTCGTCTCGGTGCGGTGTTCGCGCTCCAGCCGGATCTGGTACGCCCGCTGGCTCCAGTCCGGCGGCGCGACCGTCTTCCAGGAGACGCGCGGCGCGGCCTCGCCGATGCCCAGCGGTTCGCGGTGGTGCTCGACCGTGGGCGTGAGGGGAGTGGGGAGGCTCAACCCTTCACCGACCCGTCCGTCAGACCCTGCATGATCCGCTGGTTGATGAACAGGTACAGCAGGAACGTGCCGACGACGTTGACGCTGATCGCGGCGAACAGCGGGCCGAAGGCGGTCTCGCCGTACTGGCCGGTGAAGTTCAGCAGCCCGACCTGGATGGTGCGCAGGTCGTCGTCGGTGGTGAAGGTCAGGGCGATGAGCAGGTCGTTCCAGATGAAGAAGAACTGCACCAGCGCGACGGTGAAGACGGCGTTGCGCGCGAGCGGGAAGCCGACGGACACGAACGAGCGCAGCACGCTCGCGCCGTCCATGGTCGCGGCCTCGAACACCTGGCGCGGGATCGCCCGGAAGTAGGTCGCCATCATGAAGACCGTCAGCGGCAGCCCGGTGGCCGTGTACGTGACGATGAGCGGCCACAGGGTGCCCGACAGCCCCGCCTGGAAGTACACCCGGAACAGCGGCAGGAGGATCATCTGGCTGGGCACCATGATCCCCACCAGGAAGACCAGCAGGACCTGGTGGCGTCCGCGCCACACCAGCACCTCCAGGGCGAACCCGGCGGCCACGCCCAGCAGCACGATCAACGCCAGGGACGGGACCGTGGCGAGCACGCTGTTGAGCACGTACGCCCCGACGCGTCCGGTCGTCCACGCTTCCCGGTAGTTGTCCAGGGCGAAGGAGTGCGGCAGGGACCAGGCCGGTTCGTTGACGAACTCCGCCTGCGTCTTGAACGAGCTGAGCAGCAGCCACAGCAGCGGCGCGACCTCGACGACGATCAACAGGGCGACCGCGACGGTCACCGGCGCACGCCGCAACCGCCGGTACGACCGCCGCCGGTCGCGCCGCCGCCCCGGCGCCGGGGCCGTGATCGGCGAGGTGGGGGCCAACGAGTCGAGCATCGGGTCAGCTCCTGGTCGGGTCGCGGCGCGCGAAACGGAAGATCAGCAGGGTGACGCCCAGGCACAGGACGGTCAGCAGCAACGCGATGGTGCTGCCGTAGCCGTAGTCGCCGTACGAGAACGCCGTCCGGTACATGTGCAGCGTGAGGGGCGTGGTGTCGCTGCCCGGGCCGCCGTTGGTCAGGGCGAGGACCGAGTCGAAGACCTTCAGCGTGCCGTTGACGCTGAACACGACGGCCGACAGCAGCACCGGCATCGACAACGGGAGCACGAGGTGGCGGACCAGCCGCCAGCCCGTCGCGCCGTCGAGCCGCGCCGACTCCAGGATCTCCTCCGGGATCTCCAGCAGGCCGGCGTAGATCAGCACGCCGTAGAAGCCCATCGACCGCCACAGGTCCATGGCGACGATGACCCAGAACGCGCCGGTGCCGCTGCCGAACCAGTCAGCCGGATGGATCCCGACCATGCCGAGGGCGACGTTGGCCAGGCCGTTCTGCGGGGCGACCGCGAACAGCTTCTGGAACAGCAGGGACACCGCGACGGTCGGCAGGATCACCGGGAAGAACACGAGCGTGCGCACGAGGGCCGACGACCTGCGCAGGGCGAACACGTACAGCAGGGACAGCAGGTAGCCGAGCAGGACCTGGCCGGCGCTGACGACCACCGCGTACTTGACGGTGAACCACAGCGCCGACATGGCCTGCGGGTCGTCCCAGAGCTTGGCGAAGTTGCCGAGGCCGTTGAAGCGAAACCCGCCGATGACGTTGCCGGTCTGGAACGTGTACCCCAGGGACCAGAGCATCGGGATCAGCATGACCAGCGTGTACACCAGCAGCGCGGGCCCGAGCAGGATGGCGACGGCCCGGCGGTCGCCGAGAACTGTGCCCATGACTACCGGGCCGCCAGGTCGGTCTGGATCTTCCGCATGAAGTCCTGCGCCGAGATCCCGCCGGTGAGCAGCGGCGCCGCGTTGGTCTGGCTCGTCTCGGTGGCCTTGGTGGTGAACAGCGCCTCGAACCACAGGACGCTGGTGGTCGTCTTCGAGATCGCCTCGCGGACGGTCCGCGTCAGCGGCGGCAGCGTCCCGGTGTCGCCGACCGGCTTGAAGCCGGAGATCGTGCCCTGGTCCTTCAGCGACGCCGCGCCGTAGTTCTTGGTGATGCACGCCAGCCAGTCGCCGACCTTCTTGTCGTACGTCTTCGCCGACACGGCGATCGGCAGGCCGACGTTCGCCGGGAGCTGGTCGGCGCTGCCGGAGCCGCCCTTCACGGCGGGGAAGGGCATGAAGCCGATGGTGTCGGCGCCGATCTTCGCCTTGGCCGGGTCGTTGAAGCTGCCCAGCTCCCAGCTGCCCATGTAGAACATGGCGGCCTTGCCGGTCAGGAACTGCTGCACGGCCGTGTCGTAGTCGATCGACCCGACGCCGTCGCCGAAGTACCCTGCCTTGCCGAGGTCGGCGACGGCCTGCGCGGCCCTGACGTACGGCGGGTCGGTGAGCTTGGCCCTGCCGTCCGCCACCTCTTGGAGCGCTTCAGGGCCGAGGTCACGGTAGAGGTAGCCGCTGATCAGCCGGGTGATCGGCCAGCCGGCCTTGCCGGACGCCGAGAACGGCTGCACGCCCGCGGCCTTGAGCTTCGCCGCCGCCGCCACCAGGTCGTCGTACGTGGCCGGGACCGCGATGCCGTGGTCGGCGAAGAGCTTCTTGTTGTACCAGATGCCCTCGATGTTGAACTGGTACGGCATGACGTCGAACCGGCCGTACAGGTTCTGGACGGTCTTGACGGCGGCGGGCTCGACGCTGTCCCAGACGCCGAGCTCCTTGAGCGTCTTCTCCAGGTCGAGGACGTGGCCGGCCTGGCTCAGCGTCTTGGTGAGCTGCGGTGTGCCTCCGGCGGCGAACTGCACGGGGAGGGCGTTCTGCCCGGCCAGGAGCTGCACCTTCTGGTCGACGTTGCCGATCGGCAGCGTCTCCGTCCTGAGCGGCAGCGCCTGGTTCTGGGTCCTGCACGCGCCGGTGCTGAGCACGGCGAGCTCCTGCTGGACGATGTGGTTGTCGTCGTTGATCATGAGGCTGAACTCGCCGGGCGGACCGCCGGCGGCGCCCCCGCAGCCGGTCGCGGACAGGCCCACGGCGGCGAGGGCTATGAAGATCACGGGTTTCCGGCGCCTGTGCATGATCCGCACCGCTTCCTCCTAGAGACACGCTTTTGAAGCGTTTCAAGTGGAAGGAATGTATGGCGGGTCGCGTCGCGGTGTCAACAACGAGTCCGCACTGTGACCACCGGCCTCGTCCCGGCGTCAGGGCATGCCGACGGCGTCCGTGGCTGGTGAAGGGCTCAGGGGGCGGTGGCCCGGACGACCAGCTCCGGCTGGAGCGTCACGGTCACGTGCCGGTGATCCTCGGAGGCGACCTCGTCGAGCAGAAGCCGGACCGCCTCGCGGCCCATCTGCCGCCCCGACAGCTCCACGGCGGTCAGCGGCAGGGTGAATCCCGCGGCCGACCGGTTGTTCTCGCACCCCACCACGGCCACGTCCTCGGGCACGCGAACCCCTGCCCCGGCGTGCAGCTCCTGGATGATCCCGTGGGCCAGCTCGTCGGTCACGACCACCAGCGCGTCGGGCAGCTCGGACGGCGGCCGCGCCGCCAGCTCCCGGCCGACCCGCCGCCCTTCGGCCACCGTCAGCCCGCCGCTGTCGATCTCCTCCAGGCCGACGCCCGCGCCGAGGTCGTCGATCGCCGCCCTGATGCCCCGGCGCCGGTCGCGTACCGGCTGGTAGACGTCACGGGCCGCGACGTACCCGAGCCTTCTCCGGCCGCCCGCGATCAGGTGACGCGCGGCGAGATAGCCCACCCGCTCGTTGTCCACCAGCACCGAACAGCACGTGCCCGGCTCGGGCGCGTAGTTGAGCAGGACGATCTGCCGGCCATGGGAGCGCATCCGCTCGATCCCCGCCGTCGAGTCCTCCATGGGCGCCAGCAGCACCCCCGTGACCCGGGCCTGGTCGAACAGGTCCAGGTACTGGTCCTGCTGGGACAGATCGCAGGCGGCGTTGGCCAGCAGCAGGTTGAGCCCGGCGGCCCGCGCCGCCTCCTGGGCGCCGTGGGCGATGTCGACGAACAGCGAGTTCTCGATGTCGGCCAGCACGAGGCCGATGCTGTGATTCGAACCGGACGCGAGCGACCGCGCCGCGTCGTTGCGGACGAACCCGAGCCGGTCGATCGCCTCCCGCACCCGGCGCGCGGTGGCCTCGCTCACCTTGTCGGGATGGTTCAGCACGTTGGAGACCGTGCCCATCGAGACGCCGGCGGCCGCGGCCACGTCACGGATGCTCGGATTGGCACGCCCGTTCAGGCCCGGCCGAATCGCTGCCACTGTGTAGGTGCCTCCGCCTTCCATGCCCGTCTCTGCGCGGCCATGCTAACGCATGGGTGGGCGTATGAAGCGCTTCAGCTCTGAAGCGCTTCATATGCTCTCGCTCACTTCAACAGGCATCGCCGCACCGAGCTCTGAAGCAAAGTAGCCGCCCTCGGCGGCACCGCGAAGGTCACGTACGGGCTTCCCCGGGCCTCCGCCGACCGGTCGGTCGGGCTGCGACTCGACGGCTCGCCGATCACCGACCTCGCCCTGCCCGCCACGCCCACCCTGGAACGACTGGAACACCGTCACGAGGAGGGTGTTCCAGGCCGCGGGCACCAATCGGATCCCGGTGGAGGCGACGCGGGCGACGACCGCGACGCGGTCAACGTCGACTACATCGACCTCACGCCGGCCGACGGACCGGTGTCCGCGTTCGAGGGGCGAGCCCCGTCAGCCGCGGCAGGACGAAGGCGGACATCAGAACGACGAGCGGGTAAGCGCCTATGAGTGTTGCGAGGAGTTGCTTCCAACGCGGAGGCGGAACAACGGCCCGCCTGCCTGACAGAGCGAACCACGTCTCAAGGTCACTGGCCCGCTGGGCGTGGAAGGTTGAGAACTCCTCTGCCTCGTTCACGAGCTGGTCACGGTCTTCCGATTCGTCCCAAGCCCGCACGCCGTCCTCGTCGGGAGACTGGACGATCAACACCCGGCGTGCAGGGATGGCGGGATCAGGAGGGAGGAGCGCGTGTCCGGTCGGCGCTCGGACACCATGGGTTCCCCTGGTCGTCGCGCGACCGTGATCGCTCATGTACGTGATGACAGGCTGTCATCCGGTGCATTGGCGGGAAGCCTTCAGCGGGGCGCGCGGACCGGAGTCAGGCGCGTTCGACGGTGACGGTGAAGTCGCCGTTCTTGGCAGTGAGCTTCTCCATGCCGGATTCGATCCTGCCGAGGTTGACCAGGCCGTCGGAATGGCGGAAGTCCTGGTAGAAGATGGCCAGGTTGCCCCAGGGGGCGTAGTAGTCGATGTCTCCGACCTTGGCGGCGGTTCCGGCGGGGGCGCCGGCGGTCGACAGTTTCCTCGGCAGGTCGCTCACCTTCTCGTTCCCCGCGTAGTCGCTGAGAGTGAGGGTGAGCGGCAGGAGAGCGGCGAAGTCACGGGCGGCGGCGCTGTCGGCGAGCGTCGCGTCAAGGGTGACATCGTCGAGGATCAGGCGGATCTTCATGTCGGTGGTCCTCTCGGGCTGCTCGGTACCGGCTGGCGCGGCCGATGATGTCGTTGCCGGAGCATGGGCTGCTTGGCCGGTGCCGCCCGCCCCACCGCACGCTGTGACGGTGAGGAGGGCCGCCAGCGCGGTCCTGGAGACTGATCTGCTCATCGTGGGTGGCACCTTTGGTGGTTCGGGGGTTGGCAGGGACCGGCCCCCACCCGGATGACGGGCCGAGGCGCCGTTCGGTGCAGGAAGGTCAGCGGCGGCGCGGGAGGCTCACTGCGGGCCGGCGGCATACGCCTGGTCACCAGGCGTATGCCTGGGGGGCTTCTCCTCCCGGACCCGGCCAGATGTCGTCGAGCTCACGCAGCGTCTCCTGCGACAGGGCGATCTCCAGGGCGCGCGGGCTGTCCTTGAGCTGCTCGGCGGTCCGCGGGCCGATGATGGCGGCGGTCAGGACGGGGTTGTGCAGCAGCCAGGCCAGGGCGACGTCGGCGGGCTGCTCGCCGAGGTCGGAGCAGAGGGCCTCGTAGCGTTCGAGCTGGGGGCGGTGCTGCTCGATCTGCCGCTGGATCTGGTCGCCGGCGCGGCGGCCCTCGCTCACCTTGCGCAGGACGCCACCGAGCAGGCCGCCGGCGAGCGGGCTCCAGGGGATGAGGCCGATGCCGTAGTAGCGCAGCGCCGGGATGACTTCCAGTTCGATGGTGCGGGCGATGAGGTTGTACAGGCTCTGCTCCGAGACCAGGCCGAGCAGGTTGCGGGAGGTGGCGGCGTTCTGGGCGGTGGCGATGTCCCAGCCGGCGAAGTTGCTGCTGCCGATGTAGGTGACCTTGCCCTCGCGCATGAGCTGGTCCATCGCCTGCCAGATCTCCTCCCACGGCGTGGCACGGTCGACGTGGTGCATCTGGTAGAGGTCGATGTGGTCGGTCTGCAGGCGGCGCAGGCTCGCCTCGCAGGCGCGGCGGATGTGGTAGGCCGACAGGTATTTGTCGTTCCGTCCGAGCCCCATCGGCTGGTAGACCTTGGTCGCCAGGACGATCCGGTCCCGGCGGCCGCCCTGGGAGAGCCAGCGGCCGATGATCTCCTCGGAGAGGCCGTACCCCTGGTCCATGTCCGGCCTCTGGGGGCCGCCGTAGACGTCGGCGGTGTCGAAGAAGTTGATGCCCGCCTCCACCGCGGCGTCCATGATCTGGAAGGCGGTGGGTTCGTCGGTCGCGTCGCCGAAGTTCATCGTGCCCAGGGCGAGCCGGCTGACGCGCAGCCCGCTGCGGCCGAGGTGCTCGTAGTCCATGTCGACCCTCTTCAGAGTGCTTGGCGGGTGGCGGCCGGCGTCGCGGTGTAGTCGGCGTCGGTGACGTGCTCCAGCCAGGCGGTGTCGTCGCCTTCCCACAGGGCCAGGTGGGTCATGAAGTGGCCGGGGGCGGCGCCGTGCCAGTGCTCCTCGCCCGGCGGGGTCCAGATGACGTCGCCCGGATGGGCCTCGATCAGCCGGCCGCCGCGGGACTGGATCAGCGCGACGCCTTCGACGATGAGCAGCGTCTGGCCGAGGCCGTGGGAGTGCCAGGCGGTTCGGGCGCCGGGCGCGAACCTGACCATGTTCGCGCGGGATCGGGACGGGTCCTCGCCGCGGTGGATGACGTCGAACCAGACGTCCCCGGTGAACCATTCGGCTGGTCCCTTGGTGGTCGGTGGCTGCTTCAGCAGTTCCATGGTCGTTCCTTCTCGTGGTCGGTGATCTCTTGCGAAGGGATGGGGGCCGTCAGGGGCGCAGCAGGGTCTTGACGGCGCGGCGTTCGTCCATCGCCCGGTAGCCGTCGGCGGCGTCCTCCAGCGGGAGTTCGAGGTCGAAGACCTTGCCGGGGTCGATCGCGCGGTTCCAGATCAGGCCGATGAGCTCGGGCAGGAAGCGGCGTACCGGGGCCGGGCCGCCGTGCAGGTGCACGCCGGAGAAGAACAGCTCCTCGCCCGGCAGCTCGACGTCGTGGGAGACGCCGACGTAGCCGACGTGGCCGCCGGGCCGGGTGGAGCGGATGGCCTGCATCATCGACTCCTGGGTGCCGACGGCCTCGATGACCGAGTGCGCGCCGAGCCCGCCGGTGAGCTCCTTGACGCGGGCGACGCCCTGGTCGCCGCGTTCGGTGACGATGTCGGTGGCGCCGAACTCCAGGGCGAGCTTCTGCCGGTCGGCGTGGCGGCTGAAGGCGACGATGCGTTCGGCGCCGAGCCGCCGGGCGGCCAGGACGGCGAGCAGGCCGACCGCACCGTCGCCCACGACGGCGACCGTCTTGCCGGGCCCGGCCTCGGCGGCGACCGCGCCGAACCAGCCGGTGCCCAGCACGTCGGAGGCGGTCAGCAGGCTCGGGACGAGGTCGGCGTCCGGCATGGCGGGGGTGGCGACCAGGGTGCCGTCGGCCAGCGGGATCCGGGCGTACTGGGCCTGGGTGCCGATCGCGCCGATGAGTTCGGCGTGCACGCACCGGGACTGGTAGCCGGCCCGGCAGATCTCGCAGGTGTTGTCGGAGGCGAAGAACGATCCGACCACGAAGTCGCCGGGCTTGATCGTTTCGACCGCCTCGCCGGTCTGCTCGACCACGCCGACGTACTCGTGTCCCATCGGCGCCGGCGCGTCGGCGGCGTCCACGCCCCGGTAGGGCCACAGGTCCGAGCCGCAGACGCACGTCGCGGTGATGCGGATGACCGCGTCGGTGGGCTGGACGATCCGCGGGTCGGGACGGTCCTCGACGCGCACGTCGCGCGGTCCGTGCAGAACTGCTCCACGCATGAGTGGTGTCTCCTTCGAGTGTTGGGTGACGGCGGCGGATCAGCGGACTCCGTCGAGCGTCGAAGGCCCGACGCCCAAGGTGCCTCGCCGGCCGGTGGCCAGATGTCGCGGCCGAACCGGCGCCGGCAGCGTCCCGCACGGTTCCCCAGCAGAGGAGGCATTTCCCCCGGTAGGTGAGGCATGAACAGGCGAGAGGAACTCTTTCCCGGCATTTAGCCCGGCGTCCGCACGACGTGCTCACCGCGTCGGCGCGGCGGCGAGCTCGGGTTCGACGGCCGGGGACGGCCGCGCCGTCCGCGCGCGATGCCGGGGGCCGAGAGCGGCGCAGGCCGCCAGCGCGAGCGCGATCGAGACGACGGTGACGATCCCGAGCGGCAGCATGCCGTCCGCCCCGGCCAGGCCGACGAAGGGCGCGGCGACACCGCCGAAGGCGAAGCGGGCCATGCCAAGGAGCGAGGAGGCGGTGCCCGCCATATGCGGGTATCCGGCCAGGGCCAGCGTGGTGGCGGGCGGGGTGGTGGCGGCCACGCCGCTGACCATGATCAGCAGCGAGACGATCACCACGGCCAGCGGCAGCGTCCACAGCCCGGCGGCCAGCAGGCCGAGCGCGCCGAGTGCGCACATGGCCAGGCCCACGGCCAGGGTGCCGCGCACGCTCCACCGCTCGCTGCTACGCCCGGCCAGGTAACCGAAGACCATGAACCCGGCCGAGTTCAGCCCGAAGGCGAGCGCGTACTGCTGCGGCGACAGGCCGTAGACGCCCTGCAGGACGTAGGTGGCCCCGGCCAGGTAGGCGAACAGGGCGGCGTTGACGAACCCCTGCAGCAGCACCGCGCCGGTGAAGACGCGGTCGGCCAGCAGGGTGCGGAAGTCGCGGCCGGTTTGGGCGAACCCACCCGTCGTACGGCTCGTCCGGGGCAGCGTCTCGCGGTAGCCGAAGGCGATGAGCGCCAGGATGAGCGCGCCGATCACCGCCAGGAACGTGAACAGTCCGCGCCAGTCGGTGACCCGGGCCAGCTGGCCGCCCACCAGCGGTCCCACGATGGCGGCCAGGCCGCCGAGCACGGTCATGCGGCCGTAGTAGCGGATGAGCTTTCCGCCGGAGTAGAGGTCACGTCCCGCCGCCTGCGCGATCACGATGCCCGCGCCCCCGGCGAGCCCCTGGACCAGCCGGGCGGCGACGAGCGTCTCGATGCTCGGGCTGAGCGCGCACAGCAGCGAGGTCGCGACGTAGGCGGCCACGCCGACGTACAGAGGCCGGGCGCGGCCGAACCGGTCCGACAGCGGCCCGGCGACGAGCTGCCCCAACGCCAGCCCGATGAGGCAAGCGGTGACGGTCAGTTGCGCCATCGACGTCGCCGCGTTCAGCTCGTCCGTCAACGCGGGCAGAACCGGCAGGTACATATCCATCGATATGGGACCGAACACGGTCAACAGGAGCAACAGCATGGGCAACAGCCGGGAGACCGGCCGCTGCGTGGGCGGAGATTGATTGAGCATGGCTCCAGTCAAGGGGCCCCCGCGGCAGAGCGGGAGTCTCTGTCAAGGGGTGTACCGACAGGGCACCCCAGACCTTCCAGACCGCCTCTACGCTGGGATTATGGATAACCGCCGCGAAGTCCGCGAGTTCCTCACCTCGCGCCGGGCGAAGGTCACGCCCGAGCAGGCCGGCCTGCCCGGTGGCCTCAACCGGCGCGTGCCCGGCCTGCGGCGCACCGAGGTCGCCGTCCTCGCAGGGGTGAGCGTCGAGTACTACGCCAAGCTCGAACGCGGCCAGATCGCCGGCGCGTCAGCGTCCGTCCTGGAGGCGATCGCCCGCGCGCTGCGCCTCGACGACACCGAGCGCGCCCACCTGTTCGACCTGGCCCGCGCCGCCGACGGCATCCCCGCCTCCGGCCGCCCGCGCCGCCGCGCCACCCGCCAGAGCGCCTCCCGCCCCAGCCTGCACTGGGCGCTGGAGGCCATCACCGACGGCATCGCGTTCGTCCGCAACCCCCGCCAGGACCTGCTGGCCGCCAACGCGCTCGGCCGCCGCTTCTACGCGCCCGTCATCGGCGACGGCGGGCGCACCCCCAACCTGGCCCGCTTCCAGTTCCTCGACCCGTCCTCCCGCGACTTCTACCCCGACTGGGACCTGTTCGCCGAGATGTGCGTCGCGATCATGCGGGCGGAAGCCGGCCGCGACCCGCACGACCGCGCCCTGCAGGACCTGGTCGGCGAGCTCTCCACTCGCAGCGACACGTTCCGCACGCTCTGGGCCGCACACGACGTCCGCACCCACGGAACGGGCACGAAGCGGTTCAACCACCCCGAGGTGGGCGAACTCGTCCTCGCCTACGAGGAACTCGCCATCACCGCCGAACCCGGACTCGTGCTCATCATCTACACCGCCGAACCCGGCTCCCCCTCCGCCGAACGCCTGCGCCTGCTCGCATCCCTGGCCGCCGAGCAGCCGACGAACGCCGGCGACGACGTCGCCGGCGCCCATCCGGGATCGCGCTGAACCCCCGCCCGCCTGACGATCTCCTCGATGTTCCACCGTGCGCCCTGCCCTGACGTTCGGCCGCCCTCCTCCTTGGGCGGTTCATCGAATGGGGCCGGGGTGGCAGGCCGACCAGGGGCGAGCCGGCGGGCGGCCCGCCCCTGGTCGGCGGGTCAGCGTTCGGTGAGGCGGATGAAGGTGACGGAGTTGGCGGGGAAGTCGTAGGTGAAGGCGTTGGAGAAGCCGTTCAGGTGGCGTTCAACCGGTTTGATCTTGGTCGGTTCGGTGAGGGAGTTGGCATCGCCCGGAGCGCCGGCCATCGAGGTCACCGTGGCGGACGGGCGAAGGCGGGGACCCTTCAGGGTGACGGTGCTGCGCACGCCGGTCGCCTGAGCGTTGACGACCTTGAGCGTGACGTTGTCGCCGTCTCGCGAGACGACTTGGTAGAGCGGCTCCACGACGGCATTGTCGGTGAACGCGTTGATCTTCTGGCCGTCGAGCCAGGTGGTGATCCTGCGTCCGTTCACCTGGATCTTGATCTGGTAGTCGCGGCCGGTCTCGATGGTGGTCGGGGAGGAGGCGATCTCCGACCTGCCGCCGCCGATGCCCTTCTCGACGGCGGACCGAGTGTTGTTCCAGCCGCCGAGGTTCCACCAGTAATAGGTGTCGCCCACGCCGAACATGACCAGGAATCCCTCGGCGCCGCCGGTCTTGCGGGCCTTGACCTCCATCGTGTAGTTCGACCAGTCAGGTGAGCCGGCGGTGGATCGGGCGTCGGTGACGTCGGCGGTCTGGACGTAGGCGCCGTCCCGCACGGCCCATGCTCCCTGGCCTGGAGTCCACTTCTCGCCCCCGCCGGAGAAGTCGTCCGAGAACAGTGTCGTGCCGTCGGCGGCGGTGACCTTGACGTCGTCGTAACGGACCTGGGTGCTCCACGAGCCGAGCCCGATGCCGCCCGTGATGTCGGCCGGGGGCCTGGTCGCGCTCTCGAACGTGCTGGGCTGGATCCGGTCGCCGAGGTTCGTGGAGAACAACTTCTGCACGTAGTAGTTCGCCGATCCGAAGACCTGGTCGTTGTCGTACCAGATGAGGTCGGGGAACCAGTTCACGTAGTCCACGTTGGCCAGCAGCGGCGCGTACGACGCCAGCTCCACCACGTCGGAGTTGCGCTCCAACCCGGTCATGTACGACGCCTCCGCCAGGGCGTTGCCGAACGTGTTGCCCTGCGAGGCGTACTCGCCGGCGAACACCTTCGGCCCGTTGCGGTCGTAGGAGTCGTAGCGGTGGTTGTTGGTCAGGAACCAGCCGGGGCTGCTGTAGTAGTGCTCGTCGACCAGGTCGGCCTTGTGGTCGCGGGCGAACTGCCACATCTTGTCGAACCAGGCGCCCTGTGGGGCTTGCCCCGAGTTGCTGATGATCTTAATGGTGGGGTACTTGGCCCTGACCGCGTCGGCGAACTTGGGATAGTTCGTGAAGAACTCGGAGTAGATCTCCTCGTTCCCGAGGCCGATGTAGTCCAGGCCGAACGGCTTCGGGTGCCCGAGCGCGGCCCGCTTGGCGCCCCACTCGGAGGTGACCGGGCCGTTGGCGAACTCGATCAGGTCGAGCGTGTCCTGGACCCACCGGGCCAGCTTGGCCTCGTCGGTCAGCGGCTGGTTCACGTTGCAGCCGTTGACGCCCACCGACAGCACCGGCAGCGGCTCGGCGCCGATGTCCTCGGCGAACTGGAAGTACTCGTAGTAGCCGATGCCGTACGACTGGTTGTAGCCCCAGAAGTTGAAGTTCGTCGGCCGCTCCTCGACCGGGCCGATCGTCTCCTTCCACTGGTAGATCCGCCGCCGGTCCTGCTTGTCGGAGTAGGGGGCGTAGGTGCCGACGTTGGTCACGCAGCCGCCGGGGAAGCGCAGGAAGCCCGGCTTCAACTCCGCGACGGCCTTGGCCAGGTCGGCTCGCATGCCGTGCCCCTTGAAGGTGTCATGCGGGAACAACGAGACCATGTCCAGATCGGTGCGCCCGCTCGGCGCCTGGACGATCAGGCGACCGGTGTCGGTCGTCGCCGCCGCGGTGAACGACGCTTCGTACTTGGCCCAGCCGCCCGCCTTGACCTGCAGGGCCGCCGTGCCGAGGACCGCGGTGCCGTCCTCGACGGTCACCGTCAGCGTCCCCGCCTCGGTGCGCCTGGCCCAGAACGACAGGTCGTAGCGGGCGCCCCTCTTCAAGGGCAGGCCGCGGTTGAACCCGGCGTTGCTCACCCCGGCCGTGCCGTCTCCCGTGACGTCGAGACGCAGGTAGTTGCGGTTGTTGGAGTTCAGCGGCTGATCGCCGGTGACCGCGAGGGTGGCGCTCGCGCCGCGTTCCGTCTTGCTCCACGCGGTCAGGCCCGTGTAGGAGGCGTGGTCCTGGTCGTTGAACTCGAACGAGCGGTTCTGGACCAGCTCGGCGTACAGGCCCCCGTCGGCGGCGTGGTTGATGTCCTCGTAGAAGACCCCGTACAGGTTGGGACTGACTTCGGTGCCCTTGGCCTTGGTGTCCACGGTGAGCGCGCCGGACGTGTAGCCCTCGATCGTGAATTTCGTGATCGCCGGGCCGGTGACGAGAGCGCCGTCGCTGACGGAGACGTTCTTGCCGCTGGAGGAGAGCTCGACCTTGCCGCCACCGGCGTCCTTGAGCTGGAAGACCGAGGGGTTCGCGCCCAGCCGCACCTTGTCGCCGGCCTCCAGGTATTTCCCGGACGCGGCGTCCTTGAGCGCCAGTCCGCCGTCGCGCGGCTCGGCGGTCATGACAAGGCCGGTCATCGGCGCCCTGTCCGAGGCCCGCACCACGCCCGACTTGCTGACGGACAGGTAGGGCGCGTCGACCGCCTTCAGCGTGAACCGCCCCTGCGGGCTCACCGGCCGTCCCTCGGCGGCCTTGACGGCGAAGTAGTCGAAGTCCGCGCGGACGGGCGTCCCGTTCTGGGCGGACAGACCGTAGAGGCCGACCTGCTTGATGTCCAGCTTCGCGGTGGACCGGGTTGCTTCGATCCATGCCGAGCCGTCCCAGTAGGAGGCGACGAACTCGTCGCCGGTCCTGGCCAGCCTGAGGATCTCGCCGGTGGATCCCGGACGGGTCTTGAAGCCGCCGGTGTAGCTCGCGCCGACCTCCGTCCCCGTCTCGATCACGGTGCCGCCGGAGAAGCTGACGTGGGCCAGCCCGGTTCGTACGTAGTTGTCCCAGTCCTGCCAGGCGACAAGGCCCGCGTTATGGTAGTCCAGCGCGACGGGCGCGCTGAGCTTGGTGATCACCTCGAAGTCGCCGGCCGGAACGTCGACGAGGAAGACGTTCTTGGCGCTGTTGCCGCCCCCGTACGTGTCACCGGGGGAGGTGTCCAGATGGAGCGCGCCCCCTGACAGCGACCAGCGGGAGTCGTCGGGGGACAGGACGCTCCACTCCTGCCCCAGGCTGTCGCCGTCGAACTGGTCGACGGCTGCTCCTTGAGGGATGGGATCCGCTGAGGCGGACGCGGGCGGTGGTGCCGCGAGGAGGGCGGCGACGAGCATGACCGATAACGCGACGCGTTTCATGATGAGGACTCCTGAGGGATGTTAGCGCTAACACAACTGGACCCGTCAATGGCTGTGGTGTGCGGTAGGAAGGGGAGCTTACTGGTCGAGGGCCGTGCAGGAACCGGATGCGTTCATCTACGAAGAGCGTGGTCTCCGGGGCGTCGACAACCGGGTGTGCCGGGTGCGCACCAGCGTCGCGACGCCCACTGGGCGCACCGGCCGAGGTGCCTTCAGCGACGGCTGTGCAGCCGCCCGCGACGGGCGAAGGCGATCCAGATCCCGGAAGCGATCACCACCGCGACCGCGATGATTCCGATCTTGAACGGAGTGTCGTCCGCGTCCTCGCGGTCGGCCAGAGCCGCGGCGGCCGCCGCGCGCGGCGCGGGCGAAGTCGCCGCCACGGGGGTGGCGGCCAGGTCCGCCGCCTTCACCTTCGCCGTCGCGCGTGCCTTGGCGGGCTTGGTCGCGGTCACCGTGACCTTCCAGGTCCCGCTCGGCAGCGGCTCGGGGGAGGTGTAGAGGTTCTGGCCCTCGGAGGAGGACCTGAGCTGGACGGGGCCGAAGGAGCGACCGTCGGAGGAGGTCGCCGTCAGTGTCGCCTCGACGACGTCGGTGACGGGATGCCCGTCCTCCTTCCATGTGACCAGCACATTGACGTTGTGGCCGCCGTCCCCGGTCACCTCCAGTTTGATCGGTCCGCGATGGGCGGATGCCGCGGGTGCGGCGAGCATGAGGGCGAGCCCGGCCAGCAGGACGGTCACGGCGTATCGCAGTGCGTTGTTCACGGGGTGTGGTTCCCTTCGGGGTCGTCGCCGGACGATGCCGGCGCGAGCACGTGCCGGCGTCCGATGAAGGCGGTCCCGGCCGGCCGGGATGAAGACCGCGTCGTGGAGCGGGAGGGGGTGAGTGCCCTCGCCTGGCGAGGGCACTCACCGTCTGTCGGCGACGTGACGGAGCGGCGCTCTATGGCGGCGTCCGGAACGCCGGTCTCGCTCGTCGTCAGGCCGGCGTGCCGCCGTGCCGGACGATCAGTGCGTCGGCGTCCCGGAGGAGGACGGCCCGGACCTGCTCGTCCGAGACGCCCTTGTTGCCGCTGACGGCGTCCTTGAACTTCCGGATCTCCTTGATGATCTTGTCATCCTTCTTGCCCTTGTCCTCGGCATCGCGCACGGTGGCGAGGTTCGTCTGCAAGCGGTGCGCTTCCTTGTCCGTCAGCTTGCCGTCCTTCTCGAAACGGTCGATCAGGGCGGCGAGGTCCTGCGTCGAGGTCTCGACGGTGAACGTCACGGACTGCTCGGTCTGTCTGCCCGCGTTGCTGACCGCGGTGACCGTGACCGTGTGCGTGCCCAGGGCCAGCCCGTACAGCGGCTGGAGCGTCCCGGACTCGAACGGCTTGCCGTCGAGCGTGCCGCTCACCGACTTCACGCCGGAGGCGGTGTCGACGACCTGCCAGGCGATCTGCAGGTCCTGGCTGTCGCCGTACTTCTCGTCGTTCGCCACGCCCGAGATCACCACGGCGGGCGCCTTGGTGTCGACCTGGAACGCGGCGGCCTTGACGTCCTCGGCGTTCCCGGCCTTGTCGGTCGAGCGGTACTTGAGCTCGTGCTTGCCCTCGCCCGAGACGGTGACCGGCTCGGTGTACGGCGTCCAGTCGCCGCCGTCCAGCGCGTATTCGGTCTTCCCCACCCCGGCCGTGGCGTCGGTGGCGGTGAGCGTCACCGGCACGGCGGCGTCGTGCCACCCGCTGTCGTTCGGCGAGGCGAACTCCGCCCTGGTCATCGGCGCGGTCGCGTCCGCCTTGACCGTGAGGGTCCTGGCGTCCTCGACGTTGCCCGCCTTGTCCGCCGAGCGGTAGGCCAGCGTGTGCGAGCCGTCGCCGGAGACGACCACAGGAGCGGTGTAGGCGCTCCAATCGCCGCCGTCGAGCCGGTACTCGGTCTTGTCGACCCCGCTGCCGTTCGGCTCGTCGGCGGCCGACAGCGTGATTGAGACCGGGCCGGTGTACCAGCCGCTCTGCGGAGCCGCCGGGTCGGTCGTCGCGGTCGTCGTGGGCGCCGTCTTGTCGTCGGCGCCCCCGCCGCCCTTGACCAGGTGGAAGTAGTCGAACTTCGCCGTCGCCGACGCGGTCTGGCTGTTGCCGCCGAAGGCGAACACGCCGACCTTCGCCCCGCTCGCCACGGCGCCGTTCTGCACCGTGGCGCCGAGCTCGGTCCAGTCCGTGCCGTTCGCGGAGTAGTAGCCGTGGAAGGTGTCGCCCTCCTTCTTCAGCCGCAGCCACCACACGCCGGAGCCGTGCTGGTCGACCTGCGGCTGCGGGTCCTGAACGGCTCCGCCGACCTCGCTGCGCAGCTCGATCCTCGTCGCCGTCGCGCTGTCGGCCACGTAGTCGACCTTGACGTAGTCGTCGTCACCGCCGTAGACCACCAGGCCGCCCTGGTGGTACGCCTGGTTGAACGCCGAACCGTCGAGCTTGGTCTCCAGCGTCCAGTCGCCCCCGGGCGCGTTCTGCAGGACGAAGTTCTTCGGGCCGCTGTTGTCGGACCCGTAGATGTCTCCCTTCGAGGTGTCGATCTCCAGCTTGCCGCCGGTCACCCGCATCCCGGTGGCGTCGGGACGGACGACCGCGTTCCAGCGGCAGGAGTCGAGCGCGCCGCCGTCGAACTCGTCGTCCGGCGCCGCGCCGGTGGCCGTGTCGTCCGGAGTGATCTGGAACCAGTCGAAGGACGCGTCCACCACCGGGTGGCCGCCGGTCCCGGACAGGGCGAGCAGGCCGATCCTCGGGTTCGTGATGCCGGCGAGCTTCTTCGTCTCCGGCATCGCGGTGAAGGTGACGCCGTCCGCCGAGTAGGAGGCGTTCAGGTTGGTGCCGTCGGTGACGAGGCGCACGTACACGGTGTCGGGGTAGGCGTCGCCGAGGTTGGCCGTGTTGCTCGCGTTCACCTCGTTCGGGGCGCCGTTCTCCTCGCGGATGAACTGGAAGATGCGGCCCGCGCGGTCGTTGGTGCCCCGTCCCTCCAGAACGATCTTCGCGTAGTTGTCGTCGTCGCCGTACAGGACCAGGCCGGCCTGCTCGTAGGCGTCGAGGGCCTTCAGCGTGACCTTGGCGGTCGCGGTCCATGCTCCCTGCGGTGCGGGCTGCACCACGATGTTCGACGTGTTACCGCCTGCGCCGTAGATGTCGGTGCTGGACGTGGGGATCACGAGGCTGCCGTCGGCGACCTTGAGGTCCTGGTTCTCCCGGATGACCGACCAGCGGTCACGGTTGAGCTGGGTCCCGGTGAAGCCGTCCGAACGGCCGGTGAGACAGACGGTGGTCGCCGAGTCCACCTTGATCGGGATCTGGGCGGTGGCCGAGGCGCCCTTGTCGTCGGTCGCGGTCACCACGGCCGTGTAGGAGCCCGGCGCGGTGTAGGTGTAGCTCGCCTCGGCGGTGGTGGGCTGCGGCGCGCCGGTCACCCCGAAGTTCCACTTGTAGGTGATCGGACCGCCTTCCGGGTCGGTGGCCGTCGCCTTGAAGTCCACCTTCAGCGGCGCGACGCCCGTCGCCTGGGGCGCCGTCGCGGTCACCGTCGGACGCTGGTTGTCGGTGGCGCCCTTGCCGACGAAGTCCACCCAGTTGAAGTTCGCCAGGTAGGCGTCGTTCGCCGCGCTCGCCGGCTTGCGCACGACGAAGTACAGCGGCCCGCTCTCGGACGGCGGACCGGTCAGGTCGAGCGTGACGTCGGTGAACGTCTGCCACCCGCCGGTGGGCTTCACCTCGGCCGAGCCCACCAGGGTCCCGGTCCCGGGGTTGCCCGCCCGGACCTGTACGGTCCCGCCCGCGCCGCCCGAGGCGACCCGGAACCGGATCCCGGTGACGTTCGACAGGTTCACCGGGTCGAACGACCACCAGTCACCGTCCTGGACGAACCCGATGTTGAGGTTGCCGCCCTGCGGGTCGGTCGTGGTCTCCGTCTGGACGCCGGCGGCGTCGGTGCCCTTGCCGTCGGCCACCCGGCCGGTCTGCGCGAAGTGCTCGGCCTGCTTGCGCTTGGGCTCCAGGATGACCTGGCCGCGGCCGGTCAGCGGCTTGGCGTCGCCGGCGCCCTTGTCGGCGTAGCTGGCCTCGATCACATAGAAGAGGTTGTCGGTCTCGCCGTGGCCACTCTGCGAGGTCTGCAGGGTGCCTTCACAGCCCTTGAGCTGGTCGAGCGGGTGGCCATGGCTGTCGTGGCCGAGGATCGCCTGGATCTGGACCTTGTCGCAGTCGATCGCGCCGTCCTCGGCGTCGGTGACGGTGACCTTGAACTTCACCTGGTCGCCGAACTCGAAGAAGGAGCCGTTCGGCGGCACGTCGACGGTCACGACGGGACGGGTGTTGCCCGCGGTGATCGTCACGCTCGCCGTGCCGGTCTTGCCGTCGGAGTTCGTGACGGTCAGGACGACGCCGTACTCGCCTGCCTTGTCGTAGGTGAAGGTGGGGTTGGGGTCGGTGGAGTCGGTGTCGCCGTCGCCGTCGAGGTCCCAGGCGTAGGTGATCGCCTTGTCGTCCGGGTCGCGGCTGCCCTCGCTGGAGAACTTCACGGTCAGCGGCAGCGGCCCGTCGGTCTTGTCCGCCGTGACGCGGGCGATCGGCGGGCGGTTGCCCTTGATGTACTCGATGCGGTAAATGCCGGAGTCGGCGTTGTCACCGCCGAAGCCGGAACCCCACTCGATCATGTACAGCGCGCCGTCGGGGCCGAACTTCATGTCCATCGGCTTCTTGAACTTCAGCGAGCCGAGGATGCGGTTCATCTCGACGAGCTTGGTGCCGTTCTCGTCGAGCTGGAACGACCACACGTTGTCGTTGTTCCACTCGCCGAAGACGGCCTTGCCGTCCCAGTAGGCCGGCCACTTCACGTCCGACTGCAGGTTCGGGTCGAAGCGGTAGACCGGGCCGCCCATCGGCGCGCCGCCGCTCAGCTCCGGGAAGTTCTGCGGGTCGGCCCCGTAGTGGTACCAGATCGTCGCCGGGATGACCGGGGGGAGGTTGGTCAGGCCGTCGTTGTTGGGCGAGTCGTTGACCGGCGCGGCGCAGTTGAACGGCGACCCCGACTTCTTGGTGGCGAAGTCGTAGTCGACGTACGGGGTGTTGTTGCCGACGCAGTACGGCCAGCCGTAGTTGCCCGGCTTGGCGACCAGGTTCCACTCGACCGTGTTCTCCGGGCCCCGCGTGGCGCTCGCCGTGTTGGCGTCGGGGCCGTACTCGCCGAGCATGATGCCGCCCGTCTTCGGGTCGAGCCCCATGCGGAACGGGTTGCGGAAGCCCATGCCGTAGATCTCCGGCTTGGTCTTCGCGGTACCCGGCTGGAACAGGTTGCCGGACGGGACGGTGTAGGTGCCGTCAGCCTCGGGGTGGATGCGCAGCAGCTTGCCGCTCAGGCTGTTGGTGTTGGCCGAGGTGCGCTGGGAGTCCCAGTTGGTGCGGCCGGACTGCTCGTCGAGCGGCGCGTAGCCGTCGGAGGCGAAGGGGTTGGTGTTGTCGCCGGTGGCCAGCCACAGGTTGCCGGTCTTGGGATCCATCACCATGCCGCCGCCGTGGTGGCAGCACTCGGCCCGCTGCACCGGGACGTCGAGGAGCTTCTTCTCGCTCGTCAGGTCCAGGCTGTCACCGTTGACGGTGAACCTGCTCAGCCGGTCGACGTTCTCGCCGCTGGGGGAGTAGTAGAGGTACGCCCAGTGGTTGGTGTCGAAGCCGGGGTCGAGCGCCAGGCCGAGCAGGCCGCTCTCGTTGGCGGTGAAGACGTTCAGCTTCCCGGCGGTGACCGTGCCGCCCGTGGGCTTGATGATCTTCACTTCGCCGAGCCGGTCGATGTAGAAGGCCCGGCCGTCCTTGGCGACGTCCACCATCATCGGATTGGAGGTGTTGTCGTCGAGCGTGACCTTCTCGAAGCTGGAGCTCTGCGAGGCCGAGCAGTCGGCCTTGATCGCGCCGGCGGCGGTCTGGATGCCGCCGAGAAGCAGCTTCAGGAAGTTCGGCTCGGTGTAGTTCTCCTTGAGGTGGCCGAGCCCCGTGTACCACGAACGGCCGCCGTCGAAGTCCTGGCACCATGTGTTCGGGTGGTCGGCGCCCATCGTGCCGCCGGTGTAGGACTTCTCCTCCAGCGAGGTCAGCACATGGACCGTGTTGCGCGGGTTGGCCTGGTAGTCGTACCACTCGTCGGTACGGGTCCAGGTGGTCGGCAGGTCCTTGGTCGACGGGTGGGCCGGGTCCTCGACCTTGACCGTGGCCTGCTGGATCGCCGGGTGCTGCTTGAAGTACGCCCCGACCAGCTTGCCGTACCAGGCCCAGTTGTACCCGCTGTCGGCGGCGGCGTGGACGCCCACGAACCCGCCGCCCTTCTGGATGTAGCGCTGGAAGGCGTCCTTCTGCTCCTGCGTGCCCAGCGGGTCGCCGGTCGTGGACATGAAGACCACGGCCTGGTACTGCGCCAGGTTCTCATCGGTGAACCGGGCGCTGTCCTCGGTCGTGTCGACCGCGAAGTTGTTGTCCTGGCCGAGCTTCTGCACCGCGGCGATGCCCTCGGGGATCGCGTCGTGCCGGAAGCCGGTCGTCTTCGAGAAGACCAGCACCTTGAAGTCAGGCGCCGCGGCGGCTTCCGTGGCGGCCGACGACGCGGTGACCGTGGCGCTCGCCGGTGCGGCTGAGAAGGTGATGAAGGGAGCGACGAGAGCAAGAGCCGTCGCCGCCGCGATGCGACGTCGCGGACGACGTCGGTCCTGTGGCGGGGCCGCGTGGAGCAGCCTGGCCCACGTTCGATGACGTGGTGACATGGAAACCCTTCCTGACCGGGGGGACGTCAGGCAAGGCGCGCGCCGCCGCGCTTGTTGCCACTTGGTTTTCGAGCGGGTGTTGCGGGGTGCTGGAGGGTGCCGTCTCCAGGTCTGTGGGGTGCTGTCAGTGGACTGCCGGCCGCGGTGGCGAGTCCATGATCGTGGTCGGGTCGTCGATGATCTGGGTGACCACCATGCTCGCGGCGCCCCGGGAGGCGGCGCCGAAGCCGAGCGTGGAGGCGACGAATCGGCACTGGGCGGCGGGAGCGGCCACCACGAGCCGTTGCAGCTGATGTTGCGCGTGCGGCAGCAGCCACTCGGCCAGGGAGGCGAAGTAGCCGCCGATGACGATCACCCGCGGGTTGAACAGGTTGGCCAGGATCGAGCCACCGAGCCCGAGCCATTCGCCGACCTGCGCCACCGCCTTCGTCATCCGTACATCGCCCGAGGCCAGGCCGCGCGCGATGTCGGCCACTCGTTCGCCGGGGTCGGGCATCGGCATGCCGGGCAGCCCGTAGGCGTGCTCCGGCATCGCCGCGCGGACGAGCGCGGCCAGGCCGACCTTGGTCTCCCAGCAGCCGATGCGGCCGCAGCCGCACTGGTCGCCGTTGGGGTCGAGCCGCAGATGACCGACCTCGCCGGAGAACCCGTCCGCGCCGCGCAGGAGCCGGCCCCCGGAGATGATGCCGCCGCCGACCCCGACCTCGCCGGTGAGATAGACCAGGTCGGACGTGCCTGCGGCGACACCCGAGATGTACTCGCCCAGCGCGGCGAGGTTGGCGTCGTTGTCCACCAGCACCGGTACGCTCAGCGGGCCGAGCACGGAGGTCAGCCGCTCGGCCAGCGGCAAATCATGCCAGTAGAGGTTCGGCGCGAACGTCACGACACCGCGTGCCACGTCGACGAGCCCGGGGACGGCCACCGCTATGCCGGCGGGCGTCGCTCCGGCCCGGCACATCGCCTCCACGGCCTCCTTGGCCACGAGCCCGAGGCGGCGCACCGCACGATCCGGCGTGCTGCCCATCGCGTCGAAGACGACCCGGCGCTCGACCAGGACCCGGCCGCTGAGGTCGGTGCCGTGGACGGCGATGTAGTCGACGTTGATCTCCATGCCCAGGGCGCCGACATGCGCGCCATGCAGCGCCACCGCCCGTCTGGGCCGGCCGATCGCGCCCACGTGCTCGACTCCCACTTCCCGTACGAGCCGCCGTTCCAGGAGCTCGGCCATGAGATTGGAGACGGTGGCGCGGTGCAGGCCGGTCGCCTCCGCGATGTCGGCACGGGACAGGGAGGTGTGGTCGCGCAGCTCGCGCAGCACTGAGGAGAGGTTCGCCCTGCGCAGTGCGGTGGAGCCTGCCGGGGGAGTGCCGCCGGTGGACGTGCGGGTGAGGTGCCTGTTGGTCACTCGTGTCACCCGCCCTTTGTTTTGTATCGGGGATCAATTAATGAGGGTTGTAACACGAAGGTGTCCGACCGTGCACCCCCGTCCCGCGTAACGAGTTGGCATCGACGATCTTCCAGCAGTTCAGAGAGCATTCCCGATCTCGTTACCGGACTGTTACGGGAAGTGCAAACGCTTTCCCTCTTGTGCTTCACAGTCTTTGCCGCTTTTAATTCGGCCAGCCATACGTACTAATTGCGGAGGAGACGCGTGCACCACGGCAGGGCTGACGCCCCAGCGACCGACTCGACGAGTCGGGGCCTGCCCGCGGGAGTCCCCGCGGACCAGACCACCGTGCGACGTTCCAACCTCGCTCTGGTGCTGCGTCACATCAGCGGGCACGGCCCGTGCTCCCGGTCCGCCGTCGCTGTCGAGACCGGGTTGAACAAGACCACCGTCACCAGCTTGGTGAGCGAGCTGCAGGCACGCGGGCTGGTCAAGGAGACAGGCCCGCAGCACGCGGGTTCCGTCGGCCGACCGAGTGTCGCGCTCGTCCTGGACGGCTCGCGGGTCGGCGCCCTGGGCGTGGAAGTCAACGTCGACTACATCGCCGCGATCGCCACCGACCTGGCAGGCAGGGTCCTCATCGACCGGCGGATCAGCTTCGACGCGATGGGATCCGGCCCGGAACGCTCGCTGGACGAGCTGGCCCGCGTGATCGAGAAGACCCTGGCCGACCTCGAACCGCTCGGAGTCACGCCGGCCGGGATCACCGTGGCCGTCCCCGGCCTGGTCGACACAACCGACGGCACCGTCGTCGTCGCCCCGAACCTCGGCTGGCGCGGCGTGAAGGTGGCGGAGCGACTGTCCCACGCCGACATTCCGGGTGACATCCCCATCGGGGTCGACAACGACGCCAACCTCGCGGCCCTGGCCGAGTACACCTTCGGCGTCGCGGCGGGCACCTCCGACCTGGTCTACCTGACCGGTGAGGTCGGCGTCGGCGGCGGCGTCATCTCCGGAGGCCGGTTGCTGGGTGGAGCGGACGGATTCGCCGGAGAGGTCGGGCACGTCGTGGTCGACCCGTCCGGTGAGGCGTGCCGCTGCGGCCTCACCGGCTGCTGGGAGACCAAGGTCGGGCTGGCCGCGCTCGTGCGCATGGCCACCCCCGACCGCGCGTACGGCATGAGGTCCCAGATCGTCCGCGACCCGGAGGAGCGGCTGGCCGAGATCGAGCAGCGGCGCGCAGAAGGCGACCCCCGGGTCGACACGGCCGTCGCGGAGGTCGGCGCGTGGCTCGGCATCGGAGCGGCCATGCTGGTCAACCTCTTCAACCCGCGGGTGATAGTGCTGGGCGGCTACTTCGCCAGACTGGCCGACCTGCTCATCCCCGCGGCCGAGCGAGAACTGGCCCGCCTCGGGATGAGCGGCGCCGCCGGCCGCTGCCGGTTCGTCGCATCCGACCTCGGCTTCGGCGCCGCCTCGCGAGGAGCGGCCGGCGTCGTCGTCGAACGAGCGCTGTCCGACCCCGCGAACATCGAGATCCGACATCCTCAGCCATCGGCATGACCCACGACACCCGATCACCCCACTAGACCTCCCGTCCGCCCGATCGTCCCGCCCGCCTCGGCGCACCCCGCCCACATAGGTGCCGCGGCGATGGCGCATGCCGTCAGGCGGGCGGGAACCCGCCACCTCTCCCCCCAGAACGTCCCGCCCCGCCTGACCGGCAGTCCGGAGCCGTATCGGCATCGTTCACGCCGACCTCGATGCCGTCGGCGGTGCCAACCGGCGCCGTCAGGCGGGCGGGACCCGACCGCACCATGAATCCAGGGAGGCACCTGTGCCGCGGTCAACATCCGACTCGGCGTCTCTGCTCCACATGCGGGGAATCGTCAAACAGTTCCCCGGTGTCCGCGCTCTGAACGGGGTCGACCTCGACGTACGCGCCGGGGAAGTGCACTGCCTGCTCGGCCAGAACGGCGCAGGGAAGTCCACGCTCATCAAGATCCTGGCCGGGGCGCACCAGCCCGACGAGGGCACCATCACCTTCGCCGGCGAGGAAGCCCGCCTGTCCGGCCCCACCGCCGCGATCCGTCTCGGCATCTCCACGATGTACCAGGAGCTCGACCTGGTGGACGGGCTGAGCGTCACCGAGAACGTCTTCCTCGGCCATGAGCCGGCGAGCTTCGGCTTCTCCCGCAGGTCGGAGGCCGACCGGGCCACGGCCGAGCTGCTCAGGCGGCTGGGGCACGGGGAGATCCGCCCGCGTACCGAGGTGGGCCGGTTGTCCCCGGCGCACAAGCAGATCGTCAGCATGGCGAGGGCGCTGTCGCACTCGACCCGGCTCATCATCATGGACGAGCCGTCGGCCGCCCTGGCCCACGACGAGGTGGACAATCTCTTCCGGGTGATCCGCGACCTCACCTCCCAGGGCGTGGCGGTGATCTACATCTCCCACCGGCTGGAGGAGATCCGCGAGATCGGCGACCGGGTCACCGTGCTGAAGGACGGCCGTACGGTCGCCGTCGGGCTGCCGGCCAAGGAGACGCCCACCTCGCAGATCGTCTCCCTGATGACCGGCCGCAACGTCGAGTACGTCTTCCCGCCCCGCTCCTCGGCCCCGCCCGGCGAGGAGATCTTGCGCGTGGAGAACCTGACGCTGCCCGGCCGCTTCGAGAACGTCTCGTTCACCGTACGGGCGGGGGAGATCGTCGGGCTGGCCGGGCTGGTCGGCTCGGGCCGTAGCGAGATCATCGAGACGATCTACGGCGCGCGCAAGGGCAGCGGCCGGGTCGTCCTCGACGGGCGCACGGTGCGGCCGGGCAGCACCACCCGGGCGGTGCGGATGGGCATGGGCCTGGCCCCCGAGGAGCGCAAGGCGCAGGCGCTGCTGCTGGACCACTCGGTCGCGCAGAACATCACGCTGGCGAGCATGAGCCGCCACACCAAGCCGCGGTGGCTGGGCTGGCTCGACCGCCGCAGCGAGCTCGCCGAGGCCACGAGGCTGTCGCAGGCGCTGGACATCCGCCCGCCCGATCCGCTCCGGGCGATCAGGACGTTGTCGGGGGGCAACCAGCAGAAGGCGGTGCTGGGCCGCTGGCTGGCCGAGGACCGCAAGCTGCTGCTGCTGGACGAGCCCACGCGCGGTGTGGACGTCGGCGCCCGCGCCGAGCTGTACGCGCTGGTCCGCAAGCTGGCCGACGACGGCATCGGCGTGCTGCTGGTCTCCAGCGAGGTGCCCGAGGTGCTGGGCCTGGCCGACCGGGTGCTGGTCGTCCGCGAGGGCCGGATCGTCCATGAGGCGCCGGCCGAGGACCTGGACGAGCACCGCGTGCTCGACCTGGTGATGGTCTCCACAGGGTCGGCGTCCGGGGCCGACGAAGCGAATCCCCTAGAAGGAGCGTTCCATGACTGACGTTGATCAGAGCGCGCCGGCCGGCCCGCGCCTGAAAGCCGTGGGGGCGCGCGGCCGCCTCGGCCGGCTCGGCGAGATCCGCCATCTGGGTCTGGTCGCGGCGCTGGTGCTGCTGGCGATCGTGGGCGTGGTGACCAGACCGGAGAACTTCGCCACCCCCTCCAACCTGGTGAGCATCCTGGCGCTGGCCTCGACCATCGGCGTGATCACGGTCGGCTCGACGTTCGTGATCATCGGTGGTGGCATCGACCTGTCGGTCGGGGCGTTGATGGCATTGGCGTCGGTGTGGGCGACCACGCTGGCGACGCAGGCGTACGGGCCGGTCGTGATGATCGTGTGCGCGGTGCTGGTCGGCACCGGCGCCGGATTGCTGAACGGATTCCTCATCGCCTACGGGCGGATGGTGCCGTTCATCGCGACGCTGGCCATGATGGTGGCCGCGCGCGGCCTGGCCCAGCGCATGTCCAACCAGCGCACCCAGCTGGTCCAGCCGGACAACTCGCTGATCGTCGACCTGTCGACCACGCGGGTGCTCGGGCTGCCGCTGCTGGTGTACATGTTCGCGCTGGTGGTGCTGGTCGGCTGGCTGGTGCTCAACCGCACGACGTTCGGCCGGCGCACGTACGCGGTGGGCGGCAACCCCGAGGCGGCCCGCCTGGCCGGCATCGACGTACGCAAGCACACGCTGATGTTGTACGCGCTGTCGGGCCTGTGCTGCGGGATCGCCGCCGTGCTGATCATGGCGCGGACCACCACCGGCTCCTCCACACACGGCGACCTGTACGAGCTGGACGCGATCGCCGCGGTGATCATCGGCGGGACGCTGCTGAGCGGCGGCAAGGGCACGATCATCGGGTCGATCCTCGGTCTGCTGATCTTCACGGTGATCACCAACCTGTTCATCCTGAACGGCCTGAACACCGCCGACCAGCTCGTCGCCAAGGGCGCGATCATCGTCGCCGCCGTGCTCCTGCAGCGGCGAAGTCTCAAATCACCTCTATGACCCACCGAAACCCTTCCGTCCCTGACCCGGGCCCCCACCCATCGGAGAAATACATGAGCAAGAACGTCGGCCGTCGAGGGCTGTTCGCGAGCGGCGCCGTCCTCGGCGCGGGCGCCCTCCTCGCGGCCTGCACCAGTAACGAGCCCGCCGCCGTGTCGGCCTCCTCCGCCGCCCCGCAGGCGGCGGCGTCGGCCGGGACGGACAACGACAAGCCGGGCGAGCAGGTCGTCATCGGCTTCTCGGCCCCGGCCGCCGACCACGGCTGGATCGCGGCCATCAGCAAGAACGCGCAGGAGGCGGCCAAGCAGTACTCCGACGTCACGCTGAAGGCGGTCGAGCCGACCAACGACATCAACCAGCAGATCTCGGCGGTGGAGTCGCTGATCCAGGCCAAGGTCAACGCGCTGGTGATCCTGCCCAACGACGGCCAGCAGCTCAACCAGGTCGCCCGGCAGGCGATGGACGCGGGCATCCCGGTGATCAACGTGGACCGGGTCTTCCCCGACAAGCTGTCGTACCGGACCTGGATCGGCGGCGACAACTACGGCATGGGCGTGGCCGCCGGGCACTTCATCGGCAAGACGCTCAAGGACAAGGGGGTGTCGAACCCGGTGATCCTGGAGATCCAGGGCATCGCCACGCTGCCGCTGACCCAGGAGCGCAGCAAGGGCTTCGCCGACGCCCTGCAGATGTACGGGTTCAAGGTGACCGCCAAGCAGGACGCCAAGTTCACCGTCGAGTCGGGCACGCAGGTCGCCGGCAACCTGCTCCAGGCGCACAAGAAGATCGACGCGATCTGGAACCACGACGACGACCAGGGCATCGGCGTGCTGGCTGCGATCAAGGAGGCCGGCCGCGACGAGTTCATCATGGTGGGCGGCGCCGGCTCGGCCAACGCGATGCGCGACATCAAGGCCGATTCCGGCGTGCTGAAGGCCACCGTCACCTACCCCGCGACGATGGCCGCCTCCGCGATCAAGCTCGCCCGCCTGATCGCTCAGGGCAAGGGCATGAGCGACCTGATGGAGAACGAGGTGCCGCAGTCGATCACGCTCGCCTCACAGACCGTGAGCAAGGACAACGTCGCCAAGTACCTCCCGTCGGGGTTCGAATCATGAGGCCGGTGGCCGGCGTCGGCATGGTCGGGTACGCCTTCATGGGCCGCACCCACTCCCAGGCCTGGCGCAACGTGGACGCGTTCTTCGACCTGCCGCTCCGGCCCGCCATGGTCGCGCTGGCCGGCAGGAACCCCGAGGCGACCGAGCAGGCTGCGGCGAAGCTGGGCTGGGCGCACGCGGAGACCGACTGGAAGCGCGTGCTCGACCGTGACGACGTGCAGATCGTCGACATCTGCACGCCCGGCGACAGCCACGCCGAGATCGCCATCGCGGCGCTGGCCGCGGGCAAGCACGTCATCTGCGAGAAGCCGCTGGCCAACAGCGTCGCCGAGGCCGAGGAGATGGCCGCCGCCGCCCGCGCCGCCGCCGGACGGGGCGTGCGGGCGATGGTGGCCTTCAACTACCGCCGCGTCCCGGCCATCGCGCTCGCCAGACGGTTCGTGGCCGAAGGCAAGCTGGGACAGATCCGGCACGTACGAGCCCAGTACCTGCAGGACTGGATCGTCGACCCGGACTTCCCACTGGTGTGGCGGCTGCAGAAGGACAAGGCTGGATCGGGCGCGCTCGGCGACATCGGCGCCCACATCATCGACACCGCCCAGTACGTCACGGGCGAGCGGCTGACCGGCGTCTCCGCCATGACCGAGACGTTCGTCAAGGAACGCCCGCTGGCCGCCGGGTCGTCCGGCCTGTCGGCAGGCAGCGGCACGGGCACGGGTCCGGTCACCGTCGATGACGCCGCGCTGTTCAACGGGCGGCTCAGCGGCGGCGGCCTGGCCTCCTTCGAAGCCACCCGCTTCGCGACCGGCCGCAAGAACGCGCTGCGCATCGAGATCAACGGATCCCTGGGCAGCCTGGCCTTCGACTTCGAGTCGATGAACGAGCTGTGGTTCCACGACCACACCCTCGACGACGCCGAAGCCGGGTTCCGGCGGGTGCTGGTCACCGAGCTCGGACACCCGTACGCGGGCGCCTGGTGGCCGCCCGGCCACGGCCTGGGCTACGAGCACGCCTTCACCCACGAGGCGAAGGACTTCATCGAGGCGATCGCCGCCGGCACCGACCCCGCGCCGTCCTTCGACGACGGGCTGCAGGTGCAGCGCGTGCTGGCGGCCGTCGAGCAGAGCGCGGCTGACGACAGCCGCTTCACCCCTGTGGAGGTTTCATGACCCGGCCCATCACGCTGTTCACCGGGCAGTGGGCGGACCTGCCGTTCGAGGAAGTCTGCCGCCTGGCCTCGGAATGGGGCTACGACGGCCTGGAGATCGCCTGCTGGGGCGACCACTTCGAGGTCGACAAGGCCCTCGCCGACGACTCCTACGTCGAGCGCAGGAAGGAGACCCTGGCCAAGCACAACCTGCGGGTGTGGACGATCTCCAACCACCTCGTCGGCCAGGCCGTCTGCGACAACCCGATCGACGAACGGCACAAGGGCATCCTGCCCGCCCGCATCTGGGGCGACGGCGAGCCCGAAGGCGTACGGCGGCGCGCCGCCGAGGAGATGAAGGACACCGCCCGCGCGGCGGCCAAGCTGGGCGTCAAGACCGTGGTCGGGTTCACCGGCTCGTCGATCTGGCACACCGTGGCCATGTTCCCGCCGGTGCCCCCGTCGATGATCGAGGCCGGGTACCAGGACTTCGCCGACCGGTGGAACCCGATCCTCGACGTCTACGACGAGGTGGGCGTGCGCTTCGCCCACGAGGTGCACCCCAGCGAGATCGCCTACGACTACCACACCACCGTCCGCACGCTGGAGGCCATCGGGCACCGGCCCGCGTTCGGGCTGAACTGGGACCCCTCCCACATGGTGTGGCAGGAGCTGGACCCGGCGGGCTTCATCCTCGACTTCGCCGACCGGATCTACCACGTCGACTGCAAGGACGCCAAGGTGCGCACCGGCAACGGCCGCCGCGGCCGGCTGTCGTCGCACCTGCCCTGGGCCGACCTGCGCCGCGGCTGGGACTTCGTCTCCACCGGCCGGGGCGACGTGCCCTGGGAGGACTGCTTCCGGGCCCTGAACGCGATCGGCTACGACGGCCCGATCTCCGTCGAGTGGGAGGACGCGGGCATGGACCGCCTGGTCGGCGCGCCCGACGCGCTGGCGCTGATCCGCGAGCTCAACGCCATCACCCCGCCCACGGCCGCCTTCGACGCCGCGTTCTCGGCCGAGTAGCGCGCCTCGCCGGGACGGCGGCACCGCCGTCCCGGCTGACCGATCGCGAGAAGAACAGCGAGAGGAAAGCAATGAGAACGGGATTATGGCTGATCGGGGCACGAGGATCGGTCGCGGTCACCAGCATGATCGGCGCACTGGCGATCCGGGCCGGCCTGGCCGCGCCGACCGGATGCGTCCTGGAGACGCCGGAACTGCGCCATGACGCCCTGCCCGGCATCGGGGACCTGGTCTTCGGCGGCCACGACATCTCCTCCACACCCCTGGACAAGAAGGCGGCCGCGCTGGCCGAGGCGGGAGTCGTCCCGGACGGGCTGGCGAGCGCGGTGCAGGACGCGCTGCTCGGCATCGAGCAGGACGTGCGGCCCCTGCCGGTCGCCGCGACGCAGGGCGAGACCGCCCGCGCCATCGCCGCCGACCTCGACCGGTTCCGCGCCGGGCACGGTCTGGACCGGGTCGTCGTGATCAACGTCTCCACCACGGAACCGGCGCCGTCACCGCACCTCGCGCACGCCGACCTCGACGCCCTGCGTTCCGCGCTGGACGGTCCGGACCCGGTTCTCCCGCCCAGTGCCCTGGCCGCCTACGCCGCGCTGTCCGCCGGCTGCCCGTACGTCGACTTCACGCCCTCCACCGGCGCCCGCCTGCCCGCGCTCGACGCCCTCGCCCGGGAGAAGGCCCTCCCGTACGGCGGCCACGACGGCAAGACCGGCGAGACCCTGGTCAAGTCGGTGCTCGCCCCGATGTTCGCCCAGCGCAACCTGAAGGTGCGCACCTGGTCCGGGATCAACCTGCTGGGCGGCGGCGACGGCGCGAACCTGGCGGATCCGGCCGCCAACGCGGCCAAGGCCGCCAGCAAGCAGCGCGTGCTCCCCGAGACGCTCGGTTACGTCCCGCAGGGTGACACCCGGATCGACTTCGTCGAGGACCTCGACGACTTCAAGACCGCCTGGGACCTGATCTCCTTCGAGGGCTTCCTCGGCACCCGCATGCGCATGGAGTTCACCTGGCACGGCTGCGACTCCGCCCTGGCCGCGCCGCTCATCCTGGACCTGGCACGGCTGACCGCCGCCGCCCACCGGGCCGGGCGCACGGGCCCGCTCACGGAACTCGCCTTCTTCTTCAAGGACCCCCTCGGAGAGGTGCCGCACGGGCTGGCCGAGCAGTGGCAGTCGTTGCGGGCGGCCGTCGAGGCGTACGCGATGACGGCGCGATGACGGCGCCGCGCGACCTGCTGGACCTGGTCCGCGCTCCGGCCGCGCTGTCGGTGCCCGGCGACGTGATCGCCGGGGCGGCCGCAGCCGGGGTGCTCGGCCGCCGTACCGTCGGGCTGGCCTGCGCCTCGGTCTGCCTGTACTGGGCGGGAATGGCGGCCAACGACTGGGCCGACCGGCGTCTCGACGCCGTCGAACGCCCGGAACGTCCCATCCCCTCAGGGCGGGTGCCCGCCGGAGCGGCTCTCGGCGTCGCGGTGGGCCTCACCGCTGCCGGGCTCGCCGTGGCCGGGCTCGCGGGCGGCCGGCGTGCCCTGGCGGTCGCCGTCCCGCTGGCCGCCGCCGTCTGGGCGTACGACGTGGCCGCCAAGGGCACCCGCGCCGGTCCCCTGACCATGGCCCTCTGCCGCACCCTCGACGTCCTCCTCGGCGCCGCCCCCGCCCTTTCCACCAGGCATGTCGCGGACGCGTTGCCTGCCGCGGTCACGGTCGGCGCGCACACGTACCTGCTGACCGCGCTCTCGCGGGCGGAGGTGTCGGGCACCGGTCCGCGCCTGCCCGCGCTCACCCTCTCAGGAACCGTCGCGCTCGCCGCCGTCACCGCCCGCGGCGGCGCGAGCCCCGATCGGGCGGCCGTCACCGTCCGCACCGGCGTGAGCCTCACGCAGCCGGCCCTCGCCGCCTGGTACGCCGCGCAGTTCGGGCTCTCCCAGGCCCGCGCAGTCGCCGACCCCTGCGCGGGCCGGGTGCGCGACGCGGTCAGCGCGGGCATCGTCAGCCTGCCCGCCCTCCAGGCGGCACTCACCGCGCGCGCCGGCGCGGCCCGCGTCGCGCTCGCCCTCGGGGCGGCGGTCCCGCTGGCCCGGCGCCTGGTCAGAAGGATCTCCGCGACATGACGCGATTCGGCTACGGCACCAACGGCTTCGCCAACCACCGCCTGACCGACGCCCTCGACGTCATCGCCGGCCTCGGCTACGAGGGTGTGGCCCTGACGCTCGACCACTGCCACCTCGACCCGTACGCCGACGGCCTGGGACGGCGCGTGGCGCGGGTCGCCGACCGGCTGCGCGACCTCGGCCTGGCGGTGGTCGTCGAGACCGGCGCGCGTTACCTGCTCAACCCGCGTCGCAAGCACGCCCCGACCCTGCTGGACGACGACCGCGACCGCCGGGTGGACTTCCTGAGCCGCGCCGTCGCCGTCGGCGCGGATCTCGGCGCTGAGGCGGTGTCGTTCTGGTCTGGCGTACGCCCGGCCGGCGTCGACCGGGCCACCGCCTGGGATCGGCTGGTCGACGGCTGCGGGCGGGTTCTCGACGCCGCGCGGCGGGCCGGCGTGCCGCTGGGGTTCGAGCCCGAGCCGGGCATGCTCGTCGAGACGATCGCCGGCTGGCGGACGCTGCACCAGGCGCTCGGCTCCCCGGACGGCTTCGGCATCACCCTGGACATCGGGCACTGCCGCTGCAACGAGCCCCAGCCGGTGCCCGACTGCGTCGCCGCCCTCGCCGGGCACCTGGTCAACGTACAGATCGACGACATGCGGCGCGGCGTGCACGAACACCTGGAGCTCGGCGAAGGGGAGATCGACTTCCCGCCAGTGCTGCGGGCGCTCGCCGACGCGGGCTACCGGGGCCTGGTCGCGGTCGAGCTGCCCCGGCACAGCCACGCCGCGCCCGTCGTGGCCGCGCGTTCGATCGAGTTCCTGCGCGACGCCGAGCGGGCCTCCAACGAAGGAAGGACGGCATGACAGGTCCGGAGCGGCTGCGCGCCGCGCTTCGGGAGACGCTTCGGGAGACGCTGCGGGAGACCTCTCGGGCGGAATGGGTGGACGCCGCGCTCGCCGAGGCGGGCGAGCGGCCCGAGACGATCAGCCGGTCCTTCGCCCAGGCCGGACGGCGGGCCGGGCGCACCCCGCTGCCCGGCGTGCCCGGCTGGACGGCGGACGAGGCCACCCGCGCGCTGCTGCTGGCCGCGCTGCCGCCGGACCGGGCCGGGGCCGGGATCGCCGACCTCTACCACCACGGCGACGCCGACGAGAAGCGGGCCGCGCTCAAGGCCCTGCCGATGCTCGCCGTCGGCGTAGCGGGCCTGCCGCTCCTGCACGACGCCATCCGCACGAACGACGCCCGCCTGCTGGCCGCCGCGCTCGGCCCCTACGCCCGTCACCTCGACCAGGCGGCCTGGCGGCAGGCGGTGCTCAAGTGTGTGTTCACGGGCGTGCCGCTGACCGCGGTCGATGGGCTGGAGGAGCGGGCCGACCGTGAGCTGGCCGCCATGCTGGCCGCGTTCGCCGACGAGCGCGCGGCCGCGGGACGCCCCATGCCCGCCGACGCCGCCGCCCTGCTCGACCGTCTGACCCGCGAGGAGCCCTGATGCGCATCTTCGACCCGCACATCCACATGACCTCCCGCACCACCGACGACTACGCGCGGATGGCCGCCGCCGGCGTCCGGGCCGTCGTGGAGCCCGCCTTCTGGCTGGGCCAGCCGCGCACCGGCCCCGGCTCCTTCACCGACTACTTCGACTCGCTGATCGGCTGGGAGCCGTACCGGGCGGCGCAGTTCGGCGTCGTCCACCACGCGACGATCGCGCTGAACCCCAAGGAGGCCAACGACCCCCGCTGCCGTCCCGTTCTCGACCTGCTGCCGCGTTACCTGGACAAGGACCGCGTCGTCGCGGTCGGCGAGATCGGCTACGACTCCATGACGCCGGAGGAGGACGACGCCTTCGAGCGGCAGCTCGCCCTCGCCGTCGAGCACGACCTGCCGGCGCTCGTGCACACCCCGCACCGCGACAAGGCCGCCGGCACCCGGCGCACGCTGGAGGTCGTCGCCGCCTCCGGCATCGCGCCCGACCGGGTCGCCGTCGACCACCTCAACGAGGTCACCGTCGAGATGGTGCGCGAGTCCGGATGCTGGGCGGGCTTCTCCATCTATCCCGAGACGAAGATGTCGCCGCCGCGCATGGTGGAGATCCTCCGGCGGTACGGCCTGGACCGGATGCTGGTCAACTCCGCCGCCGACTGGGGCGTCTCGGACCCGCTGCTCACGGCGGAGACGGGGAGGGCGATGCTGGCCGCCGGGTTCACCGAGGACGACGTCGACCGGGTGCTGTGGCGCAACCCCGTGGAGTTCTACGGCCAGTCGGGGCGGCTCGACCTGACCGAGACCGCGGCGGGCGAGGAGACCTTCGAAGGCAGCTCCATCAAGCGCGGCGGCAGCTGATGCGGCTGATCCACCCGGAAGGAACCCCGCTGCACCTGTCCTACTGCACGAACGTGCACGCGGCCGAGGACCTTGACGGCATCGTCGCCCAGCTCGACGTGTACGCGGTCCCGATCCGGGAGCGCCTCGGCACGGACGTCCTGGGCGTCGGGCTCTGGCTGGCCGCGCCGGTCGCCGCCGCCCTGGCCGCCGACCCCGCGCTTCGGACCCGGCTCCGCCGCGAGCTGTCCGTACGGGGGCTGGAGGTGGTCACGTTCAACGGGTTCCCCTACCGTTCCTTCCAGGACCCGGTCGTCAAGCACGCCGTCTACCGTCCCGACTGGACCACCCACGAGCGGCTGTCGTACACGCTGGACCTGGCGCTCGTCCTCGCCGGCCTGCTCCCCGACGACGCGGCCCGCGGGTCGGTCTCGACGCTGCCGCTCGCCTGGCGCGACCCCTGGGACGCCGGGACGGCCGACCTCGCCGCCCGCCGGGTCGACGAGCTGGCCACCGGCCTCGCCGCCGTCGAGTCCGCCACCGGACGGGTGATCCGCGTGGGGTTCGAACCCGAACCCGGCTGCGTGGTGGAGACGACGCCCCAGGCGGCGGCCCGGCTCGCCGACGTCGACCGTGACCGGCTCGGCATCTGCCTGGACCTGGCCCACCTGGCCTGCGCCTGGGAGGATCCGGCCGACGCGCTGAAGGAGCTGGGCCGGGTCGGCCTGCCCGTCGTCAAGGTCCAGCTCTCCGCGGCCCTGGAGAGCGCCGACCCGGACGCCCTGCGCGAGTACGCCGAGCCGCGCTTCCTGCACCAGACGCGCAACCCCGCCGGCGACGCCGCTGACGACCTCGACGAGGCGTTCGAGCGGTCGCTGCCCGGACCATGGCGGGTCCACTACCACGTTCCGCTCCACGTCAGGCCGTCCGCGCCGCTCGCCACGACCGTCCCCGTGCTGCGCGCGGCGCTCGCGGAGCTCCTCGGCGGGCCGCGGCCGCTCTGCGACCACTTCGAGGTGGAGACCTACACCTGGGGGGTGCTGCCGCCGGCCCTGCGTCCGCGGACCCCCGGACAGCTCGCCGCGGGCATCGCGGGGGAGCTGGAGTTCGCCCGTAACGAGCTGCGTCACCTGGGAGTTCGCGCATGACGTCACTACTGGTCCTGGACGTGGTGGGGCTGACCCCGCGACTGCTCGCGCACATGCCGCGGCTCAAGGCGGTCGCGGTGGGCGGCTTCCAGGCCGAACTCGGCACCGTCCTGCCCGCCGTCACCTGCTCGGTCCAGTCCACGTTCCTCACCGGGGTGCCGCCGGCGGGCCACGGCGTCGTCGGCAACGGCTGGTACTTCCGCGACCTCGGCGAGGTCCTGCTGTGGCGCCAGCACAACGCGCTCGTCGGCGGGGAGAAGGTGTGGCAGGCCGCCCGCCGCGAGCGGCCCGGCCTCACGGTGGCGAACGTCTGCTGGTGGTACGCCATGGGCGCCGACGTCGACTGGACGATCACCCCCCGGCCGATCTACCACGCCGACGGACGCAAGGAGCCCGACTGCTACACCCACCCCCCGGAGCTGCACGACGAGCTCACCGCCGAACTGGGCGTCTTCCCGCTGTTCAGCTACTGGGGCCCGGGGGCGGGCATCGCCTCCTCGGCCTGGATCTGCCGCGCCACCCAGCACGTCATGGCCGCGCACGACCCCGACCTGACGCTGGCCTACATCCCCCACCTCGACTACGACCTGCAACGATATGGCCCCTCCGACTCGCGCGCCGCCGCCGCGGCCGCCGAGCTCGACACCGTGCTGACGCCGCTGCTGGAGGCCGCCGTGGCGGCGGGCCGGACGGTCGTGGTGCTGTCGGAGTACGGCATCACCGACGTCTCGCGCCCCGTCGACGTCAACCGGATGCTCCGCGCCGAGGGGTTCCTGCGCGTCCACACCCAGGACGGCATGGAGTACCTGGATCCGTGGACGTCGCGCGCGTTCGCCGTCGCCGACCACCAGGTGGCGCACGTCTACGTCGCCGACCCCGCCGACGTGCCGGCCGTCGCCGAGCTCTGCGCGTCCCTGCCCGGCGTCGCCCGGGTGCTCGACGAGAGCGGGAAAAAGGCGTACGGCCTGGACCATCCCCGTTCCGGCGAACTGGTCCTGCTCGCCGAGCCCGAGGCGTGGTTCACCTATTACTACTGGCTCGACGACGCCCGCGCGCCCGACTTCGCCCGCCTCGTCGAGATCCACCGCAAGCCCGGCTACGACCCCGCCGAGCTCTTCTTCGACCCGGCGCGCCCGGCCGCCGCCAAGCGCAGGGCCGGGGTGGCGCTGCTGCGCAAGAAGCTCGGCCTGCGCTACCTCATGAACGTCGTCGGCCTCGACCAGGGCGCCCGGGCCGTACGCGGATCGCACGGGCTGCTTCCCGCCGATGCCGCCGACGCGCCGGTGCTGCTCTGCTCGGACCCGTCCGTGGGCAAGGACCGATTCGAGGCGACGGAGGTCAAGGACCTGCTGCTGCGCCTTTGCCGCCTGCCTTGAGCCGGGCCGGGTTGTCGAGACACGCCTGCACGACCGAGTTGGCCGCGCCGAGGAGCGGCCCGTCCGAGCCCAGGCGCGAGACGATCACCCCGCCCTGGCCCACGCGGCCCGGATCCATGACCCGGCGGTCCAGCTCCCGCTCCAGGGCGGGCAGCAGCCAGGGCAGCAGCGGGGAGTGCCCGCCGCCGAGGATCACCTTCTGCGGATCGAGGAGGTTCACGACGCCGGCGAGGGCGATGCCGAGTGCCTTGCCGGCCTCGCGCAGGGCACGCCGTACCTGCTGGTCGCCCTCGCGGGCGCGTTCCGCCAGAAAGGCGATGCGCCCGCCCGGGCCCGGATGCAGGGCCGCGACCCGCGCCGGATCGACGCCGCTCGACCGCAGCAGGGCTTCCTCGCCCGCGTACCGTTCCAGGCAGCCTCGGCCGCCGCAGGCGCACGCCGGGCCCTCGGGGCGTACCGGAACATGGCCGAGTTCCCCCGTGAAGCCGTGTGTTCCGCGCAACAGGCGTCCATCGATGACGATGGCCGCACCGATGCCGATCTCTGCGGAGACGTGCACGAAGTTGCGGAGGGAAGGGTCGTGCGCCCCGAGCCACAGTTCGGCGAGCGCGCCGTGGTTGGCCTCGTTGTCGACCGTCAGCGGGAGAGCGGGGAGCGCGGGGGCGAGGTCCACGCCTTCCCAGCCCAGGTTGGGGGCGCGTACCACGGACGACGACCCGCGCGCCACCAGGCCGGGCACCGCGACGGCGAGCCCCGCCGGTCGTAGCCCCTGGCCCTCCGCCTCCGCCGAGACCTTCCGGACGAGCCTCGCGAGGTCGCGCAGCACCGGCCCCGGCTCGCGCCCCCGGTTGGCGGCCTCGTACGTGACCCGCCCCCGCACCCGCCCGCTGAGGTCCACCGCGCACACGGCGAGACGATCGACCCCGATCTCCGCCCCGAGACCCGCCGGTCCCTGGTCGTTGAGCTGCAGCGCGCTGCCGGGACGTCCTACGGTTCCCGGGCGCGACGGTCCCAACTCCACGAGCAGCCCGTCGCGGATCAGCTCGTCGACGAGCGTCGACACGGCGGCCCGCGTCAAGCCGATGTGGGCCGCGACGGAAGCGCGGGACAGCGGGCCGAGCCGAGCCACGGCGTGCGCGACGAGCGAGAGGTTGCGCCGGCGCATCTCCTGCTGGGTGATGGACGGTGGCTCTGACACCTGGACTCCTCTTGACCGGTCGTCGTGTCTCTCCAGCTCCGTGCCACCGGGGGTGGCGGAGGCGGCTCGTGTGGAGAGCCCCGGACTCCGCGGTGCGAAGCGAGAACCGCCAGGTGTCAGGCTACGGCGCGGGCGGCATCATCCATGCCGCAGCAGTCCCTCCGCCCCGGACATGACCTCGCTGATGCGGTGGGACGCCTCGTCGTCGCGCTGGACCGGCTCGTACAGGGCGCCCTCGGCGGTGGCCCAGTCGAGCGCCACCGCCGCCGGGTCGGCGCCGAGCAGCAGCCCGGCGGCCTGCGCGGCGGCTCCCAGGGCGACCAGTTCCCTGGCCTCCGGCACCTGGACGGGACGGCCGCTGAGCCTGCGGACGGTCTCGCGCCAGGCCGTGCCCCTGGCGCCGCCGCCGATGAGCAGGATGGGGGCGTCCGGCGAGGCGTCCTCGTCGAGGACCCGGTCCAGGGCGGTGAGCAAGGCGAAGACGGCGCCGTCGTACGCGGCCTGGAGCACCTGCCCTGGTGTCGTGTCGTGGCGCAGCCCGTACAGCAGGCCGGAGGCCAGGGGCAGGTCGGGCGTGCGCTCGCCGTCGAGGAAGGGAAGCAGGACGGCCGAGCCGCCCTGCTCGACCGCCTCGCGGTCGCGGCCGAGGAAGCCGGCGATCTTGTCCACGGCCAGCGTGCAGTTGAGCGTGCAGGCGAGCGGCAGCCACGCGTCGCGGGCGTCGGCGAACCCCGCGACGATCCCCGTCGGGTCGGCGGGTCTGCGGGCGGTGACGGCGTAGACCGTGCCGGAGGTCCCGAGGCTGAGCACTGGCCGCCCCGGACGCAGCCCGAGCCCGAGGGCCGCCGCCATGTTGTCGCCGGTGCCCGCCGCGACCAGCGTGCCGGGCGCCAAGGGCAGGCCGGGCAGGCTCCGTACGGTCCCGGCCACCGCGCCCTGCGGCAGGAGCCGCGGCAACAGCTCGGGGGAGAGCCCGACGTGCTCCAGGATCTCTTCGTCGTACGTCTCGGAGGCGGCCGCCCACCAGCCGGTGCCCGAGGCGTCGCCGCGGTCGGTCGTGCCCTGCCCGGTGAGCCGTTCGGTCAGGTAGTCGTGGGGGAGGCGGACGGCCGCGGTCGCGCGGACCGCCTCCGGCTCGTTCTCGCGCAGCCAGGCCCACTTCGTGACCGTGAACGACGGCGCGGGAACGCTGCCGGTCCTCTCCGCCCACGCCTGGGGGCCGCCCAGCTCGCCGATGAGCCGGTCGCGCTGAGGGGAGGAGCGGACGTCGTTCCACAGCAGCGCGGGGCGTACCGGCCGGCCGGAGCGGTCCAGCGTGACGAGCCCATGCTGCTGGCCGGCGATGGAGACGGCGGCGGCCCGCGAGGCGTACGGTCCGCACTGGGCGAGCGCCTCCCGCAGCGCCGCCCACCACCGCTCGGGGTCGCTCTCCTTGCCGTCGCCTTCGGGCCCGCCGCTCACGGTGTGCGGGGCCTGTCCCCGCGCGAGCACGGCGCCGGTAGCGGCATCGACGACCAGCGCCTTCGTCGATTGCGTGGAGCTGTCCACGCCGATGACCAGGGGGCCTTCCTGCACGGGTACGGCTGCCGCCATCTGTTCGCCCTCGCGTCCTTCGTCTCGAACCCGGGATGCGGATGAAGGGTTCCCCGGGACGCCTCAATGTACTAATTTGTCAATCGGCATGACAAATGGCAGGGAGGCAGCATGAGTTACACCCCCACCCCGGAGGACCGGTTCAGCTTCGGCCTGTGGACGGTCGGCTGGGAGGGAAGGGACCCCTTCGGCGAGGCCACCCGGCAGGCCCTCGATCCCGCCGAGACCGTGCGACGGCTCGCCGGTCTCGGCGTCTACGGCGTGACGTTCCACGACGACGACCTGATCCCGTTCGGCTCCTCCGACGCCGAGCGCGAAGAGCACATCAAGCGGTTCCGCAAGGCCCTGGACGAGACCGGTCTCGTCGTCCCCATGGCCACGACGAACCTCTTCACCCAGCCCGTCTTCAAGGACGGCGCCTTCACGGCCAACGACCGGGACGTGCGCCGCTACGCGCTGCGCAAGACCATCCGCAACATCGATCTCGCCGCCGAGCTCGGCGCGAAGACGTACGTCGCCTGGGGAGGCCGCGAAGGCGCGGAGAGCGGCGCCGCCAAGGACGTCCGCACCGCGCTGGAGCGGATGAAGGAGGCCTTCGACGTGCTCGGCGCGCACGTCGTCGAGCAGGGCTACGACATGCGTTTCGCCATCGAGCCGAAGCCGAACGAGCCGCGCGGCGACATGATCCTGCCGACCATCGGACACGCCCTGGCCTTCATCGAGCAGCTGGAACGGCCCGACATGTACGGCGTCAACCCCGAGGTCGGCCACGAGCAGATGGCGGGCCTGAACTTCCCGCACGGCATCGCCCAGGCCCTGTGGGCGGGCAAGCTCTTCCACATCGACCTCAACGGCCAGAACGGCATCAAGTACGACCAGGACCTGCGCTTCGGCGCCGGTGACCTGAGGGCCGCCTTCTGGCTGGTGGACCTGCTGGAAACCGGCGGCTACGACGGCCCCCGCCACTTCGACTTCAAGCCGCCGCGGACCGAGGACATCGACGGCGTCTGGGCCTCGGCCGCCGGCTGCATGCGCAACTACCTGATCCTCAAGGAGCGGGCCGCGGCCTTCCGCGCCGACCCGGAGGTGCAGGAGGCCCTGCGTGCCTCACGCCTGGACGAACTCGCGCTGCCGACACTGGGCGAGGGCGAGACCGTGGCCGACTTCCTCGCGGACCGCTCCGCCTACGAGGACTTCGACGTGAAGGCCGCCGCGGAGCGCGGGATGGCGTTCGAACGCCTGGACCAGCTCGCCATGGACCACCTGTTGGCTGCGCGAGACTGAGACGCTCGACCCCGGTCCGGCCATCTCGAAGCCGGGATGGCCGAACCCGTTGCCTGGGCTGCCGCATGGCAGCCACTTGACCGCCGCCGTCAGCCGGCACGGTCGAGGACGTTCGCGCGAGCCTCGGCGTACCGCTCGCGGATCGCCGGCACGGCGTCCGCCTCGTGCGTCTCAACCTGCCCGACCGTCCACGACGGCGGCTGCCGCCCGCCCGACAACACCCAGGCCGCCTGGCGGGCGGCACCGTCGGCGACGTACTCGCCCAATGGTGGGACGAGCACGGGGCGGCCGAAGACCATGGGCGCGATCCGGCGCACCGCCTCGGAGCGGGCGCCGCCGCCGACCAGGATGACCCGGTCGACCGTCGTGCCCTGCGCGATCATCGCGTCCAGCCCGTCGGCGAGTGCGCACAGCATGCCCTCCACCGCCGCGCGGGCCAGGTGGGCGGGGGTCGAGGTCCGCAGGGTCAGGCCGTGCACGGCTCCGGTGGGGTGCGGGCGGTTCGGGGTGCGCTCGCCTTCCAGATAGGGCACCAGGACCAGCCCGTCGGCGCCCTGCGGGGCGGACAGTGCCAGCTCCGACAGCTCCGCGTGGTCCACGCCCAGCATGGTCGCGGCGGCGTCCAGCACCCGAGCGGCGTTCAGCGTGCACACCACCGGCAGGAACCGGCCGGTCATGTCGGCGAATCCGGCCACGATCCCGCTCGGGTCCGCAGCCGGCAGGTCGGAGACGGTGGACACGATGCCCTCTCCCCGGGCGTCGACCGGCACAAGGACGACCTCGCCCGACACGCCCGCGGCAGGAGCCGACGGGCTCGGCCACGCCGCTAGCGCACACAGGGCGCAGTCCGGCACCAATGCATCGCCCGCATGACGACATTCGCATCTGTCGGACGGCCCGCGCGCGGACGGCGTCCCTGCTGCTGTCCGATGAAGGCCGACCGTCGTACGCCCGCCCTGGTTCTTCCGGCAGGTGCGCGATTCATCCCGGTTCGGCCATGGGGCATAGGCCGTGCGGCATGGGGTGCGGCTGGTTCAGGTGAATGTCAAGCCTCGGGAGCCACCCCGGCCGCCACGGCCAGCACCCGCGCCGCGCAGATCGGCACAGTCTTCGACCAGACGCCCGCGTGGGTGACCCAGCGCATCGGGACATCGAACTTCGGCAACGTCTGGTCACCCGAGATCACGTACTTCAACAACCGGTACCACCTCTCCTGCTCCGTCGCCCGTTCCACCCCTCCTGGGCGGCCGTGCTCGGCGTCGCCGCCGCCACGAACGTCGAAGGTCCCGTCGGGGGCGAGCCACGGGTCGACGCCGTCACCGGTGATCCACTCGGCCTCCGGGTGCGCGGCGGCCCACGCTTGTACGGCCTCGCGGACCTCCTCGACGCTCGCGCCCCCCGGACCTGGACGTCCCGCAGCCCCATGCCACCGGCCAGAGGGTGGACGTGCCCGTCGCCGAACTCCGGTGAAGACGATGTCGGCGTTCATGAGTCTGGCGTCACCCTCCGCTACCATAACTGAAAGGCGTTCAGTTTTGAGCAATATAAGGGCCCGGCAGACGTCTCGGGAAGAGCTTTAGTGAATGCCATTCGGTAAGTCTCCGGAACCCCTTCGGTCTCCACCTGCTTGAACTGCTTCGCGTCGCCCAGAGTTATCCGCCCCCCTTGCACCTTTCGCCGTCACACAGCACACCCTCCAGCATTCGCTGTACGTTTTGTACACGGCATCCGCCTGCCGTTCATAGGTTTCTGGCACGGGTCCAGCGAGCCTCGTGCACACGTTCAGCCCAGTTGCGCTGTTCCATGAACATTTGGCGCCGGGAACTTTGGCGGCCCGATCTCTGACGCGCGTGCTCAATTCACCGAGGCTGAGGTTGTCCGGCTGTTTGCGAGGAATACGAAGAGATCCATCGGCACTCCGAACACCGCCGACGCCGCGGTGGTGAGGTTTGCCCCTCCACAGTCGGGCATGTTGGTTATCAGGCCGCACAACTTCAGCTTCTGTTTCTCCCACTACCGCTTTATCAGCTTCTGCAGGCGCCGGTCCTGAGGCCGTTGAACGCGTCGGTGCAGCGGCCGTCGATGGGCCGGGGTCTCGGTCGCCGGGCGGCCTGGTCGGACGGGCTGTACGCTGCACCGGGGCGTACCGGCCGCTGCCGTTTTCGCTCTCGTCGGGATTCTTCGTTTCGGCGTGTAATCCACGCCCTCCTCCGGGGACTTCTGTTCGTGGACCATCCCCAGCAACGCTTCACCGAGCTCTACGACCGGCACTACCGGAACGTCCTCGGCTACGCGCTCCTGCGCGCCGAGCGGCAGGCCGCCGAAGACGTGGTGAGCGAGACCTTCCTGATCACGTGGCGACGGCTGCGCGAGGTCCCCGACCCCGTGTTGCCGTGGCTGCTCGGCGTGGCCCGGAACCTCCTGCGCAAGCAGCAGGACTCCGGGCTGCGCGGGCGTGCGCTCGCCGCTCGGCTCGCCGATCTCGCCCCCGCGCCGGAGGGCGACGTCGCCGACCACGTCACCGGGCGGGCGACCGCGCTCGCGGCCCTCGCCGAACTCGGCGACAACGACGTCGAGGCCCTGGTCCTGGTGAGCTGGTACGGGCTGACCCCTGCCGAGGCCGCCCGCGTCGCGGGCTGCACCGTCAAGGCGTTCAACGTCCGCCTGCACCGTGCCCGCCGCCGCCTTTCGGAAGCGCTCGACCGTGACGCACTCACCCTGGAGGAACAGCGATGACCCCCGACGACTTCATGCTCAGCCTGCGGCCCGACACTCTGACCGAGGAGAGCCACCGGCTGCGCCGCGAGCGTGACCTGTCGGCCGCGTTCTCCGCGTACAGGCGGTCCCGCTCGCCACTGACGGCGCGCCTGGTCAAGACCGCGCTCGGGCTCGCGGCGGCGGCCGCGGTGGGCGTGCCGTACGCGATCAGCAGCGCACCCGCCGCGGCGCCCCGGGTGGCGAAGAGCTCCGCACCCGCCGGGTCCCGCTCGACGGCCGGCCCGGTCGCGACGGTGGACGCCCGCTCGTTCCTGCTGGCCGGCGCCGAGACCGTCGCGCGCACGCCTGCGGCCACGGCCCGCTACTGGTTCGCCAGCACCCGTACGTTCGACCCGGTGAAGGGCGGCGGCGTGCTGGCGGTCACCGACGAGGTCTGGAGCGCTCCGAGCGGCGGCCGGCTCGTGACCGGGAAGGACGCCGCCTACCTCCCGGCCCGCCCCGGCGCGAAGCTGCCGAAGGAGAAGACCGTCGACCACGGGCCGATGGTTCTCCAGACCGCGATCGGCGGCGCGCGCGTCACCGACGAGAGCATGGCCGATCTGCCCGGCGGTCACGAGGCGCTCGACGCGTGGCTGCGCGAGGCCTATCGGGGCGCGGGCAAGGGGCTGCCCGCCGAGGCGGCCGCGGAGGCGCGGGCGGAGTCGTACCCGTCGTTCGTCCTCGGCGCCGCGCGCTACCTGCTCGACTCCCCCGCGACCCCGGCCACCCGCGCCGCCATCCTGCGGATCCTCGCGGCGCAGCCGGGGCTGACCATGAAGCAGGACGTCACCGACCCGACCGGGCGGACCGGCGTCGAGATCGGCCTGCGTGACGGCGACTTCCGCCTCGTCATCGACCCCACGGGGGCAAGGCTCCTGTCCTTCACCTACACGGGACCGAGCAGCCCCGAGAAGTGGAGCGGCACCTCGGTGCGGGCGGCCTCGGTGAGCGGACGCCAGGTCGCGATCCTGTCCTCGGGCTGGGTGGACTCCCTGGGCGCCCGTCCCTGACCGGAGCGATCAAAGCGAAGGCGGCAGGCCCGGACGTCGTCCGACGTCCTGGCCTGCCGTCATCCGAGCACGGACGTCAGCCGCACGGGACGCTGTAGTCGCGCGTCTGCGAGCTGACCGTGCCGTCGGAATCAAGGATGTCCAGCCGCCATTCCCCTGATGCGCCGTTGGGGGCCGCCCCCGTCTTGGTGACGTTCTGCCGTTCTTGTTGATGAACGACATGGGCTTCCACGGGTCGCGGACCCCACTTGCCCTGGCAAGCTCTTCCCTTGGGTCCAGGCGTAGGACACTCCGGTACGTGACAGCGCCCGCGGGAAGCGCTCCTCGTCGCGCCGATGCCGGGCGATGAGGTTGGTCGCCATGCCGTACAACCACGGCAGGGCCAGCCGTTGTGTGTGGTCGTAGGCCACGCGGCAGCGAAAGGCGGTCAGGAACGTCTCCGCCACGATGTCGTCGGCCGCCTGAACGCCCAGTCGCCGGGCGACATAGCGGTGGATCTGCTCGACGTAGCGGTCGAACAGTCCAGCGAACCGCTCGGGTTCGTGCTTGTCGTAGCCGACATGGTCGGAGATCTCACCTTCCAAGCAGGCTCCAGAACCAGCTTGGACAGCCGGCTGAGCAGCACGTTCTCACCCACCAACTCCACGCCCTCGTCGCGCGCCTGGTCGACCGGCCGGGCCGCCAACTCCCGATCCGACTTCTTGGCCTTGGGTGCGTCCTCCATGATCAGGAGTCACACCGTCGTTCCTGCACTCCCTCGCGTAGATCCGGGTCGGACAGGTAGCGCAGGAGCGTGACGGTACGGACCGCGCGGCCGAGCCGGCGGAAGGCTCTGTGGAGGCGATTCTTGTGGGAGTGCGTCCCCGGCCCCCACAGAAGTGTTACCGAGGAGATCACGGAGATCGCGGTGCGCGACAGGTCGGTCCAGTGCGTCTCGATCAGCTGCCAGTCGATCGCCTCCTCGCCGAACAGCGAGTCGATGTGCTTAGTTCATCGCGATATTGTCCGCAAAGCTCGTACCAGACCTACCGATGCAGCACACGGACGGCGAGGGCGGCGATGATCTCGGCCACCTCGCCGGAGTGCTTGAGGTCGGCGCCATGGTCTCGGCCCCGCATCACGACGCGTTCGGCATGTGGCAGTACGCCTGCGACGGCTTCAATCCGCTCGGTGAGATGGGCGGGACTGCGGTCGCCGCCCATCAGGACGAGCGGTGTCTTGAGCGCGGAGTAGGCGCCGAGGCGCACGCCGAGCCGGTCCAGCGCTTCCAGGTCGTCCAGTTGGCACCCGACCAGCCTGCGGTAGTGCGGGTGGAGTGCGGTGAACGCGGCAGCCAGCCAGGATGCCGATGGGGGAAGGCCGATGGTCTCGCGGTAGAAGATGTCCGCGGCTCTGCGCACGCTGCCTTCGGCCCACGCCGTACGGGCACGTTGGAGAGCGTGGCCGCCCTCTCCCGACAGGGGCGCATCGATCACGACGGCCGGCTCGAAGATCACGGCCCCGGCGAAGGCAGCGGGCGAGAACGCCAGTGCTTCGAGCGCCACGACCCCGCCGGAGGAGTGCCCGTACAGCACGACGGGCTCGCCCGCTACGCGCGCCAGCGCGAGCACGTCCTCGACCTCCTGGGCGACGGTGCAGGCACCCGCGGCCTTGAGATCGAGCCGATACTGCCTGCGGTGGAGGCGGAGCACCCGGAAGCGATGAGACAGGCGGGCGGCCAGCTTGCGGGTGCGGGTTCCGTCGTCCATGCCCGGTCCCACCAGCACGATCGAGGGCCCGTCTCCTTCATCGTGGGCGCGGACCTGCGTGCCGTCCGCCGAGGTCGTGGTGAGCATCGTCGCCTCTCCTGCCAAGAGTCCCTTAGCACTGCTAAGCTAGCCTTAGCAGTGCTAAGGTGTCAACGATGCATGCGAACAGACGCCCTGGCCTGACCCGGGACATCATCATCGAATCCGGGCTGAGGTTGCTCGATGAGGTTGGGTTGGAGGGACTCACGGTCCGACGACTCGCCGCTGATCTGGGCGTCCGATCCCCCGCCCTGTACTGGCACTTTCGGACCAAGCAGGAACTGCTCGACGGCATGGCCGATGCGATGGTTCAGGGTGCGGGGATGGGGCCGCCGCGCACGGGGGAGTCGTGGCGGGAATGGCTTGAGCGCCGAGCCCGCGCCTACTACGAGAGCCTGCTGGCCCACCGCGACGGCGCCCTCGTGGTCGTCCAGGCCCGGCAGCTGAGCCCCGCGACGATGGTGCGCTTCAACCAGGAGATCGCGGGTCTGGTGGAGCAGGGGTTCACCCCGGTTCTGGCCCTTCACACGATCACGGCGATCAGCCACTACGTGACCGGATGGGCCCTGCAAGTGCAAGGCGCTTCCCCTGCCGGCCAGGTGGAGCAGCCGCCGCATGACCACCTGGAGGCAGTCGTCCAGTTGCTCGGCAGCGACGCCCCCCTCTTGGAGGCGTTCCGCGCGGAGGGCGGCGCCTGGGCGGAAAGCAGCTTCAACCATGGCCTGCGCGTTCTCCTGGATGGCACCGCCGCTGCCCTGTCCCGTCTCGCCGACTGACAGAGGTATGGGCTGATATCCATGGTCACAAGACTGCCCAAGGGAACCAATCAGCCTCCTGATGTCGCAGCATCGGCATCGCCGAGGGCGTGACCTTGACGGAGGCGTCAGAAAGTTGGAGCCACGCCTGGGTGTCGGTGCGTTGAGCTGTCAGGACGGACAGGAACGCGGCGGCGGTGCGGCAGGAGCGCGATCTTGGGGTTCAGGCTCGGTGAAGGTGCGCACCGATTCAAGCGTGCGGGCGGTCAACGCGGTAGATGTAATGCAGGGGAGGGTCGATCGGGTTCTCGGGGGCTATCGCGCCTTCGGCGACGCGGTGCAATCCGGCCTTCTCCAGGGCGCGCCAGGAGTTGCGGTTGGCGGCGACCACGGTGACGATGACGCAGGTGGCGGCGGGGTGGTCGTCCCACGTCCGGGCGATCATCGAGGAGATGATCTGTGGCCCGAGGCCCTGGCCGGTCTGGGTGAGATCACCGATGAAGTAGTCGACGGTCATGGCCTCGGCGGGTACCTCGACCAGGGCGGACAGCGGGCCGAGGTCCTCGGCGTAGTCGTGGATGCGGCACCGCTGGATGATCCCGACCGGCTCACCGTTCAGGAGGGCGACGAAGTCCTCGGCGGGTTCCTCGCCGCGGGCCGTGGGACCGAAGTCGCGTTCCACCGCCTCGGCGGTGGACTCATGCTGCCACCAGCGGTACACGTGCGGCTGCTCCAGCCACTTCCCCAGCAGCGGGAAGTCGAGGGTCTCCACCCGGCGGAAGGTGATCGTCATGAGGTTGCTCCGATGGTGTGACGGCGGTAGTAACGGGCCTGTCGGTCGCGATGCGCGCAAGAGGGGTGGCAGTAGCGACGGCGCTGATGGGCGCGCACGAACAGCAGAGTGCAGTCGGGGCTCGCGCAGCGGCGCAGGTCGTGGACGCGCGGGCCGGAGACCAGTCCGATGCAGCAGTTCGCGATCCGCCCGAACGTGGAGGAGTCGAGCCGCGAGGCGACGGGAGTGTGATCAGCCCAGTCCAGCCGCAGGTAGGTAGGCGCCGCGGCGGCGACGGCGTTGATCGTGTCCAGGGCCGCGGGAGAGGGGGTGGCTTGATCGATGGCAGCCAGAAGGACGTCGCGGACGGCATCGCGCAAGGCGCGAACCTGCACAGTGGCGCCGGCAAGGCCCGGCCCCTGGCCCGGGATCAGTGACAACCACTGGGAGATCGACTCCGGGGTGGCCAGGAAGTCGATGCGGTCCGGGCCGGTGCCGTAGAGGGTGTTGGCGAACTCCACCGAGATGGGTTCGGTGCCGAGGACCGGGAAATCGGCCAAATCCATGGGCTGACGGTAACACATCGCTATTACCGTCAGGAAGAGATTCTTCCTGGCGCGACGATCTATGCCGGCGCGTAGGGAAGAGCCTCGGGAGAGCCAGCCCCAAACGCGGGGGTGGGCGCGCCTGCTGCCGGGCCTCTTCCTCGTCGCACCGAACAGCTGGTTCATGGCAGGGGCGTGGCCGTGCCCGCGTTCCTCGCGAAGCCGGGCTGAGTGATCGGTCAGCCGCTGTTCTTCATGAAGAAGTCCCAGATGACCGGTGGTGCGTCGAGGTCATGTGTTGTCGGGCCGAGTTGGCTTGGGGCTTCGAAGACGCGGTTGGGGACGACGTGGCCGCCGTTGTCGACGGTGTACTGGGTGACGGGAGGCTTGCCGGGCTCTGCATAGCTTCTGACGGAGACCGAGGTGGATCCGGAAGCGGCCTGGTGCGGGAGCTTGGTGTCGTGCGGCGTCGCGGTGTTGCCGTTGAGCTCGGCGAAGTGGGCCGCGGTGTCGGGAGAGGACAGCACCTTGCCGTAGGAGGTGCCGGCCACGACGACGTCGCCACCGTTGTACGGGTCGAGCGGGTCCTTAGTGCCGGTGATCATGAGCATGGGCATCGGGCTCCTGATCGCCGGGCAGACATTGTTGCCCGGCCCTGGGAAGTTCGCCGCGACCGCTGAGATCGCCTTGATCTGGCCGGGCGTCGCCGAGGCCAGCCGGTAGGTCATGTGGCCGCCGTTGGAGTAGCCCATGGCGAAGATCCGGTTCGGGTCGATGTCGTTGGACTCGCGGTACTTGTCGATGATCGCGCGGACGAATCCCACGTCGTCGACGTTCTCGGTGCGGGCGGGGTACGTGGCGTCCGTGCGGCAGTCGTTCCAGTGCCGTCCGTATCCGTTGGGGTAGACGACGACGAACTTCCTGGAGTCGGCAAGCTTGTCGAACTCGTATCCCGTGTAGGCCCGCATGAGCTCGCCGTTCATGCCCGTGCCGTGGAAGGCCAGCAACAGCGGGGCGTTCTTCGGCAGATCCTTGGGAACGAAGGCGACGTAGGAGCGGGTCATGCCGCCGACCCTCACCGTGAGGTTCTGCACCGGAGCGCTCAACCGGGGAGCCTGGGGCGGGTTCGGTCCCAGCAGTTCCTTGTCGAGTTCGGCGTCGTCGGCGGAGGTGCCCGTCGGGCTGGGCTGAGCCGCGAAGATCGCCGCCGGAGCGCCATTGGAGCAAGCCGGCGCACCGATCGACAGCCCCACGACGGCGACTGCGAGCTTGGACGCTCTCATTCCCTCGCCCCTCCTGTCGGACATATCGCCCATAAAGATCCCCGCCTTGCGGTCACCCCAAATCGGACATTCCGTAAACGGTCTTCCAGGAGATGGCCGTAAACACCAGATCAACGACCGCGGAGTGCGAGGGCGGCCACCGCATCGGCGAGCTGCTCACCCGGGCGAGGGCCTCGGGTGAGACGCGGGCGTAGCAGGCCGGCGAGGCGACCGGGGTGTGCCCGGAGTGGGCCGGCAGGGTCGTGGTGTTCGCCGCGTCCTCGGCGGCGTGGGTGAGCGCGGAGTGTCGCAGCTGGTGCAGCGTGTACGGTTCGCCGGGCAGGTCGTTGGTGGCGGTCTCGAAGAGTTCGGCGGCGCGCCGGTAGGACAGCCGGGCCTGGCCGGTGGCGGGGTCGAGGCCGCCAGGCGGCAGTTCGGCGCGGACGCGGCGGCCGGTCAGGAACAGCGGGCCGGTGCGGCGGCCGTCCAGGAGGCGGGGCAGCAGGCGGGCGTTGGCGGTGCGCCAGACGATGACGTCGACGGCGCCGCCCTTGCGCCGGACCCGGGCGCGGCGGTTGCGCAGGCGCTGATCGCCCGCCCAACGGCATCAGCGGGCCGAGATGTCGCCGTCCACCGTTCCGATGTGCTGGTGTGGCTGTTCAGGCCAGGTCGAACGCCAGGGTGAGGGATCACTGAACATCGAGAACCTCGACCTGGCCTACCGCCGCGCCTTGCTCAGGATGGCAGCCCGCCCTGGCGTGGAGCGTTGTTCCCGCGGACGCGTGTGGATCTCCGTTGTTCCGCTGACGAGCGCGGGATCACAGGCTCATGTCCTGCCGGGTGGGGGCCGGTCCAGTGCTGGCCCGCGGAGTCAGGTGGGGCGCCACATCCTCGAAATGCTCGGTTCGCTCTCCGGCGATCACTGCCATGAGGGTGCGCGCGGCGTTCATGCCATAGGCCGGAATGTCCCGGCTCAGTGCGGTGAGCGCCGGCCGGACCACCTGGGAAAGCGGCGAGTCGTCCCAGGCCACGATGGACAGCTCGCCCGGCACGCTCATGTCGAGCTCCTGCGCGACGGACAGACCGGCCACGGCCATGATGTCGTTGTCGAAGACGATGGCCGTGGGCCGGTGCGGTGAGGTGATGAGCCGGCGGGTGGCGCGAGCGCCCTGCTCCCCGGAATAGTCGGTGTGCTCGATCGTCCACTCCTTGACCCCGGCCGCCTGGCAGACGGCGGCGAAGGCGCGGTCACGTATCGCGGTGTGGGCCAGCTTGGGCAGGCCGGCGACCCGGGCGACGTGGCGATGTCCAAGGGCGGCCAGGTACTGCACGGTCTCCCGGATGGCGGCGCCGTCGTCGGACCACACCGCGGGGAGGGAGCCCGACACGGACGGGTGGCCGATGGTGACCGCGGGCATGTGCAGCGATTGGACCACGGGGATGCGCGGGTCATCGGCATGGAGGTCCACCAGGATCGCTCCGTCGATGCGGCCCTCGCCCCACCAGCGGCGGTACAACTCGATCTCCTCGGCGTGATCCCTGGCAACCTGCAACATCAGGGCGTAGGAGTGCATCGACAACGCATCCTCGATGCCGCTGATGAGCTCCATGAAGAAGGGCTCCATGCCGAGGGTGCGCGCGGGCCGGCGAAGGGCCAGGCCGATCGTGCGGGCCTTGGCCCCGTTCAAGGCGCGGGCCGCGCTGTTGGGCCGCCAGCCGATCTCGGTGGCGATGGCCAGGATGCGCGCACGGGTGGCCTCCGACACCCCCGGCTGGCCGTTCAGTGCGTAGGAGACCGCCACCTTCGACACTCCGGCACGCTGCGCGATGTCCGCGATGGTTGGACGCTTCACCGAGGCTCCTTAATTAGTTAAGTAAACCATGGGGAATCTAGCACGCCGAAATCCCCGGTAAACCCGTCGTTGACAACGTTGCCATGCCGCTCCTACATTAGGCGCAACTTACACGGTTAAGTTAACTCCCCCCACACTCTCAGGAGGACACCGTGAAGAGGCGCCGCACGGCCACGGTGACTGTCGTCGCACTCGGCCTGCTGGCCGGTGCCTGTGCGACCAGCACGGCACCCAAGCAGGAGCAGGCCCCGGCGGAGGGTCCGGCCAACCTGACGTTCTGGATGACCGGGTCGGAGGACGAGGCCCTGGCCGTCCAGAAGGCCGCGGATCTCTACACCCGGACCCACCCCGACGTGAAGATCAAGGTCTCGGCGCTGAGCTGGGACGACGGCCACGCCAAAGTCCTGGCCGCGGCCACCAGCAAGACCGGCCCGGACATCGTCTCCGGCGGCCTGTCGTGGGGCATCGAGTTCGGAGCCCTCGGTGGCATGATCGACCTGCGCGACCACGGGTTGCCCGAGGCGATCAAGGCCAAGACCCAGCAGGGCGTCTGGGAGTCGATCACCTCGCGTGACGGCGCCGTGTACGGCACGCCGCTCGACATGACGGTGTACCTCACCTACTACCGTACGGATCTGCTGGAGAAGTCCGGCCTCAAGCCGCCGAAGACGTGGGAGGAACTCACCGCGGCCCTGGACAAGCTCAAGGCCGACGGCGTCAAGGTGCCCTACTCGATGGACTGGGGCAACATCGACTGGCTGCAGTACTTCAACTTCCTGCGTCAGGCCGGCGGCACTCTCTACACACCCGACTGCAGGCCCGCGCTCAACAACGACGCCGGCGTCACCGCGCTGACCTACTGGGCCGACCTCTACAAGAAGCACAAGGCGCCCACCCAGACCGCGGAGACCCCGGCGGCACTGGCCAACGGCGTGGCCATGGTGTCCGGCGGAAGCTGGCAGATCAAGGCCATCGACACCGCCCAGCCGAAGATCAAGGACAAGTGGGCCACCGCCCCGCTGCCCGTCGGCCCGGCCGGCGCCGGCGCCTTCATCGGCGGCCGTATCGCCGGCGTCATGTCCTACAGCAAGCACGCCGCCCAGGCCGCCGACTTCCTGAAGTCCCTCTACACCCCGGAGGCGGTCAAGGTGATCACCGACACCGCCGCCACCAGGGGTGTGCTGTGGATCTCGCCGCTCACCGACAACATCGCCAACCTCCCCGTGACGCCGGACCAGGTGGAGGCCATCAAGGCCGCCTTCGCCTCCGGGTACGGCCCGCCGAACTGCCCGGGCTGGGAGACCAGCCAGGCCGAGGTGACCAAGAAGCTGCAGGAGGTCATCTACGGCAAGGCCGAGCCCAAGGCAGCACTGGACGCCGCCGCGAAGATCATGGAGCAGAACGCCGGCTGATCCGCCCTCGGCCGGTCGTCACCTGGCCCGACCGGCCCGTCCCCACCATCGAAAGGCGATCCGATGGCCACCAAGAGGGGCACTCTCACCTCCGTCGTGATGCTCCTGCCGTTCCTGGCGCTCTTCGCGGGCTTCCTGATCTGGCCGCTGATCAATTCGCTGTACCTGAGCCTCACCGAGTTCAACGGCGTCAAGCCGCCGGAGTTCGTCGGCCTGGCCAACTTCGCGCGCCTGCTGGAGGACGAGCGCTTCCTGCGGGCACTGTCCAACACGCTGGTCTACGTCCTGGCGGCGGTGGCGCTCACCTCGGCGTTCGCGCTCCTGCTCGCGCTGGCCTTCCGCGGCCAGGGCTGGGGCGACCGGATCATGCGCACCGTCTTCTTCCTGCCTTCCGTGACCTCGACGATCGCGCTGTTCCTGATGTGGCGCTGGATCTTCGCCGCGGAGGACTACGGGCTGGCCAACACGGTGTCCGGCTGGTTCGGCGGCGAACCGGTGGCCTGGCTGGCCACGCCGTCGCTGACGATTCCGATCATGGTGTTGATGGCCGTCTGGTCCGGCATGGGCTACGCGATGGTCATCTTCGTCGCCGGGATCAACACCATCCCGGAGGAGTACTACGAGGCCGCGCGGATCGACGGCGCCACTACCTGGCAGCAGTTCACCGGCATCACCCTGCCGCTGCTGCGCCCGGTCACCACCTACGTCGTGATCACCACGATGATCGCGGCCTTCCAGGTGTTCGAGGCGGTCTACATCGTGTTCCGTTCAGTCAGCAACGTCGGCGGCGTCATGGACTCCGGCCTCATGATCGTCCCCTACCTCTACGACCTGGGCTTCACCAAGTTCCAGCTCGGCTACGCCTCGGCGATCGCCTGGACGCTCTTCCTGATCATCTTCGCCATCAGCCTGGTGCAACTGCGCCTCGGCCGGACCACGAAGGAGCTGGGATGACGGCCCTGCACCGGGCGGCCAAGCCTCGCACGCGCATCCGCTGGGCCAAGGCGCCGCTCTACCTGCTGGCGTTCACGATGATCGTGCCGTTCTACTGGATGGTGATCACCGCGTTCAAGCCTGTCTTCGAGATCACCCGCAACCCGCCCTCGTTCGTGCCGCAGAACCCGACGACCGTCGGCTTCAGCGACCCGGACTGGAACCCGGAGGCCGACAACCCCGGTCACGTGGCCGGGCTGTTCCAGCGTTTCACCGAGGTGGACCTCGGCTTCTGGCGCTTCGCGATCAACAGCGTGCTCATCGCCACCGTGATCACCGTGCTGGCGTTGCTGACCGCCTCGCTGGCCGCCTACGTGATCACCAAGCACCGCGTCCCCGGCCGCCGGGTGATCTTCCTGATGATCCTCGGCTCGATGATGATCCCCTGGCAGGCCACGCTCGTCCCCAACTACCTGGTCGTGCGCAACCTCGGGTGGATCGACAGCTACCTCGGCTACATCGTCCCGGCCATCCCCAAGGCGTTCGTCGTCTTCTTCCTCGTGCAGTACCTCCAGTCGATCCCGAACGACCTCATCGAGGCCGCCAGGATCGACGGCGCGGGGGAGTGGCGCATCTGGTGGCAGGTGGTCATGCCGCTGCTGCGGCCGGCGCTCGCCGCCATGTCGATCTTCGTGATGCTCAACGAGTGGAACAACTTCCTCTGGCCGTTGATCATCGTCGAGAGCGATCAGATGGCCAACCTGCCCGTGGCCCTGGCCAGGCTGAACTCCGCCTTCACCGGCGCCCAGCACATGGGCGTGATCACGACGGCCTCGCTGCTGGCCTCGCTGCCGACCGTCGTGTTCTTCCTGCTGTTCCAGAAGCACTTCACCCGCGGCATCGCGATGTCCGGCCTCAAGGGCTGAGACCCGTCCTTAGGAGAAACCACGTTGAGCACTCACCGTCCGCTGCACGACGGCTGGACCCTCTCGGCCGTCTCGGAGGACGTCCGGATCACCGGCGTGCCCGCCGTCGTACCCGGCTGCGTGCACACCGACCTGCTGGCCGCGGGACTGATCGAGGACCCCTACCTCGACGACAACGAGGACCGGCTGGGGTGGATCGGCCGCACGGACTGGCTCTACCGGACCGAGTTCACCTGGGCCGGCGACGGGCACGAGCACACCGACCTCGTCTGTGCGGGGCTTGACACCGTGGCCACGATCACGCTCAACGGCGTCGAGGTGGGCGGCACGGCCAACCAGCACTGCTCCTACCGCTTCCCGGTGCGGCACCTGCTGGTCGAGGGGGTCAACACGCTCCAGGTGCGGTTCGCCTCGCCGTACGGTTACGCCGAGGCGAGACGGGCTGAGCTGGGCGAGCGGCCGGGGGCCTATGCCGAGCCGTACCAGTTCATCAGGAAGATGGCCTGCAACTTCGGCTGGGACTGGGGGCCCACGCTGGTCACCTCGGGCATCTGGCAGCCGATCGGGCTGGAGAGCTGGAGCGGGGCGCGGCTGGCGCAGGTCCGGCCGCTGGTGCACGGCGACGGCCGGGTCGAGGTGCACGTCGTCGTGGCGGGCGCGGGGACGGTCTGCGCCGAGGTGGCCGGGGTGACGGTCTCCGCCGAGGTCGCGGGGGAGGGCGTGCTGCGGCTCCAGGTGCCCGAGCCGCGACTGTGGTGGCCCCGCGGGTACGGCGAGCCGTACCGCTACGACCTGACCGTGCGCCTGGGCGAGCAGGTCGTGCGCAAGCGGATCGGCTTTCGCGACGTGCGCCTCGACCAGACCGGCGGCGCGTTCGCCCTCCAGGTCAACGGCACGCCGGTCGCGGTGCGCGGCGTCAACTGGATCCCCGACGACTGCTTCCCCTCCAGGCTGACGCGCGACCGGCTGGCCACCCGGCTGACCCAGGCCGTCGAGGCCAACGTCAACCTGGTGCGGGTCTGGGGCGGCGGCCGCTACGAGAGCGACGACTTCTACGATCTGACCGACGAGCTCGGCCTGCTGGTGTGGCAGGACTTCCCGTTCGCCTGCGCGGCCTACCCGGAGGAGGAGCCGTTCGCGAGCGAGGTCGAGGCCGAGGCGCGCGAGCAGGTGGCGCGGCTCAGCGCCCGGCCGAGCCTGGTGCTGTGGTGCGGCAACAACGAGAACATCGAGGGCCACGCGGACTGGGGCTGGCGGGAGAGGCTGGGCGAGCTGTCGTGGGGCGCCGGTTTCTACTTCGACCTGCTGCCCAAGGTGGTCGCCGAGCTCGACCCGACCCGCCCGTACTGGCCAGGCAGTCCCTACTCGGGCGCGCCGGACCTGCCGCCGAACGACCCCGGGCGCGGCACGATCCACATCTGGGACGTCTGGAACCGCGAGGACTACACCCGCTACGCCGCCTACCGGCCGCGCTTCGTCGCCGAGTTCGGCTTCCAGGGGCCGCCCACGCACGCGACGTTGCGCGAGGGCAGCACGCAGGAGCCGCCGGCCGGGCACCAGAAGGCGATCGACGGCGAGCAGAAGTTGCTGCGCGGCCTGGGCGAGCACCTGCCGCAGCCGCGCGACTTCGACGACTGGCACTACCTCACCCAGGTCAACCAGGCGCGCGCGGTCGCCTTCGGCATCGAGCACTTCCGCGCGCAACTGCCCGTCTGCATGGGCACGATCGTGTGGCAGCTCAACGACTGCTGGCCGGTCGTGTCGTGGGCGGCGGTGGACGGCGGCGGGCGGCGCAAGCCGCTGTGGTACGCGCTGCGCCGCGTCTACGCCGACCGGTTGCTCACCGTGCGTGAGGGTGAAGTCGTCGTGGTCAACGACTCGGCCGAGGTCTGGTCCGGCGAGCTGGAGCAACACCGGCTGACCTTCGACGGCCGGACGCTGGCCAAGGGCAGTGTCGCCGTCGAGGTGCCGGCGCGGTCCACGGCCGTGGTCCCGCTGCTCGACGGCCCGGACGCCGACCTGGTGGCGATCACCCTGGGTGAGCGGCGCCGGCTGCACTTCTTCGCCGAGGACCCCCGAGCCGGCCTGCCGGTCGCCGCCTACGAGACGCGCGTGACGGCGGAGCCGGACGGGGTGGCGGTCACCGTCACCGCCCGGACCCTGCTGCGGGAACTGGCGCTCTTCCCCGACCGGCTCGACCCGGCGGCCACCGTGGACGAGCAGCTCGTCACGCTCCTGCCCGGCGAGTCGATCACCTTCCACGTGGCCACCGAACGCGAGCTGGACCCGGCTGCCCTGGTCGGCCACCCGGTCCTGCGCTGCGTCAACGAGGCGAGACCATGACCGTGCCGGCGCTGGATCTCGGCGGCACCAAGTTCGCCGCGGCGGCCGTCTCGGCCGATGGCGAGCTGCTGGCCCGCGCTGAGCTGCTGCTCGAACCCGCCGTGTTGGCCGAGCGGACACTGCTGGACGTGATCGAGGCGATCACCCGGGTCGTGCCCGTCAAGACGGTGGAGGAGACGCTGCCCGAGCGTGCGGTGCGCCTGGCCGGCGACGCCCAGTGCATGGCCCTGGGGGAGTGGTGGCGCGGCGGTTCCGGTACCGCACGCGCGATGCTCGGCCTGGTGGTCTCGACGGGCGTGGGCGGCGGCATCGTCCTGGACGGCCTGCCGTACACCGGGCCGACCGGCAACGCCGGGCACATCGGCCACCTCGCCGCAGACCCCGGGGGACCGCTCTGCCCGTATGGCGCGACCGGCTGCGTCGAAATCTACGCCAGCGGTCCCAACATGGCAGCCTGGGCCCGCGACCAGGGCTGGGACGGGCCTGACGCCAAGCACCTGACGGCGAACGCGGCGGCCGGGGACGTCATCGCCACCCGGGCCTTCGAGCGCGCGGCGAGGGCGCTCGCCATCGGCATCCTCAGCTCAGCCGTCCTGCTGGACCTCGACCACGTCGTCATCGGAGGGGGCGTGGCCGCCGCAGGGCCGACTCTGTTCGGCCCGCTCGGGCGGGCGGTGAGGGAGAACGCCGGCTTCAGCTTCCCCCGCCGCCTGCGGGCGGAGCCCACGCGCCTGGGCCGCGACGCCGGACTGCTCGGGGCCGCCGCTCTCGTCCTGAACCCGCCGAGGAGCACACCATGAGACCCGCCGCGCTGACGGCCGGGAACTGGCAGACCGACGCCGGGACCGTCGCGCCCGCGCGCGAACACGCCACCGACGGCTCCCGCAGCCTGTGTGGAGGTCATGGGAAGCTCTGACAATGTCGTCCGCTCCGTCCTCACCGTTCGGTCATTCTGCCGACGAATTCAGGCTCGATGTGATCCGCGCTGGAGAAGAGGCTGAAATCAATGGTCGATATCCCGGAATTATCTGGTGAGTGAAGGGGCCGGTGCAGGTGGAAGCGGCAGTTGTCTTTCTGGGGCAGCCGCCCTCCCGCGGGTGCACAGGTCTGGGTCGATGGCGACGTGTTTCGGGTCGAGCCTGATTTGGATCGCTCCAGAAGGGGCACACGAATACCACATTGAATTAGTCTGACCCCTTGAAACTTAACTGGTTAAGAATTTCACTGGAGGTATGAACGCCCACCCCCCTGTAGCACGCGGCCCCATCGTGTGGGCTGCGGTCATCGCTCTGGCCGTCGCGGGAGCCGGACTCCTCGCGCTTCGGCCCTCCGCGGCCGCCGCCGCTCCGCCCGGGTTCGCCTACCGCTGCGGCGTGCACTTCTGTCTCGACGGCAAGACCTTCTTCTTCGCCGGCGCCAACACCTACGACCTCTTCACGTACGGCAGCGCCTCGGGCGACACCGAGACGCAGTACATGGACAAGGCCCGCATCGACGCCCATTTCGCCCGCCTCCAGGCGGACAAGGTGACCGTGCTGCGCACCTGGCTGTTCAACCACGAGAGCTGGCACGGCTTCGAAACCGAGAAAGGCGTCTACAACGAGCAGCAGTTCGCCCTGTTCGACTACGTCATCGAGTCGGCCAAGCGGCACGGCGTCAAGCTGCTGCCCGTCTTCGAGAACTACTGGGAGGCCTACGGCGGCATCGACACCCGGCTCCGGTGGGAGGGCCTGTCCGGCGGGCACCCCGGCCGCGCGGCCTTCTTCGACAAGACGCGCTGCGGCGGCTGCTTCACCTCCTACAAGAACTACGTCAGCTACGTGCTCAACCGGACCAACCACTACAGCGGCGTGAAGTACAAGGACGAGCCGGCCATCGCCGCCTGGGAGCTGATGAACGAGCCGCGCTACCAGGACGTCAGCCCCGAGGAGAACAAGTCCGGCCACACCCTGCGCAAGTGGGTCGACGAGATGGGCGCCTTCATCAAAGGCATCGACGCCAACCACCTGCTCGGCACCGGCCTGGAGGCGCACGAGACGCGGTTCGGCTTCGGCGGCGACGAGGGCAACCCCTTCGTCTACATCCACCAGTCGCCCTACATCGACTTCGCCTCGGCGCACCCCTACCCGACCGAGGACTGGGCCGATCTGAGCATCGAGGAGACCCAGGCGCTGGTGCGCACCTGGATCCGCGAGTCGCACGACGTCATCGGCAAGCCGTTCTACCTGGGTGAGTTCAACGTGCACAACGTGGACCGCACGCAGTGGTGGAACGCGATCTTCCAGACCTTCGAGGCGGAGGGCGGTGACGGGACGGGGTTCTGGTGGTACCAGGACCGGCAGATCGACGGCAAGTTCGGCGTCGCCCAGGGAGCTCCCGAACTGGCCGCCTTCCGCGCCCACTCCGACCGCCAGGCCGCCAGGAACGGCCCCGGCCCTTCGCCGACGGTCACCCCGACCGGGAGCCCGTCCCCGACGGTCACCCCGACGTCGAGCCCCACTCCCACGGTGACTCCCACGACCTCGGCCTGCACGGTCTCGTACGGGCTGTCCGACTGGGGGTCGAGCTTCAACGCCGAGGTGACGATCCGCAACAACGGCGCCGTTGCGATCAGCGGCTGGACGTTGCGGTTCGCCTTCCCGGCCGCTCAAACGATCAACAGCGTCTGGAACGCCAAGGCCACGCAGTCGGGCCGGCAGGTCACCGTGACCAACGAGTCCTGGACCTCGACCATCCCGGCCGGCGGCACGGTGAGCTTCGGCCTCAACGGTTCCTCGGCCCAGGGCACCAACGGCGTCCCCGCGACCTTCACCCTCAACGCCATCCCTTGTGCGGTGGCGAGGTAGACGTCGGGGATGCTGCCGCTTCCCTGGGGTCTTCACCGTCAACGCGAAGATCGGCCCCCGCTCGGGTCCGTGCGACCAGCTCCAAAGTAGCTCTCTGTAATCACTGCTACGTTCTGTCATCGGCCTGGGCGCTGAAGCAATCGTTAGCGCGCGGTGGCTGTGAGTTAGCGCTTCAGTTGGCGGGAATCGCACGCGGAAGCGCTAACCATGGCAATTGATCATTGCTGTGTGCACCTGATTGGCTTCGAGAACGAAGAACAGGAAGCTCTCAGGAACCTCGTGCCGGGGATCCTGCTGTGCTCCTCGCGAGTTCGCGGGGCTTCCGGCACGAACGGCGGTTCCGGGGTTGAGGAACCGGCGGACAGCCGCACGCCAGCGACCCGGCAGTCGACCTGAGCACCAACACCACCCAGCACCTGATCGCTGACATGGAACGGCTGCGCGAGCATCTCGGTGTCGACCGATGGCTGCTCTATGGCGGGTCGTGGGGATCCACACTGATGCTTGCCTACGCCCAAGCCCACCCGGCGCGGGTGTCGGAGATGGTCATCTGCGGCGTCACCATGACCCGCCGCTCTGCTGCGCAGCGGTGCATATGCGACCCATGACGACGGCTTCCATGCCGGGGTCGGGCCGTCCGCACGTGGCGTGACGGCGGACGCGCTGCGTCCCGCGCTGTTGTTGTGGAGCCAGGTGATCTCCCGCCCTGAGCCGGGCCTGGCGCTGCTGGACTTCGGCAAGAGGGACGCTTCCTTCGATGTGGGGCTGCCGGTCCCCCGCGAGATCCGCCGTTCGGATGGCTGCTCGATGCCGGGCAAGGGGTTGGAGGTCGTATCACTCAACGATCAGCACGCCTTTGTCGCCGTAGCGGGAGACACGCAGCTCCAGGTCGGCGACTGGGTGGGCTGCGGCCTCTCGCACCCCTGCACGGTCTTCGACAAGTGGCCTCTGATCCCCGTGGTCGAGGACGGCGTCGTCGTCGACTACATCCGTACGCTGTTCTGAGGTGATGGACTCGTGAACTACACCTTCCGTGGCGCCCGGGTCGTGGACGGCCGGCCCTCATACCGCGCCGACGTCGTCACGAAGGCCGGCATGATCACCGAAATCACGGAACCCGGGCAGGCAACGGCGGGCGCCGGACGCGTGATGGACGTCGACGGGCTCGTACTGGCGCCGGGTTTCATCGACATGCACGCGCACTCCGACCTCGCCCTCCTCACGGACCCGCATCATGTGGCGAAGGCGGCGCAGGGTGTGACGCTCGAGGTCCTCGGTCAGGACGGCCTCGGCTACGCGCCGGTCGACGACACGACTCTCCGGCAATTGCGGATCCAGCTCGCCGGCTGGAACGGCGATCCCGAGGCTCTCGACTGGGACTGGCGCACCGTGGGCGGTTACCTCGACCGGCTGGACGAGGGCATCGCCGTCAACGCCGCCTACCTGATCCCGCATGGGACGGTGCGCGCGCTCGTCCTCGGCTGGGAGAACCGGCCACCGACCAGCGGCGAACTCGACATGATGCGCGAACTCGTGGCCGAGGGAATGCGGCAGGGAGCCGTCGGCATGTCGTCCGGCCTGACCTACCCGCCCGGCATGTACGCCGACACGGAGGAACTGGTGGAACTGTGCCGCGTGGTCGCGGCCCACGGCGGCTACCACAGCCCGCACCACCGCAGCTACGGCCGGGACGCCCTCGCCGCCTACGCCGAGATGATCGAGGTGTCGCGGCGTGCAAGCTGCCCCCTCCACCTCGCGCACACCATGATGAACTTTCCCGACAACGCCGGACGCGCCGCCGACCTCCTGCGCCTGATCGACGACGCCCTCTCCGACGGCTGCGACATCAGCATGGACAGCTATCCCTACACCGCAGGTTCGACCACTCTTGCCGCGTTGCTGCCGAACTGGGCGGCCGAGGGCGGTCCGCGGGCGTTGATCGACCGGTTGCAGGACCTCCCGACTCGTATGCGGCTCCGACGGGATCTGGAAGAGCGCGGCTCCGACGGGTGCCACGGCGTACCGGTCGACTGGAGCACCGTCCGGATCAGCGGTGTCCGGGATCCCGCCAACCAGCCCTACGTGGGCGCCACGCTCGCCGACCTTGCCGCACGGGAGGGACGAGCGGCCGCGGACGTGTACTTCGACCTGCTCGTCCGCGACCGGCTCGGCACCACATGCCTCCAGCACGTAGGGCACGAAGAGAACGTGCGTGCCATCATGCGCCACCCCGCGCACACGGTAGGCAGTGACGGGCTGCTCGCGGGAACTCGGCCGCACCCTCGCGCGTGGGGCACCTTCCCTCGCCTTCTTGGCCGTTACGTCCGTGCACTCAACCTGCTGACCCTGGAGGAATGCGTCGCGAAGATGACGTCACGGCCCGCCCGCCGCCTCGGGCTCGCCACCCGTGGTCTGGTCAAGCCCGGATACCTGGCCGACCTCGTGCTCTTCGACCCCGAAACGGTCGGCGAGGTGGCGACGTACGACGAACCTCGGCGGCCCCCGCGGGCATTCCCTTTGTCATGGTGGCCGGCACCTGGGTGATCGATGAGGGGCGGCCCACTGGTGCCCGGCCCGGTCGTTCCGTCCGCCGGCTCCACTGAGCACCCCTCCTTGGCGGCGCGAGACCATCCTGCTGTGGACCGTCGGTTCCTGCGCTGAGGGGCAGGCAGGGCCGCCATGGCTGTGCACGGGAGAAGCGGACCTGGGCCCCAGCCGCCGGCCAAGCCAACATCGTGGTGCGGTACGGCTGGGTCTCATACGATGGCCTGCCTCGACGGCCCGGGGTGGTGTGCTCTCAGCGACGGTCAGCTGACGTAGACGAGGGCAGTGCGCTCCGGGCGCCGCTTCACCCGCGGCGGTCCCAAGCACCCCCCACCTACCAGGCGATCGAGGAGCTGGGCCGCGTCATCAGGACGATCTTCATTTGTGAGTACCTCTCGGATGAGGAACTCTGGCGCGAGATCGGCGAGGGCCTGAACGTGGTGGAGAACTTCAATTCCGCCAGCAAGGACCTGTTCTACGGCAAGGCCGGGGATCTGACCGGCGACGACCGCGAGCACGCCGAGGTCTCCGCGCTGGCGCTGCACCTGCTGGCCGCCGCCATCACCTACCTCAACACGCACCTGATCCAGATGGTGTTGCGCGATCCGGCCTGGACCAAGCAGCTGAGCCCGGCCGACCGGCGAGGGCTGAGCGCCCTGTTCTGGTCGCACCTGAACCTGTACGGGCGCTTCGAGCTCGACATGAACCGCCACCTGGAGTTGGAGGTCGTCGCCGATCCACTGCGGTGAGTGAAGACGCTGGCACACCGGTTGGTCGGCGCGGGCCTGCACTCTGCGGGACCATGGTCGTCCCGCAGGAGCCTCACTGTCAGCCTCCCGCCATCTCCTCGGCGTGCTCCTTGTCCTGCCCTCCCTCATCCACGAGCGTGCAGGGCATCACGGAGCTACCCGCCTTGGCCAGCCAGGCCCCCAGGCTCCAGCTGACCCCCGGATCGTTGCCGAGCCTGAACTCCAGCACCAGGGTCTCTCCGGTCCTCATGAACTTTGGGGAGATCCTGAACTTGTCCTTGGAGATGGGGCGGGTGACGTCCCTGGACCGCCAGTTCTCTGGCCGGTAGAACTCCTTACGTTGCTCCGCGGTCAAGTTCTCGGGGTTAGGCGAGCCGTACATGTAGTCCGCGCCGACGAACCGGCCGGACGCGCACTTCTTGTCCCGTGGGTTGTAGGTGACGTCGGCCTTGATGCCCTGGGCGTTCAGCGCGGCCTGCAAGCCTTCGGGATCCTGCAGCTCGTTGATCGTCACGATCAGCGTGCCGTCGGGGTTCTTCGCCACCGCGTAAGCGGGCTCGCCGTCCCCGATCACCAGCGGTGCGGCGACAGCGGCCATCGCGACGCCGGCCGCGACCAGCAGCCGTGGACCGGTGAAGATCGCCCGGGCTCCCCCGAAGATGCGCCGGCGCACGGGCGGGCCGTCCATTCCGTCCAGCAGCCGCCGCCGCGCTCCGGCGAGGTCGTCCGGAGTGCCCGGGGGAGTCACCCACATGGTTTTGAGCTCGTCCATCATTCTGCTCCTCGTTCTAGTGCCTGACGAACCCGGGTGCGGGCCCGGTTGAGTCGCGAGCGCACGGTTCCCACAGGGATGGCAAGTGCGTCCGCGACCTCCTGGTAGCTCAGTTCGGCCCAGGCGACGAGCAGCAGCACATCGCGATCGGCTCGATTGAGTTTCAGCAACGCCCGTGCCAGCGGCCGGTTGACGGCCAGGGTGCCGACCCCGTCCTCAACCGGTGCGCCGGACACCTCCGCCGGATGCACCCCACTGCGGATGTAGGCGCGGTAGAGGCTCATCTCGGTGCGCCGATGCTTGCCGATCAGGTTGGAGGCGATGCCGTACAGCCATGGGCGGGCGTTGGCGCGGGCCTTGTCGTAATCGCCCCGGCGCTGGAAGGCGGTCAGAAAGGTGTCGGCCACGACGTCCTCGGCCTGGCTGGGACCCAGTCGCCGGACCACGTAGCCATGGAGGTACGGCGCATGCCGGTCGAATAAAACGGCGAAGGTCTCCGGCTCGTTCAGCGACCTCTCGATGAGGGTCGCATCGTCAGCCTTGATGACGTCGCGTATGGGGTCATGCATGTCGACCCCTTCTTGGCGTATGCCGGTCACACGTACTCTTGTCGCGCCAGACCGAAATGGTTCACGCCTGTCTTCGCCTCGCCACCGCTCCTGGTGGCCGGCAGATCCTCCTGGATGACGTGCATCGTCGTGTCCTCTATCACAGCGCCCGTCTGGCCGATCCTCACGAGCTTGCCTCGGCGCAACCGGGCGACACGGTCCGCCTGGTGCCCGGATCCTCGGCCGGGGCGACGATCGCCGTGGTGCCCGTCGGCCACCAGGCCGGCTGATCCCTACCCGGCGGCGAGGTGATCAGCTCCTGGCTGGAACCTCGCCGTCATCGGCCAGCATCCGGTAGATGCTGGCCACCGAAGGATGCCGGCCCTTGTTCTTGCCCGAGGGGATGACCAGCTTGCGGGCGATGTCGGGGACCGCCACGCCTCGGGCGCGCAGCGACCGGGCATAGGCGATCATGTCGTCGTCGAACACCTTGGGGCGGCCGCCGTGCCGGCCGCGCTCGCGGGCTGAGGCCTGGCCCTCGAGGGACTTCTCCCGGATGTGCTCCCGCTCGGACTCGGCCATGCCGGCGAAGAAGGCGAACAACGCCGCCCCGTGCCCTGAGGGGTTGTAGATGCCCTGCAGCGGGCCGCTCAGCAACTCCAGCTCGATATCGTGGCGGCGTAGTTCCTCGGCGATGGCGAGCAGCTCGGCGGCACCCCGCCCCAGGCGCTTCATCTCATGCACGGTAAAAATCACCCGCTGATGCGGGACGGCCTGCTTGATGGTGCGGGCGTAGTCCATCGCCTTGGCGAACTCCGGCCGCAGCTTGATGCGCGTGCTGATCTTCTCGGCGAAGATCGGTTCGCAGCCCGCTTCCTTCAGAGCGTCGAGCTGACTGTCCAGCTCCTGCTGCGCCGTGCTGCACCGGGCATAGCCCACCCGGGTCGGCCTCCTCGCGGCCGCAGGCGCTACAGCGTCCAGGGCCGGTCCCACCTGCCAGACGCGGCCGGGCCCGCGCTCGGGGGGAGTGCGCACCTCCAACTCAGTACGCAACTGCGGCACCAGCATGAAGCGAGGCGTGTGGTACTTGGGCGCGACCTTGCCGCCCCGTGTCCGGCAGGTGCTGCCCGCGGGCGCCTCGCACATCGGGCAATCGAACTGTTCGACAGCGGCGGCGGGGTCCGCGAACTCGGTCATGTCGCAAAACCTAGCGCGGACGCTGTTCTGAGAGGACGGAACCGGAGTGGGCCCCGAGTTGTGCGGAGGGGCCACCCGGCGCTACGAGAACGGCCGGCATGCGGGATTCGACAGGCTGCCGGTACGCATGGCAAACGCGGTGAGGGCGCGTCGCCGCTGACCGCCCATCACCCCGATGCCGGGAAGCTTTGCCCAGCGCTCGTCCTGCCCCGGTCAGGCCCGCCGCCCAGGGCGGCCACGGTTCGGAAGCCGCAGTTCCCGCTGCTGGAGGCCGGGGTGTTGGCCGAGCGAGCGGCGACGCGGTAGCGGTTGCAGTAGGAGTCGTGGCAGAGGTAGGACCCACCCCTGATCACCCGGCGGTCCCCCGTCCGAGGGCCGCGGGGATCGACCGAAGGTGACTCTTCGTAGTAGGTCGCGCCGAACCAGTCGGCACACCATTCCCAGACATTTCCCGTCATCTCATACAAGCCGAAGCCGTTGGGCGGGTACGACCGAACGGGAGCGGTCGCCAGCCAGCCGTCCTCTGCCGTGTTGTCGGAGGGGAAGCGCCCCTGCCAGATGTTGCACATCCACGCGCCCCCCGGGTTCAGCTCCTCCCCCCACGCGAAGCGCTGCCCTGCCAGGCCGCCGCGCGCCGCGTACTCCCATTCGGCCTCGGTGGGCAGCCGCCTGCCCGCCCACGCGCAGTACGCGGCGGCGTCGTCCCACGACACGTGGACCACGGGGTGATCGGGCTCGGCTCGTGACAGCGGCCCGAAGGGGTGACGCCAGTCCGCGCCGCAGACCACGACCCACCACGGCACCGCCGGATCGATCCCCAGCACGTCGTGGCGCGAGGCAGCCAGGGCGAGGCGGAAGACGGAGGACGCGCCCGCGCGTTCGGCCTCGGTGCGGTATCCGGTGTCGCTGACGAAGGCCGCGAACATCTCCACCGTGACCGCGGTGACGTCGACGCGGAAGGGCTCCAGCCGTACCTCATGGACGGGAGTCTCGCCGTCGGCGGGATAGCCCTCGCCGTGGGCGTCACCCATGAGGAAGGACCCGCCGGGAAGCGGCACGTCGTCGTGCGCGACCGGGGCGACCGACGGGGTCACGGGCGTCGGGGGCCGCGGCGCGTCACCGGTGGAGGGGCTGCAACAGGTCATTGACGGCTCCATGGGCAGAGTATATGAATCAACTCACATAAGTGCATCCGCACATAGGAGATAGTCGGTGAGATTCGAGTTCGTCCTGCTCGCCCTGCTGAGCATGCGCCCCTACAGCGGCTACGACCTGCGCAAATGGGTCGAGACCGAGGGCCAGTTCGTGCGCTCGCGCGCACACCACAGCCAGATCTACCGGCTGCTCAGCCGGATGGTGACGGACGGCTGGGTGGAGTTCGAGGTGGACCCGCGCGAGGGCAGACCGGACGCGAAGGTCTACCGCCTCACCCCTCGGGGGCGCGAGGTCCTGATGCAGTGGGTGCGCTCGCCGTACGAGCCGACCAGCCGCTTCCAGGACGCCGACTTCCTGACCCGCTTCGGCTTCACGGTGGCGCTGGACCGCGAGGCGGCACTCCGGATGATCGACACCGAGCTCGGCTACCGGCGTGCGCAGATCACCCGCAACCGTGACCGCGGCCGGACGATGCGCTTCGAGGATCCGCTGCCCGAACTGGACCAGGAGCTGGCCCAGGCGACCTTCGACCGCCTGCACGAGTACGGCGCGGCCGGGGTGGACCGGTGGGTGGCATGGCTGGAGGAGACCAAGACATGGCTGGAGGCCAGATGAGAGCGATCATGGTGATGTTCGACAGCCTGAACAGGCACATGTTGCCGCCCTACGGAGGTGACTGGACGCACGCGCCGAATTTCGCCCGCCTGGCGGAGCGCGCCGCGACGTTCGACAACTGCTACGCGGGATCGCTGCCATGCATGCCCGCGCGCAGGGAGCTCCACACGGGACGCTACAACTTCCTGCACCGCAGCTGGGGCCCGCTGGAGCCGTTCGACGACTCGATGCCGGAGCTGCTCGGCCAGCACGGCGTCTACACACATCTGGTCAGCGACCACTACCACTACTGGGAGGACGGCGGCGCGACCTATCACAACCGCTACACCACCTGGGAGTTCTTCCGCGGCCAGGAGGGCGATCCCTGGAAGGGCCACGTGGCCGATCCGGAGATGCCCGAGGACGTCAAGCGCATGCGGCGCGACGGCTACCGGCAGGACTGGATCAACCGCCAGTACATGGACACCGTGGAACGCCACTCGCAGACGCGCACCTTCGACGCGGGACTGGAGTTCATCCGCACCAACGCCGACCAGGAGCGCTGGTTCCTGCAGATCGAGACCTTCGACCCGCACGAGCCGTTCTTCAGCCACCAGCGGTTCAAGGACCTCTACCCGCACGACTACGACGGCCCGCACTTCGACTGGCCCGACTACAAGCGCGTCACCGAGACCCCTGACCAGGTGCGGCACGCCCGGTACGAGTACGCGGCGCTGCTGTCGATGTGCGACCACTCGCTCGGCCGCGTGCTCGACCTCATGGACGAACTGGACCTGTGGGACGACACGCTGCTCATCGTCAACACCGACCACGGCTTCATGCTCGGCGAGAAGAACTGGTGGGCCAAGTGGGTGCAGCCCTGGTACAACGAGCTCGTGCGGCTGCCGCTGTTCGTCTGGGACCCCCGCACCCGGTCCGCCGGCGAGCGCCGCGAAGCCCTCGTGCAGACCATCGACCTGGCGCCCACCCTGCTCGACTACTTCGGCGTGGAGATCCCCGACGCCATGCAGGGCCTGCCGCTGCAGGCTGGCCCGGTACGGCAGGCCGGCCTGTTCGGCGCGCACGGCGGCCACGTCAACGTCACCGACGGCCGCTACGTCTACATGCGCGCCCCCGGCACGGCGGACAACGCGCCCCTGCTGGAGCACACGCTCATGCCCACCCACATGCGCGGCCGCTTCTCCCCCGCCGAGCTGGCCGACATGGAGCTGGCCGAGCCGTTCCCCTTCACCAAAGGCGTGCGGACCGTGCGCGTGCCGGGCCGGAGCTTCATCAACCCCTTCCACATGGGCACGCTCCTGTTCGACCTGGAGACCGACCCCGAGCAGCTCGAACCGATCGTCGACGACGAGGTGGAGCTGCGGATGGCCGCGCTGCTCGTCGAGGCGATGCGAGCCAACGACGCCCCGCCCAGCCAGTTCGAGCGGCTCGGCCTGCCGGAGACGGGCGAGGTCACCGCCGACCACCTGCTCGTGCGCGCCCAGCGCGCGCAGGCCACGAGCTTCGCCGCGCCGCTCCCCACCCCGCAGGAGTTCCCCGAGGGCAGGCTGTCGGTGCGTGACCCGCTCAGGACGCTGATCGCTGATCCGCAGGCCGCCGACGTGCTGGCCAGGCATCTGCCGGGGATCGTCGACAGCGAGATCCTGCAGTTGGTGGCCGGGACGCCGCTGCTCGACCTGGCCGCCATGGCCGGCGGCTCGTTCCCCCCGGCGAAGGTCCGGGCCATCGCCGAAGAGCTCGCCAAGCTCTGACTCTGCCGCTGGTGGCGGGGCGGCATCCCCGCCACCAGCTTCAACACCCTCTCCTCCCACACAGAAAGAGGTGGCGTCATGTCCAAGATTATCGAGGACGCGCCCATCATCATCCGGGGTCGCTGGCGGCAGTTATCGCTGCTCGGCGGAGCCGTGCTCGTCGACAGCACGGAGGCCAGCCTGGCCTCGGCGCTCTTCCCCGTCATCAGGCAGGCGCTCGGGCTCTCCCTCGGCGCGCTCGGCGTCCTCACCGCAGCCGGCAAGATCGTGGGCGCGTTCAGCGGCCCGCTGTGGGTCTGGGCCGCCCGGCGCTGGTCGCGGCGGGCCGTACTGGCCGTCTCCATCGGCCTATGGGGCGTCTGGGGCATCGCCGCGGGCTTCTCCCAGAACTTCGCCCAGCTACTGATCTTCTTCACCATCCTGGCAGCGGGATACGCCGCGGCCCACCCCATCGTCACCGAGATCATCGGCGACCTGTTCGACCAAGCCTCCCGCGGCCGCGCCGTCGGTCTCCTGTACGGTGTGCTCGCCCTGGTGGCCTCCGTCCTCGGGCCGATCAAGGGGCAGCTCGCCAACGTCGACGACGGCTGGCGGTGGGGCCTGTGGGGCATCGGCGCCTTCAACATGCTGCTCGGAGCGGCCATCTGGCTCTGGTTCCGCGACCCGGGCCGTGGCGCGACCGAGCCCCGGCTGGCCGGGCTGGACGCGCGTACCCGCGAAGGAGAGCTCACCTGGAGCCGCGCCCTGTCCCTGCTGCGCATCCCCAGCTTCCTCATCCTGCTGGGGTCCCGGCTGCTGTCCGGGCATCTGCTCCTCGGAGTCTTCGCCGTGGTCTTCCTCGTCGACGTCTACGGCTACACCACCGCCGTCGCCTCGGTCGTGCTCTTGCCGTACGGCGTGGGCTACTTCCTCGGCAACTTCGCCGGCGGCTTCATGGCCGACTGGGCGATCCGGCGGAGCCCGCGTCACGGCCTCGTCGCGGTCCTGCAGGGCGCCCAGTTCGGCTTCGCGGCGGCCGCGTTCGTCGGCACCCAGTTCGACCTGGGCTCCATCGCGCTCTTCTCGGTCTTCTTCGCGCTGATGGGCGGCATGCAGGGCGTCAACCCCGGCATCAACCGGCCGATGGTCATGGCCATCACCCCGCCCGAGCTGCGCGGGTCGGCCTTCACCGTCTACATCAACATCTTCGAGGCCATCGCCTGGGCCGTCTTCAGCCTCGGCGCGGGCTTCCTCGGCGACGTGATCGGGCTCCAGGCGGTCTTCCTCTGGGTGCTCGTGATCCTGATGCTGGCAAACGGCGCCTTTCTCAGCCTGCTCTACCGCACGTACACGCCCGACGTGGAGCGCGTCCAGCAGGAGCTGCAGGCCCGGCGTGAGCAGGCGGTGCAGGACGCATGATCAGCCGCATCGTGACCACCGCCCTCCTCCTGCTGTCCTGCTTCCCCGTCGAGACCAGCTACACCGCCCCCGGCCCCTGGGCCGTGACCACCGCCCAGGTCGGCACCGCGTACCGCCTGCACTACCCGGCCGACCTCGGCGCGGGCGGCTTCCGCCACCCCGTCGTCACCTGGGGCAACGGCACCAACACCACGCCCGAGGATTTCCCCGGAATCTCGAACCAGCTCGCCTCCTGGGGATTCGTGGTCATCGCCGCCACCTCGGGCTCGACCGGCTCCGGCACCGAGATGCTCGCCGGCGTCCGTCTGCTGGTGGACGCCGACGCCGATCCCGCCAGCGTGTTCCACGGCAAGCTCGACCTGACCAGGGTCGGCGCGATCGGTTCCTCCCAGGGCGCCATGGGCGCGATCAACGCCGCGAACCACTCCGGCGGCCTGATCAGGGCGGTCGTCGCCGTCTCCCTGCCCGCCCCCTGGGCCGCCGCCACCATCGGCGAGATGCACGTGGAGGAGCTCACCTGCCCGGTCTTCTTCGCCAGCGGTGGCCGCGACCTGCTGCTGTCGCCCTACCGGGCCGTCCAGACGTACTACGACAGCGTCCCCGGACCTGCCGCCATGGCGATACTCAAGGACGGCTCCCACACCATGATCAAGGGTGCGGGGAGCGGGCCTCTCGGATACGTGACGGCGTGGCTCATGTACACGCTCCAGGACAACCCCGAGGCTCGTACGGCCTTCGTCGGCTCCCCGCCCGAGCTCGACACCAACACCGCCTGGGAGAGGAGTGCCCAGAAGAACCTGCAGTGACGGACGATGTCGCCGCGACTACCGAGCAGTATTGCCATGTTGTGACCCATGCGTACCGCTCCCGAACATAACTCTGGCTTTCGGGCGGTCGCAGCAACCTGAGTGGAGGGCCTAGCCGAGCCGCACGAACGCGGCAGCCGCGATCTTCGAGTGTTGCAGTAAGGCCCGGAGCAGTAGACCACCACCCGGGGCCGCCCGATCCGGCGCCACCTGCCCGGCCAGCTCGGCCGACACCTGGTCGAGCGGCGCATGCTGGAGCAGCTGCTCGCCAGAGTGGTCGAGGAGGGATGCGTGCCGGTGGCGCTGCCCACGGCCGCCTACCGCTACTTCGCCGAGCCGCCGTTCGGGGTGGCAGTGCTCGACATGCGGCGGCGGGAGGTCCTGCCGGAGCTGGTGAAGCTCGGGGCGCCGTGGGAGTCGATCGAGGTCGAGCTGTCGGTGCCCGCGCGTCGTCTACTCGGGCCGCAGGTCGAGGTGGATGAGGCCGGGCGGCAGGTCGGGCAGGGGCAGGCCACGTAGCCTCATGTTGTCGCGGAGGTGGCTGATGCGTTCGGCGGCGTGGTCGGCCTGCTCGGCGTGGTCGTGCGCCGCTGTCCGCCACGCGTCCCGGTAGGGCTCGTTCTCGTCGCCCGCGCGGCCGCGGGCTGCTGCAGCCGCGCGGGCGCGGGCGCTCCACTCGCCGACCAAGGTCCGGTGAGCGCGTAGGGTTTGGAGTTCGGCGCGGGCGCCGGCCCCGTCGTCGGGCGGAGTGTCGGGGAGCGGCGCTGTGCCGTCGAGCCAGAAGACGGCCTCGCCGGGGTCGGCGTCGACGCCGGGCAGGATCTCCACCGTGTCGGTGGAGCGGCCGAGCGGGGCGAGCAGGAGCACGGGCGGCACGGTGAGAGCGTGGGCGAGCACGAGCAGTTCGGCGACGGTCAGGGAGGCGCGGTGGCCGGACTCCAGCTTGGTGAGGTGGTTGCGCTGCAGCGGGTAGCCCTGGGCCGCGCACCGGTCGGCGACGTTCTGCACGGATAAGCCCTGGCGTCTGCGGTGGTGGCGGATGTTCTCGGCGACCTGGCGAGTGTAGGAGGCCGTCCAGGGCGTCGCGTTGCTTCCTGGCACCGGTCCACGCTAGACGATCTTGTGCTGTGGCACAACGGGAGTTGATCCGCCTGCGTCATGTCGGTGACGCGTTCACCTTCCTGACGCTGGCGGGAGACCGCCAGGCCGGAGAGCCGATCCGGGTGGCAAGGTCGTGGCGGAGCTCGGCGGCGACACTACGCGCCGACTGGCGGGAGGCGGTCGCCAGCGTTGACCAGTACGCGGCGGGAAACCCTGATCGCAACTTCAACACCAGCCCGCCTACTTCCTCGCCCCCCTACCCTCCGCGTGGACGGATCGGGTCCGTTCGGGTCAGCCGCAGTTGCCCCACGTGGAGCGTCCGCCGATGGCGCGGGCGCCGCTGGGGGCCTCGATGACGGCCGAGTACTTCACGCAGGCGCCCTTGGCGCCGGCGTAGACCGGGCCGCCGTAGTACTTGACGGTCTCGCTCACGCCGTAGCTGCTACCGCCCTGGACGGTGAGCGTGACGTTGGTCCAGGTGCTGGTGCCGACGTAGTTGCTCTTGACGACCGTCACGCAGTTCTTGCCGGTGCTGCTGTTGTAGGTCAGGTACACCGTCCCCCAGACCTTGGTGTAGTTGTGCATCTCGCTCTGGTGGACGACCTTGTAGCCGTCGCCGCAGTAGACGTCCGCGCTGGCGGCCGTCGGGATCGCCATGAGGGAGGTGGCGGCGACGAGGGTGAACGCGGCGGCCGTGAGGGTCTTCCTGAGCACAGGCATCCTTCAATCTGCTGGCATTTCGGTCATGATCTAACTCCCTTTTTTACCATATGTTCGAATGCCTCAAGATCCATTAGCGGCGGGGGAGGGGCAGAACTCGGCGGCCAGGGCGTCGTTGAAGACGCTCAGGGGCGCCCAGTCGCCGTTGACCTGCGTGGTGAGGCGGTGCTTGCCGTCGCGGGTGCCCATGCTGTAGTTCCACGACCCGTACGTGGCGCCGCCGTTGCCCCACACACTGGCGCCGCAGGGCAGCTTCTGTTCGAAGACGCCCAGGCCGTACCGGGTGTCGGGGATCCAGCCGGCTCCCTCGGTGGAGACGGTCGTGAGCATCTCCCGCAACTGCGCGCCCGGCAGGACGCGCCCGCCGAACAGGGCGGCGAAGAAGCGGTTGAGGTCGGTGGTGGTGGAGATCAGGCCGCCGGCGGCCCAGGCGAAGGACTGGCTCATCCGGGTGGCGTCGTAGACGGTGGGCTGCGGGTCGCGGGAGAACAGGATGGAGTAGTGCACGGGGTGCGGGCCCCGGATCCCGGGGTCGGCGCCGGGCAGGGAGGTGCCGTTCAGCCTCAGGGGGCGGATGACGGTCCGGTCGAGTTCCTGCTCGAACGTCCGGCCGGTCGCCTTCTCGACGATCATCGCGGCCAGGATGTAGTTGGTGTTGGAGTACTTGAAACGCCGGCCCGGCTCGCCGGTGGGCGGGTGGGCCAGAGCGATCCTCACCAGTTGCTCGGGGGTGTAGGTGTCGAAGCGGTGCTTGAACCACTCCTCGCCGCCGCCCGTGCCGACGAACTTCTCGTCGTCGGTGTAGGCGAAGATGCCGCTGGTCTGGTTGAGCAGCTGCCTGATGGTGATCTTGCCGGGTTCGTAGGCGCTGCCGTCGAACAGGCCGGGCAGGTGCCTGTCCAGGGTGTCGTCGAGGCTCAGCTTTCCCTCGGCCGCGAGCTTGAGCACCACGGTGGCGGTGAACGCCTTGGAGGTGCTGCCGATGCGGAACCGCTCGTTCTGCCGGCGTTCGCGTCCGGTCCCGGTGTCGGACACGCCCGCCGAGCCGAACCAGGAGCGGCGGCCGTCGCGGACGTCGGCGACCATGCCGGGCGCGAGCTTGGCGGCCACCGTCCGGTCGAGCACCTGCTGCACCCCGGCATGTCCGGGAGCGGGGGACGCGGCGGCGGGCAGGGCCGTGGCGGCCAGGGTCGCGGCGGTGAGCACCGCCGCTTTTGCGGACTGGGATGCGGTCACGTCGGTTCCTTGTCTAGAGGTGGGCGGCGCGATTCTTGACGTTCGCGACAACGGAAAAGCTAACTTGCATTCGCGAAATCGTCAACTGAAAAGTGCTTGTTCATCAGGTATTTAGCGTTAATTGCAATGGCATGATGATGAACGCAAGTCGGTTGAGTTGCAATGAGATGGCGGCGAATGCAAGACTGCGGCCGTCCGTTGCGCGTACGACCAGGAAGGGGCCGCCGATGCCCGGAGGCAGGCTGACCCAGCAGGACCGCCGGCAGATCGCCGAGGGGCTGGCCGAAGGGCTGACCCAGACCGAGATCGCCGCCCGCCTGAACCGGCCGCTGTCCACCGTCACGCGCGAGGTGGCCCGCAACGGCGGCCCCGACGGCTACCAGGCCGACCAGGCGCACCAGGCCACCCGCGACCGCGCCCGCAGACGTCCGGCGGCCTCCGGGACGCGCGACCGCAAGGCGGTCACCGATCTGGAGGAGGAGTTCATCGCGGTGATGATCGGCACCGGGTTGTCGCGGATGACCGCCCGCGTCCTGGCCAGCCTCTACCTCACCGACAGCGGCAGCCTCACCGCGGCCGAGCTCACCCGCAGGCTCCAGGTCAGCCCCGCCTCGGTCTCCAAGGCGATCGGCGAGCTCGAACGGCAGGAGCTGATCCGGCGCGACCGCGACCCGCGCCGGCGGCGCGACCGTTACGTCATCGACGCCGAGGCCTGGTTCCGCGGCTGGACGGCCAGCGCCCGCCAGAACGCGCTGCTGGCCGACGTCGCCCGCCAAGGCGCGGCGATGCTCGGAGCCGCCTCGCCCGCCGGGACCCGGCTGCAGGACATCGGCGACTTCTTCGACCACGTCGGCCACGCCATGCTGCAGGCGGCCGAGGAGTGGCGGCAGGCGTACGCCGCCAAGCAGGCGTCCGGCCGGGGCTGAGCGGCGGCCGCATCGGGGCGGGACAGGCGACAGCGCGGCGGCGTCTTCGCCGGGCCGGTCAGGACGTCTCCTGCCGGGCCTGGTTCGCCTTCGCGTTGGACTGCCGCATCAGCAGATCGGTCGCCAGTTCCACCTCCACCTCGACCCGTCGCAACGCCCGCAGCGCGTCGCCCAGGTCGGTGAGGTCTTCGCCCAGGGCCGCGGCGGCGTCCCGTACGGGGCGGAGAACGTCGGGGATGCTCTGGCGGTGCTCGTCCATGATGTGACGGTATGACACCGGTGGCCGGGTCGTCACCAGCGACCTCGGCCCCGGTCGTCAGCGCATCGCGCTCAGGGCGCGTTCGATCTTCTCGCTCGGATAGGGCGTCGTCCTGCTGGTGCCCCACAGGTGCCAGTGGAAGTCGTTCACGGCCGCCGCCACGGGAGCGTACCGGCGGATCGTCGGAGCCACGGCCGGGGGCGCGCCGGCGGGGTCCGCGCCCTCGGCGCACGCGCGGATGTACGCGTTGCGCTCCTCGACGGCGCCGTTCGGCGACCGCACCCCGCAGACATCGGTGACGATCCAGTTGACCAGCCGCGCCAGCGCGTACGCGGTGTCGTGGGTGCGGTTGCGCTCCAGGAACTCGATCTCCGGCTTGGCCAGGTCGAACCGGGAGGAGGTCGCCAGCCCCAGGTCGGCCAGGTAGAGGCGTTCGCCGTCGGTCAGGATGTTGCCGAAGTGGCCGTCGAAGTGCATCAGGTGCCGGCCGTTCATGAACGCCACGTCGCGCGGCAGGCACGACTCCAGCATGGCGGCCGCCGCCGTCGCCGCCTCCTGGCCGGCGGCGACCTGGGCGGCGAGCCAGTGGTTCAGGTCGTGGGGGATGAACTCCTGGAACAGCACGATGCCGGCCGAGGCGCGGGCGAGGGCGTGCAGGCGCTCCCGTACCGCGGGCGACCCGTCCCAGTACTCCACGGCCGCCTCGACGTCGGCGTGCTCGGCGGCCGGCGGCGGCGCGCCCGGCAGCACCCGCCAGTGGTACAGCAGCGGGAAGGCGGCGCTGTGCCCGGCCAGCACCCAGCCGGTCGTCATGGCGGCGGCGGCGAGCTCCCGCCACGCGCCGAAGCCGGGCGTGCCGATGGCGGCGACCCCGTACTGGCAGAACGGCGGCAGCCCGAACAGGTTCGCGGTGGACATCACGTTGGCCGGCCGGCGTTCCAGGTCGGTCAGCGGGATGCGCTTGGCGAAGACCGGCACGCCCTCGACGTCCAGCAGCACCGACGTGCCGCCGATGCCCGCGCCCACAACCCGCGCCTGCTCCAGCGCCTGGCCGAGCTGCCGGTCGCTGTGCAACGCCAGCGCGCTCGCGACGTCGCCGTATCTGCGGGCCCGCTCGCCCCGGGACATGTCCAGGCGCGTGTCTGGCAGTTCCACCGCCGGTCCCCCTTGATCGACTTCGTGGGGCAGACCCTACCCGGCGGAGGAGGGCCGCGCAGTGTCGGATCCTGGGCGTCGCTCCCGGTGCCTGGCCAGCAGCTGCCCGCCGACGTCGACATAACCGGCGAACAACCCGATCACGTCCTGCAGCCGCTCCTGCGCGGGCCCGGCGTTCACCAGGGCCTCGCCTTCGCGCAGGGCGGCGATCAGGGTCCTGGCCCGCGCCTGGCTGGCCTCCAGCAGCGACTCGATCCCCCCGGTGGCCTCCACCAGGAGCCGCCGGCTGCCCGGCTGCGGGATCACCTTGGCCAGCCCCCAGGAGTCGAGCTGCCGTACCGCGGTGCTCACCGCCCCCTTGCTCAGCTCCAGCTCGGCGGCGATGGTGTCGAGCGAGATCGGCTCCTCGGCGAGGAGCAGCAGCCCGTAGACGCGCCCGGTCGCGTGCGGCAGGTTCCACGAGGCCAGCAGGTCGCCCACCGAGGTGACGAACGTGTGCCGCGCGCTCATCGCCGCGCCCGCCCCGGCGCCGGGAGCGTGCACAGGAACGCGTCGATCGCCTCGTTGACCGCCTGCGGGTCGTCCTGGTTGGCGATGTGGCCCGCCCCGGGGACGACGACCTCCTCGACGCCTTCGGCGCGGGCCCAATTGGGCATGGCCGAGGCGATGTCGCCGGTGGTGTCACGTCCGCCGCGGATCAGGCACAGGGGCACCGGCGTGCGGTAGCCGGGGTCGGGGGAGAGGAACTCGACGGTGGCTCGCCACACCTGCACGAACTCCTTCTTCGGCACCTGGCCGAAGGCCCGCCGGGCGTCGTCCCTGGCGGCTCGGGTGGTCGCGGAGGCGTCGGCCATCAGCCGCGGAAGCCTTCCGGCGGGGATCATCATCAGCATCGGCGCGGCCGCCCTCAGCAGCAGGCGGTCCCGCCAGGACAACGACGCCGTGTTCGGCGTGGCGCCGATGACGACCAGGGCGCGGGCGAGGCCGGGATGCCGCCGCACGACGGCCTGGCTGAGATTGCCGCCGAGGGACTGCCCCACGAGCACCGGCCGGTCCAGCGCCAGGTGCTCGACCAGCGCGCACAGGTCGGCGATCGCCTGCTCGGCGGTGAAGCACCCGCCGGCCGGGCGGGAGAGGCCGTGACCGCGCAGGTCCCAGGTGACCACGCGGTACCCCCGGGCCCGCAGGTGGCGGGCCTGGGCGTCGAACATCACGTGGTCGGCCCCGGCGCCGTGCGAGAACACCACCGGCACGCCGCCGCCCCCGCTGTCGGCGTAACGCAGGTCGCAACCCCGCAGGGAGAGGACGGACGGTAGATTCACCATATTCTGAATATAGCGAACGTCAGGCGGGGCGGGCGACGTACAGGATGCGGTCGTGGGCCTCCTCGTCGGCCGGGTCGCGCACCGAGGTGCCCACCAGACCGTGCGCGGCCACCACGCGCAGCCCGGCCAGCTCGGCGGCCCGGCGTACCGTGCGGTCGGAGTGGTGGCGCTGCACGTGCCGCATCGACAGCCGCTCCCAGCCCGCCCCGGCCCGTTCGAACAGGTCGAACTGGGTGATCACGATCTCGTCGGCCTCGATCCGCGGCGAGTGCGCGAACCAGGCCACGTACCGGTCACCGCGGTCGGCGACCACCGGGACGCCGAACGTGCGCCGGTAGTAGCCGATGGTGTTCAGGTCGAAGACCACCAGCCCGCCCGGGGCGAGCCGGTCACGCGCCGCCGCCAGCGCCTGCCGCAATTGGCCGGCGCTCGTCAGGTACGTCAGGGGCACGTCCACGCAGGCGACCACGTCGAAGCCGGACAGTTCCGGCGGAGGGCGCAGGAGTGATCCGACCAGGAACGGGATGCCGTCGGCGCCCGGCCGCCGCCGCGCGGCCGCCACCATCGCCGGGGACAGGTCGTAGCCGGTCACCGCGAATCCCCGCTTCTTGAACGCCGTGCTGCTGCGGCCGGTGCCGCAACCGGCGTCCAGCAGCCGCCGCCCCCCGTTGCCGTGCCGCTCCACCGCCTCGGCGAAGCGGTCCACCAGCGCCTCGGTGTCCATCCGCGCGTTCAGCTCGTCGTAGCGGGCGGCGACGCCTTCGTAGGCCGCCAGGGTCTCCTCGACATGCGACATGCGTGCCTCCTGAACGGCCGGCGGGCCTGGTGACCGCGCCGGGCCCTCGGCCCGGCGCGGTCGCTCGGACTCGGTTACCAGATGTACCAGGCCTGCCGGTTGACCCGGCGGCCGGTGACGCGGCGCAGCAGCTTCCTCATGGGAGATCACCTCCTTCCTCGACGAACCGCTGGTGGTCAGGTCTGGCGTGGCGTGCGGCGCAGCTGGAAGGGCGGGGGCGTGATGATGCCCTCGACGTGCGGCCGCCCGGCGCCGCCGCGCACCTCCAGGCGGGCGCCGTCGGTCAGGGCGGCCAGCAGGTCGGTGGCCAGCGCCTGGGCGACGCCCGCTCCGGCGCAGGTGAACGGGCCGCCGCCGAAGGGCAGGTAGGGGCCGCGCGGCTCGGGACCGTCCCAGCGGCCGGGGCGGAACGTGGTGGCCCGCGGCCAGTGCCGCTCGTCGCGATGGAGCAGGTAGGGGCAGACGGACACGCTGTCGCCCGGCTCCAGCGGCACGCCGCCGACCTGGTGGGCCCTGCGCACCGGGCGGCCGAGCAGCCAGGCCACCGGCCACAGCCGCAGCGACTCGCGGACGGCCGACTCGGGCGGCACGGCGGCCAGGTCGACCCCGTGGGCCGCCGCCGACAGCAGCGCCCAGGCCACCGCGTGCCCCACCGGCGCGATCGAGGTGCGGAAGAGCAGCAGGTACACCTGCGCCACGTGCTCGTGGGGCGTCTCGGGCGGGGTGGCGCCCAGGACGGCGTCCAGCAGGTCGCCGGGCCGCGCCTCGCTCCCCGGATCGCTCCCCGGATCGCTCCCCGGATCGCTCCCCGGATCGCTCCGCCGGGCGCGGGCCTCGGCGGCGAGCGTCCGCACCACGCGGGCCCACAGGGCGCGCCGCGACAACCGCGCGAGCCGGCCGGCGGGACGGATCAGCACCTCGCGCCGCACGACGTGCGCCATCAGCTCCCGCAGGGCGGGCGGGCTGTCCGGCCGTAGCAGGGCGTCGGCCAGGAACCGGTGCACGGCGGCCCGCCCGGCCGACGGCCACTCGCTGACCTCGCCCAGCTCCGCCACGACGGCGGGCAGCCGCTCGCGCCGGGCGGCCACGTGGGCGCGCAACGTCGTGCGGGCCGCCCGGCCGATCGCCACCTGCGTCGCCCGCGGCCCGAGCAGCCCGCCGCCGACGTGGAAGAACCCGGACACGTCGTCGTAGTCGCCCGCCTCGTCGTGCAGGATGCGCAGGGCCTGCGCCGGGTCGGCCACGCACAGCGACCCGTCGTCGGGCAGGCGGAACACCGGCCCGCGCTCGGCCGCCGCCCGCTCCACGAACCCCAGCGGATCGCGGCGGTAGTGCCGCGCCGCGCCCAGCGGCCACGGCCGCCCCTGTTCGGGCACGACCCGATCCGGTTTCCCGACCGTCGTCATCCCACCTGCCCCATGCCATCCGTGAATCGGGTGTACACGCAGGCGGCGCAGGTGCGCCCCCCAGGAGAACGGTGCCGCACGGCCGCGACGGGCCGGGCGCCACGAAAACCAGGAACAGCGGCAGTGTATAGGCCGGGTCCCGGCACGCCGGTGGCCGAGTGATCAATGGGATCAGCGTGATCACATTGACCAATGTCACCGGCGTGCCGGCCCCGGGCGCTCAGGCGGCCTGGTCGCGCAGGCTGTTGATCAGGCCGGCGGCGGTGGGGGCGTCGCGGCAGGACACCAGGAAGTCGGTGCCGTCGGCCAGGCGCAGGGCCAGCGCGGGCCCGGGCAGCAGCAACATGCCCGCCCCGGCGCCGTGCAGGGCTCCGTTCAGCAGCCACCGATCCGCCGGGACGTCGACCGCGTCGGCCCGGCGCACGCTGCCGACCGCGACCTCCCGGCTGATCGGGCCGAGCGCGACGGTCACCGCGCGCTCGTCGATGGCCAGCCGGTAGGAGCGCATCGGCAGCAGCACCACGGCGACGACCACGACGGCGGCCCCGGCCCAGCCCGCGGGGCCGACGGTGAGCACCAGCGCCGCCGTCATGGCCGCCCCGGTCAGCGTGAGAGCGGCCACGCCCAGGTCGACGGCCCGGATGACGCGCCGTTCCTGCCAGGAGACCTTCTCCTGGCCGCGCAGCGGCAGCCGGGGAGCGTCGGGGGCGGGGGCGCCGGTGGCCCGGCCGGCGGGGGTGCGGCGGCCGGCCAGCAGGAAGGCGGCGAGCGCGCCGGCGAGCGTGACCACGGGGACGAGCACGCCCATCACCGCCGGCGAGGGCGCGGCCGCCTGGGCCGCGGTGGGCGCGTCGAGTGCCGCGTGCAGGATGACCAGCAGGGACGTGGCCGGCGCGACGGCGATCGTGACGACCGCGACCAGGATCGCCGTCCGGATCGCATGGGCGCGCGAGGCCGGCGCGCGACCGGCCAGGACGAACCCGGCCAGCCCGGCCAGCCAGACGGCCGCCGGGACGCCGAGCAGCAGGGTGGACAACTGCTCGACCGTGACGGTGGAGCCGTGGGCCGCGCCGCTCCGGCCGGGTAACGCGGCGGGCAGCCGTTGACGCCAGGCGAGCACGGTCAGCACGGCGCCGCCCAGAACCGTCGCGGGCAGGGCGACCGCGCCCGTCAGCCATCGGACCTTACCGATCATGTGAATTCCTTCCCCACCAGCGACATCAGTTCGTCGCGGTTCAGGCCCGCGCGGCGGGCCACGGTGACAAGGTGCCGGACGGTCTGCACGAGCTGTGCCCGCTCGCGCGGGTTCGTCCTGGTGACGGTGGCGCCGCGGCCGGGACGCAGCTCTATCAGTCCTTCGTCGCGCAGGTCGGCGTAGGCGCGCAGCACGGTGTGCATGTTGACCTCCAGCGAGGAGGCCAGGTCGCGGCCGGAGGGCAGCCGGTCGCCGGGGGTCAGCAGCCCGTCGGCGATGCCGCGGCGGACGCATCCGGCGATCTGCTCGCTCAACGGCGTGCTGCTGCTCGGGTCGACGCGATAGAGCATGTTCTAATCCTGATAGAACAATGCGAGTTTCACAAGCCCGATCCGCCCGGCGCGCGGATCGGGGGAGAGAGGGCCTTCCCGGCTCAGATCCAGCCGAGCTTGGCGGCGCGGACGCCCGCCTGGAAGCGGCTGTCGGCGCCGAGCTGGGCGGTCAGCTCGGCCACCACCCTGGTCACCGTGCGGTTCGAGACGCCAAGGGCACGGGCGATGGCGTCGTCCTTGGCGCCCGTGGCCAGCAGGCGCAGCACCGCCCGCTGCTGGTCGTTGAGCTCTTCGCCGTCGGCCGCCCTGGGCACGTCGCCCGGTTCGGAGGCGGTCATCCAGCAGTAGTCGAACAGCGCGGCGTAGGAGGCGACCAGCCCGCGTCCCTCGATGAGCATCGCACCCGCCATGAGGTCGCCGGGCATCACCTCGGCCACGGCCAGCTCGCGGTCCAGCATGATCAGCCGTACCGGGACGAACGGCATGGTGCGCACCTCGACCCCGCCCTCCAGCATGCCCTGGACGTGCTCGCGCATCGCCGGCTGAGCCAGCTGGCTCTGGGCGTGCATGATGCGCACCCGTACGCCGCGGGCCACCGCCCGCACGTCCTCGGCGCGGGAGTCCCGCAGCCGATCCGGCTCCCAGGCGTGCGGCATGTGCATGCCCATGACCTCCTCGCGGGCCAGGTCCGTCGCCGCCCGCAGCTTCACGCGCAGGGCCTCCACGTTGGACCGGGGGAAGAACTCGACGCGGGCGTCCAGGGGGTCGCCGTCCAGGCGCAGGTAGTGCTCGGTGAGCTCCCTGGAGGCCGCCCGCTGCTCGGCGAGCATCCCGAGCAGCTCCTCGCCGCCGAGCAGCATGCGGTTGAGCGCCGCCATCGCGTCGACGGCGATCTCGGCGCCGGGGTTGAGCAGGCCGAGCCTGGTCAGCCGGTCGCGGGCCCGCTCGACCTCGGCGCCGCGCAGCCCCAGCCCGGCGGCCGCCGCGCCGAACGACTCCCGGTGCCGGCGCATCCGCGTGTACACCCGCCTGGCGGTGGCCTCGTCGCTCACGTCCCTCTCCTGTCCGCTTCCCGCCATGGCGGGAAGGGGAAGTCGTATCCGCTGTCGTCGCCGCTCTCCTTGCGGCAAGCTCAGAAAAGGGTACGGCGTGGTGAAACGGACCCCATACCCAACCCCTGTACGGCACTTCGGAGGACCTTATGATCACCCTTGTCCACAGCCTCGTCACCTACGGCATCCCCGACCTGAACACCGGGAGCTGCGCCACGTGCGTGGAGGCGGTGAAGCGGGAGCTGGCCCTGATCCCGGGGGTGGTGGGCGTGGACGTGAACCTGGCGGCCGGCCGGGTGAGCGTGCTCACCGAGGGCCCGGTCGAGGAGAGTTTCATCGTGGCGGCCATCGAGGACGCCGGCTGCGAGACCGACCGCTTGCCCGGCTGGCGTTCCTAGAGCGTGTTGGAGAACCCTGTCGCGTTGATCGCGCTGCACCGGGATGATCTCGGTGTGGCGCGTGGGGACTTGAGTGATGGGCGGTGGGCGGTGCTGGAGCCGTTGTTGCCGGTGGCGGCAGACGGTGGACTCCACGATCAGCCGGGGCCCATCAGCACGCCGCCGGCGCCCGCCGCGACGGCGCAGCCCCGAAGGAGACGCCGGGCGGGGTGGACATCGAATCGGCCGACCACGGCCTGGGCCGCTCCCGCGGCGGCCTGACCTGTGAGGTTCATCTGGCCTGCGAACCCGGACAGCGCCTGTCGTCCCTGGTCGTCACCGCTTCCGCCCGGATCGGGTGCGGGCCGCGCCTACTCGAAGTCGATCTGGGCGGTCGGGTGTGCGGCGGTGATCCGGTCGCGGACGGCCCCGGGGAACAGGTTGCCGTACAGGTTGGCCACCGCCAGATCGGGGAGCGTGTCGAAATCCGCCGGCAGGTCGTTGAGCTGATTGAACCTCAGGTCGACGATCCGCAGCCGACGAAACGTCCCGATCCCGGCGAAGTGCTCGGGCTTGAGCTTCAGGCGCTTGGTGTTCCGCTGCCACCGGCTGATCCGGAGCTCCTCCAGTCCGGGCAGCTCCATGGCGAACAGCTCCCGCAGGAAATCGTGCGACGGCAGGGGTGTGCCGGCGCGGCGGCTGTCTCCGCCGAAGCCGAGGACCCGCAGCGCGGGCAGGCGGCCGAGGTCGGGCAGCGGGTCGCGCAGCAGACCGAGGCTGTCGCCGAGGTCGAGCTCTTCGAGGCGGGTCAACCGCAGCAGGCTGTCGGGGACGGTGTCGAAGGAGTTGCCGCTCAGGTCGAGCCGGCGCAGGTTCGGGAAGGTGGTGACGGCCTCGGGGAAGGTCCGCAGGAAGTAGTGGCTCCCGCCGGTCATGGACACCTCCTCGACGGCGGCCAGCCCGTGCGCGGAGTCGGGGAACACGACGTCGGTCCCGTCGGCGACCAGCTTGCGCAGCGCGACCAGGTCGCCGAAGGCGTCCGGCAGGACGAACCGCGTCACCTCCGGCAGGTTCCACTCCGACCCCGACTCCGTGTCGACGGAGACGGACAGGTAGGAGATGTCGAGTTCTTCCAGGGCGGTGAGCCGGCCGATGGCGGCCGGCAGGGTGAACTCGACCGTGTCCAGGTCCGTGTCCCGGTTGCCGGCGACGCACAGCACCCGGAGCGCGGCCAGGTCGCCGATCGATTCCGGCAGGGCGGTCAGCTCGCAGTTGCGCACCGACAGGTGCTCCAGCCGGGTGAGCGTCCCGAGCGCCTCGGGCAGCTCGCCGATCGGGTTGCCGTCCAGGATCAGGGTACGAAGCCACGGCATCTGGAGCACCTCGGCGGGAAACTCCTTGAGCTTGCGACCGGTCAGGTCGAGGTGCTCCACTCGGTCGGCCCGGGACCGGGACACGTCGGCTTCGGCCGACTCGGCCGCCGTCCGGGCTCCGGGCCGCAGGACCGGCAGCCCGGCCCGCAGCCGGTCCAGGAACGCATCGACGTCCAGACAGCGGTCCTCCGCGTCGACGACCTCGGGCACGAACGCCTCGACGATGCCCGGCTTGGCGTAGTCGGCGTTCTTGACGTCGCCGAGGTTGTCCACCCAGCGCCCGCCGACGGCGTGCACGTCCATGGCGTGTCCGGAGTCGATCACCCAAGGGGTCTCGACGGTCCCGGTCCGTAGCGAGCCGTGGTTGTCACAGCCGTGGACGAGGTGCGTGAAGGCGCCGTCGTGGATGTAGATCTCGCAGTCGCCGGCCTCCAGGGTCTCGGCCTCGGTGCGACCGCCGACGTAGAGTCCGGGCTGGTCATCATAGAGCGCGATCGGGCCGTTGACCGTCAGATTGCCGGTGATCACGATCAGCTCGACGTCGTCCTCGTCGTCCCCGCTTCGCAGGGCATTGACGGCGTCCAGGAAGTCACCGTCGACCGCGAGATCGCCGTCGAAGAACAGCACGCCGTCATGGTCGGACGACTCTCCTTCACTCTCGAACGCGGCGGACAACGCGCCGCTCAGACGGGCGTCGGCGTCGGCGTAGGACAGGGACGCGGGGGTGGCGGATATCGACATGGCGACGAGCATAGGTCCGCGCTGTGACAGCCCTACGGGAAGTCCAGCTCCGTCGTGAGGCTGCCGGCCGGGGGGCGGCCCGTCCGGACTTCGGGGCGGGCCGCCCCCCGGCCGGTCAGGGGGCGGCCACGACGGACTGCGTCTGGCGGCCCAGGCCGTCGATGCCGAGCTCCATCCGGTCGCCCGGCCGCAGGTAGACGGGCGGGTCGACGCCCATGCCGACGCCCGCGGGCGTGCCGGTGTTGATCAGGTCGCCGGGTTCGAGCGCCATGAACCGGTTCAGGTAACGCACGACGAAGACGGGGTCGAACAACATGTGGGCCGTCGAGCCGGTCTGACGGCGCCGCCCGTTGACGTCGAGCCACATGCCCAGGCCGGACACCTCGCCCAGCTCGTCCGGCGTGACCAGCCAGGGGCCGCACGGGTTGAACGTCGGGGCCGACTTGCCCTTGACCCACTGGCCGCCGTGGCGCAGCTGGAAGTCGCGCTCGCTGACGTCGTTGACCAGCACGTATCCCGCGATGGCGGCGCGCGCCTCCTCGTCGCTGTCCAGGTAGTGGGCCCGGGCGCCGATCACGACGCCGAGCTCCACCTCCCAGTCGGTGGCCGCGGAGCCGCGCGGGATGTGCACGTCGTCGTCGGGCCCGACCAGCGTGTTCGGCGCCTTGGTGAACACGATCGGCTCGGCCGGCGGCTCCTGGCCCGACTCGGCGGCGTGGTCGGCGTAGTTGAGACCGACGCACAGGATCTGGTGCGGACGGGCGATCGGCGCGCCGACGCGTTCACCGGCGAAGCGGCGGGCCGCGCCGGCGGCCACCCGGTCGGCGACGGTCGCGGCGAGCCCGTCCAGGCCGGCGGCGAAGAAGGAGCCGTCGAAGTCGGCGACCACGTCGGACACGTCGATGTAGGTCTCGTCGTCGATCGCGACGACCGGACGTTCGGCGCCGGCGGCGCCGATGCGCATGAGTCTCATGGGAAGGTCCAGATTCTGCTGTGGGGGCGGATCAGAGCTGCGCGCCGGCCGGGACGGTGACGGTCTTCCCGGACTGGATGGACTCGTAGGCGGCCTCGACGACGCGCATGGCGTACACGGTGTCGCCGGAGTCGATCAGCGGCGGGCGTCCCTCCACCAGGGCGCGCACGTGGTCGGTGACCTCGGTGATGACGGACTCGTAGTGCCAGCCGCCGGGGTGCCAGGCGTCGGGGCCGAAGGGCACGCCGGCGACCGCCTCGCCCTGGTAGTCGTGCTGGCCGCGGAAGATCTTGACCACCGGGTCGGACATCTGGTCCACCAGGATGCCCCCTTCGGTGCCGTAGAGCTCCAGGCGCTCGCTGTGGGGGACCTCCGACACGGAGGTGAAGCCGCACGAGAAGTGGGCGCCGCTGCGCATGCGGCCGTACACCTCGGCGGTGTCCTCGATCTCGTTGTCGAGCGGGAACACCTTCCTGGAGACGCCGGTCAGCTCCTCGAACTCGCCGAGCAGCCACTTGAGCAGGTAGAACGAGTGCGCGCCGGTGTCCATGACCAGGCCGCCGCCGAGCTTGTACTGGGTCCGCCAGTAGCCGGGCATCGACAGGTGGGCCTTCTCGTTGGAGCGCAGGTACGTCCTGGCGTGGATGACCTCGCCGATGGCGCCCTCGCTCAGCAGCCGGTGCACGGCCTGGTAGGCCGCGATGTACCGGCTGTTCTCCGCGACCATGAAGTGCACGCCGGCCTCGGCCGCCCGGCGCTGGATGGCCACCGACTGCTCGTACGTCGGCGCGACGGGCTTCTCCAGGATCAGGTGCTTGCCGGCGTCCAGCACCGCCATCGCGGCGTCGTGGTGCAGGTGGTGGGGGAGGATCAGGTCCACCACGTCGACCCGCGGGTCGTCGATCAGGTCCTGGAGGCCGGTGTAGGTCTTGGCGCCGAACTCGGCGGTGAAGGCCGACGCCGCCCCGGGGTCGACGTCGCAGCCGGCCACCAGGTCGACCACGTCGGACATGCGCTGGTAGGCCGCCGCGTGCGTCTTCGAGATCAGCCCGAGACCCGCGATGCCGAGACCTTCGACGGCGTTCGGTGCGTCGCGGTGCCGGTGCGGATCCGCGGCTCCCTGATCGGCGCGGCCGGCATCTCCGGCCCGTCCAGCCGCCTGTCCGACGCGCGGATCCCGCAGCTCGGGCAGTACCTGGCCGCGTCGAGGCCGGAGAGCTCGATCACCGGCATCTCCGCTGGGTGGCGCTGATCCCGCTGGCGGGGTTGTGGCCGGCGCGCGCCGAGCTCGGGACGCAGATGGCGACCGTGGCGGCCTGGCTGACCTTCGCCGTCGCGATGACGCTGCGCCGCCGCGCGATGCCGTCGGGCGTGCCGCTCGCGGCGCGGCTGACGCTCCTGGCCGCGGTGTGCGCGGCGCTGCTCGGTCTGTGCGCGCTGACGTGGCGGTGGGTGGAGGCGCCGGCGCAGCGGCTGGGCAGGCGCCTGATCCGCCGGGCCGAGCCCGTCCCTCAGAAGCGGTAGTGCTGGACGGCGGTGCCCTTGCGGGACAGGGACGTGCTCCAGGAGGTGAGCCGGCTCGCCAGCCGGGTCGTCCACGGGTAGCCGGCGACCTCGGGCTCGCGGGTCAGGAAGATCTCGCGCACCAGCTTCAGCCGGGGCTCCAGGCGCTCGATGTCCTGCGGCGTGTCGAATCCGGGCGACTTCAGGAAGGGCGCGACGGATCGTGTGCCGGGGTACTTCCTGGCCGCCCACACGTGGAACCTCGTGTAGCCGTTGAAGCAGATCTCGCCCGCGGGGAAGTGGCGGATGAGCCGGTCGAGGAGGCCGGCCAGCTCCTCCCGCGACAGGAACCCGATCAGGCCGTCGGCGACGATCACGGCCGGACGGTCGCAGGGCACCTCGTCCAGCCAGCTGGGGTCGTTGAGGTCGCGGCCGATGACGTGGGCGTGCGGACGCTCCGGCAGCAGCAGGCGCCGGGTCTCGGCCACGCCGGGCAGGTCGACGTCGTACCAGTCGACGGTGGGTGGCGGATCGACGCGGTGGACGCGGGTGTCGAGCCCGGCGCCGAGGTCGAGCCCCACCGCGTCGGGACGGCCGGCGACGAACCGCCGCACGATGTCGTCCATGACCAGGGACCGGTGGGCGATGCCCACGACCGGGCTGGCGGAGAGCTTGAACCGGGCGGTGTCGAGGTCGAGCTTCGCGGCCAGGTCGCAGGCCGTCCGGTCGCGCAGGATCGGGTGCTCGGCCCGGTAGTCGAGCGCCTTGCCGGCCAGGGTGAGCCAGAGCGTGTTCTCCAGCGGGGTGAGGTCGGGGAGGGGGATGGTCATCGCGTCAGTCCTCTTCCTGGGGTGAGTGGTCGAGGGCGGCCCGGGCCGCCTTGAGGGCGGCGTCGTCGGTGAACAGCCCGTGGGTGTAGAGCTCCAGCGTGGGCAGCGCGAGGCGGCGCAGCACGTCGGGCCCGAACTGCTCGTGGCCCAGCGCGCGCGCCAGCGACGGCGGCATGGTCAGCGTGGCCACGCTGTTGAGCACGGTCAGCACCGCCAGCGCCCGCACGTCGGAGTACGGCCGCATCGAGCCGTCGGCGATCCCGGCCCGCAGGACCCGCTCCGACTCCTCCACCAGCGTCTCGACGAACGTGGCCGCGGCCGGTGTGTCCTCCTCGATCGCGCGCAGCATGTACCGCACCTGGAGGCGGTACTCCTCCGGGTTGGACAGGTACTCGCGGAAGAGGTCCTGCATGCCGCTCGGGCGGGCGCCGCCGGCCCGCCGGACCAGGATGCCCAGGACGTGCTCGTCGCAGGCGCTCCGGAGCTTCTCCTTGCTGCCGAAGTGGTGGATGACCAGGGCGGGGCTCACCCCGGCGGTCGCCGCCACGGCGCGCAGGTTGGTCCTGGCGAAGCCGTCACGGGCGAAGTGCGCGATGGCCGCGTTGCGGATCTTGGCCTGAGCGGTCAGGTCTGAACACATGTTCAGTACACTAAACACATGTTCAGTGTCTGGCAAGCGGCACGGGAAAGCCCCGTGCCGGAGACGGCACGGGGCTCGGGGCGTGCGCCGGGCCTAGTTCCGGCGGGTGAGCACCCACTGCCAGCTCTCCTCGCCGCCGCGGTCGCGGCTGCCGGTGAGCTGGATCATCCGCTCGCCGTCGGCGCTCGCCAGCGCCAGGCCGTTGTCGAACTCGTTCTTGCACGTGCCCGCGCAGCCCAGCACCACCACGTTCTCGTTGTCGGCCCAGGCCAGGTGCTGCAGCACCAGCTGCCGGCCGGGCACCGAGGGCGGCAGGTCGCGGTCCAGCGTCAGCCTGCCGTCGGGCGAGACCTTCGACCAGCCCGAGTAGTCGATGTACCGGTCGCCGGCCGGGCCGTCCCGGCGGGCGCCGTCGAGGCCGAGCCACAACCTGTCGGGCATGGTGTCGGTGGGCTCCCAGAGCATGGACCCGTCCAGGCTCCAGCCGAGGTCCTGGCGCGCGTTCATGTTCCCGGGTTTGCCGTCGCGGTCCAGCGACGGCAGCGGGTGGTAGGCGGCCTGGCCGGTGGCGACGTCGATGACGTAGAAGCCGATCCGGGGCTGGACGAACTCCTCGACGGTGTAGGAGTCCTTGCCCACCTGCTTGCGGCTCTGCTCCGGATACTGCGAGTACGCCGTGGCCAGCACCCTGGTGCCGTCCGGCGACCAGACCAGCGAGCCGACGTCGTGCTCCAGGTCGATCCAGGCCAGGGCCTGCCGGGTGTTCATGTCGACGATCCCCACCCGCCTGCCGATCCGCTCGCCCTGGAGCACCGCCGCGAGCTGGAGCCCCGGCGCCACGTCCAGCCAGGCCCACGGCGTCCTCTCGTAGCCGTCGGAGCGGGGGTCGTACAGGTGCCAGGTGCGCCGCACGCGCTCGCCGCCGCCGGGCGTCTTCTCCAGCCAGGTGGTGAAGTAGGCGGAGACGGCCACGTCCCCCGCCGCCACGAACCTCTTCGGCGGCGCGTTCTCGACGTCGGCCCGCACGTCCGTGGACGTCACCGACGGACGAACGGGCACGGTGACCCCGTTCGCCGGGCGCACCGTCGTGCTCCGGCCGTGCAGCCCGACGGCCAGCACCGCCACGACGACGGCCATCCCGGCGGCCAGCACCACCGCCATGACCGGCGGCCGGGCACGCCGCCGTAGCGCCCGGTCGGCGAGGTCGTGCGGCAGCCGCACCTCGTCGGCCCACTCCTCCATGGTGTCGCGAAGCAGCCGGTTCATGTGGTGACCTCCAGTTCCGCAGCCAGTTCCGGGGCGATCTGCCGCAGCCGGGCGAGCGACCGGAACGTGGTGCTCCGCACCGTGCCGACCGAGCAGGACAGCATGGCGGCGATCCGGTCCTCCGGCAGGTCCTCGAAGTAGCGCAGCACCAGCACGGCACGCTGCCTCGGGGTGAGCCGGGCCAGGGCGGCGCGCAGCACCATGCGCAGGTCGCTCTGGTGCGTGCCGTCGGCCCCCGGCCGGTCGGGCGGCTCGGCCTGGACCACCTCGCCGCGCCGCCCGATCGCGCGCCACCAGTTCACCTGCTGCCGGTACATGATCTGCCGGACGTACGCCTCGGGGGCGTCCACCTGCCGCCATCGGGCCGCCAGCTTGGCCAGCGCGGCCTGCACGAGATCCTCGGCCGCGTGCTGGTCGCCGCCGCTGAGCATGAACCCGAGCCGCATCAGGGCAGGAGAGCGCACAGAGACGAACTCGCGGAAGCCTTGCTCGTCCGCAGGGTCCACGACCACCTCCAAACGTGTGAATGACACCCCTGAGACGCGCGCGGGGCACTCCCGCTATGCCTGTCCGGCCGGACGATTCTCGGGCGGCCCCCGGTCAGCGGCCGGCCGCCTTCAGGTCGATCACCACCTGGGTGCCCTGCGCCGTCCGGAACCAGACCAGTTCCTTCTCGACGTGCAAGGTGGGCGGGGCCTTGTCGCCCCTGCGCGTCGGCACGGGGAAGAGCCGGCCGGTGCGCTTCGTGGCGACGTCGTGCAGGGCCAGGGCGCGGCCGCCGGCGTCCCCCTGGTTGAGCAGGACGAAGCGGCCGGAGATCAGCGTTCCCGTGGCGTTCCCGGGCAGGTCGCGGCGGTCCGTCCCGTCGCGCCGCCAGGCCGTCGTCCTGTCGAGGCACCACACCGGGCCGCAGTCGGCCCACGACGAGCGTTTCTTGGCCGGGACCGCGTTCCTGGACCGGCCGGTGAGCACGTTCTTCAGGTGCTCCAGGGGCCGGGCGACGGGATGGTCGACCGTCGGGTCGTGCGCCGGCCATCCGGCCCAGGGCCACTCGACCAGGTAGAAGCCCTTCGTCCCGCTGACCAGGGACACGTTCCCGCCCTTGAGCGGGGCCCGGTAGACGCCGCCGTCGGCGGGCGACCACACGGCCATGCCGCCGGCGATGGCCAGCTTCTTGAGCCCGGTGTAGGCGTTGTCGCTGGACAGCACGGCCCGCAGCGCCGCGATCCGCTGCGGGACGCCCCCGGTGACGGGCACCGCCCAGATCTCCGACCGGTCGTCCCGGAGCGCCGACCACGCCAGGTAGCCGTCGCCGAAGACCAGCGGCTCGTTCGCGACCTTGACGTCCCGCAACTGCGCGACCTGGGTGAACACGCGCTTGTCGAGGTCGTACGACCAGATGCCGTCGAGCCGGTTCCCGGTGAGCCCCCGGCCGGCCACCACCCGGTCGGCGACGAACACGTCCGGCACGAAGACCCGGCCGCCGGGGCCCGTCGCCGGGATCTCGTGCACCGCGCCCGGCCACACCTGCTCGACCGGCGGCGACAGGCGGCCGGCGCCCGCCGCGGGCGGGGCCGCGGCGGACGGCGGCGCGGAGCCGATCGTCCGGGTCCCCAGGACGGTGACGCCCACCACGGCGGCGGTCGCGGTCGCCACCGCCACCGGCGCCCACCACCATCGGGCCGTCGTCGCCCGCCTGCGCGGCGACGGCGCGACCCGCGGCCGCCCGTCGTCCTGAACCGTCTCGGCCCTGGCCGCCATCGCGTCCCTGAGCCGGTCCTCGATCGTGGTCATGCCCGGCCTCCCAGCTCGCGCTCAAGCCGCTCCAGGGCTCTGGAGGCGGTGGACCGTACCGTGCTCTGCCGCAGGCGCGTCGCCTCGGCGATGTCGGCGTCGGACAGGTCGAGGTAGTAACGCAGGACGAGAACCTCGCGCTGCCGCCGGGGCAACCGGCCGAGCGCCGCGAGCATCTCCTGCCGCGACTCGCCCAGCAGTGCGATCGCCTCGGCCGAGTCCACCGGCTCGTCCCGCCGCCGCAGGAACGCCCGGGCGGCGACACTCCGCCTGCGCAGCAGCGAGCGCGCGGCGTTCAGCACGCAGACCCGCACGTAGGACAGGGTGAGCGTGGCCGGGCTCTTGCCGTGCAACCTGGAGAAGACGTCCTGGACGACGTCCTCCGCGCTCTCCCGATCGCCCACGAGCAGCAGGGCCAGGCGGACGAGGGCGAGCCGGTGCTCCCGGTACAAACCGGCCACCACCGCGTCGGCGGCGCCGGCCGGCGGCGGGGACGCGCGGGCGACGATCTCAACATTCATGCATAGGGAACGCGCGCCCGCCCCGATCCGCTGCGTGCCGGGCACGCCCCGGTTCAGGCCGGGGCGGAGCGGCCCGGCAGGTACGGCCCGACCAGCTCGGCGAGCCCGGCGGACTGGCGGCGTCCCGCCAGGTACACCCGCCCCCACCGGCTCCGGTCGCCGAGGTCCGGCCCGAACGCCTCCAGCGCCGCCTGGTCGGGCAGGATCCGCACGCCCCGCTCGACCGCCGGGCCCGGGAACAGGTGCCCGAGCGGCTCGACGAGGACGATCGCGCCCGCGCCCGCGGCGAGGTGCACGTTGGACCCGCCGCCGAGCGCGCCGTCCATGTACCGGCGTGCGCCGACGGTGATCGGGACGGCGTGGCCGGGGGCGGCGCTGCTGGCGGCGACGGCGGCGGACAGCGGGACGCCGCTGTGGCCGCTCCAGACCACCGGCTCGCCGCTGACGACGTCCACGGCGGTGATCAGCAGCGGCCGGCCGGGCCAGGAGCCGGTGCCGACGAGCCGGCGCATGGCGGTCAGATGGTCTTCCTCCGGCAGCGCGTCCGCCTCCAGGGCGAGCGCGCCGGCCTGGCGCAGCGCCTCGCGCGGGTCGGCGCCGGGCGCGTTGAGGATCTGCAGGACGCGCGGCATCACGGTCGGGTCCCCGACCCGCCGGTCCGGGGGCGCGGGCGGCAGGTCGGCGAGCTCGTCCAGGTCGCGTCCGGCGGCCAGGGCGGCGGCGGCGATCGCGCCCGCCGAGGTGCCGACGAGCAGATCGGCGTCCGCGAGCTCCACGCCCGCCGCGCGCAGGCCCGCCGCCAGGCCGAGCAGCCAGGCCGTGCCCACCGGACCGCCCGGCCCCAGGACGACGGCGACGTCGGCGGTGCTCGCTGTGAAGATCATGCCCCGATGCTACAAGGCGGCGTCCGGCGCGGGTCGTGCCGATTGTCCGGACCGGTGCGGGGGGCTGCCGGACAATCGGCCGGTCATCGAGACTGGGACCCCGCCGACGCTGTGACCTGCGGTCCTGGCCTTGAGGGAGGCCAGGCCCGCGCGGCCACGGGGGCCGCGGGCCTGGTGGGCGGGGGCATGAGCGGCCCCGCCTAGCTCCGCGAGGCCGGCTTCCACTCCTGGACCAGGAGCCCGAGCAGCACCTGGTCCAGGAACTCGCCCATCACCCACGCGGAGGAGCGCAGCACGCCCTCGCGGACGAAGCCGTTGCGCTCGGCCGCGCGCGACATCGCGACGTTGTCGGCCAGCGTCTCGATCTGCAACCGCTGCAGGCCGCGCAGGACGAAGCCGTAATGGCACAGCACCGCGACCACGTCGGTGCCGTAACCCCTGCCGCGGCAGGACGGCAGCAGCCCCAGCCCGAGGTGCGCGGACCGGTGGTGGGTGTCGATGCCCCACAGCGTCGCCGCGCCGACGAGCGCGCCGCCGTCGAGGTCCACCACGGAGAACGGGACGACCGCCTCCACGGTGTCGTCCACCACGAGCCGCGAGTCCTCCGTGCCGGGGGTGACCGGCCGCCACGGACGGTGCGTCCGGACCGGGCGGCCGCAAACGATTTTGCGCGGGCGGTCAGGCGTCCGGGTCGCACCAGCCGCGGCGCGCCGCCAGCAGGCCGGCCTGGAAGCGGGTGCGGGCGCCGAGCCGGTCCATCAGCTCGCTGACCCTGCGGTGCACCGTGCGCAGGCTCACCCCGAGCTGGCGGGCGACCGCCTCGTCCTTGAGCCCGGCCGCGAGCAGCGTGAACAGCTCGGGGTCCGGCAGGTCCGCCGGGCGGGAGCGCGCGTCGTAGAGCGGGAGCGGCAGCGCCGCCCGCCACAGGACCTCGAACAGGGCGACCAGCGCGTCGAGCAGCGACGAAGAGTGCACGATGACCGCGCTGCCGGAGTGGGCCGAGGCGTCGGCGTTCAGCGGCAGGATGGCGGTCCTGCGGTCGGCGATGGCCAGCTTCATGGGCACCTCGGGGCTGACCCTGGCCTGCTCCCCGGCCGCCGCCGACTCCTGGGCGAGACGGAGCTTGCCGGGGATCTCCAGGGCCGAGGCGTCGTAGATGCCGCGCACCACGAGGCCGTGCGCGAGGCGCTCCATCTCGGGGGCGTTCTGCTGGGAGGGATCCTGGGCGTACGGGGGCCGGTCGAGGACCAGGAGCTCCTCGGTCGCGGTCTGCTGCAACTGGGTGAACCGCTGCACCACGGCCGCCTGCCCCTGGACGACCTCCACCAGCTCCTCGGGAGCCAGGTTCTCCGTCCGCGGCGTCTCGGCCAGCAGCGCGAGCGCGGCCAGCCTGGCCTGGGCCAGCCCCTCCTCGCGGCGGGAGATGAGGGCGGCCACCGCCACGTCGGGCCTGGTCGGCACGTACCGGACCGGACGACCGGCCATGCGGCTGACCAGGCCGAGCGCCTCCAGCCGGGAGCACGCCCGGCGCAGGGCCACGGTGGTGCGGCCGGTGTGCGCGGCCAGCTCGGGCAGCGTGGTGCGCGGCCGGCGCAGCAGGGTGCGGTAGATCTGCTCGTCCTCGGCGTCCACGCCGACGGCGGCTAGGGCGTTGTCGTCCGCGTTCATGATCGAACAGTTTGACAGATACCTGCCATGGCGTGAACCAGCCGCGGGCAGACCTAGCCTGAGCATCGCATTCACCGATAGGAACGAACGCGTACCAGATTCCTGTCGGGGAGGCAGTGTTGAAGAAGGCGTTCACCATCGGACTCGCGACCGCGCTGACGGTCTTGTCCGCCGCCACGCCCGCCATGGCGAGGACCTCCAGTGAGGGTTTCGACGGCTCGGGCTGGAGCCGGCCGGTCTGCCAGACGGTCGCCGGCGACGGCTCTGTGACGTACGCGTGGAACGACGGCAAGAAGATCGCGTCCACCAGCGAGGTGCTCGGCCCGATCGTCTACACCACCGGGCTGGTCGCGCTCGACCGCCCGAACCAGTTGCTGGCCATGTCCAACAGGCGGTTGCTGGCCTCCAAGGACGCGGGCTGCACCTGGAGCGCGGCCGGCGAGGTCAGGGGCTCCTTCGTCGAGCTGGTCGCCGCCCAGGGCGGCCGGGCCTACGCCTGGGACCGCGACGGCAACCTGGCGCTCGCCACGCCTGAGGGCGTCACGCCGCTCACCGGGCCGGGCGGCGACCTGATCGGGATCGGCGTGGACCGGGGCGACGGCGACCGCCTGCGGGCCTCCGACCTGCTGGGTCAGCTGCACGAGTCGCGGGACGGCGGGCGCACCTGGCAGCCCGTCGGGGTGCCGGCCTGGTCACCGAGCGACACCCGCATGTCCTACACGGCGGTGTTCGACCCGCACGACCTGGACCACGTGGTGCTCGGCGCCTCCGACACCGGCGCCCGCGTCACCTTCGACGGCGGCCGCACCTGGGCCTCGGCCGCGGGGCTGGCCGGGGACGGCGACCGGGTCAACGTGTTCAGCGCCGCGATCTCCCCGGCCGCCGGGAACGTCGTGTGGGCGATGGGGCTCAACCTGGCGGAGCTGGAGGCCGGCGTGCCGTCCGGCGGCCGGCACATCTACCGCTCGGACGACGGCGGCCGGAACTTCACCCCCGCCGTGGACCAGGACGCGGTGGTGACGATCCCCAACGGGCCGCTGCTCGCCCCGCACCCGAAGGACGCCGACGTCCTCTACTTCGACTTCGGGACCGGATGGTCGGCGATCGGCACGGACATCTACAAGTACGAGTCCCGCAAGGACCGCGTCACCGTCAACCACAACGCCTACGACCGCGTCACCTCGATCGCCTTCAACCCCGCGCACCCGGGCGTGATGTACCTGGGGGTCTCCGAAGAGGCGTAGCGGCCGTCCCCGCCCCTCGCGTCCCATGGTGGTTCCGCGCCATGGGACGCGAGGGCGGCGTCACTCCGCCTGCCGGGCCGCCGGCTGGAGGGCGGGCGCCACGTTGCCGCCGGAGACGATCGCCACCACCGGACCGTCGGGCAGAAGGGCCTGATGGGCCAGGTAGGCGGCGGTGGTCACGGCCCCGCTTGGCTCGGCTCGCTCGCCCAGCCGGTCCCACAGCAGCTCGGCGGCGGCGTCGATGTCGTCCTCGCGAACGGTCAGCATGTCGTCCACGTGCCGCCGGATGTGCTCCCAGGCCAGCTCGCCGAGGACGGGGCCGCGCAACCCGTCGGCCCGGGTGCGGTAGGTCAGCTCCACCGGCCAGGCCGTCCGGGTGCCGCTGCGGAAGCTGGCCGCGCCGTCGGCGGCGAGCTCGGGCTCGACGCCGATCACGGTGATCGCGCGGTCGGCGGCCTTGGCCGCCACCGCGACGCCGGCCAGCAGGCCGCCGTTGCAGACGGGCACCAGGATCGTGCCCGCCTCCGGAAGGTCCAGGACGATCTCCGCCCCGGCGCTGCCGTGCCCGGCGATCACGTCGAAGTCGTCGGAGCGCACGACGGTCGCCCCGAGATGGTCGGCCAGCGCCAGGCAGGTGATCTCGCGCAGCGCCGGCGGCACGATGACCACCTCGGCGCCGAGCCCGCGGGCCGCCTCCACCTTGAGCTCCGGCGCGGTGTCGGGCAGGACGACGGTGGCCCGCAGGCCGTGCCGGGCGGCGGCGTAGGCGATGGCCTGGGCGTGGTTGCCCGAGGACTGGGCCACGACGTGCGTGATGCCCCGACCGGCCAGCCGGGCCACCGCGTTCGCGGCGCCGCGCACCTTGAACGAGGCGGTGGGCTGCCGGTTCTCCGGCTTGAGCCACAGGCGTTCGCCGGGCAGCCGCAGCAGCGGCGTGCGCCGGACGAACGGCGCGATGCGGACCGCGGCGGCCCGCACGTCGGACGCGGATACCAAGATCATCCGTTCAGCACCTTCTCCTGGATCGCGTTCAGGTCGGCGGCGGCCTCCGAGGGCGGCGCCGCGTCGGGGATGAGGTCCTCGATGTGGTGCAGCGGCCGGTGACGCAGCCCGAGCAGGCCCCAGATCACCAGCAGGACGCCGCTGGCCAGCAGCACCGCCGCGGCTCCGCCGCCCGGCCGGGAGGTCAGCGGCTCCGCCCATTCGGCCAGCGGCCCGGCCGACAGGAAGCCCAGTGGCTGCATGGCCGTGGCCAGCATGACGTTCACCGCCAGCACCCGGCCCTGCAGGTCCGGGCCCACCTTGGTCTGGATGACCGACAACCAGTGCGCGTTGCCGATGCTCATGCAGGCCAGCCGTACGAACAGGCCCACCGCGACCAGCCCCACGACCGGCCACGCGCCCATCAGGACGACACCGACCCCGGAGCCGATCACGAAGGCGATCATGCCGGTCGCCCGGCGGCGGCTGCCGCCCCACACCAGGATCACGCCGGTGCCCACCGCCACGCCGAGACCGCCGGCGGCCGTCACCACGCCCAGGTCGGCCGAGCTGCCGATGGACAACACGATCGGGGTGATGAGCACCCACATCAGCGCGGTGCAGAAGTTCACCACCGCGAAGAAGACCGCCATCACCAGCAGCGGCCGCCGCCGGCGGATGAAGCGCCATCCGCCGCTCAGCGCCGCCCGGAAGCTCTCCTCCCGCCGGTGGAAGAGCCGGTTCGGGAACCGGACCGCGAGCAGCGTCCCCACGCCGATCGCGAAGGTGGCCACGTCGATGGAGATCACCGCCGACAGCCCGAACAGGCCGATCAGCGCCCCGCCCGCCAGCGGGGCCACCACGTTGCCCGCGCCGAACCCCAGGTTGGCCATGGCGTTGGCCTGCGGCAGGTACGGCTTGGGCACCAGCTGCGCGATCGCGGCCAGGTAGGCGGGCTGATGGAACGCCGTGACCATCGAGATGACGGCGACGATGAGACAGACGTTCCACAACTCCAGCCGGCCGGTCGCCATCAGCAGCACCAGCGCCCCCATCGCCAGCCCGGACAGGGCGTCGCAGGCGAGCATGATCCGCCGCCGGTCCACCCGGTCGGCCAGCGCGCCGCCCAGCGGGGTGAGCAGCACGGCCGGGATCTGCGCCAGCATCGTGACCAGCGCGAGGTCCAGGATCTCGCCGCTGCGCTGGTAGGCCCAGATGCCCAGCGCGAAGGCGCTGAGCGCGTTGCCCACCGCCGACACGAACTGCCCGCCGGCGACGGAGTAGAAGGAGCGCAGACCGGTCCGGTCAGGCGGGCGCACGGGATCCGGGAGCTCCCCGTCCGACCAGCGCCGTAGCTGACCGAACACCAGGGCGGCCAGCGGCTCGGCCTGGTGGCGCAGGAAGTAGTGACCGGCCCTGGGCAGCACGGCGTGCCCCACCCTCGACGCGAAGGCGCCCCATTCGGCGTAGCGCTCCTCGTGCAGCTGGGTGGCCCGGTCCCGCTCGCCAACCAGGCACAGGATCGGCGCCGCCAGCCGCGGGCCGTCGGCGGCCAGCTCCCGGGTGAACCACTCCTGCGCCTGCGTGGAGTCGTGGCGCATCGCGCGCACCGCGGTCGCCTTGGCGGCCTCGTCCATGTCGTCGAGCAGGCCGCCCGACGCCCGCAGCGCGTCGCGGAACAGCCGGTCGGAGACCAGGCGGTCGCCGCGGAACAGCTTCCTGGCCAGGCCGGGCAGCCGGGCGGACGGGAAACTGCCCGCCGCGATCACGCCCAGCACCGGCACGCCGTCGGCCTCCAGCCTGCGGGCCAGCGCGACGGCCGGCGCGGAGCCGACGCAGTGGCCGTACACCGCCACCGGACGGCTGATCGAGGACTTCGCCACTTCGGCGGACAACGCCTCGACGAGATCTGCCAGGGGCAGCGGCAGCTCGTCGGGTCTGGCGGGGTCGTGGCCGGGCAGCTCGGCGGAGAGCACCTCGACCCGGTCGCCCAGCGCCTGGGCCAGCGGCTGGTAGACCGCCGCCGAGCCGCCGCCGTACGGCACGCAGAGCAGGGTGAACTCGCTGGCCGGGCCCCCACCCAGCCGGTGCAGCAGCCCCGCGCCGCTCTCCTGGCCGAGGAAGGCGGCCAGCTGGGCGACGGTGGGCCGGGTGAACAGGTCGATCACGCGCAGCCCGCGGCCGATCTCCTTGACCGCGCGGACGGCGGCGAAGGAGTCGCCGCCGAGGGCGAAGAAGTCGTCGCCCGCGCCGACCCGCTCCACGCCGAGCACCCGGGCGAAGGCCCCGGCGACCAGCTCCTCGTTCGGCGTCGAGGGCGCCGCGTACGCGGCCTGCTCGGCCACCGGCTCGGGCAGGGCGGCCCGGTCGATCTTCCCGTTCGGGTTGAGCGGAAGCCGGTCGAGGGCGACGACGTGCGCCGGGACCATGTAGTCGGGCAGCCGCTCACGCAGCGC
>NZ_JBEZGC010000016.1:0-200508 GCF_040649795.1 Nonomuraea sp. NPDC048881
AACCAGTCGAACGACTCGGTCTGCAGAGCGAGAAGATCAGGAACTTCGAGGGGCTCCTGGATGCGCGCGAAAGAGACGCGACGGGGACCAGCGGGCACGGCGGAGGCGTTGAGCGAGGCTGCCAACAGTTGTCCTTCCGGAGGGCACGGACGGAATCGAACTGCGCGCACGCCAAACGCCCGGACCGAAATCCGGGGCGTCGAAGGGCGGCGCGAGGCAGCAGCATAACCCAACTGAGAAACGAATGTCCACACTTACTATAAGTGTCAACCTCGGTGCCGCCTTCAGCTTTTCACAGCAGGGCGCGCTCGTCAACTCCAAGCGCCCGTCGCCGCCGCCTGCGGCACCTGATCACCTGACGGAAGGGGCCCGGGTCCGCGCGGGTGGCGCGGGCCCGGGCCCGCGCGGTCAGCGTTCGCTGGAGGCCGCGCGGTAGTGCAGGTCCTGCACGTACGGCGTCGCGGTGATCGGGTACGGCGAGACCACCTTGGCCGCCGTCGCCGACCCCCTGGTGACGGTCGCCGACGCGGCCCCCGCCTTCAGCGGGAACGTCCTGGCCGACACGCCGGCGGGCGCGTCGTAGCTCTGCGTCGTGCCGCCGACGGTCACCGACACCTTGGCCGCCGCCGTCAGCATGGTGAGCACCTCGACGGTGTCACGCGCGGCCGTGCTGCCGCCGCGCAGCTTCATGAGCTTGGTCTGCGCGAAGGACGGCTGGGCCGCGACCGGCTGGACCCGGTGGGTCAGGTACGCCGCGTCGTTCGTGATCTTCGGGCAGCCGAGCTTGTGGCAGGTCAGGTAGTAGGCGTTGATGTCCAGGTACGTCCAGCCGGCGTTCCTGGACGGCGCGAACTGGGTGTTCTCGGAGTAGTCGTTCCAGGTGGTGAGCTGGACCCAGTCGGCCTTGCCGTCGATGGCGCCCTTCCACGTCGCCCGCAGGTTCTCGGTGTTGCCGGCCTCGTCGAAGACGCCCTGGTTGGGGCGTTCGTCCTGGATCGACACCGGCTGCATCCAGATCTTGCCCATGCCGTGCGCGCGGTCGATGTTGCCGCCCAGGGCGGCGTTGGCGGCGGGGTTGCGGTTGCCCCAGTTGGAGAAGCCGTAGCTGATCGAGGCGAAGGCGTCCCGGTACTTGTTGAAGTCGAGGAAGCAGGGCACCAGCGCGACCTTGACGCCGTGCTCGGTCTCCATCGTCTTCATCCAGGCCGCCCACCAGGCGGCGGTGCGCCCCTCGGCCTTGAACGGCGCCACCACCAATCGGTCGTCGGCCAGCCGGTAGACCGACGTCGAGGCGGCCAGCTTCGCCATCGCGGCGGCGAACGCGGCGCTGTCCACCGAGGCCAGGCCGTTCGTGTCCGGCATCAGCACGATCTTGAACCCGGGGTCCACGGCCTCGGCGGCCTTGATCAGGTTCTGCACCCGCGTCCAGTGGGCGCTGGTGATCGACAGGATGTCGACGGTGAAACCGTCCAGGCCGGCCGCGATGGCCTGCTTGACCTCGGTCTTGAAGTCGGCCAGCGCGTAGTCGCCGCTGATGGGGTCACGTCCGACCGGCCGGTCGCGCAGCAGGCCGCCGTAGGCGGCGTGCTTGCCGCTCTCGCCGTCCGGCTTGAGGTAGTTCCTGGCGTAGTAGTCGCCGGCCGGGGCCTGGTTGTCCAGCGACACCGGGTACGGCGTGAAGTAGTGCGCGAACACCTTCTTGGCCGACCCGCGCAGGGCCGCCTTCCCCGGCAGCACGAACGGCAGCGGCCCGTCGGTCTGGCCGCCGCCCTCGGTGTAGGTGACCGTGAGCTTCGGGCCGCGGTTCCCGGTCTCGCGCGAGGACATCAGCACGGTCGCGGTGGCGTCGCCGCCGGTGAGGGCGAAGGCGTACGTGCCGTCGCCCTCGACGGCGGCGGACACGTCCAGCTTGACCGTCGTCCCGGCGGTGAAACCGGTGTGCGAGGCGACGGGCGCGGCCCCGAACTCGGGGCGGGTGTTCCAGGTCGTGGCCGCCTCGGTCCAGGAACCCGTCACGGGACGGACCGACACGGTGGTGTCCGTCGTCCTGGCCGGGACGACGTCCAGGGTGACCTTGACGTCCTCGGCGTCCGCCGGGATCCCGGTGACCTTGAAGCGGGTCAGGCCGACCCGCTGGCCCGCGGCGGCGCTGCCGCACGCGGCTCCGCAGACGCTCATCCAGGTCGCGGTCGCGAAGCTCTTGGCCGGCTCGGCCTGGCTGATGAACACGTCCTCCGTGGCGGCGAACGTCACGGCGAGGGGTGCGGTGAGGGGTGCGACGGCGGACGCCTGCGCGGGCGCCGCCGCGCCGGCGGGCGCGGCCGCACCCGCCAGCGCGGTGAGCATCGCCACCGCGACCGGCAGGGCCCGATATCGGTTGAGCATGGAACTCCCTTGGCTTTCGGTACGCCTCCGCAGCAGCGGAGCCGCGTTGCATCGCCAACGATGGAGCAAGATCGAGTCCCCGGCCAGGACTTCCGGATAAATCCCCCATTTGGAACGATGCTATTTTCGGCCCCTCGGTATGTCATTGCGGTCAGACGGCCCGCCTCCGGAAGGTTCCCTGGCCGGGCATGGCGCGCAGGCCGCGACTCGGGCAAGATGGACCAGCCCTTTTCTGTCTCCGCTTGGCCTGCGCGCACGACCGGGTCGATGTCATCATGGGCACACGGTGTGTGATTTCGGGTAGGAGGGATCGATGTCCGAGCCTTCCCCCGGCGCTGCCGCAAGCTGGCCGATCAGCCGAGACCTCGCGGGGCTGCGGGAGCTCGTCCGCCGTCACGCGCTCCAGGCCGGGCTCGCCTCCCAGCGCGGTGACGACCTCGCGCTCGCCGCCAACGAGGCCGTCACCAACGTCCTCGATCACGCGGGCGGGGCCGGCTGGGTGCACATCTGGGCCGACGACGACTTCCTCACCGTCGACGTCGGCGACCACGCGGGCCGTCTGGGGCCCGACGCCTGCCCCGACGCCCGTCCCCAGATCGGGCCGGGCGGTTACGGCCTGTGGGTGATGCGCCGCCTCTGCGACGAGTTCGTCATCACCCAGACCGGCGCCTCCTCCCAGGTCCGCCTCCGCATGGCCCGCATCCGCCCCACCGGCCCCTGACCCGACAGCGGGCCGGGCGGGCGAGCGGCCGCCCCGGTCAGGCGGTCTCGCCCACGCTGCGCCGGTGCCATTCGGCCAGCTCGACCAGCAGCCCGTCGGCCGCGCCGCCGAACATCGCGGCCAGCTCCTCCGCGTCGTCGACCACCACCACGTGGTCCAGCAGGTCCGCGCGCAGCCGGGCCGCCCTCGGGTCGCCGGCGCCGTCCGGGTCGAAGGCGGTGGCGGCCAGGAACAGGCCGCCGACGCCGGCCAGCGCCGCGGTCTGCCGGGCCTGCGTGCCGAGCACCGTCGCCGCGTCGGCCGGTACGGCGGGCAGCGCCGGCCGCCCGTCGCGCAGCAGCAACGTCAGCGGACGGGCGGGCACCTGCTCCCCCGCCTCGCCCGCCGGCACGTGGGCGCTCCCGTCGGCGTGCCGCGCCGCGTGCCGGGGACGCCCCCAGGGCAGGCCGTCGGCCTCGTCCTGCGCACTCGCGCGCGTGAACAGGCCGCCGTCGGCGTCGACGACGAGGTCCCCAGGCTGCCACTGCTCGCCATCAAGCGGAATGTGCGCATTCGTCATGCCTGAACGCTACGCCCTGGTTGCGACAAATCTTCGTGGCGTGCGGAGGCGCGAGCTGGGCATCTGTCAGGACATGGCGCAGGCGCAGGATTGGGGCAGGCCGCGGGTGGCGGTGTCGAGCTGTCTGCTCGGCGAGCCGGTACGGCACAACGGCGGGCACAGCCGGGCCCGTTTCCTGACGCAGGAGCTGGCGCCGTTCGTGGACTGGGTGCCGATCTGCCCCGAGATGGAGATCGGCCTCGGCGCGCCCCGCGAGACGCTGCGCCTGGAGCGTTCGCCCACCGGCCCCCGCCTGATGACCCGGCAGAGCCGCCGCGACCTCACCGCGGCCATGGACGAGCTGGCCGCCGAACGTTCCCCGGCCCTGGCGGCCGACGGTTACGTGTTCAAGGCCAAGAGCCCGAGCTGCGGCATCCACGGCATCCCGCTGTACGCCGGTGACCACGCGGTGACCCGCGACAACCGGGGCCTGTTCGCCGACGCGGTGATCGAGGGCCACCCGCTGCTGCCCGTCGAGGACGAGGGGCGGCTCAACGACGCCGTCCTGCGGGAGGCGTTCGTCGAGCGCATCTTCGCCCACGCGCGGCTGCGCGAGCTGCTGGAGGGCGACTGGCGGCCGCGCGACCTGGTCGCCTTCCAGGCCCGGCACAAGATGCAGCTGCTGGCCCACTCCACCGAGGGCTACCGCGAGACCGGCCGCCTGGTCGCCGCCGCGGGCGTCCGGCCGCGCGAGGAGCTGGCCGAGGAGTACGGCACGGCGTTCCGGCGGGCGATGGCGGTCAAGGCGTCGATCGGGCGCAACGTCAACGTGCTGCAGCACTGCCTCGGCATGCTCGGCGACGAGCTCGACCCGGTGCGCCGCGCCGACCTGGTCGAGGTCATCGGCTCGTACGCGGCGCACCGGGTGGCGCTGAGCGTGCCGCTGACGTTGCTGCGCCACCACGCCCGCGGCGAGGCGGCCACCTACGTCCAGGACCAGACGTACTTCTCCCCCTACCCGGAGGAGCTGGGCCTGCGCAACCACGTGGTGTGACCCCGCCGCGCCGGACGGGCTGGCGCGGCGGGGACGCGCCTACGTGGGAGTGGGCTCGGTCGGCAGCGGGCCGTCCGGCTCAGGGGCGGCGGACGCGCGCGGCGGCACATGGTGCACCCGCGCCGAGCCGATTTCGAAGTACAGCCCCACCAGCGTCAGCTGCCCGGCCCTGACCTGCTCGTCGACCTTGCGGTAGGTCCGCAGGTTCTCCAGCTGCTGCTGGATGTTGAGCCGGCACAGCGCGTCGAGGGCGGCGTCCTCGGCGGAGGCATCGTGGCCGCCTTCGCCGAGCCGGTCGAGGCTGGGATGGCCGTGCCGGAGCCAGCGGCTCAGCTGCGGCAGGCCCTCGGTGGTCGCCGGGCCCTTCAGCAGCGCCGCCATCGCGCCGCAGCCGGAGTGGCCGCAGACGGTGATGGTGTGCACGCTCAGCACGCCGGTGGCGTACTCGATGGCGGCGGCCACCGAGTCGTCGTGCGGCTCGGAGCCGGCGCACGGCACCAGGTTGCCGATGTTGCGGACCGTGAACAGGTCGCCGGGCCCGCTGGAGGTGATCAGGCTGGGCACGACCCGCGAGTCGGCGCAGGTGATGAACAGGTGCGAGGGACGCTGCTGGGTGGCGAGCTGGGTGAAGATGGGCCGCAGCAGCGGGGCCGTGCGCTTGTGGAACTCGTCCGCGCCCTGGGCCAGGCGGCACTCGATCGCCGCCGTGGCCGACAGCGGACGGCCGCGGTGGGTCCACGGCAGCCACCAGCGGCCGGGCGCCTTGGGCGGGCTCTTGGCCGGGAACATGCGTCCGCCGCTGGCCGCCATCGTGTACCACTCGTCGTGCAGCTCGTCGATCGTGACGGTGCCGCCCAGGCGCTCGTGGTCCAGCCGCCAGGAGTGGATCGCGTCGAAGGCGGCGTTGTCCATGAAGTCGATGTTCAGGTCGAGGTCGACGGCGACGCCTGGCGGGATGGCGCGCAGCTCCTGGGTCAGCCGGGGCACGCCCAGGAAGGTGAGCGAGCCGGAGACCGTCGCGTGCATGACCCCGCCGGGTTCCTGCCGCTTGTCCACGGTCACCCGGGTCAGCCGCCGCAGCGCCAGCAGCGCGGCCAGCGCCAGCCCGGCCAGGACGCCCTCGGCCAGCCCGACCAGGATCACGCCGGACATGGTCATGACGTAGACGGGCACCTCGTTGTGGCCGTGGACCTTCCTGAGGTGACCGAGGCTGATGGTCTTGATGCCGATGAAGACCAGCAGCGCGGCCAGCGCCTCCATCGGGATCAGCTTGATCGTCCAGCCCAGGCAGAGGGCGAACAGCAGCACCCAGACGCCGTGCAGGATCGCCGACCAGCGGGTGCGGGCGCCCGCCTGGATGTTGGTGGTGCTGCGCACGATCACGCCGGCGACCGGGAGCCCGCCGAGCACGCCGCTCACCATGTTGGCCACGCCCTGGCCGGTCAGTTCGCGGTCGAGGTCGGAGCGGGGGCCGGTGTGCATGCTGTCGGTGGCCACGCAGCACAGCAGCGACTCCGCCCCGGCCACCAGCGCCACCAGCAGCACGCCCATGGCGATGTGCTGCCAGTCGCCGGCCGGCAGCACCGGCGGCGCCCACGCGGTGATCGCGCCGGACAGGTCGATGCGGGTGACGTTCCAGCCGAACACGGCGGCGGTGACGGCGGCGGCGAGCAGCGCGGCCAGCGGCGCGGGGATCATCCGGACGTGCTTGGGCATCCGGCTCCAGGCCAGCAGGACCGTGATGGTGAGGATGCCGACCATGACCTTGTGGCCGTGCAGGTCCATGATCTGGCTGGGCAGCTCGGCCAGGTTGGCCCACGGCGACTGCTCGGGGCTGCCGCCGAGGACGACGTGCAGCTGGGCGAGCGCGATGATGATGCCGACGCCGGCCAGCATGCCGTGGACGACCGCGGGCGAGACCGCGAGCGCGGCCCGCGCCGCCTTGAACGCGCCGAGCAGCACCTGCAGGCCGCCGGCCATGATCGTGATCAGGCAGGTGGCGCGCCAGCCGTAGGTCTGCACGAGACCGGCGATCACCACCGTCAGGCTCGCGGTCGGGCCGCTGACCTGCACCACCGAGCCGCCCAGCCGCCCGGCGACGATGCCGCCGACCGCGGCGGCGACGAGCCCGGCGGCCAGCGGCGCGCCCGCGGCCAGGGCGACGCCGAGTGAGAGTGGCACCGCGACGAGGAACACCACCAGCGATGCCGGCACATCGTGTCTGAGAGTACGCATGATGCTACTCTCCGTAGTTATATTCATGCGGCACACCTTAGTGCCAGATCAACCCCACGTCGGACGACGGTAAAACGCGCCGGACATGTCCCTGCTGTCCGGCACGCCGCCCTGCCGCTCCGCCCTACCGCGCGGCGTCCTCGCAACTCACGGTGACCAGGGCGAAGAACACGTGGGTGCGGGCGTCCTGGGAGACCACCGACTCGAACACCTCGCAGTCCGTGAACCCGCGGCTCAGCGCGTTGCGGCGGGCGTCGGACTCGGCGCCGGCGAGCGCGACGTTCTCGGCGAGGTCACGGCCGAAGCCGTCGAACAGCGTGCCCGTGGCGGCGGTGGCGGGCGTGGCGGCGCCCGCCAGGACGGCGGCCCCGGAACCGGCCAGGACCGCCGCGCACAGCACCGCCGGCAGCTTTCTTCTCAGGTACGTCATGATCTCCCCCTGGGTCGGGATGGGTGGGCCTGCACCCGTTGGGGCGTTCCAGGCCGTTCCATCCCGCGCCGTGGCTAGGAGGAGGCGCTGGGGATCTTCAGGGGGTCACGCGGGGCCTCGGCCTTGGCCTTGGCCATCTCCTCGCCCAGCTCCTGCAGCCGGTTGCGCCCCATGGACTCGCGCACCTGCGGGAACCACTCCTTCTCCTCCTCCTCGACGTGGTGGCGGACGTTCTCCATGAGCACCGTCATCTTGGCGTCGTAGCGCTCGTCGGCCGGGTCGAGGTCCTTCAGCTCCGACAACATCCAGACGACGACGTGGTGCTCCTCGACGCTCTCCAGGATGTGGTCGGTGGTGTCGGGGGTGCCCGAGCGGGCGGCCGGGTAGAAGATCTTCTCCTCGATGTAGGTGTGCGCGGTCAGCTCCTCGATGACCTGCGCGACGATCTTCTGCTTGGTCTTGTGGGCGTCCTGGCCCGCCTTCTCGAACTCCTTGAACAGCTTCTCCACGGTCTTGTGGTCCTCTTTGAGCAGCACGATCGCGTCCATGGACGGCCTCCCTGGGGTCGGGACGCCCGGCGGGACGAGGGATGCCGGGCGTCGGGTCCGCCCCAGGTACCCCGAGGTCAGGCGCTCACACCCGGCGCGCTCAGTGACGTTCCTGACGGGGCAGCACCACGTGGTTGACGATCACCTGGATGGCGGCGGCGACCGGGATGGCCAGCAGGGCGCCCACCACGCCGAGCAGGGCGCCGCCGATGAGGGCGGCCACGATCGTGGCGGCGGCCGGCACGTCCACGGACGACTTCATCACCTTGGGCGCGATCAGGTAGTTCTCGATCTGCTGGTAGACGACGAAGAAGATCAGGGTGGCGATGGCCACCGGGAGCGAGGCGAACAGCGCGACCAGCGTGGCGATGCCCGCGCCGATGAACGCGCCGATGAGCGGGATGAGGTCGGTGACGGCCACGATGATCGCCAGGGCCAGCGCGTACGGCACGCCCGCGATCGACAGGAAGACGAACGTGGTCACGCCCGCGATCAGCGAGATGATCAGGTTGCCGGCCACGTAGCCGCCGACCCGGTTGAGAATCTCGTCGCCGAGCAGCCGGGCCCGGTCCCTGCGGCTCCTCGGGATCAGCCGGTAGCCGGTGCGCGTGATGGAGCGCAGCGCGCCCAGGAAGTACAGGGTGAGGATGAGCACGGTCAGCGTGGAGAACACGGCGCTGACCACGATCGAGGCGATGCCGAGCAGCCCGCCGAACACCTGCCGGCCGAGGTCGCCGCTGGTCAGGTACGTCTGCAGCCGTTCCAGGAGCTGGTAGCGCTGGTCCAGGTCGCGGATCTGCGGGTTGTTCTGCAACTGCTGGATGTAGGTGGGCAGCTGCTCGGCGAACTGTCCCGCCTGCTCCGACAGCGCCGGGATGATCGCCATGGCGAACCCGGCGAACAGCACGATCACCGCCGTGAACACCGCGGTGATCGCCGCCCAGCGCGGCAGGCCGTGCTCCTCCAGCCATCGCACGGCGGGATCCAGGCCGACGGCCAGGAACAACGACACGATGATCAGCAGGAGCATCGAGGCGCTGGCGGTGAGCGCCTGGACCAGCAGCCAGGCGGTCAGCACGCCGAGCGCGGCGGTGAACCCGAAGACGAAGGGCGTGCTGCCGAACGGGCGTCCGGGCCTGCCGAAGGGCAGCCCCGTCGTCTCCGGGCGGGGGCCGGAGGCGTGGCCGTCGCGGGCGGCCGCGGACGCCGCGCCGGGTTCGCCCGGCGGGGCGGCGGAAGTGAACTGATCACCAGACATGGGGGCTCCTGAACCTGAGAAACCCCCTTCTCTGCCCGGCCGCGGCGCGGTCTATCGTCGCCGCCGCCCCTCGTGTCCCGGACGCGGCCGCCGGGCTGTGCGCGCCCGGCGATCAGGGCGCTGACCTGCGCCGTTTCGCCGTACCTGGCAGAAGGTAGGCCGCGCATCCCGGGGGCGGCGGGCGTCGCCAGGCAGCCGGGCGCGGCCGACCGGGTGGCCCGGTGGCGGGCCGAGCACGGCACCGATCCCGAGCACGCCGGTCTGAGCTTCTACCGCGACTCCGGCGGATAGGCGGGTCCGGCATGGGACCCGGTCAAGGGGGTACATCGTGGTTGCGGTCAACCCCCCGCAGGCGGCGCTCGTGCGAGCGGGCCCGCGCTGTGGCCTCGTCACCGGCCTCACACCACACGAAGGCGCGAACATGAGGACTTCACCACGGGGCCCGCGAGCGCTGCTGCTGCCCTTCCTGTCGGCCCTGTGCGTGCTGGCGCTGCTGCCGGCCTGCAACCCGGGGCAGCGGGAGTCGCCCCTTCCGCAGGGCACGGCCCGTGAGGGGCTGGTCGACGGGCAGGTGGGGGCGATGCGGCTGTTGCACGTCCACATCCTGGCCCCGTCCGTGGAACAGCAGAAGGCGGGCGACGACCTCGGCCTCTACCTGACGCTGGTCAACGAGAGCGACCAGCCCCAGAAGCTCGACGGCGTCAGCACCGTGCACGCCAGGAAGGTCGTCTACCGGGCGGGGCCGGGGGCGGCGCAGGAGGAGGTCAACGTGACCGTCCCGGCCCGCTCGACCGTCTCGCTGCAGGAGGGGCAGAGCCGTCCGCACCTGGAGATCCTCGACATCGACCGCCCGCTCGGGGCCACGCCGATCGACGTCACCTTCCGCCTGACCACCGGCACGACCACCCTGCGCATCCCGGTGCTGCCGCTGGAGCGGGGCGCCGGCACCCCCGTCCCCGGCCACAGCTGAGGCCACCGGAAGCGCGGACGGACGGCGGTCAGGAATCGAGAAGCGTCGTCCGGACCGGCGGAACTAGCGTGACCGGCATGGACATCACCATCCACTCCAGCTACCTCCCCCACGACGACCCGGACGCCTCCCTCGCCTTCTACCGCGACGCCCTCGGCTTCGAGGTGCGCGGCGACGTCGGCTACGACGGGAAACGCTGGATCACGGTCGGCCCCGCGGGCCAGCCCGGCACGTCGATCGTGCTCCAGCCACCGGTCGCCGACGGCTGCGGCATCACCGAGGACGAGCGCCGCACCATCGTCGAGATGATGGCCAAGGGCACCTTCGCCGGCATCAACCTGTCGACCGACGACCTCGACGCCGTCTTCGACCGGCTGGCGGCGAACGGCGCGGAGATCGTCCAGGAGCCGGCCGAGCAGCCGTACGGGGTGCGCGACTGCGCCGTGCGGGACCCGGCGGGCAACCTGATCCGCATCAACCAGCGGCTCTGAGCCGGGCAAGGTCAGGGGCGGGCCGGGTCGAGGAACCGGCGCGCGCCGCGCAGCCTGGTGCGCAGCAGCCGCTGGGTGGCGGCGCAGTCGAGGCGCACGTCGAGCGGGCCGGGCACGCCCGAGTCCGCGCGCCGGCCCGCCGGGAGCCGGGCCGGGTCGAGGCCGTCGCGGCGGGCGACGAGCACGCCCAGCTCGTACCGGCTCACCGCGTCGGCCCCGGCGACGTGGCGGACGCCGGGCGGCCCTGCGGCGGCCAGCTCCAGCAGCGCCGCGGCGAGGTCGGCGACGTGCACCGGGCAGCGCACGTCGTCGGTGAACAGCACGCCCTGCCTCGTGCCGGTGGCCAGGGCGTGCACCAGCGCCTCGTGCGACGAGCCGCCGTCGCCGAGGATCAGCGACGTCCTGGCGATCACCGCGTCCGGCGCGACCGCGGCCACGACGGTCTCGGCGGCCGCCTTGGCCGCGCCGTACGGGGTGATCGGGTCGGGGAGGCACGTCTCGTCGTAGCGGACCGCCGCGCCGGAGAAGACCGTGTCGCTGGAGACGTGCACCAGGCGGCCGCCCGCCGCGGCGGCGGCCAGGGCGACGTTCGCGGCCCCGGTGGCCGTGGTCGCCCAGTCGTGCTGCCGGAAGGCGGCGTTGACGACCGCCGCCGGCCGGACCGCGGCGACCAGCTCCTCGACGTCGGCGCGCCGGCGCACGTCGAGCGGCGACCAGGTGACGCCGGCCGCCTCCCCCGGGCGGGTGTGGCAGGTCGCGGTCACCTCGTGCCCGGCCGCCACGCCCTGCCGGACGAGTTCGGCGCCCAGGAAGCCGCTGCCGCCGACGACGAGCAGCCTCATGCGGACGTGCCGCCGACGTAGGCCGCCAGGTGCTGGCCGGTCAGGGTGGAGCGGGCGGCGACGAGGTCGGCGGGGGTGCCCTCGAAGACGACCCGGCCGCCGTCGTGACCGGCTCCGGGGCCGAGGTCGACGATCCAGTCGGCGTGCGCCATGACCGCCTGGTGGTGCTCGATGACGATCACCGACTTGCCGCCGTCGACCAGCCGGTCGAGCAGGCCGAGCAGCTGCTCGACGTCGGCGAGGTGCAGGCCGGTGGTGGGCTCGTCGAGCACGTAGACGTCGCCGCTCTTCTCGGCCATCTGGGTGGCCAGCTTGAGCCGCTGCCGCTCGCCGCCGGACAGCGTGGTGAGCGGCTGGCCGAGGCTGAGGTAGCCGAGCCCGACGTCGGCGAGCCGGCCGAGGATGGCGTGCGCGGCCGGGGTGCGCGCCTCGCCCGCGCCGAAGAACTCCTCGGCCTCGGTCACCGGCATCGCCAGCACCTCGCTGATGTTCCGGCCGCCCAGGCGGTACTCCAGCACCTCGGCCTGGAAGCGCCTGCCCTCGCACTCGTCGCAGACGGTGGCGACGCCGGCCATCACGCCCAGGTCGGTGTAGAGGACGCCGGCGCCGTTGCAATTGGGGCAGGCGCCCTCGGAGTTGGCGCTGAACAGGGCCGGCTTGACGCCGTTGGCCTTGGCGAACGCCTTGCGGATGGGGTCGAGCAGGCCGGTGTAGGTCGCCGGGTTGCTCCGCCGCGAGCCGCGGATCGGGCTCTGGTCGATCGACACCACGCCCGCGCCGGCCGGTATGGACCCGTGCACGAGCGAGCTCTTGCCGGAGCCGGCCACGCCGGTGACGACGACCAGCACCCCGAGCGGGATGTCGACGTCCACGTCACGGAGATTGTGCTTGTTCGCCCCGCGGATCTCCAGGGCGCCGGTGGGCTTGCGCACGTCGTCCTTCAGCCGGGCCCGGTCGTCGAGGTGGCGGCCGGTGACGGTGCCGCTGGCCCGCAGCCCCTCGACGGTGCCCTCGAAGCAGACCGTGCCGCCCTCCGTGCCGGCGCCGGGGCCGAGATCCACGACGTGGTCGGCGATGGCGATGGCCTCCGGCTTGTGCTCGACGACGAGCACGGTGTTGCCCTTGTCGCGCAGCCTGACCAGCAGGCCGTTCATCCGCTGGATGTCGTGGGGGTGCAGGCCGATGGTGGGCTCGTCGAAGACGTAGGTGGTGTCGGTGAGCGAGGAGCCGAGGTGGCGGATCATCTTGACGCGCTGCGCCTCGCCGCCCGACAGCGTGCCGGCCGGCCGGTCGAGCGACAGGTAGCCCAGCCCGATCTCGACGAAGGAGTCGAGCGTACGGCCCAGTGTGGTCAGCAGCGGCGCCACGGACGGCTGGTCGAGGCCGCGGATCCACTCGGCCAGGTCGGTGATCTGCATCCGGCACGCGTCGGCGATGCTGACGCCGTCGATCTTCGAGGACCGGGCCTCCGGGCTGAGCCGGGTGCCGTCGCACTCGGGGCAGGTGGTGAAGGTGACCGCCCGCTCGACGAAGGCGCGGATGTGCGGCTGCATGCCCTCCTTGTCCTTCGACAGGAAGGTTTTCTGGATCTTCGGGATCAGGCCCTCGTAGGTGAGGTTGACGCCCTCGACCTTGACCTTGGTCGGCTCCCGATGGAGGAAGTCCCGCATCTCCTGCTCGGTGAAGTCGCGGATCGGCTTGTGGGGGTCGAGCAGCCCCGACTCGGCGTAGACGCGCACGGTCCAGAAGCTGTCGGACTTCCAGCCGGGGATGGTGAACGCGCCGCCGGCCAGCGACTTGGAGTCGTCGTAGAGCTGGGTGAGGTCGATGTCGGAGACCGTGCCGCGGCCCTCGCAGTTGGGGCACATGCCGCCCAGGCGGGTGAAGCTCTGCCGGACCGTCTTGCTGGAGCCGCGCTCGACGGTGATCGCGCCGCTGGCGCGGACCGAGGGCACGTTGAAGGAGTAGGCGTTGGGCGAGCCGATGTGCGGCCGGCCGAGCCGGCTGAACAGGATGCGCAGCATGGCGTTGGCGTCGGTGGCGGTGCCGACGGTGGAGCGGGGGTCGGCGCCCATCCGCTGCTGGTCGACGATGATCGCGGTGGTCAGCCCCTCCAGGACGTCGACCTCGGGCCGCGCCAGCGTCGGCATGAACCCCTGGACGAACGTGCTGTAGGTCTCGTTGATCAGCCGCTGCGACTCGGCGGCGATGGTGGCGAACACCAGCGAGCTCTTGCCCGAGCCGGACACGCCGGTGAACACCGTCAGCCGGCGCTTGGGGAGCTCGACGCTGATGTCCTTGAGGTTGTTCTCGCGCGCGCCGTGGACGCGGATCAGATCGTGGCTGTCGGCGATCTGCCGCTCGGGCGGCGTGTGCGTGCTCATCGTCTCTCCATCTCTCGCGCGGGCCCCCGTAGGCGTCGCCGGGCCGAATCCGGCCGGCCACGAGGGTACGGCCTCACGTTAATGCCGGTCGCGGGGTGGATGCTTCTCCGATCCTGACCGGGTGGGCGCCAGCCCCCGCGCCAGCACGTCGAACGCCAGGTCGAGCGCCGCGACGTGGTCGGGAAGCACGTCGGCGGCCCGTTCCCCGGCCAGTTGGCGGGCCGCGGTGGCCAGGAAGGCCGAGCGGAAGGCGCCGACGAGCAGCGCCGCGGTCAACCGGCCGGGCAGCCCCTCGCCGGACTCGTCGATCAGGGCCGCGAGCACGGCCTCCAGCTCGTCGGCGATCTCCCTGGCGCGCGCCCGCAGCGCCGCGGAGCCGGCCACCACCCGGAAGAAGTGCACGAACCGGTCGTCGACCCCGCCGAGCGGGTGGCCCTCGCGCGCGTGCCGGACCAGCATGTCCCGCAGCGCGGACAGCACCGGCTCGCCCGCCCGGCGGCCCCGGACGGTGCCGGTGACCAGGTCGACCAGCTCGGGGACGCGGTCGAAGAAGATGTCCTCCTTGCGGGGGAAGTAGTTGAACACCGTCACCTTGGAGACGTCCGCCGCCTCGGCGATCTCGCCGATGGTCACCTCGTCGAAGCCGCGTTCGTAGAACAACATCGAGCCGTGGTCGGAGATGCGCCTGCGGGTCTCGGCCTTCTTGCGTTCGCGGAGCGATGGAGTCTCTTTCACGAAAAAAGTGTATCGCACTTAAAATTTAGTCGGGTATAGTTTTCGCCATGGACTACGACGTGATCATTTCCGGTGGTGGCCCCGTCGGCCTGATGCTCGCCTGCGAGCTGCGGCTGCACGACGTGCGCGTGGCGGTGCTGGAGCGGCTGACCGACATCGACCAGACGGTCAAGGCCGGCTCGATCAACACGCCCACCGCCGAGGCCTTCTACCGGCGCGGGCTGCTCCCGGTGCTGGAGGAGGCCCAGGCCGAGACCATGAAGGCCTTCCAGGCGTTCATGGCCCAGCGGGGCGGAGCGGCGGCGGCCGGGCAGCCCAAGATGTCGGCCTTCGCCGGGCATTTCGCCGGGCTGTGGCTGCTGACCGACCGGGTGGACGAGAGCGACCCCGACTTCGCCGACCGCGGGCCGGCCGCCCGCCTGAGCGGCATCCGGCAGCAGGACATCGAGCGGGTGCTCGGCGAACGGGCCGCCGAGCTCGGCGCGGACGTGCTGCGCGGCGTGGAGCTGACCGGCTTCGAGCCCTCCGCCGACGGAGTGGTCGTGCGGGCGGGCGAGCGGGAGTTCCGCTGCGGCTGGCTGGTGGGCTGCGACGGCGGCCGCAGCACCGTGCGCCGCCTGGCCGGCTTCGACTTCCCCGGCACGCCCCCGCAGATCACCGGCCACCAGGCCGTCGTGACGATGGAGGGCGCCGAAGGGCTCGGCACCGGCTGGACGCACACCGACACCGGCACCTACGCCAATGGGCCGACCCCCGGCCGCATCCTGACCGTGGAGTTCGACGGGCCGCCGGAGGACCGCACCGCGCCGGTCACCGCCGAGGAGCTGCAGGCCAGCCTGCGGGCCGTCTCCGGCGTGGACGTCACCATCACCGGCGTCAAGACGGCCACCCGCTTCACCGACAACGCCCGCCAGGCCACCACCTACCGGCTCGGCCGGGTCCTGCTGGCCGGCGACGCGGCGCACGTCCACTCGCCCTTCGGCGGTCAGGGGCTCAACCTGGGCATCGGCGACGCCGTCAACCTCGGCTGGAAGCTGGCCGCCGTCGTCCGGGGCCGCTCGCCCGAGGCGCTGCTGGACACCTACACCGCCGAGCGCCACCCCATCGGCGCGTGGGTGCTCGACTGGACCCGCGCCCAGGTGGAGCTCATGCGGCCCGAGGCCCGTTCCCGGGCGCTGCGGGCCGTCGTGTCCGACCTGATCGACACCACCGCGGGCACCACGTACTTCGTCAAGCGGCTCTCCGGCGTCTGGCACCGCTACGAGTTGCCCGGCGGCCACCCGCTGGTCGGCCGGAGCGTCCCCGACCTGGAGCTGGCCGACGGCACCCGGGTCGGCGACCACCTGCACGAGGGGCGCGGGCTGCTGCTGGACCTCGGGGCCGGTCTGGCGGCCGACCCGCGGGTGCCGGTGCTGGCGGCCAAGCCGGTGGACGTCCGGGACTTCGGCGGCCTGCTGGTCCGGCCGGACGGCGTCGTCGCCTGGGCCGGCGACGCGCCGGACGCCGCGCTGGAGGAGGCGCTGGCCGCCTGGTTCTGACGGCGCCCTACTCGCCGGCCGCCCAGTCCTGGTACGTGGTCCGGCCCAGGGTGGCGTCGTCGCCGGGCACCAGCGACCGCTCGGTCAGCTCGCTGCCGAAGTAGCGGGCGTGCTCGTCGGTGACCACCTCGCGCGGGTCGCCGAGGCCGGCCAGCGCGTCGCGGAAGAACTCGTCCATCCGGTACTGCTCGGGGCCGGCGACCTCGGTCCTGCCGTTCAGGGGCGTCCCGAGCGCGACCCGGGCGAGCGCCGCCGCGACGTCGTCCCCCGCGACGGGCCGGAACAGCACCGGCGCGATGCGCACCGCGCCGTCGGCGGCCGACTCGTCGGCGATGCCCCGCACGAACTCGAAGAACTGCGTCGCGTGCACCAGCGAGTACGGCAGGCCCGACTTCTCGATCAGCCGCTCCTGGGCGATCTTGGCGGCGAAGTAGCCGTTGTCGGGCATGCGCTCGGTGCCCACGACCGACAGCGCGACGTGGTGGCCGACGCCCGCCGCCGCCTCGGCGGCCAGCAGGTTGCGGGTGGAGGTCTCGAAGAACTCCAGCACCGCGCTCCGCTCGAACGACGGCGAGTTGGAGACGTCCACCACGACCCGCGCCCCCTCCAGGGCCTCGGCCAGCCCCTCCCCCGTGAGGGTGTCGACGCCGGTGCTCGGGGACGCGGCGACCGCCTCGTGCCCCTCTCCGGCCAGCCTGCGCACGAGCTTCGACCCGATCAGGCCGGTCCCGCCGACCACGACAACCTTCATGACGACCTCCCTCATCGCCCGGAGCACCTCGTGTGCCGTCCGGTCGCCGGCTGATGTCATGTCCAGCCGGCGGCCCGGCGGCACCCGTCGTGACGCCTCCATTACCCGGCGATGTCCTGTCATGTCCGTACGGCCGGGGCGGCGAGGAGGGCGGCCCGCGCCCGCGGTCAGTCGTGCGCGGGCGGCAGCACGCCGGCGACCAGGGCGCGCAGGGCGGCCAGGGCCGCGCCGGCGTCGACGCGCTCGGGGGCGACCAGCCACTGCTGGTGGATGCCGATGCCGGCGCCGATGAGCGCGACGGCCAGCGGCTCGACCGGCAGGCCCGGCGGCAGCGGCAGGCGTTCGAGCCAGCGCCTGCAGTGGTCGCGCAGCGTGTCGTGGATCTCGACGTAGCGGTCGCGGATGGGCGAGCCGGGCTCCAGCGCCTCGACCAGCAGGGTGACGAAGAGCTTGGTGGTCGGCAGGGCGAGCATCGCGCCGACGCCCTGGTCGAACGGCCCGAAGTCCGGCTCGCCCTCGGGGGCGTCGGTGAGGCCGTCGCGCACCCTGGCCACCGACCGTTCGAGCACGGCCAGCAGCAGGCCCTCCTTGCCGCCGAAGTGCCACGGGATGGACCCGCGGCTGATGCCCGACCGGGCGGCCACGTCGTGGAACGTGGTCTGCCGGTAGCCCTTCTCGGCGAACAGCTCGGCCGCCGCGTTGAGGATGAGCTCGCGGCTCTCGTTGCTGGTCTGTTCCCGTCGCGTTGTCACGCCACCTCCTCTGTGCTATCAATCGTATTCTATGTTGACCAACACAGAGGAGAGTCCCGTGCACGTCGCCATGATCGCCACGCACTACCCGCACGCCGCGCACCGGGAGGAGTTCGTCGAGCGGGTGCGCAAGGTGGCCGAGGCGTTCCGGAGCACGCCCGGCTGCCTGTCGGCGGAGTGCTGGCTGTCGGCGGAGGCGGTGGTGTCCATCGTGCGCTGGGAGTCGGACGAGGCGTTCGCCGCGTCGCTGGCCGCGCTCGGCGCCGCCGACGTCGACGTGGCCTTCGACGAGCGCGAGGCCCGGCCGCGCGAGATCGTCCGGCTGGCCGCCGCCTGAGGTCAGTAGCCCGAGGGACGGACCAGCCCCGTCTCGTACGCGAAGACCGCCGCCTGGGTGCGGTCGCGCAGCCCGAGCTTGACCAGGATCCGGCTCACGTGGGTCTTGACCGTCTGCTCGGCGATCACCAGGCGCTCGGCGATCTCGGCGTTCGACAGGCCCTGCGCGATCAGCGCCAGCACCTCGGTCTCGCGCTCGGTCAGGTCGCCCACGCGCTCCTTGAGCGGCGCCCGCGGCGCGCGGCTCACCCGGGCGAACTCGGCGATCAGGCGCTTGGTGACGTTCGGGGCCAGCAGCGCGTCGCCGGTCGCCACCACCCGCACCGCGTGGGCCAGCTCGGCCGCCGAGGCGTCCTTGAGCAGGAAGCCGGACGCCCCGGCGCGCAGCGCCTCGTAGACGTAGTCGTCGAGGTCGAACGTGGTCAGCACGAGCACCTTCGCCGACGCGTCCGGACGGGCGGCGATCCGCCGGGTGGCCTCGATGCCGCCGAGCTCGGGCATGCGCACGTCCATGAGGACGACGTCGGGGTCCAGCTCGGCGACCTTGGCGACGGCGTCGAGCCCGTTGACCGCCTGGCCCACGACCTCGATGCCGGGCTCGGCGTTGAGCAGCACGGTGAAGCCCTGGCGGACCATGACCTGGTCGTCGGCGATGAGCACGCGGATGCTCGTCATGAGGTGGCCTGGACGCCTTTCTGCGAGTCGACCGGCAGGAACACGCTGACCTCGTAGCCGCCGTCCGGCGTGGGCCCGGCGACGAGGTCGCCGCCCAGCATGGCGGCGCGCTCGCGCATGCCGAGCAGCCCGTGCCCGGCGCCCGGCGAGGGCCGCGCCGGCCTGGCGGGCGGCTCGTTGACGACCCGGATCGCCAGGGCGCCGGGCCGGTACGTCAGCCGGACCGCCACCGCCGCGCCGGGGGCGTGCCGCATGGCGTTGCTGAGCGCCTCCTGCACGATCCGGTACGCCGACAGCTCCACCCCCGGCGACAGCGGGCGCGCCCGCCCGGCGATCTCGGCGGTGAGCGTGACGCCCGCGCCGCGCACGTTGGCCAGCAGCTCCTCCAGCCGGTCGAGCGTGGGCTGCGGCGCGTCGGCCGGCTGGTCCTGCGCGCGCAGCACGCCCAGGACCCGGCGCAGCTCGGTCAGCGCCTCGACGGCGTTCTCCCGGATGCCGGCCAGGTTCTCCCTCAGCTCCTGCGGCGGGTCGTCCACCAGGTGCGGCGCGACCTGGGCCTGGATGGAGATCACCGACATGTGGTGGGCGACGACGTCGTGCAGCTCGCGGGCGATCCTGCTGCGCTCCTCCAGCAGCGTGCGGCGGGCCCGTTCCTCGGCCGTCAGCTCCTCCTGGGCCTCCAGCCGGGTACGGGTCGTCCTCAGCTGGCGCACCCCGGCCCCGACGGCGACCGCGACCGCGTCGGCCAGCAGGGCGGTGGCGCCCAGCCCGCCCCCGTTGGCCTCCGGCATGAGCACCACGATCGCCACCACGGTCAGCGTGGTGATCGCCAGCGCCTTGACGGCGACCCCCGGGCGTACCCGCAGCGCCAGCAGGAACAGCACGCCGGCCTGCAGGGCGACGCCCGAGCCCGTCCACGGGAAGGCGGTCGGGTCGGCGTGCGGGAAGGGCCGCCGCTCGAACGTCTCGGGATGCACCGTCCAGGGGAGGCTCAGGTGCTCCGACACGTACACCATGCCCGACCGCGCCCCGGCGACCACGAGGACGATCGTCGCCCACCAGGCGGCCAGCGGGCGCCACATCGCCAGCACCATGGCCGCCGCCATGGCCATGGCCAGCAGCGGGACGGTCGGGTCGATGCCCTCCCCGCCCGGGTACAGGCCCATGGCCAGCGCGTACAGGGCGACGGCGACGTGCGGGAGCCGGGACAGGGCGCGCGGGCCGCCCATCCGCGGCAGGGGGTCGGGGGCCATGGTCCCCAGGTCCGCGCCCAGCCTGGCGAGGGCCTTGCGCAGCCTGCTCATCCGCCCTCGCCCACGTTCGTACTGTCCTGGCTTGCACCCTTGGTCCAGCTTACGGGGGAGCCGGTCACGATCCGCGCGAGGTTCGCCAGCGCCGTCGATCCGGCCGCCAGGTAGTCGCTGTGGCCGCCGCCGCCCGCGTCGAACACCCGCGCCCCGAACCCGGGCGCGACCGGGTCCGCGCCCAGCCCCAGGGTGCCGGACGGCAGCTCGACGGACGCGTGCGGCAGCCGGCCGACCCAGTCCCCGGCCGTGCGCGCGGCCCACACCGGCGTCCGGGTGCGCAGCGCCGCGGCGTCGGCCACGCCCGCCCCGGGGCTGCCGAACAGGACGAGGGCGGCCACGTCCAGCCCCGGCGCGGCCCGGCCGCACACCGCCGAGCCGTAGGAGTGGCACAGCAGCGAGACGCGCGCGCCGGGGCGGAGGGCGCGCAGCTCGTCCAGGAAGGCGCGCAGGGCGGGGGCGGCCCGGTCGGCGCGGTCGAGGGTCAGCGCCTGGAGGCTCACGCTGCTCGGGGTGGCGTACCCGAGCCAGGCGATCACGGCCGACCGGTCGCCCAGCGCGGCGCTCAGGCGCATCGAGCCGCCGCGCAGCAGGCCGTACTTGTCGAGGGTGATGCCCGCGCCCGGGACCAGCACGGCGATCCGGGCGGCGGTGGCCAGGTCGCCGAACACCTCGACGGCCCGGCCGGCGTCGCGGCCGTCGAAGGACAGGAACCGGCGGGCGGGGTCGGCCATCTCGCGCAGCGCGGCGGCCCGGCGCCGGTGGCCGTGCCGGACGGCGTCGCGCCCGGCCGCCAGGATCGCCGCGCGCCCGGCGGCGTACCGCCCGGCGAGCCCGGACGGCGGCGCGACGCCGGGGACGGGCGCCGCCACCTCCCCCGACACGCACGCCGCCGGGCCCGCCACCGAGGCGGCGACGAGCGTGGCGAGCAGGAGGCGGCGGCCGCGGTTGCCCATGGGAACCCTTCCGACGGGGGGACGGTTCCCCCGACGCTACGGATCGCCCCCGGTCGCGCGCCTCCCGCTGCGGAGCTCACTTCCCGCGTAGCTCCCAGGTACTACGGGACGTACGCCGGCCCTCCCCCATGCCCCATGGGACGTACGTCGGCCTTCCCCAGGTCCTGCGGGACGTACGTCAGCGCTCTCCCAGGTCCTGCGGGCCGTGCGTCGCGCCCTCACCGGGCAGGTGCAGACGGCGGCCCCGCCAGCGGGCGCGCAGCCAGCGGTCGTGGCTGGCCACCACGATCGCGCCGGGACCGTCCGCGGCCAGGGCGGCCTCCAACTCGTCGGCCAGGCCCGGAGACAGGTGGTTGGTGGGCTCGTCGAGCAGCAGCACGTCGGGAGGGTCGGCGATCAGCAGCGCCAGCGCGAGTCGGCGGCGCTGGCCGACGGACAGTTCCCCCACGCGCAGGTTCGCGTCGCGGGCGCGGATCAGGCCGAGCGAGCGCAGCGGCACGGCCTCGGCGCGCTCCGGCCCGAGGGCCTGCTCGTAGGTCTCCCGGACCGTGCGGCCGGGGTGCTCGAACGTCGTGTCCTGGGGCAGCAGGCCGACGGTCAGCCCCGGCCGCGACCGTACCTGCCCGGCCGGCTCCAGGTCGCCGGACAGGACCGCGAGGAGGGTGGACTTGCCCGCGCCGTTCGGGCCGGTGACCAGCAGGCGGTCCCCTTCCCGCAGGTCGAGCCGGTCGAGCGCGAGCCGCCCCGCCACCCGGACGTCCCGCGCCGACACCAACGACCCGCCACCCCGGCCCACCGCGCCGCCACGGTCCACTGCCGGACCTTCAAGGGGAGGGACGGCCGCGTCGCCGCAGTCTCTGTCCGGACCTTCAAGAGGAGGGACGGCCGCGTCGTCACGGTCCCCCTTCGGGCCTTCGAGGGGAGGGAGGGGGGCGGTGAGGCGGGGGCGCAGGCGCAGTGGGGGCGGCGGGGCGGGGACCTGCTCGCGTTCCAGCTCGGCCAGCCGGCGCGCGGCCTCGCGCACCCGCCGGGAGATCTGCTGCTGCACCCGCCCGGCGCGGTGGCCGTAGCCCATCTTCTCGTTGTCGCGGCGCAACCTGTCCTGCGCCACCCGCCGCGCGGTCACCGCGACGGCGCGGCGCAGCTCGTCCAGTTCCTCCTGCTCGGCCGCGTGTCGCCGCTCCCAGCGTTCGCGCTCGGCGCGTTTCCCGGTCAGGTACGCGCTGTAGCCCCCGCCGTACCGGACGGGGCCGTCCACGGCGGGGTCGAGGTCGAGCAGGTCCGTGCAGACCGCGTCGAGGAAGGCCCGGTCGTGGCTGGCCACGACGACCACGCCGGTCATGCCGCGCAATTCCTCCTCCACGAAGACGGCGGCGTCGTCGTCGAGATGGTTGGTGGGCTCGTCGAGCAGGAGCGCGGCAGGCCGCCTGATCAGCAGCGCCGCCAGGGCGAGCCGGCCGCGCTGCCCGCCGGACAACGAGCCGAGCGCCCGCGTCCCCGGCACGCCGCCCAGGCCCAGCCGGTCGAGGACGATCTCCGCCCGCCGGTCGGCGTCCCAGGACTCGTGCTGCTGCGCCAGGTCGAGCCGGGCCCCGTACGCTTCGAGCAGCACGGCGTCCTCCGGCGACCCGGCCAGCTCGCGGGTGAGCCGGTCGAGCTCGGCCAGGTCCGTGCGCGCCTCGCGCAGGGCGTCGTCGAGCACGTCGGCGAGCGTGTCGCCAGCCGCGAACGGCAGCTCCTGGTGCAGGAAGCCCAGGTCGGCGGGGCGGACGACGGTCCCGGAGTCGGGCTCGTCCACGCCGGCCAGCAGGCGCAGCAACGTGGACTTGCCCGCGCCGTTCTCGCCGATGAGCCCGATCCGGCGGCCGGGGGCGACGGTGAGCGAGAGGCCGTCGAGCACGCGCCGCGTGCCCAGCGTCCGGACGAGATCGTGGGCCAGCAGGACGTCGCCGGCCGGCGGGCAGGGGTTGGAGAGCATGTGAACCTCGGAGGAGGGCGCGGGCGCGCCGAAGCCGCCCGGTGAAGGGGACAGGGTTTCGGGGAACGACGAAACGGCCCACGTCGGCGGCGCTCACATGCGCACGCCGGGGCCGATCACCCTCCGGTGTCACCCGGAGATGTCGTCGTCACCTGCCATGTCCGGTCTCCTGGCCGTAGATCACAAACGTTCCCACCGTAGCCTATCCCCGTACCGCGCGCCCTGTTCCGCGTCGGGCGCAACGCCGTCCGTAGGCTGCCGTTACGGCGTGAGCACGATCTTGCCGTGGGTGTGCCGACGTTCCAGCTCGCCGAAGGCGTCCCGGACCCGCTCCAGCGGGTACACGCGGGCGATCGGCACCTCCAGCTCGCCCCGCGCGGCGAGCCGGGCCAGCTCCCCGACCACGACCGCGCAGGCGGCCGCGCCTTCCCCATACGTCCGCGCGCCGACCCTGGCCGCGCCCGCCCAGTCGCAGATCGTGTCGATCCGGTCGGGCCGCACGCCCAGCTCGACCGCCAGATCGACGTAGCCGTCCCCGTAGGTGTCGATGAACGCGTCCACCTTCCCGCCGGTGGCCGACCGGATCCGCTCGGCCACGCCCTCCCCGTACGCGACCGGCACCACGCCGTGCCCCCGCAGCCAGGCGTGGTTGGCCTCGCTCGCCAGCCCGACCACCATCGCCCCCCGCCGCCGCGCGAGCTGCACGGCGATGGACCCGACGCCGCCCGCCGCCCCGGACACCACCACCGTCTCCCCCGGCCCGGGATCGACCGCGAACACCGTGGCGTACGCCGTCGTGCCGGCCACGTACAACGACCCGGCCACCTCCCAGGGCAGCCCCGCGGGCCGCAGGGTCAGCGCCACGTCGTCGGCCACGACGAACTCCGCGTGGCTCGCCCTGCGATGGGTGAAGCCGAGCACCTCGTCGCCCACCGCGAACCCGCGCACCTCCGGACCGGCCGCCACCACCACGCCGGCCAGATCGCTGCCCTGCCCGGACGGGAACGTCGCCGGCCAGCGCCCGTGCCGCGCCCCCTGGCGGATCATCGTCTCGCCGGGCTGGATCCCGGCCGCCCGCACCTCGACCAGCACCTGACCGGGCCCCGGCGCCGGACGCTCGACCTCCTCCACCCGCAGGACGTCGATCCCGCCGTACTCGTGGAACCGCACAGCCTTCATCGCGTGATCACCCTCCTCGTCCGGACCGGCCCTTCGCGCGGCCGCAGCCCACCCTGCCGCTCCCGCGCCGGCGGCGGAACGGACCGCTCTTCCCAGGACCGCTCTTCCCGGGACCGCCGATCCCAGGAAGCGGCTTGACTTCAAGCGCACTTGAAGCCGCAGGATCCCGCACATGACCAAGAACCAGACGACAGGCCGTACCGGCGAGGAGACCGACGCGCTCATCGCCCTCCTCGACCTCGCGGACCACCTGCCCGGGGCGGCCGAGCTGCGGGCGCGTTCCTACGAGTTGCTCGGCCTCGCGCCGCGGGCGGCGGTGGCCGACGTCGGCTGCGGCTCCGGCCGCGCGGCGGCGGAGCTGGCCGGGCTGGGCGCGCGGGCGATCGGCGTCGACCCCGACGAGCGGATGATCGGCGTGGCGGCCGGACGGTGGCCCGCCGCCGAGTTCCGGGTGGCGGAGGCGTACGCGCTGCCGTTCGCCGACGGCGAGTTGCACGGCTATCGCGCCGAGAAGGTGTACCACGTCCTGGACGACCCGGCCCGCGCCGTGGCCGAGGCGCGGCGGGTGCTCGCGCCCGGCGGGCGGATCGTGCTGCTCGGGCAGGACTGGGACACCATCGTCATCGACTCCGGCGACGCCGCGCTCACCCGCCGGATCGTGCACGCCCGCGCCGACCTCGTCAGGTCGCCTCGCGTCGTCCGCCGCACCCGCAACCTGCTGCTGGACGCCGGCTTCACCGACGTCACCGTCGAGGTGCACACCAGCGTCGTCACCGACGCGACGATGGTGCCCGTGCTGGCCGACCTGGCGGGGAAGGCGCGTTCGGCCGGGGCGGTCGGCGCGGCGGAGGCCGAGGGCTGGCTCGCCGAGCAGCGGGAACGGGCGCGGGCCGGGCGGCTGTTCCTCGCCCTGCCGCTGTTCGTGACCGCGGCCACGCGTTAGGCCCCAAGGGGCAGAGCCGGGCCGGGGCCGGGGCCGGGTCAGCGGCGGGGCGGGGCGAAGGCGGCGAGCTCGCCGCTTTCGTGCCGTTCGAGCAGGGCCTCGGCGCCGTGCTCAAGGGCGCGGGCCGCGTCCGCCGCGCGCGGGAGCATCGTGCTCTCGTACGCGGCCACGGCCTCGGCCACCGTGGCGGAGCCGGCCAGCGCGAGGGCGAGCTCGCAGGCGTCGAGCATGGCCAGGTTGGCGCCCACGCCGAGCGGCGGCATGAGGTGGGCGGCGTCGCCGAGCAGGGTCACGCTGGACGACCGCGCCCACACGTGCGGCACGGGCAGCGCGAACAGCGGGCGATCGACGTACGGCCCGTCGTTGCGGGTGATCATCCCGAGCAGCTCCGGCGACCAGCCGGAGAACGCGTCGAGCAGCCGGGCGCGGATCCCGGCGGTGTCGCCGGCGCTCAGGCCGCTCGCGGCGATCCACCCGGCGGGCAGGCGCTGGATGACGTAGACGCGGATGTGGTCGCCGCCGTTGCGCTGGGCGAACAGGGCGCGGTCGCCGTCGGCCGCGGTGGCGCCGCCCTGTCCGACGAGCGCGGCGAGGGCAGGGTGGGCGTTTTCGACGTCGTGGAACCACGCCTCCAGGAAGGTGACCCCGGTGTAGCGCGGCGCCGCGGCCGAGACCGCCGGGCGCACCCGGGAGAACGCGCCGTCGGCCCCGATGACCAGGTCCGCCTCGACGGACGTGCCGTCGCGGAAGTGCACCCGGCGCGGGCCGCCGGGCGGGCCGGTGACCTGCCCGACGGCGGCGCCCCACCGCACGGTCCCGGGCTCCAGCGAGCCGAGCAGCAGGTCGCGCAGCACACCGCGGTCGATCTCCGGTTTGAAGAGCTCGCCCGCGGCCGGGACGTGGTGGTCGAGCAGCCGTCCGGACGGGTCGAGCAGCCGCATCTCCTGCCCTTCCGGGCGGGCCAGCCGGAAGAAGTCGTCGAGCAGGCCGGCCTCGCGCAGGGCGGCCTGGCCGTCGTCGGCGTGCAGGTCGAGGGTGCCGCCCTGGTCGCGGGCCCGCGGGTGGGCGTCGCGGTCGTGGACGGTCACGGGGATGCCGTGCCGTTGCAGGACGCGGGCGCAGGTGAGCCCGCCGGGGCCCGCTCCGACGACGTGGATCCGCGCGGTGGCGGGTGCGGGTGAGCGCATGACTGGACCTCTCGTTCGTGATCAGGGTTGGGTACGGCGAGCGCCGCCGCTCCAGCGAAGCAGAACGAGTACAAAAGTGCAACCGGTCAACTAATTCATTGGTGCCACCTTTTGATAGGATGGCGGCATGGACACGCCACCCGTCGCCGGCCGCCGCGAACGCAAGAAGGCCGCCACCCGCCGAGCCATCGCCGACGCCGCCCTGCGCCTGTTCCTGGAGCACGGCTACGACCGGGTGAGCGTCAGGGACGTCGCCGAGGCGGCCGACGTGTCCACCACCACGCTGTTCAAGCACTTCCCCGGCAAAGAGGCGCTGGTCTTCGACGAGGAGGCCGACCGGGAGGCGGAGCTGGTCGCGGCGGTGCGCGGGCGTCCGGAGGGGCAGAGCGTCGTCGAGGCGCTGCGCGGGCACGTGCTGGCGTCCTGGCCGCAGGTCGCGGCCCATCCGCTGCGGGCGGGGTTCACCGAGCTGGTGGAGTCCACGCCGGCGCTGCTGGAGTACTACGAACGGATGTGGACCCGGCACGCCGCCGCCCTCGGCACGGCCATCGCCGAGGACGCGGGCGTGGCCCCGGACGACGTCGCCTGCCACGCGCTCGCCCGGTTCGTCCTGCAGACGCCGGCGCTCACGCGGGGGCGGCAGGACCTTCGCGGGGCCGTCGAGCAGGTCTTCGACCTCCTCGCGCACGGCTGGCGCCCGCCGCGCTAGCGACCGGCGCCGGCCCGCGCCCTCAGACGGTCCGGGACGACCGCCCGCCGTCGATCCCCCACGACACGATCCTGACGGGCGTGATCACGATGACCTCCTGCGAGAAGTACGGCACCGGCGGCTCGTGGTCGGCCAGGGCCACCGCCGTGCCCCGGATCTCGATGCCGCGCACCACCCACGGGTCGACCGAGGCCAGGTCGTCCACGACGAGGGCGACGGTGCTGCCCCGCTGGACGTTCCGGAACTTCTTGGAGGCGCCCATCGCGTGCCCGCCGATGGTGATCGTGCCCGTGGCGGCGTCCACGAAGAAGCCGACGGGGTTGTTCTGCACGTCTCCGGAGGGGGAGACGGTGGCCAGCCGGCCGAGGTGCTGTCCGGCCAGGTAGTCGAGCTCTGCCTGCGTGAAAATCATGCGGGGAAGTATGCAACCTTGACACCGGCGTCACCCCAAACGCACCCATTCCATCAGTTCGAGTCCGGGACGATGTGCCAGCATTCGGCCATGAGCGACGACGACCTGATCGAGTTACGGCGCGAGATCCACCGCCACCCCGAACCGGCCGGCCAGGAGCGGCGCACCGCGGCCCTGGTGGCGGCGGCGCTGCGGGAGGCGGGCCTGGAGGTCCGGACCGGCGTCGGCGGCCACGGCGTGGTCGCGATCCTGGACGCCGGCGACGGCCCCGCGATCGGCTACCGGGCCGACCTGGACGCGGTCGCCGTGCCCGGCGGCGCCGACCACCTGTGCGGGCACGACGTGCACACCGCGATCGGCGTGGGCGTCGCGCGGGCCCTGGCCCGCGAGCGGCCCCCGGGCCGGGCGGTCTTCTTCTTCCAGCCCGCCGAGGAGACCTGCGAGGGCGCCCGCGCCATGATCGGCGACGGGGCCATGACCCCGGTCCCGCCGCGCGAGGTGTACGCCCTGCACTGCGCGCCCCTGCCCACCGGAACGTTCGCGGTGGCCCCGGGCTTCGGGCACCCCGGCCAGGACGTCTTCCGCATCGAGGGCCTGTCGCCGGCGGAGGCCCGGCGGTTCGAGGCGCTGGTCGCGGGCCTGTCGACGGTGACGCCGCCGGCCACCCCGGAGGAGATGGCACAGCTGGAGGCCGACCTGCAGACCCCGGACGGCCCCCTGGCGACCTTCGTGTACGCCCAGGTCCACCGCGAGCACGACGCCGTGCAGGGATGGGTCCGGGCCTGGCCGGACAGCCGGTACGACGACATCCGCGCGTTGCTGCGCGCCGAGGCCGGGTCCCGCCTGCGGTTCGTCGACCATCACCCGTCGTCGGTCAACTCTCCGGAGCACGCCAGGGCCGGCGCGCGGCACCTGGACGCCCTGCTGCTGCACGCGTCCTATCCGTTCAACGGGGAGGATTTCGGGCTGTTCCTGGAGCGGGCGCCGGGGGCGATGTTCTTCTTCGGCGTGGGCGAGCAGGGCGTGCCGCACGACCCGGACTTCGTGCCGGACGAGCGGGCGATCGCCCTCGGCGTCGAGGCGATGGCCGGGTTCCTGCGCGCCCGCGGCGAGGCGCTCTGACGTTCCCCGGCCCGTCCCCCGGCCCGGCGGATCGGGCGTGGGACGGGCCGGGGACGGGCGGGTCAGCGGCGGGACAGCCGCAGCGGGAAGGTGCCGGGCCCGACGCCGCCGAGCGTGGTGGTGTAGGCCGCGAGGTACCGGTCCAGGTACGGCGAGCGGTCACCCTGGGTGGGCACGTCGTGCCGCGTGGCCAGCAGGTCCAGGCTCAGCCGCGCGCCGGAGACCCTGATCGTGTTGCCCGAGGGCACGTCCAGCCAGCCGTTGGACTCGATGGTGCCGATCTGCACGCCCAGCCGGTGGCCCGGCTCGAAGGTCCAGTCGGCCGACTTCAGGTCGAACGCGACCGGGCCAGGGCGCTCCAGCAGCGCCACGTTCTCGTCGAACATCGTCGCCCTGCCGTCGGGGGCGACGTCCCACAGGCGGACCATGACGTTGCCGTTCGCGCTCGCGTCGAGCCTGATCCGCGGCGTGCCGGTGAGCCTGAGCCGCTCGGCGGCGGGCGTGGACCAGGTCCAGAAGCTGCCCGAGGCGGCCGCGCTCTGCCTGGCCGAGCTCTTCTCGGCGGTGGAGAGCGGTTCGAGCGGCGGCGCGTGCTCCATGTCCCAGCGGCCGGAGGGGGCGGTGGTCGCCGTCGCCGCGGCGCCGCCGCCGTCGTCCAGGTACGCGCCGGCCGACAGCCGGGCCTCGTACGACGTCGTGACCACCGGCCAGGTCGGCTGGGCGCGCCACCCGCCGAGACTGTCCTCGATCGCGTACGCCGGGTCGACCGCCGAGGGGCGCACGCCGCGCAGGTACTGGTCGTAGAACCGCATCACCTCGTCGAACCAGCCGGCTCGTCCCTGCAGCAGCCGGCCCTGGGCGTCGGTGTCGTTGCCGCGCACGTGCTCCCACTGGCCGAGCCAGCCGCGTTCGCGCCCGCGGTGGTTGTCCAGGTAGACCTCCATGTCCTCGGGCTTGGTGTTGGGCTCGATGAAGCCCTGGGTGACCAGCAGCGGCGTGCTGGTGCCGGCCGCCCGGTCGGCCAGATTGCGCGCCCGCCAGTACGCCGAGCGCAGGTCGGGATTGTTGTTGTTGGTGATGTTGTCGGACAGGCAGGCGGGGTGGGCGGTCTCGTACTGGGCGTTCGCCTTGTACCGGTCGCTGTCGCCGGCCATCGGCGCCATCGTCGCGATCGAGTTGTACGCCTCCGGCGTGCCCGTGACGTTGGGCCGCGGGACCTTGTTGCTGAACAGGTAGTTGTACATGTTCCAGACCGGCTCCTGGGCGACGACCGCCTTCAGGCTCGGCAGCCTGAGGTTGTTGCCGACCAGGCCGGTGACCGCGTCGTACGACTTGCCGTACATGCCGACCTTGCCGGTCGACCAGGGCTGGGCCGCCGACCACTCGACGGCGGCCCGCACGTCGGCCTGCTCGCCCGGCCCGACCCAGTCGAGGCAGCCGGTGCTGCCGCCGAAGCCGCGCAGGTCGACCATCACGAAGGTGTAGCCGCGGGCCATCAGCCCGGCGCCGTCCACGAAGTCGCGGAACCGCGCCGACGGCCCGACCTGGTCCCATCCCTCCGGGCCGGTCTGCCCGGCGTGGGCGAAGTAGGGGCCGACCGAGACGATCACCGGCGTCCGCGCGCCGGCCGGCAGGTGCGCCGGGCGCAGCACGTCGGCGTGCAGCTCGACGCCGCTGCCGTCGGCGGAGGGGAAGTACGCCTCCGACCACGCGGCGCCCGCGGGGACGCGGGGGTTCTCCTCGTGCGTCACCCCCGAGGTCGTGGTCCGGACCGTGCTCCCAGCCGTGCTCCCAGCCGTGCTCCCAGCCGTGCTCCCAGCCGTGCTCCCAGCCGTGCTCCCAGCCGTGGTCCGGGCCGAGGCGGGCGGGCCGCCCGCGGCGAGGGTGGTGATCGTGACCAGGACGCCGGCCGCCACAGTGGCCGTCGCCTTCCCGCGGATGTTCATCGACTCTCCCCGTGCATAGGTGTGCCGGCGGCGTCCGAACGAGCGTGCATCACTCATATGCCAGCGGGCCCGCCCAGGCAAGCCCCGCCACACCCGTCCGGGAGGTCAGCGGGGGCAGCGGCGGGTCAGGCGCATGCGGATGTCGTGCTCGGCCCAGAGCACGAAACGTTCGACGGGCGTCACGGGATGGTCCTCGACCGGCTCGAAGGCGAACCTGGTGAGCAGCACGGCGAGCACCAGCTCGGCCTCGACCATGGCCAGGCTCGCGCCCTCGCAGCCGCGCGGCCCGAGGCCGAAGGGGAGGTAGGCGTAGCGGTGGCGGGCGGCCTGCTCCTCGGGGGTGAAGCGGTCGGGCCGGAAGGCGTGCGGGTCCGGCCAGTGGCGGGGGTCGAGGTGCACGGCCCAGAAGGGGTAGAAGATCGTGGTGCCGGCCGGGACGTGGTGGCCGTCCAGGGTGAGGTCCTCGGTGGTCTCGCGGGCGCCGTACGGGCCGGGCGGGTACAGCCGCATCGACTCCTTGAGCGCCATCTCCAGGTACGGCAGGCGCCGCAGGTCGGCGTATTCGGGGGCGGCGCGGTCGCCCAGCACGTCGTCCAGCTCGGCGGCCACCCGCGTGGCCGGGCCGGGGTTGCGCGCGAGCAGGTGCAGGGTCCAGGAGACGGCCACGCCCGTGGTGTGGTGGGCGGCGAGCATGATCATGAGTACGGTGTCCCTGATCCGGGCGGGCGACATGTCCGCCCGCGCCAGGGCGGCGACCAGCTCGCTCCCGCCGCGGGCCAGCACCCCGTCCACGACCTCGCGCAGGTACGCCAGCGCCCGGTCGCCGCGCGCGAGGTCGTCGTCGCGCTCATAGCGGCGGCCCAGGTGGACGGTCAGCACGGTCTCGAACGCGCTCACCACCCGCGCCGGGTCGGCGAGGCCGCCGCCCAGGGCGTACTGGGCGATCATGCGCAGGGACAGCTCGCTCAGGTCCTGCTGGAGCGCCACCGGGCCGTCGGCGGCGCGGCGCTCCCAGCGGTCGGCCAGCTCGGTGGCCAGGGTGACGAAGCCGGCGAAGTGCGCCTCGTGCGAGCGGCGGCCGGCGAGCACCGAGAGCAGGACCCGGCGGAAGGGGCCGTGCTCGTCGGCGGGGAGCGTCTGCAGGTTGCCGGCCTCGCACAGGGGGGCCAGGAACGCGAAGAGCTCGTCGGGGCGTGCGTCGATCGCGGCCGTGGCCTCCAGCAGCACGGGGTCGGCCACCGAGATCGCGGCCGGCGCGCCGGGGAGCTGGAGGCGCACCAGCGGGCCGTACCGCTCGTGCAGCCGCAGCTGGTAGGTGTGCAGGCCGCCGGCGGCCGCGACGGCGCTCAGCCCGCCGTCCGCCGCGGGAGGAGGGCCGGGGATGTCACGCATCCGGCCACCGTCTCGCGGACGCGCCCGCCCGGCAAGTGTCCCGGACCGGCCGCGGTCACCTTTCTCCGCTTCGCCGCGTCAGCAGAATGAGGACGCCACTTTGAGAGGAAGTATCGCTATGACTCCCCATGACCTGCTGGCTGACCGGTTCGAGGGGCATCGTCCCCGTCTGAAGGCGGTCGCCTACCGCATGCTCGGCTCGCTGACCGAGGCCGAGGACGCGGTCCAGGAGGCGTGGCTGCGGCTGGCGCGCTCGGACTCGGGCGACATCGCCGACCTGGGCGCTTGGCTGACCACCGTGGTGAGCCGGGTCTGCCTGGACGTCCTGCGCGCCCGCAAGGCCCTGCGGGAGGAGCCGCTGGAGGCGCGGCTGCCGGACCCGGTGGTCGGACGGGCCGAGGCCGCCGACCCGGCCGCGGGCCCCGAGCAGGAGGCGCTGCTGGCCGACTCGGTGGGCCTGGCGCTGCTGGTCGTGCTGGAGTCGTTGTCGCCGGCCGAGCGGCTGGCGTTCGTGCTGCACGACATGTTCGGCCTGCCGTTCGAGCAGATCGCGCCCATCGTGGAGCGCACGCCGGTGGCGGCCAAGAAGCTGGCCAGCCGGGCGCGTCAGCGGGTGCGCGGCGCGGCCCCGACCCCCGATCCCGACCTCGCCGGTCAGCGGCGGGTGGTGGAGGCGTTCCTGGCCGCGGCCCGCGAGGGCGACTTCGGCGCGCTGCTGGCCGTCCTCGATCCGGACGTGGTGCTGCGCGCCGACCGCGGCCTGCTCACCGGCGGCATGAAGGTCGTCCGCGGCGCCGCGGACGTGGCCGGTCAGGCGGTCGCCTTCCGCCGCTCGCCCATCGGCGCGGTGGCCCGTCCGGCGCTCGTCAACGGTCTGGCGGGCCTGGTCAACACCGTCGAGGGCAGGCTGTACTCGGTCATGAGCTTCACCGTCAGCGACGGCCGGATCGCCGCGATCGACATCCTGGCCGACCCCGACCGGCTGGCCGCGCTCGACCTCACGCCCCTGGAGCGCCGATCGCCGGACGGTGATTGACGAAGGTCGCCGCGGTGCTGCACGATCGGTCGCGCGGGGTCGTCCACCGGCCGCCACCTACGAAGGGTTCGCTGATGACGCTCGCCTCCCGGCTCGGCCACGCCCCCGACGACCGGCTGCTCATCGTCAACGCCGACGACTACGGCATGAGCCGGTCGGCCAACCTCGGCATCACCTCCCTCCTGCGGGCCGGGGCGATCAGCTCGGCCACGGTGATGACGCCCTGCCCGTGGGCGCCGCAGGCCGCCGCCGAGGCCGCGGGTTTCGACGTCGGGGTGCACCTGACGCTGACCAGCGAGTGGGAGGGTTACCGCTGGGGTCCGGTCACCCGCGACCGGCCCGTCCCCACGCTGGTGGACGAGACCGGCCACTTCTTCCGCGACTGCGCCTCCTTCGAACGGTCCGCCGACCCCGGCGAGGTCCGCGTCGAGATCGTCAACCAGATCCGCAAGGCCGTCGCGCTCGGCCTGGACCCCTCGCACGCCGACAACCACATGGGCAGCCTGTACGGCCTGGCCACCGGCCGCCACTTCCTGGACGTCGTCCTGCCGGTGTGCGCCGAGTTCGGCCTGCCCTTCCGCCTGCCCCGCTCGCTGGAGGGGACCGGCGCGCCGGAGGAGCTGGAGCCCGTGGCGCGGGCCCTGGCCGCGATGGCCGACGAGGCCGGGGTGGTCATCCTCGACCGCCTGTGGTCGCTGCCCTTCCAGCAGGCCGACGGCGAGGACTACGACTCGCTCAAGAAGGACATGATCGGGCTGCTGGGCTCGCTGCGGCCGGGCGTGACGGAGATCTACATCCATCCCTTCGAGGACACCGACGAGCTGCGCGCCATCATGCCGGGCGCGGCCAAGCGCGGCTGGGAGCTGGCCCTGTTCACCGACCCCGACGTCCGGGAGGTCCTGGACGCCGAGGACGTCAAGCTGATCGGCTGGCTCGACCTGCGGGCCGCGCAGCGCGGCGAACGCCCGTGACCTCGGGCCGCTATCCGGGCCCGGTCGGCACCAGGTAGCGGCGTTTGCGCTCGGTGAGGTCGAGGAGCCGGCCGCCGTTGGCCTCGATGACCCGCCGGGAGGCGGTGTTCGTCCGGTCGCACATGACCAGGGCGGGGTCGACGCCCAGCCGCCAGGCGATCGGCAGCGCCGCGGCCAGCATCGCCGTCGCGTGGCCCAGACGGCGGGCGCCCGGGCGCACGTCGTAGCCGATGTGGCCGCCGAGCCGCTCCAGCTCCGGGGTGAGCCGGTGGCGGACGGCCAGCCTGCCGAGGAACCGGTCGCCGTCGGCCCACCACAGCGTGGTCATCGGCACGAACCCCGCGCGCACGCCCGCCTGGGTGCGCTCGCCCAGCAGCCGCCGGACGTAGGCCGCGAAGGCCGCCGGATCGGTCAGCGCCGCGGGATCGACGTCCTGGACGAACCACGGGACCGGGAAGTCGCGGTCGGCCCGGAACTCGGCCATCGCCTCCAGGAACGACGTCCGCAACCCGGGCGTGGGATCGACGAGGGTCGGCATGCCGACCATGATGCCCGATGGCCGGTCAGGACGGGCGGGGTGTCCTCGCGGTGGCGCGGTCGAAGAGTTCGGCGAGTTCGTCGGCGCAGTGGTCGGGGTCGAGGCCTCCGGCGACCCGGTCGGCCACCGCGTCGATGCCGGCGCGCAGGGACGTGGCCATCAGGACGCTGTCGAACGTCCGGAACGCGCCGCTGCGCTGTCCGTCGTCGAACAGGGCGACCAGCCTGGCGATGGCGGCGTCCCGCTCGCCGCCCCCCACGGGCGCGCGGTTGAACGCGATCTGCTGGACCGCGCGCACGTGGGCCGGATGGGCGGCGATGAAGGCGATGTTCGCCCTGATGAACGCCTCCAGCTGGGCACGGGCTCCGGACGCGGCCTCGATCGCCGGCCGCATGAAGGCGGCCGCGTCGGAGACGACCTGCCGGACGACGGCCTCGAAGAGCTGCTCCTTGGTGGAGAAGTGGTAGGAGATCAGCCTCTTGCTGCTGAGCCCGGCATGGTGGCAGATGGCCTCGAACGTGGTCTCCGGGTAACCCCGCTCGGCGAGCACGGCGATCGCGGCCGAGGCGATCTGGGCCTTGCGGGCCTCGGTGGCCGCCTGACGGGTTCCGGAGCTCTCCATGTCAGCCCAGCTTGCCACGCTTCGGGAACGCCGCACGCACGGCACGGCGGTTGACGACGACCGCGACGGCGGCGACCAGGACGCCGACCACGGCCTGCTCGGCCTTCATCCACAGCGGGTAGCCGCTGTCCGGCGCGAGGAGGATGAGCACGACGCCGATGGGCGCGGCGACGGAGACGAACCGGATGCGCACGTAGGCGGCCCGCCTGCCGCGGGCGGCCTGCCCGGCGAGGGAGACGAGCCAGGCGGAGGCGGCGGCGACGGCGGCGGCGCGCAGCCACACCACCCAGTTGCCGCCGACGACGGCGGCCACGCCGAGCGTGGCGATCGACAGGAGCAGCACGGCGGCGAAGAGGATCCGGACGAGCCGCCAGACCTGATTGTTATCCATGAGGATAAATTTACACGCTCGGATAAAAAACTGCGCGGGATCCGCCGGGGAAAACTCATTGCCGCCGGCCGGGCGGGGCGGCCACGATCGATCATGACCGTGACCCGCGAGGTGCTCGCCTCCTACGCACAGGATCTGGAGCACGACCGGCTGCGCGAGGGGCGCGGCCGCCTGGAGTTCTGGCGCACCCAGGACGTGCTGCGCCGCACGCTGCCGCCGCCCCCCGCCCGGGTCCTCGACGTGGGCGGCGGCACCGGCGTGCACGCCGAATGGCTGCCGACCGTCGCCCATCGGCCCGGCTGAGTTTTCTTACACGCCCTTGATCTCCAAAGGTTCATAGTACTAGGAGCCTAGATAAATGGAGGAAAGGGTGATCGACTTCTATCTGGACGCCCGGTCCGGCGTGTCGCCGTACCTGCAGCTGGTCCAGCAGGTGCGGCACGCGCTGCGCCTGGGCCTGCTGCGCGAGGGCGACCGGCTGCCCACGGTCAAGGAGGTCGTCGCCGCGCTGGCGATCAACCCCAACACCGTGCTGAAGGCCTACCGCGAGCTGGAGCACGAGGGGCTGGCGGCGGCCCGGCCGGGGGTCGGCACGTTCGTCACCAGGACGCTGGCCGACGCCTCCCTGGCCGCGCACGGGCCGCTCCGCCAGGACCTGCGCCGCTGGCTGGCCAAGGCCCGCCTGGCCGGGCTGGACGACGAGAGCATCGAGGCGCTGTTCATGAGCACCTTCCGGGCCGCGGCGCGGCGGGACACGGCATGAGCGGCGTCCTGACCGCCCAGGGGCTGGGCAGGAGGTACGGCAGGCGCTGGGCCCTGCGCGACTGCGCGCTCGACGTGCCGGCCGGTCACGTCGTCGGGCTGGTCGGCCCCAACGGGGTCGGCAAGACCACGCTGCTGAAGCTGGCCGGCGGTCAGCTCAGGCCGTCCGAGGGCAGCATCGCGGTGCTCGGCGGGAACCCGCCGGACGCGCCGGGACAGCGGGCCAGGATCGGGTTCGTCGCCCAGGACGCCCCCGTCTACGCCGGGCTGAGCGTGGCCGACCACTTACGCCTCGGCGCGCGGCTCAACCCCGGCTGGGACGCCGCGCTCGCCGACGACCGCGTCAGGCGGCTCGGCCTCGACCCCGGGCAGCGGGCGGGCAGGTTGTCGGGCGGCCAGCGCGCCCAGCTCGCGCTCACCATGGGCCTGGCCAAGCGGCCCGAGCTGCTGCTCCTGGACGAGCCGGTCGCCGCGCTCGACCCGCTGGCCCGCCGCGAGTTCCTCCAGGGCCTGATGGAGGCCGTCGCCGAGCAGGAGCTGAGCGTGGTGCTCTCCTCCCACCTGGTCGCCGACCTCGAACGCACCTGCGACCACGTGGTCGTGCTGGTCGACTCGCGGGTGCGGGTCGCCGGCGAGGTCGAGGAGCTGCTGGCCACCCACCACCGGCTCACCGGGCCGCGCCGCGACCCCGGCCGGCTCCCCGGCGAGCAGCAGGTGATCTCCGCGCGCCACACCGACCGGCAGAGCACCCTGATCGTCCGCACGGACGCGCCGATCCACGACCCCGCCTGGACGGTCACCCCGCTCAGCCTGGAGGACCTGGTGCTGGCCTACATGGAGCGGCCGGCCGCCGCCCGTCCGCTCGCTCTGGAGGTGCAGCGATGATCTGGCTGACCTGGCGCCAGTTCCGCGCCGCCGCCGCGATGACGGCCGGGGCGCTCGCCGTGCTCGCCGCCGTCCTGGCCGTGACCGGGCCGGAGCTGGCCGGCGACTACTCCGCCGGCATCGCCGGCTGCGCCGCGAACGGCGACTGCGGGCGCTTCTTCGACCGGTTCTTCGACGAGCACCAGACCTCCTTCCTGGCCGTCACGCTCGTCGTGCTGGTCCTGCCGGCCCTGGTCGGGCTCTTCTGGGGGGCGCCGCTGATCACCCGCGAGCTGGAGAGCGGCACCCACCTGCTGGTGTGGAACCAGAGCATCACCCGCAGCCGGTGGCTGGCCGTCAAGCTCGGGCTCGTCGGGCTGGCCGCGATGGCCGCCGCCGGGCTGTGCAGCCTCGTGGTGACCTGGTGGTCCGGCCCGCTGGACAGGTCGGCCGCGCCGGGGTTCGGGCTGATGGACCCGCTGGTGTTCGGGGCGCGCGGGGTCGTCCCGATGGGGTACGCGGCCTTCGCGTTCGTCCTGGGCGTGACCGTCGGCATGCTGGTCCGCCGTACGCTGCCGGCGATGGCGATCACGCTGGCCGTCTTCGCCGCGCTCCAGATCGCCGTGCCGCTGCTGGTCAGGCCCCACCTGCTGCCGCCGGTCAGCGCGTCGTTCGAGCTCGGCCGCGACAACGTCGACGACTTCCTCGTGCCCGGCGGCGGCGCCGGCCCCGGCGCGCACGTGATGCTGGCCCCGGCGATCCCCGGCCGTCCGGGGGCGTGGGTGCTGTCCGGCGAGCTCGTGGACGGCTCCGGGCGCGTGCTCGGCGACGAGGGCGCCGGCGTCCTCGTCCCGGTGTCCCTGACCTCGGGACCCTGCGGGACGTCCGCGATGCGGGAACCGGGCGAGGGCGCCATGAGCGCGTGCCTGGTCGAGGTCAACCGGCTGGGGTACCGGCAGCGGGCGGTTTACCAGCCCTTCGAGCGCTTCTGGCCGTTCCAGTGGATCGAGACCGGGCTCTACGCCCTGCTCGCCCTCGGCCTGACGGCGTTCTGCTTCGACCGGCTCAGAAGGAGGCTGTCATGAGGGGTGGGACGCTGGCGGCGGGGCTCGTCCTGGTCCTGGCGACGGCCTGCGCCGCGCAGACGCCGCCGCGCGCCCGGCCCGGCGGCGCGTCCGCGGCCGCCCCGGCCTTGTGCGCGCCGCCGCAGGGCGGCGCTCCCCCCGGCGCGGAACGGCCGACGACGATCGACGTGGTGGGGCAGGCGTACCGGTGCGTCCTCGCCCGTTACTACGGCGCCGCCGCGCTGGACGGCCGGACGCTGCTCACCGCCGGGTTCGCCGCCTTCGTCCGGGAACTCAACCGGGCCGGCCACGACCTGCCCGAGGCCACGATGCCGGCGCTGACCGGCGACAGGACGGCCGACTGGGCCGCGTTCGAGGCGGCCTACCGGCGGGTCGCCGACCGGCTGCCGCGCGACGACGCCCTGCGCGCCCGGCTGGCCGCCGCCACCCTGGAGGCGATCGTGACCGCGCTCGGCGACGACCACGCCCGCTGGGAGCACGGCAGACCACGCCCGCCCGGCGCCTACGACGGCGACCAGTACGGCCTGGGCCTCAGGGCCAGCGCCCGCCCGGCCGACGCCCCCGGGACGGCGCTGCCGCCGCTGTTCGTGACCGCCGTGCCCGGCGGACCGGCGCGGGCCGCCGGAGTGCGCCCCGGCGACGTCATCGAGTCGGTCGACGGCTCGGCGCCCTTCGTCGGCGCGCAGGTCACCCCGGCCGTCGTCGCCGCGCTCCACCCGCGCTACCCGCAGGCCGCCCCGGTCCGGCTGCGGCTGCTGCGTCCCGACACCGGCCGCCGCCGCACCGTGACGCTGAAGCCCCGCCTGTTCCAGCCCGATCCGGACACCCTGCCGGTCGTGGCGGCCGGCCTGCTCGCCGGGGACGTCGCGCACGTGCGGATGAGCGGCTTCGCGCCCGACTCCGCCGACCGGGTGCTGCGGGCGATCGCCCGGCTGCGGACCGGCAGGACGCTCGCCGGGGTCGTGCTGGACCTGCGCGGCAACGGCGGCGGCAGCCCCGAGGAGGTGAACCGGCTGCTGGGCGGCTTCGCGCACGGCGCGGTGACCGCCTACCAGTGCGCCGCGGACGGCTCGTGCGAGACCATGCGGACCGAGGACACCGTCCCGCTGGTCGGGCTGCCGCTGGTGGTGCTGACCGACCGGGGGTGCGCCTCGGCGTGCGAGCACTTCAGCGCCGCCGTCAAGGACCTGCGGCTCGGCCGGCTGGTCGGGACGCGGACGGCCGGGGCGGTGTCGGGGCCGGCGCAGCCGTACGCGCTGGGCGACAACACCGTTCTCGCGTTCCCGTCCAGGCATCACCTGGCGCCGGGACGCGAGGTGATCGACCGGGTCGGCGTGCCGCCCGACGTGCACGTGCCGCTGACCCCGCGCGACGCCGCCGCCGGGCGCGACCCGGCCCTGGCCGCGGCGCTGAACCTGCTGCACCCCTGACCATTCCCGTGCCGACGAGGACGGACCATCTCATGAGCCATGCCGTCGTACCGAAGCCGATCATCCGCGCCGTGTCGACCCTCCTGACCGTGTCGTGCCTGCTGTCGGCGTGCGCCGCGCCCGCGCCGCCGAGGGCCGCCGCCGCCCGCCCGTCGGCCACGACCGCCACGCCCGCCGCTCCCCCGGCGCTGCCCCCGCCGACCGGCGGCCGGCCGGTCGGCGCCACCGTCCTGTACCTGAAGGACGCCTCCCGCGCCGACCCGTGGGCGCCCGAGGCGAAGGCCAGGGAGCTGATGGTCACCCTGTGGTACCCGGCGCGGACGCGGACGGGCGCCCCCGCGCCCTACATGTCGGCCAAGGAGTCCGAGCTGACGCTGAAGGGCAAGCGGGTGACCGGCGCGCCCTCCGACGTGCTGAGCAAGGTGCGGACCAACGCCCGCACCGGCGCCGAGCCCGCCGGACGGGCGGGCGGCCTGCCCCTGGTGGTGCTCTCCCCCGGCTTCACCCTGCCGCGCGGCACGCTGACCGCCCTCGCCGAGGACCTGGCCTCGCACGGGTACGTCGTGGCCGGTGTCGACCACGCCTACGAGAACTACGCCACGACCTTCCCGGACGGGCGGATCGCGACGTGCGTGGCCTGCGACAGCGACACCGACCCCGGGTTCGGGCCGAGGGTGACCGCGGTGCGCGCGGCCGACGTCTCCTTCGTGCTCGACCGGCTGACCGGCCCGGACCCGGCGTGGCCGGGCGCGCGGCTGATCGACCGGAGGAGGATCGCGATGGCGGGGCACTCGATCGGCGGGGCCGCGGCGGTGGAGGCCATGCTGAAGGACCGCCGGATCCGCGCCGGCCTCGACATGGACGGCACCACGTACGCCCGGATCCCCAGGGGCGGGCTGTCGCGGCCGTTCCTGTTCCTGGGGTCGGCGGGCCACCCGCCGGGCGGGCGCGACACCTCCTGGGACCGCGACTGGAAGCTGCTGTCCGGCTGGAAGCGGTGGCTCACCCTGCCCGGCGCGGACCACCAGGCCTTCACCGATGTGCCGCTGCTGGCCCGGGCGCTCGGCCTGGGCGCGCCGGGCTCCCTTGACGCGGCGCGGCCCACGCAGATCGTCCGCGCGTACGTCCGGGCCTTCCTCGACCTGCACCTGCGCGGCAGGCCGCAACCGTTGCTGGACGGGCCGTCGGCGCGCTACCCGGAGGTGCGGTTCTGCGTGCCCGGGAGGAAGGACTGCCGGTGACCGCCCGGCCGGGAGCCCGTGGTCAGGTGAGGCGGTCGAGCAGGTCGTCGAGCGTCCCGGCGAGGGCCTGCGAGCTGGCCGGGGTGAACCAGGTGGTGCGGACGCGTTCGTTGCTGCCGTTCGGGGTCTCGTGGTCGGCCGCGAGCCGCGCCAGCGAACGGCTCTCGTCGCCCAGGGCCCGCCCGAGCCCCTGGAACAGGCCGCGGACGTAGCCCTCCGCCACCTCGGGCGGCACGCCGTGCCCGGCGGCCCACGTGCTGAGCGTGGCCAGGTAGGACAGGTGGGTGGTGAGCGTGGCGGTCAGCGCGGAGAAGACGTTGAAGGCCGCCTCGTCCTCGGCCGCGAGCACGCCGCCCAGCCGTTCGAACAGGGCGTCGGTCACCGGGTGGGACGGCCAGGTCACCGTGACGGAGTCGCGGTCGCGGACGGCGGGCAGGGGAATGGCGCGCACCAGGGTGGCGCCGGTGTCCAGGAGCTTGCGCAGCTCCTCGACGGCGACGCCGGCCATCACGTTGACCACGATCGTGTCGTCGGCCACGCGCAGGCCGGCCAGCGCGTCGTGCCGGTCCGGCGGGCGCACGGCGATGACGACCAGCTCGGCGCGGTCCACCACCTCCTGGTTGGAGGCGCACACGTGCACGTCGGCGTAGCGCTGCGACAGCTCCGCCGCCGCGCGAGCGCCCCGCGGGGAGAGGAACACCTGGGGACGCTCGCCGGGCCCCTCGCACAGGCCCGTCACGATGGCCCGGCCGATCTCGCCCACCCCGATGACCCCGATCCGCTGCACCAAGTCTTCCTCCCGCTCCGTGGTCGTCCGTACTACAGCAGTCTGTACCGTTACTTCGGTTGCTGGCGGGATTCAGCGCGGAGACCTGCGTCCATAGCGTTGTCCTCATGAGCGATCCGTACAGAATTGACACATATGAGCGGCCGGCGCACAGCCCGCGGACCCGGCGGCGGCGACCGGTGTCGCGCGCCCTCCTGTGGATCATGGCGGTGTGCGGCGCGTCGGTGAACGTGGCGGCCAACCTCGTCATGCGGGGCGATCTGACCGCCCTCGGGCTGGCGTCGGGCGTGGTGGGCGTGGCGGGCATCGCCGGGCTGCTGATCCTGCGCTTCGCCGGCGGCCGGTCGTGAGCGCGGTCGTGCGGCCCGTCATGGAGGCGGTCGTCACGCTGGAGCGGGTGAGCAAGACCTACGGTGACGTGGTCGCCCTCGACGACGTCTCGCTGGCCTTCCCGCGCGGCCGGTTCGTGGCCGTGATGGGGCCGTCTGGCTCGGGGAAGAGCACCCTCCTGCAGGCCGCCGCGGCCCTGGAGCCGCCGACGTCCGGCGAGATCACCATCTGCGGCGTCGAGGTCACCCGCATGTCGGAGACCCGGCGCACGGAGTGGCGCAGGAAGCACCTGGGCTACGTGTTCCAGTCCTACAACCTGCTGCCCACCGTGACCGTCGAGGACAACGTCACGCTGCCGTTGCGGATGGCCGGGGTGCGCCCGGACCGGGCCTGGCTCGGCGAGCTGGTCGACCGGATGGGCCTGCGCGACCGGATGCGGCACCTGCCCACGGAGTTGTCGGGCGGCCAGCAGCAGCGGGCGGCGATCGTCCGGGCCCTGGCCGCGCGCCCGGACGTGGTGTTCGCCGACGAACCCACCGGCGCCCTCGACCTGCGCAGCGCCGCCCATGTGCTGGACCTGCTGCGCGAGCTGGTCGACGACCTGGGCCAGACCGTCGTCATGGTCACCCACGACCCGGCCGCCGCGGCCCGCGCGCACGACACCGTGCTCATGGCCGACGGGCGGGTCCTCGACGTCCTGCCCGCCCCGACCGCCGAGGACCTGGCCGTACGGCTGGCGCGGCTGAGCGCGGAGCGGGTCGCATGATCAGGCTCGCGCTGGCGCTCGCCAAGGCGGGCGGGCTGGTCGTGGTGTTCGCGGCGGTGCTGGGCGGGATGGCGCTGGTGACCGGGACCGGGGTGCTGGTGGACTCGGCCTTCCGGGCGCAGCCGCCCCTGCGGCTGTCGGGCGCGGACGTGCTGGTCTCGGCCCGGCAGACGATCCCGCTGAAGGAGGAGCCGGACATCGCGCTGCCCGAACGCGCCAGGATCCCCGGCTCGCTGGTCGCCTCCGCGTCCGGGGTGCCCGGCGTGGCGGCCGTGGCCGGCGACCTCGCCTTTCCCGCCGCCGTCGGGTCCGGGACGGCCGGGCGGACCGCCGACCCGGCCACCGCCGGGCACGGCTGGTCGTCCCTCGCGCTGAGCGGCCGCATCACCGCCGGACGGGCGCCGCGCGCCGCCGACGAGATCGCGGTGAGCGGCGCGCGGGTCGGCGACCGGCTGCGGCTGACGGCGGCCGGCACGCCGGGCACCTACCGGGTGAGCGCCGTGGTGGACGCCCCCGGCGTGTACTTCACCGACGCCGTCGCCACCGCCCTGGCCGCCAGGACGGCGGGCCGGGCGCGGACGGTGGACCTCGTCGCGGTCCGCGCGGCGCCCGGCGTCTCCCCCGAGACGCTGGCCGCCCGGCTGAAGGCCCGCCTGGGCGACGGCTACACGTACGCCACGGGCCGGGACCGGGCCGACGCGGAGTCGCCGGGCGCGGCGGCCGGCCGCGGGCTGCTGCTGGTCCTGCCCTCCTCGATCGGCGGGATCAGCCTGCTGGTGGTCGGGTTCGTGGTGGGCGGCGGCCTGGCGCTGTCGGTCAACCGGCAGCGCCGCGACCTCGCCCTGCTGCGCGCGGCCGGCGCGACGCCGCGTCAGGTGCGCAGGCTGGTGGCCGTCCAGGCCGCGGCGGCGGCGCTGCCGGCCGTGCCGTTCGGGGCCGCGCTCGGCTACTTCCTGGCCGCCCGCTTCGGCGAGCTGCTGGCCGGGATCGGGCTGGTGCGCGCGGACCAGCCGCTGGTGTACGGGCCGCTGCCGGCCGTGGCCGCGACGCTGCTGCTGCTCGGCGTCACGCGGGTGGCCGCGTGGGCGGGGTCGCTGCGGATCTCGCGCATGCCGGTGGTCTCCGGGCTGCCCGAGCCGCGCACGCCGTCGCCGGCGCGGACCCGGGCGGGGCTGCTGCTCATGCTCGGCGCGCTGGCGCTGTCCGTGACGCCGCTGTTCATGCGGGGCGAGGCGGGCATGATCGGTCCGGGCATCGCGTCGATCGTCGCGGTGATCGGCCTGGCGCTGGCCGGTCCGCGGCTGGTGCAGGGTGTGGCCAGGGCGGTGGCCGGGTCGCGGCTCATGACGCGGCTGCCCGGCCCGCTGTGGCTGGCGGTGCACAACTCCCACGGGTACGCGCTGCGCACCGCCGGGGCCGTGGCCGCCCTCGGCATGGTCCTCACGCTCGGCCTCAGCGTGGTGCTCTCCCAGACCACGATGGAGCGGGCGCGCGCCGACGAGGTCGCTTCGGGCCTGCGCGGTCTCGTCACGATCACCGCTCCGGAGCTCGGCGGCGTCCCGCGCGACCTGCTGGCCGACGTGCGGTCGCGGACGAAGGCGGCGGGCATGGCGATGACGACCGTGGTCACCGAGCCGCTGCTGACCGGCGACAGCCCCGCCCTGATGCCCACGCCCGCCATGGCGCTCGGCCCGGACGCCGAGGGCCTGGTCGACCTGGACCTCGCCGACGGCGGCCTGTCCGGCCTCAAGGGCGCGGCCGTCGCCGTGGAAGAGGGTCTGGGCCAGGTGGGCCGGACCATGGACCTGATCATGGGCGACGGCGCGCGGGTGCGGGCGCGGGTGGCCGCCACCTACCGGCGCGGCCTCGGGTTCGGCCCGATCGTGGTCTCCCGCGACCTGGCCGCCGCGCACACGACGACCGGCCTGGACAGCGCGGTGCTGGCCCGTCCTGCCGACTTCGGCGACCTCGCGCGCCGCCCCGGGCTGCACTTCGACAGCCGCGCCGCGGGACCGCAGGCCGCCATGGCCTCGGCCCAGACGCTGGTGAACGTGGCCGTGCTCGCCGTGCTGCTGGGCTACGTGCTGGTGTCGGTCGCCAACCGGCTGGTGGCGACGACGACCGCGCGCCGGGAGGAGTTCGCCGGGCTGCGCGCGATCGGCCTGACCCGGCGTCAGCTCAGGCGGGTGGTGCGCTGGGAGGCGCTGCTCGTGGGCGCCGGGGCGTCGCTGTCGGGGCTGGTGCTGTCGGCGGTGCCGCTGGTGCTGCTGAGCGTGGGCTTCCTGGCCCGCCCGCTGCCTGCCGGGCCGTTGTGGCTGGTCCCGGCCTCTATCCTGGCAGTGATGACGATTGTGTCCCTCGCCATGGAGCTACCCGCCCGGAAGATCATGACGTGACGTGAAAGCTCTGTGGCGGTTCGTTCGGTATCACTTGATGGTGTTCGCGTCGGCCCTGGCGGCGATGGTCTGGCTGGCGGTGCTCGTCGCGGGCGTCCTGCTCGTCCCGGTGGGCGGGGTGGGGCTCGTCCTGGTGCCGCGCATGACGGCGGTGCTCCACCGGTGGACCGAGTGGCAGCGCGCGCAGGCCGGCGCGGTGCTGGGGGTCGCCGTGCCGGCGCGTCCGGTGCCGCCCGCCGTGACCGGGGTGCGCGACCAGTGGCGGCAGCTCCTCATGGGCACGCGGGCCAGGCGTGACCTGCGCTGGACGGCGCTGCACGTCGTCGTGGGCCTGCCCGCCGCGCTGGCCGCGCTCGGGGTGGCCGGGCTGCTGGTGAACCCCGTGCTGGAGGCCCCGCTGTGGTGGTTGTTCCCCGCGGACGACCCGCTGCGGCTGCTGGTGGCCCTCCCGGTCACCGGATGGGAGCAGGCGATCGGCATGGGCGTCGCACAGGTCGTCCTGGCCGCGCCGCTGGCCTGGTTGGCGCTGCCGCGGCTGGCCCGGCTGCACGCCCACGCCTGCCTGGCCGCGCTCGCCCCCTCGGAGGCCGACCGGCTGGCCGAGAGGGTCGGCGAGCTGACCGAGAGCAGGTCGAACGTCCTCGACGCGCACGCCGCCGAGCTGCGCCGCATCGAGCGCGACCTGCACGACGGCACCCAGGCCCGGCTGGTCGCCATCGCGATGCGGCTGGCCATGGCCCGCGAGGCGCTCGACGACGACGGCGGGCCCGTCGGCCGGCTGCTGAAGGACGCGCACGAGGGCGCCGAGGAGGCGATGACCGAGTTGCGGCAGGTGATCCGCACGATGTACCCGCCCGTCCTGGCCGACAGAGGGCTGGCCGGCGCGGTGGCCGCCGTGACGGCCAAGGCCGGCCTGCCCGTCGAGACGGACGTGAGCGGCCTCGGCGCCGTGCCCGCCGCGGTCGAGACGGCGGCCTACTTCATCGTGGCCGAGGCGGTCACGAACGCCACCAAGCACAGCGGCGCCGGCCACGTCACCGTACGGCTGGCGTCCGGACGCGTGCTGCGCATCGAGGTCTGCGACGACGGCAAGGGCGGCGTGGACGAGAGCCGCGGCACCGGCGTCACCGGCATCCGCAGGAGGGCCGCCGCGCTCGACGGTACCTTGTCCATCGACAGCCCTCCCGGAGGGCCCACCCGTCTCGTCGTGGAGCTGCCGTGCGCGTCGTGATCGCCGAGGACAACGTCCTGCTGTCCACGGGGCTGGAACTGCTCCTGAACAGCAAGGACATCGAGGTGGCCGCGGTCGTGCCGGACGCCGGCGCCCTGCTGGACGCCGTCACCGAGCACCGGCCCGACCTGGTGATCGCCGACGTGCGGCTGCCGCCGTCGTTCCGCGACGAGGGGATCAGGGCCGCCGTCGCCCTCCGGCGCGCCGACCCCGCCCTGCCCATCCTGGTCCTGTCCCAGTACGTCGAGCGCATCTACGCCCGCGAACTGCTGGCGCACGGCTCCGGCGGCGTCGGCTACCTGCTGAAGGACCGGGTCAGCCGGGTGAGCCAGTTCGTCGAGGACGTCCGCCGGGTGGCCGCGGGCGGCACGGTCATGGACCCCGAGGTCATCGCCCAGCTCATGGTCGGGCGGGGCCACGGCCTGGACAGCCTCACCGGCCGGGAGCGGGAAGTGTTGTCCTGGATGGCCCAGGGCCTGAGCAACACCGAGATCGGCGAACGGCTGACGATCACCGACAACGCGGTGCACAAGCACATCGGCAGCATCTTCGCCAAGCTCGGCCTGGCCGTCTCGGACGGCGGCCACCGCCGGGTCATGGCCGTGCTCACCTTCCTCGACGACCAGTGACCCGCCTCCCCTACGCCGGGCCCAGGCGGGCGCGGACGGCCGCGTCCACGTCGGGCGGCAGGGGGCCCTTGCCGGCGGCGGCGACGTTGGCCCGCAGGTGTTCCGGCCGGGCCGAGCCGACGATCACCGAGTGCAGCTCCGGATGTCCGAGGATGAACCGGAGCAGCAGTTCGGTCACCGGCGCGCCGTCCGCCAGCTCCTCCAGGCGGGCGGCGGCGAGCCGGGCGTGGCGCTGCGCCAGCGGCCGGCGCACCGGCTCCGGCACGGCCTCGGGCGGCGGCGCGAGCGAGCGGGCCACCGCCCCGCGGGCGACCGTGCCCGCCCCGCTCGCCGCGGCGGCCCCGAGCAGCCCTTCGTGGGAGCGGTCGAGCGCCGAGTAGGGCAGCAGGAACACGTCGAACGCGCCCGTCGCGATGTGCTCGGGAAGGTGCGGCAGCTCCCCCGACATGCCGGTGAAGCGGATCAGGCCCTCGTCCTGGAGTTCCCGCATCCCGGCGATGGTGTCCTCGGCCGCCATCACCGAGACGCTCGGGCTGAGGTGCACCATCAGGACGTCGAGATGGCCGGTGCGCATCCGGCGCAGGCTCCGCTCGACGCCCGCGCGCACGTTCGCCCTCGTGTAGTCGTGCGCGGGGTCGCCGTCGGCGAGGGGGCAGCCGCACTTGCCCGCCAGGACGAACTCGTCGCGGCGGTGCGCGATCCAGCGGCCGATGTGCTCCTCGGCGTCGCCGTAGTCGGGCGCGGTGTCGATGAGGTTCACGCCGGCGTCGAGGGCCTCGTTCAGCACGGCGCGGGCCGCGTCGTCGGACACCGGCGGGCCCCAGGCGCGGGGGCCGCGCAGTTCCATGGCGCCGTAGCCGAGGCGGCTCACGCGCAGGCCGGTGCGGCCGAGCGTGGTGGTGGGGAGCGTCATGTCAGTGCTTCGCGTAGTGGCCGGCGACGGCGGCGAAGGCGGCCTTGGGGTCCCAGGGCAGGCCGGGGTAGGCGGCGCCGGAGCGGTCCTCGTAGACCTTGACGACGCCGTAGCTGGCCAGGTCCAGGTCGTCGCGGGGGTCGCCGTCGGGACGGTGCGGGTGGTCGCGCAGGGCGAAGGTGAAGACGAAGGTGCTGTCCACGCCGGCGGCGTCGAAGACCTCCAGCAGTTCGCGCACGTACGCGGCCTGGCCCTCCTCGTCGCGGACGTGCTCGCCGGTCAGCCGGACGGGCTCGCGGGTGCCCGGGGCGTACTCGACGATCTCCAGGCCGAGCGCGCCCCGGTCTCCCGCGCCGCGGTAGGTCGCCGAGCCGAACTCGGTGATCGCGACCGGCCTGCCCTCCGCGACGAGGCTGCGCACGCCCTGCTCGAACACGTCCACGATCTCGGCCGACCGGTAGAGGTCCACGGAGACGAGGTCGAACGGCGTCCAGTCGACGCCTTCGAGCGGCACGGAGGCGTAGGTCACCCGGCCGCCGAACCGCTCGCGCACGACGGCCACCGCCCGCCCGAGGAAGTCGTTGACCCGCGTGCGCACGCCGCCGACCAGCTCGCGCACCCGGTCCGGACGGCTCAGCAGGGCGACCCGCTCGTCGATGTCGTCCCCGGGCAGGAAGCCCTTGCTCATCAGGCACAGCTCGGCTCCGGTGACGAAGACCACCTCGGCGCCGCGCCGCCTGAGCCGTTCGGCGCGCTCGGCGCAGTCGGCGAACAGCGCCAGCATCTCCTCCTCGGTCAGCTCCAGCGGGTAGGGCGAGAACCAGACCTCCAGCCCGAGGTCGGCGGCATGACTGGCGGCGATCTCCAGGCGGTCGGGGTCGCCGCCCATGACGCGGACGGCCGTGCAGTGCAGGTCGTCCCGGATGACGCGCATCTCGCGCGCCACCACGTCGGGGTCGAACCCCGGGTGACCGATCGTCCCGTTGACGACGAAACCGGTGTCGTAACTGATGCCCTTGGCACGCATGGGTGTTCCTTCCAGCCTTACGGTACTGACCGTACCTTAGCCTATATGAGGTACGGTCAGTACCCTCAGACCGAGGAGGGTGGCGATGGCCGAGGCAGGCGGGCGGACACGGCGGCGCGGGGTGGCGCTGGAGGAGGCGATCCTGAGCGCGGCGGCCGACGAGCTCACCGAGTCGGGCTTCGCCGGGCTGACCATGGACAAGGTCGCCGCCCGCGCCGGCACCAACAAGAACGCCATCTACCGCCGCTGGCCGGGCCGCCTGGCCCTCGGCGTCGCCGCCTACAAACGGCTGGCCACGACGGTCTCGCCGCCCGACACCGGCGAGCTGCGCGGCGACGCCCTGGAGCTGCTGCGCCGGGCCAACCGCTACTGGAGCTCGCCGCTCGGCGCGATCCTGCGCGACCTGATCGCCGCCGCGGGCGGCGCCGCCGAGCTGCTGGCCGAGCTCCAGGAGCAGTCGGACGACGCGGTGGCCGCGCCCTGGCTGGCCGTCCTGGAACGGGCGGTGGCCCGCGGCGAGGCCGCCCCCGAGTCGCTGCGCCCGAGGGTCGCCACGGTGGCCATCGTGCTGCTGCGCAACGAGTTCGTGGTGCGGGGGGCGCCCAGCGCGCCAGACGACGTCCTCGTGGAGATCGTGGACGAGGTCTTCCTGCCGCTGGTCCGGCGGGGTCAGGACGCCTGAGGCCGGCTCACCAGAGCCGGTCGATCTCCCCCGGGTGGAGCTCGACGCGCGCGTGGTGGAACGACAGCCGGTGCGCCCGGCCGTGGGGTGAGGGGAAGTCGCCCATCGTGACCTTGTCGAACCCGGGCAGGTCGCTGGGGAAGGGCGCCTGCGGGGTGCCGCCGACCAGCACCGCGCCGGGGATCGCCGACCAGCCGGCGCTCTCGTAGAAGCCCTGGAGCGGCCGGTCGCAGGTGAACAGGGCGACGTCGAAGCCCGCGTCGGCGATGGCCGCGCGCGCGGCGCCCACCAGGCGGCGGCCGTGCCCCCGGCCGCGGGCGGCCTTCCTGGTCACCACGGTGCTCAGGCCCGCGGCGCGGAACCGGTGTCCGCCATGGGTGAGGGTCTTGGACAGGATGTCCAGGGCGGCCAGGACCGTGCCCTCGTCGCGCCCGTCGCCCTCGTCCCGCCCGTCGCCCTCGTCGCCCTCGTCGAGGAGGAGCATGGTGCGGGGGGCGAGGGCGGGGTCGTGCGCGGGGCCGCCGCCGTCGGGCGCGGGGAAGTCGTGGCCGGGCCAGGCCTCCCGTTGCAGGTCGCGCACCTGGGCCAGCAGGTCCGTGGGCACGTCCGACTCGGGGAACGACCTGATGGGCATGGTTCCCGAGTGTGCCGCGCGACGGCTCTCCGGGCAAACGGGGGCCGGTCGGACGGGTCAGGGGTGGGTGGCGGGCGAGGGGCGGTTGTCGTCGTCCTGGCCGCCGGGCGTGGCCGCCAGGATGTCGGTCAGGACCGCCAGGATGCGTTCGGCGTCGGTGAGCAGGCTGCCGCTCAGCGCCCAGCCGGCCGGGTGGGCGACCTCGCCCTTCTGGATCTCCGTCGTCATCTGGTCGTGGATGCGGCTCGCCTGCGCCTCCGCCCGGCCGAGCAGGGTGCGGGCCCTTCCGAGGTCCGGGTCGCGGCGTACGGTGGCGGTCAGGGCGTCGCCCAGCACGTCCAGGAGGTCGGCGTAGTCGCGGGCGTAGTCGGGGCTGACGTCGGTCGAGGGCCCGTCGTGGTGTTCCAGGTGGGCCAGGGCGTGCACGATCGTGTGCACGTGCGCGGCCAGCATGGTCAGCCGGCGCAGCACCTGCTCGTGGTCCTGGGCGGCCGTGACCGGGTGGAGGCTGTGGCGCAGGTTGTAGCGGCGGCTCTCGGCGCCGTCGGCCACGGCGGCGGCCGCGTCGGCCAGGTGCTCGTCCAGCCGGACGGCCTGGCGTTCCCAGTCGGGCAGCGCCGAGAGGTTCCACTCGTCCCGTAAGCCCTCGGCGACGGAGGTCAGCAGCGCGGCCGTCTCGCGGGCCAGGCGGCGCACGGCCGCATCGGGCCGGTCGCGGTACAGCGGCGGCCACAGCACGCTGTTGACCAGCGCCCCGCTCAGCGCGCCGATGGCCGTGGCCAGCACGTACGCCAGCAGGTAGCGCTCCTGGGAGGCCGCGGCGAAGGAGAGCAGCAGCACGGCGGTGGTGGCGACGTCGGAGCCGTGGTTGCCCATGCGGTGCCAGCGGGCGGCGACCAGCGCGGGCGGCACGACCAGGACCAGGCTGAGCACGCCCAGGCCGAGCAGGTGCCCGATGCTGCCGGCCAGGATGACCCCGGCGCCGACCGCGGCGACCCGGCGCAGGCCGTTGGTGAGCGTGCGGTACACGGTGGCGTGCACCATGATCACCGCGGTGGCGGGGGCGATCCAGGTGGCGCCGAGCGCCAGCAGCCGGCTGGCCGTCAGCCAGGCCAGCACCGCCGCCAGCGTCGCCTTGGCGATCTGCAACGCCTGCAACCGCTGGTACGACCCCGGCTTGGCCAGCCCGGCGGCCTGCCCGCGCACGTACGACAGCTCACGCTTGACGGCCGCGGACAACCGGCCACTCCAGCCACGCCACATGACGTGACATTTACCCACATTTAGGGCAAGCCGCAAGATCTTCCCCGCCGGAGGGCCCGCCCGCGCCGGCATGAGAGGATCACGGGCCATGGAGATCATCGACAGCGGCCGGTTCGAGCCCGCCCCGGACGGTTCCGCCAACTTCGCCGAGCACCTGAGCGTGCCCGCGCTCAGCTTCGGCACGTACTCCATCCCGGCCGGCGCCGTCGACGGCCAGTCGCCGCACGCCGAGGACGAGATCTACGTCGTCACCAGCGGGCGCGCCTCCTTCACCTCGGGCGGCGTCACCGTCGAGGTGGGCCCCGGCACCACCCTGTTCGTCCCGGCCCGCGAGGAGCACCGCTTCCACGACGTCACCGAGGACCTGGTGACGCTGGTGTTCTTCGGGCCCGCCTACAGCGGCGTCCCCGCGTCCTGACGCCCCCGGCCGTCAGGCGCGCGAACTCGTGGGCCGCGAGCGCGCCACGAGCGCGCCGCGCTGAGGAGACTGGAGGGCGGGGGCGGCCGGCCGGCCGTCCCGTCGCGTGACCGTCGCCCACCGTTGCCGCCCGGCCCTGACGAGATGAGAGCCCTCATGACTGTCACCCCCGCCCAGCTGCGCGACCTCGCGCGCCGCGCTCAGGACCTCGCCGCCGAGGTGCGCTCGCTGTGCGACACCGAGCCCGCCGGATCCCCCGAGGGCGACCAGCTCCGGGCCGCGCGGCACGCCGCCGACTGGCTGGACCGGGGCGGCGAGGACCTGCAACGGGCGGCCGGCGACCTGGCCCGGCTGCGGGCGCAGCGCGAGCAGGTCTGCGGCATGCCGTGGGGCGTCTGCCCCGAGCACGGCAACACCCTGTCCTACCGGGCCGACGTCACCGAGTGCCGGGTCTGCCACCGCACCTGGCCGCAGGACCGGGCCGGCCGGCCCTGCCAGGAGCTGGTCCGGTGGAAGGTGACCGACCAGGCCGGGACGGTGACCAGGATGTGCGACGGGCACGTGCTCGGCGCCCGCGCCGTGCTGCACGGGGCCACGTTCACCCGGCTTGATGCCGAGGGCGCCCAGGCCTGAACCTGCCCGACAGCACGGTGGCGCTGTTGATCACCGAGACGTGGCTGTAGGCCTGCGGGAAGTTGCCGACCTGCCGGTGGTGCACGGTGTCGTACTCCTCCGACAGCAGGCCGACGTCGTTGCGCAGGCCGAGCAGCCGTTCGAACAGCTCGGTGGCCCGGCGCCGGCGGCCGGTCGCGGCCAGGGCGTCGGCCAGCCAGAAGGAGCAGGCCAGGAAGGTGCCCTCGCCGCCGGGCAGGCCGTCGATGTCCTCGTCCTCGGCCCGGTAGCGCAGGACGAGACCGTCGTGGACGAGGTCGCGGGCGATCGCGTCCACGGTGCCGACGACGCGCGGGTCGTCGGGCGGCAGGAAGCCGAGGCGCGGGATGAGCAGCAGGGCCGCGTCCAGGCCGGTCGAGCCGTAGTACTGGGTGAAGGTGTTGCGTTCGGCGTCGTAGCCGTGGGCGCAGACGTCCTGGTGGATGCGTTCGCGCAGGGCGCGCCAGCGGCCGACCGGGCCGTCGCGGCCGAACGCCTCGACGGCCTGGATCATGCGGTCGGCCGCGACCCAGGCCAGCACCTTGGAGTGCACGAACTGGCGGCGCGGCCCCCGGGTCTCCCACAGCCCGTTGTCGGGCCGGTCCCAGATGCCTTCGAGGTAGTTCATCAGGGCGTTCTGGACGTCCCAGGCCTCGTCGTCGATGGCCAGGCCGGACCGGCGGGCCAGGTGCAGGCAGTCGAGGGTCTCGCCGTAGACGTCGAGCTGGAACTGGCCGGAGGCGGCGTTGCCGACGCGTACCGGCTGGGATCCCTCGTAGCCCGACAGCCAGTCGGCGGTCCATTCGGCGATGCGCCGGCCGCCCTCGACGGTGTACATGATCTGCAGGTCGGCGGGGTGCCCGGCGACGGCCCGCAGCAGCCATTCGCGCCAGGCGCGCGCCTCGGCGTCGTAGCCGGCGGTCATCATGGCCTGGAGGGTGAAGCTGGCGTCGCGCAGCCAGCAGTAGCGGTAGTCCCAGTTGCGCGGGCCGCCCAGCCGCTCGGGCAGCGAGGTGGTGGCGGCGGCGACGAGCCCGCCGGTGGGGGCGTAGGTGAGGGCCTTGAGGGTGAGCAGGCTCGTGCGGACGGCCTCGTCGTAGTCCCCCTGGTAGCCGCACCGGCGGGCCCACTCGCGCCACAGCCGTTCGGTGTCGGCCAGGGCCTCGGGCGGGTCGACCGGTTCCGGGCGCGGCAGCCACGACTGCTGCCAGGTCAGCGCGAACGGCACCCGCTGCCCCTCCCCCACCGTGAAGGAGGCGGTGGTGCGGTGCCGGTCGGCGTCCGGGCACAGCTCGACGGGGGTGCGCAGCCAGGTGGCGTCGCCGCCGGCGACCGCGGCCAGCACGCCGGGCTCGTAGCGCAGCCAGGGGACGTCGTGGCCGTAGTCGAAGCGCAGCACCAGTTCCATGGTCATCTCGACCCGGCCGCGCACGCCCTCGACGATCCGCACCACGTCGGGGGCCTCGCCGCGGGGCGGCATGAAGTCCACCACCCGGACGCTGCCGCCGGGGCCGTCCCAGGTGGTCTCCAAGATGAGGGTGCCCTCGCGGTAGCCGCGGGAGGTGGCCCGGCCGCCGCCGGCGGGGGCCAGCAGCCAGCGTCCGGCGGACGGGCCGTCGAGCAGCGCGGCGAAGCAGGCGGGCGAGTCGAAGCGGGGCAGGCACAACCAGTCGATCGAGCCGTCGCGGCCGACGAGCGCGGCGGTGTGCATGTCGCCGATCAGGGCGTAGTCCTCGATCCGCATCGGCGCCCGCTCCTTCCGTCAGGCCACGCGGTGGGGTTCGGCGGCGGCGGCGCGCAGCTCCAGCCCGTGGCCGGGGGCGTCGGGCCGGGGGCGGGCCAGGCCGCCGGAGGGGTCGGCGGCGCCGTCGAACAGCTCGGCCTCGATGCGCTGGTGGTCGTGGAACCATTCGACGTGGCGCAGGTTGGCGGTGCTCGCGGCGGCCGGGAGGTGCAGGTTGGGCGCGCAGTGGGCGGACACCTGCAGGTTGTGGCCCGCGGCGATCGCGGCGGCGGCGAACCAGCCGGTGTAGCCGCCGCAGCGGGTGGCGTCGGCCTGGAGGCAGTCGACGGCCTGGGCCTGGCACATGCGAGTGAAGTAGGCGGGGTCGCAGCCGTACTCGCCGGCGGTGACGTCGGGGGCGGCCCGCTCGCGGACGAGCCGCAGGCCCGGCAGGTCGTCGGAGGAGACGGGCTCCTCGAACCAGGTCACGTCGTGCTCGCGCATGCGCGCGGCCAGGCGGACGGCCTGTTTGGCGGTGTAGCCGCCGTTGGCGTCGACGTACAGCTCGGCCCGGTCGCCGATGACGCGGCGGGCCAGGGCCACGCGGTGCAGGTCGCGGTCGGGCTGGGTGCCGGACGACTCGCCGATCTTGATCTTGACGCGGCCGATGCCCCGCTCGTGGACCCAGTGGGCGAGCTGGGCGGTGGTGGCCTCGTCGTCGTAGGTGGTGAAGCCGCCCGAGCCGTACAGCGGGACCTCGGGCCGGGCGGCGCCGAACAGGCGGGTCAGCGGCAGGCCGAGCAGGCGCGCCTTGAGGTCCCACAGCGCCACGTCGGCGGCCGAGACGGCGTAGCCGGCGACGCCGGGACGGCCCGCGTTGCGCACCTGCCGGACCATCGCGGCGTGCAGGGCGGGGATGTCGGCGGCGTCCGCGCCGGTCAGGACGCCGGCCAGCAGCTCGGTGACGACCGAGGCGGCGGCGGCCGGGGCGTAGGTCCAGCCGGTGCCGGTGACGCCCGCGGCGGTCAGGGTGACGACGACCATGGTGGTGGACCGCCAGGCCAGCGTGCCGTCGCCTTCCGGCTGGTCGGTGGGGATGCGGTAGGCGGCGGCCCCGACGTTCTCGATCGTGCTCATGACATCCCTGGCCCTACCCGGTGGCTCCCGGTATGACGCATCGGCCCCCGTTCAAGCAACCTGAATTGCCTGTCCCGGGGCGGACGCCTAGGGTGGCTGGAATGTCAGTCAAGGAGCCCGCGGACGCGCTCGCCGCCGTGGTCGCGCTGCGTCGCCTGGCCGACCAGCTGGAGGACGCCGCCGTGGAGCAGGCGATGCGGGCGGGCTGGAGCTGGCCGCAGGTGGCCGAGGCGCTCGGCGTCACCCGCCAGGCGGTCCACAAGAAGCACGCCAAGCGGCTCATCGCGGCCGGGGTCGAGCTGAGGAGGCGGGCATGAGCGGCGCGTTCGACCGCTACCTGCACGACGTGCTGATCCGGGGGGAGGCCGAGGCGCGCGCGGAGAGCTCCCCCACGATCGAGGCCCACCACGTGCTGCTGGCCATGGCGGCGCCGCAGGACACCGCGGCGCGGGCGATCCTCGCCGAGGCCGGGCTCGACCAGGCGGGGGTGCGGGCGGCGTTGCGGCGGGAGTTCGAGCACAGCCTCGCCGCGGCCGGGGTGTCGGCGGCCGCCTTCGACCTGCGTTCGACGCCCGACCCCGAGCGGCGTCCGCAGCTCGGGGCGTCGGTCAGGCTGGCGATCGAGCGGCTGGCCGCCGCCCATCGCAAGAAGGACCTGCGGCCGGTCCACGTGCTGCTCGGCGTCCTGCAGGCCGAGGTGGGCACGGTCCCGCGGGCGCTGGCCCTGGCGGGGATCGACCGCGCCGCGCTGGCCGAGCGCGCCCGCGCCGCCCTGTAGATCCGGCGCGGATCTTTTTCCTCCCGGCGATGTCGATCCGGGCCCCCGCCCTTCGTGTAGAGGGCAGAAGGAGGCATGACGACATGACCGAGACGAAGACATTGGTGACCGGGCTGTGCGTGGGCGAGTCGCCGCGCTGGCACGAGGGCAGGCTGTGGTTCTCCCACTGGGGGGTGCAGGAGATCGTCGCCGTCACCCCGGACGGCGAGCGCGAGGTGGTCGCCCGCGGCCCGAAGCCCGCCGGGTTCTGCCTCGGCCGGCTGCCCGACGGCCGCCTGCTGGTGACCGGCGAGCACGAGCTGCTGCGCGTGGAGCCGGACGGCACGACGTCCGTCCACGCCGACCTGGGCGCGCTGCCGGCCGGGCCGAACGAGGTCGTCGTGGACGGCCGCGGCCGGATCTACGTGAACTGCGTCGGCTTCGACTTCGGCCGGGCCGACTTCGCGCCCGGCGTGATCGCCCTGGTCGGCCCCGGCGGCGAGGCCCGGGTGGTCGCCGAGGACCTGTACTTCCCCAACGGGATGGTGGTGACCCCGGACGGCTCCACGCTGATCGTCGCCGAGTCCTGGACGCGGCGGCTGACGGCGTTCGACATCGACGCGGACGGCGGGCTGTCCGGCCGCCGGGTGTGGGCGCCCATCGGCGGCGACGGCATCTGCATGGACGCCGAGGGCGCGATCTGGACCCAGGTGGACGACGAACAGGGGTCCGCCTGCGTACGGGTGCGCGAGGGCGGCGAGGTGACCGATCGGATCGACCTCGACCGGGCCTGTTTCGCCGCCGCGCTCGGCGGCCCGGACGGCCGGACGTTGTTCATGACCGTCGCGGTGTTCCCGGGCGTCGAGCGGATGGCGGAGATGTTCGCCGGCCGGACGGGCGAGGTCAGGACGGCCGACGTGGCCGTCCCCGGGCTCGTCTGAGCCAGTGGGGCGGGGGCCCGCGCCGTCAGCCGAACTCGGCCTGGAACAGGTCGGTGCAGGTCCCCAGGAAGTCGCCCCAGTCGCCGTTCACGTTGGCGACCAGGGCGTGGCTGCCCTGCCGGTCGCCCATCGCGTACGTCATCGACCCCTGGATGTAGCCGCCCCCGCCCCAGAGCGTGACGCCGGACGGGAACCGCTGGGAGTAGACGCCGAGCCCGTACCGGGCGCCGGGCACCCAGCCGGCGCCTTCCGTGGGCACGGTGGTGAACATCTCCTTCTGCTGGGCGGGCGGGAGCAGCCGCCCGCCCAGCAGGGCGGCCAGGAAGCGGTGGAGGTCGGCCGTGGTCGAGACCATGCCGCCGGCGGCCCAGGCCCATGACAGGTCGGCGTCGGTCACGTCGTGGCGGACGGTCTCCTGGCCGGTCTCGTCCTGGCCGGAGTAGTGGCGGGCGTGCGGGTCGCGCAGCCCTTCGCCGGCCGCGGGCAGGTACGTCCCGGTCAGCCCCAGCGGGGCCGCGACGCGGCGGTCGATCTGCTCGGCGAGCGTCGAGCCGGACGCCGCCTCGACGATCATCCCGGCCAGGTTGTAGTTGACCTTGGAGTAGACGAACCGCTCGCCCGGCTCCCCGGCGGGCGGGGTCTCCTGGCCGGGGATCGCGTCCGGCAGACCGCTGGTGTGGTTGAGCAGCAGCCGCGGGGTGATGCGGGCGGCGTCGGCGCCGGGGAAGTACTCCTCGACGACACCCGGCAGCCAGGTGGTCACCGGGGCGTCCATGGCCAGGTCGCCGTCGGCCGCCAGGCCCAGCACGACGGTCCCGACGAACGCCTTGGTGAAGCTGCCGATGCGGAAGTGCTCCCCGGGCCCGCGGGGGCGGCCGGTCTCCAGGTCGGCCACGCCCGCGGCGCCGAACCACGGCGGGTCGTCGCCGTCCCGGACCTCGGCCACGACGCCGGGCCCCCGGTCGCCGGCCACCAGCCGGTCGAGCACCTGCCGCAACCTCGGACGATCGGCGTGAATCATGGACATGCTGCCTCCAGCGACACGAAACGGATCCGCGAACGCGAGCAACCGTAGTTGACTATTCTGCAAGTAGTCAACTACGGTTGCTTATCGAGGCGTGCGGCGGGCGGGGTCAGGCGTCGCGGCGGGCCGAGGCGATCAGGCGCATCAGTGCGGCGTGCAGGTCCTGGAGCTCGTCGAGGTCCATGCCGAGCCGGGCGACGATGGCCGGCGGGATCTTCTCCGCCTCGGCCCTGAGCTGCCGCCCGGCGGGCGTCAGCGTGACGGCCAGGGCGCGCTCGTCCTTGCTGTTACGCTCGCGGTGGACGTAGCCCAGCGCCTCCAGCCGCTTGAGCAGCGGGGACAACGTGCCGGGGTCGAGTTGCAGGAGCTCGCCCAGTTCCTTGACCGACAGCGGCTCGTGCTGCCAGAGGGCCAGCATCACCAAGTACTGGGGGTGGGTCAGCCCGAAGGGTTGCAGCAGCGGCCGATAGAGGCCGATCACGCTGCGCGAGGCGATGCTGAGGGCGAAGCACACCTGCCGGTCGAGCGCCAGCAGGTCTGTCGCCTCTGTCACAGGCTCCATGCGTGTACGCCTCCGATGCCGTCTGGTAACTTACTTTGTGTACAAACTAATAGCCTGCAAATCGATGCCACACAAATCGTACCCGTGGCCGGGCCGCCGAAAGAGGGACACCTCATGTTTCACCGCAAGCCGCTGGAGGAGCGCATCGCCGAGCGTCAGGCCAAGCTGCCTCCGCTGAAGGAGGGCAAGCACTTCGAGCACGGCCCGGCCAAGTTCGTGTTCGTCACGCTGCTGGTCGTGGTGGTGGTCACGCACCTCGTCGGCCTGGCCATCGTCATGCACTTCGCCTGATCTGCCGGGAACATCCCGGCGGCGGCCGCCGTTACATCCTCGTGGCCGGTGTGCCCAGTGTCCCCGGGCCTCACCTATCGCCTTCGCGGACTACCGTTCGGCTGGAGCCGCGTTGTGCCCCTCGCCGAGAGGCGACACGCACACCGGTGCCCACGCGTTGAGGGCCCCCCGCCCGTCCCGGCGGGGGGCCCTCGCGCGTGTCCAGGACCGGGCGACCCGGCTCAGGCACGCGGCCAGGGACGGCCGGCCAGGCGTTCGATGTCGGTGTTGAAGCGCCTGAGGTAGGCGGCGAAGGCGGCGACGTCCTCCGGCGACCAGTCGGCCATCACCTTCTCCAGGCCGCGCACGTTCCGCTCGCGCTCCTCGGTGAGGCTGCGCTCGCCCTCCGCGGTGAGGCGGAACTTGCGGGCGATGCCGCCCTCGGGGTCGGGGATGCGTTCGACCAGGCCGGCGCGCAGGAGGGCCGAGGTGTGCCGGTTGAGGGTGGAGACGTCCAGGCCGAAGGCGTCGCTGAGCTGCCCGATGGACATCGGGCCCGAGCCGTGCAGCCGCCGCAGCAGGAGGTGGGCACTGCGGTCGTAGTGCCGGTGCCGGCCGAGCAACATCGTCTCGAACTCGATGAGATGTGTGGGCTTTTCCATCCCAATCCCCCCTTTCGCGAGATATGTGCACCTTACATGAATTGTGTACTTAACACATGATGTGTAGCGTGCACATCCTTCGACGACGGGAGAACAACGTGGGGGGCTCCACATCCACCGCCCGCCCCGGCGGCATCGTCAGCGTGATGGCGGTGGCCGGCATCGTCGCCTCGCTCATGCAGACCCTGGTCGTGCCGCTGATCGGCGAGCTGCCGCGGCTGCTGCGCAGCACCGCCTCCGACGCCTCCTGGGTGATCACCGCCACCCTGCTGGCCGGCGCGGTCGCCACGCCGGTCACCGGACGCCTCGGCGACCTGTACGGCAAGCGCCGCATGATGCTCGTCTGCACCGCGCCGCTGATCGCCGGGTCGGTGATCTGCTCGCTGGCCGGGTCGCTCGCCCCCATGATCGTCGGACGCGGGTTACAGGGCATGGGCATGGGCCTGATCCCGCTCGGCATCAGCGCCCTGCGCGACCTGCTGCCGCCCGACCGGCTCGGCCCCTCGATCGCGCTGATGAGCTCGTCCATGGGCATCGGCGGGGCCCTCGGCCTGCCGATCTCGGCCGCGGTCGCCGAGTACGCGAGCTGGCGGGTGCTGTTCTGGGGCTCGGCCGTGCTGAGCGTGCTGATCGCGGTGCTGATCCGGGTGCTGGTGCCGCCCACTCCCCCGCTGCCCCGCGAGGGCGCGGCCGGGCGGCTGGACGTGCCGGGCGCGCTCGGCCTCGGCGCGGGGCTGGTGTGCCTGCTGCTGGGGGTCTCCAAGGGCGCCGACTGGGGATGGGCGAGCGGCACCACGCTCGGGCTGCTCGGCGCTGCCGCGCTGGTCCTGCCGGCATGGGCCCTGTGGGAGCTGCGCGCCGCGGAGCCGCTGGTGGACCTGCGAGTGACCGCCCGGCGGCAGGTGCTGCTGACCAACCTCGCCTCCATCATGGTCGGCTTCTCGATGTACGCCCAGGCGCTGATCGTCATGCAGATCCTCCAGCTCCCCGCGGCCACCGGCTACGGGCTGGGCCAGTCGATGCTGGCCGCCGGCCTGTGGATGGCCCCCTCCGGCCTGATGATGATGGTGGTCTCGCCGCTCGGCGCCCGGCTGTCGGCCGCCCGCGGCCCGAAGGTCACCCTGATCGCCGGGAGCCTGGTCATGGCGCTCGGCTACGGCTCCTCCATGGGCCTGCTGGGGTCGGCCTGGGGCATGCTGGTCGTCACCTGCGTGTGCAGCCTCGGCGTCGGCCTGGCCTACGGGGCGATGCCCGCCCTCATCATGGGCGCGGTGCCCCGGTCGGAGACGGCCGCGGCCAACAGCTTCAACACCCTGATGCGCTCGATCGGGACGACGGTCTCGGCGGCGGTCGTCGGCGTGGTCCTGTCGCAGCTGACGATCCGGCTGGGCGCGCACACGCTGCCGTCGGAGGCCGGCTTCCGTACCGGGATGCTGGTCGGCTGCGGGGCTGCGCTGGCCGCGGCGGCCGTCACCATGGCGCTGCCCGGCCGTCGCGGCGGCCGGACGGCCGGGGACGAGGCCACCGCGTCCGTCTCGCCCGCCCGGCGGTGACGTCGCGGGAGCCTCTTGGCTTCCTACACTTTTGGTAGGAAAATCAGGCAATACCGGTTCTCGTCACTGGGAGGCTGACGGTGCCCTTGCCCGATTTCCTGATCGCGGGAGTGCCCAAAGCGGGGACGACGGCGCTGCACACCGCGCTGCACCCGCACCCCGACCTGTTCCTGTCGCCCATCAAGGAGCCGAAGTTCTTCCTCACCGACGGGCCACCGCCCGGACGGGGCGGACCGGGCGACGCCGAGACCTACCGGGAACACGTCTGGCGGCGCGCGGACTACGAGGCGCTGTTCGCCGCCGCTCCCCCCGGCACCCGCGCCGGCGAGTCCACCCCCTTCTACCTGTACGACCTGGACGCCCAGCGCCGCATCCGGGAGACGATCCCGCACGTCCGGCTCATCGTGAGCCTGCGGGACCCGGTCGAGCGCGCCCACTCCAACTGGACCCACCTGTGGTCGGCCGGTCTGGAGCCGATCGGCGACCTCGTCCGCGCCTGCGAGGCCGAGCCGGAGCGCATCGCGGCCGGCTGGGCGCACTTCTGGCACTACACCGCCCTCGGCCGGTACGGCGGGCAGCTCGCCCACCTGTTCACCCTGTTCCCCCGCGACCAGGTGCTCATCTTCCGTTACCGGGACATCGTGGACCGTCCGGCCGAGACCCTGGACCGCATCTGCGGCTTCCTCGGCGTGCGGCAGGGGCTGCTCACCGGCGTCCCGAGGGAGAACGTGACCGCGCACCCGGACCCCGGCGCGCGGCACGCGTTGCTGTCCACCCTGCGCCGCGCCCTTCCCGCGGCCCTGTCCGGGCCGCTGGAGCGGCTGCTCCAGCGGCGCGGCCGGGCGCGGCGGCCGCTGGAGTGGGCGCAGCGGCAGCGGCTGATCCCCTACTTCGCGGCGGACGTCGAGCTGCTCCAGCAGGTCACCGGCGAGGACTTCAGCGACTGGCTGCGGCCGCGGGAACGTTCGGGCGGGCTGGTCGGCAGCCGGCCACCCGGCCAGCGCCAGGCCAGAAACGGCCGCGCCCCCTGACCACGGGCCCCCCACCACGGACCCCTGACCGCGCCCCCTGACCGCGCCCCCTGACCGCGCCCCCTGACCGCGGCGCCGCACCGGGACGGGCCCGGCCGGCGAGCGGGCCGGTCAGTGGGGCGGGCGGAGTTCCGTGCGCAGGTCGTGGGCGCCGTCGGCGCGCGTGTACTCGTAGTAGAGGCGCAGGCCGCCGTCCGGCAGGTCGACGAAGGTGAGGTAGCGCAGGCCGCCGCCGTGGTGCGGCGACATCGCGGCGGGCCGGTCGCCCAGGGCGGCCAGCGCGTCGGGGTCGGCGCCCACGGCCACGCCGGTGCGCTCCTCGTAGTTCTCCTCCGCGCTGCCGCGGCCGTCGTAGAAGGCCACGACCCGGTCGCCGTCGAAGCGCACGGCGCTGATCCGGACGCCGCGGGCGTCCCACAGGCCGGGGCGGCCGGTCAGGGCGGTGCCGTGCCAGGTCCAGTCCAGGCCGTCGGCGCTGGTGGCGTAGTCGGTCACCATCCGGTCGGCCTCGTCGGGGTCGGCCAGCGGGTGGCAGGAGGCCCACAGGTGCCACACGTCGCCGCGCCGCACGATCACGGTGTCCTTGACCCCGGTCTTGGGGTCGCCGGGCAGCACCGTCGTACGGGTGCGCGGGTCGAACGCGGCGGGATCGGCGGCCTCGACGACCTCCACCCGCCAGTGCTTGGTGCCGGGCGTGGCGCAGCTCAGGTACAGCCGCCAGCGTCCCTGCGGGGTGCGGACCAGCGCAGGCCGCTCCAGCGACTCGGCGTCCATCTCCTCGCGGGTGATCGTGGTCAGCGGCTCGAAACGCTCGCCGTCGGACGAGCGGGCGACGACGACCGCGTAGCCGCGGCCCTCGCCGACCGGGCGGCGCAGGCGGTAGGCGAGGTAGATCAGCCCGTCCGCGGCGACGGCGCTCGGCGCCCCGGCCCAGTGGCCGTGCGCCGGGACCGGCGGCTCGACCGCCACGACGGCGCGGCCGGGATCGGGGAGCAGGGCGTTCTCGTCGATCGACATGGAACCGAGGCTAGGCCAGGACGTGGAGCCGGACATGGCTGCTTACCTCTCCTTGGGATTATCCTTATTACCTATAGACTTTATGGGGTTATGGCCGTCCGCCGCATGCCCGGCACGCCGGAAGTGCGGGCGCGTTTTCGCGACGCCGGGCGCGCAGCGACCCCTCCGGTGGCCGGCGTCCCACGCATATGCTGGTCCGATGCCCACCCCTGAGTTCGTCCTCGCGCTGCGCGAGAAGATCGGCACCGAGCCGCTGTGGTTGTCCGGGGTGACCGCGGTCGTGCTGCACGAGGACCAGGTGCTGCTGGTCCGCCGGAGCGACACCGGCGCCTGGACGCCCGTGACCGGCATCATCGACCCGGGCGAGCAGCCGGCCGACGCCGCGTTGCGCGAGGTGGCCGAGGAGACCGGAGTGCGGGCCGTCGCGGAACGGCTGGCCCTGGTGCACGTCACGCGCGAGGTCACCTACCCCAACGGCGACCGGGCCCGCTACCTCGACCTGGTGTTCCGCTGCCGCTGGCGGTCCGGCGACCCCCATCCGGCCGACGGCGAGAACAGCGAGGCCCGCTGGTTCCCCCTGCGGGAGCTGCCGGACCTGAACGCCGACATGCGCGCCCGCCTCGACGCCGCCCTCGGCGACGCCCCGGCCGCCCGCTTCCACACCACCGACCACTGACCGCGCCCCCCATCCCTGACTGCGGGCCCTTCACCGCGCGGCCCTTAACTGCGCGCCCCCTCATCGCGCGCCACCTCATCGCGTGACCCCTCACCGCGCGGCCATGGGCCGGCCCGGCGTGGCGGGTGCGCTGCCCCGCGATCTATGGTGGGGGCCGGATGCGGAAGGATCGGGCCCATGGCGGGAAAGACCATCGTCCTGACCGGCGCCAGCGACGGCATCGGCCGTGCCGCGGCACGCGCCCTGCGACAGCGGGGCGACGAGGTCGTCCTCGTCGGCCGGTCGGCCGGCAAGACCGCGGCGCTGGCGAAGGAGCTCGCGGCCGACCACCACGTGGCCGACTTCGCGCGCCTGTCAGAGGTACGCGACCTGGCGGCCACCCTGCTCGACCGCCACCCGGCCATCGACGTGCTGGTCAACAACGCCGGGGCCATCATGGGCTCGCGCACCACCACGCCCGACGGCCACGAGGCGACCTTCCAGATCAACCACCTGGCACCGTTCCTGCTGACCACGCTGCTGCTGCCCCGGCTGCTGACCGCCGGCGGCACGGTCGTCACCACGTCCAGCCTGCTCAACACCCGCGCCCGGCTCGACCTCGACGACCTCGACGCGGTGCGCCGCTACTCGGGCAACCGGGCGTACGCCAACTCCAAGCTGGCCAACATCCTGTTCACCCGCGAGCTCCAGCGCCGCCACGACGCGGACGGCCTGGCCGCGGCCTCCTTCCATCCCGGCGTGGTGGCCACCAACTTCTCCGGCGGCGGCGACAGCGCGGCGCGGCTGCTCTACCACACGCCGCTGAAGCGGTTCCTGCTCACGCCGGAGCAGGGCGCCGACACCCTGGTCTGGCTGGCCACCTCGCGGCCGGGCGCCGACTGGGCCCCCGGCGGCCACTACGAGAAGCGCCGACCTTCGGCCGTCCACCGCCTGGCGGACGACCCCGGCCTGGCACGCCGCCTGTGGGAGCGCAGCCAAGCGCTCGTCGAGCTCGCCTGACCGGTCCCACGGCCGCGGGTGTGAGTGGTGGGCGGCGGAGGGCCGACCCCGTCATGCCGGTGTTAGGTCGGTGGCGGCATCCTGGAGTTCCCGAAAGGAGACAGATGCCGCCACGTCCCAGGCTGCCCGCACGTACGGTCCGGCTGCGCTTCACCCTCCTGTACGGCGGGCTGTTCCTGGCCTCCGGCGCGGGCCTGCTGGTCCTGGTCAACCTCGTCGGCATGCCGCTGTCGCGGACCGTGCCGGTGCCGGGCCGGCCCGGCGGCCGGCCGGCCCCGGCCGCCGCCGAGGAATACATCGCCCTGCTCCAGGCCCAGCTCGCCGACGTGCACGCCACGCAGTCGCGTCAGCTCCTGGCCGGGTCGGTGCTCGCGCTGGCCGTCATGGCCGTGGTGTCGATCGTGCTCGGCCGGGTGGTCGCGGGCCGGGTGCTGCGCCCGCTGCGCACGATCACCGCCGCCACCCGCCGCATCTCCGCCGACAACCTGCACGAACGCCTGGCCGTGCCGGGCCCGGCCGACGAGGTCAAGGACCTGGCCGACACCATCGACGGGCTGCTCGCCCGCCTGGAGGGCGCCTTCGCCGCGCAGCGCCGGTTCGTCGCCGACGCCTCGCACGAGCTGCGCACCCCGCTGGCCACCATGCGGGCGCGGCTGGACGTGGCCGTGGCGAAGCCGGAGCCCGTACCGGCCCAGACGCTGGCGCTGGCCGACCGGCTGCGCACCGACCTCGACCAGGTCGACCGGCTCCTGGAGGGCCTGCTCGCACTGGCCCGCGCCCAGCACGGCAGCCTGCCCGACGCCGCCGCGATCATCCTCGGCGACCTGGTGCGGCACACCCTGGACGCCCGCGCCACCGACCTCGCGGCCCGTCGCCTCGCCCTGGACGACGAGGGCGTCGCTGAGGGAGTGCGGACGCGGGGCAGCGTCGCGCTGGTCACGCGTATGGTGCACAACCTCGTCGACAACGCGATCGTCCACAACCAGGACGGCGGCTGGATCAGGGTCGAGGCCGCGGCCGACGGCCGGTGGGCACGCCTGGTCGTGGAGTCCGGCGGGGGCCGGCTCGACCCCGAACAGGTGGCGCGGCTGGCGCGGCCGTTCCAGCGGCTCGGCGCGGACCGCACCGGGTCGGCGGACGGCTCGGGGCTCGGCCTGTCGATCGTCGCGGCCGTCGCACAGGCGCACGGCGGCGCCCTCGACCTCGCGGCCCGCCCCGAGGGCGGGCTGCGCGCCACCGTGCGGCTGCCGGCATGAGGGTGCTGGTGGTGGAGGACGCGCGGGCGCTGGCCGCCGTGCTCGCCGAGGGTCTGCGCGACCAGGGCATGGCCGTCGACGTCGCCCACGACGGACTGGAGGCGGCGGCCAAGCTCGACCTCGCCCCCTACGACGTGGTGCTGCTCGACCGCGACCTGCCGGGCATCCACGGCGACACCCTCTGCCAGATGCTCACCGACCAGGACGAACGCCCCATGGTCCTGATGCTGACCGCGGCCGGCTCGCCCGGCGACCGGGTGAGCGGGCTGACCCTGGGCGCCGACGACTACCTGGCCAAGCCCTTCCACTTCCCGGAGCTGGTGCTGCGGGTGAGGGCGCTGGCGCGCCGCCGTCCCGGCGCCCGGCCGCGCACGTTGCGCGGGGCCGGGATCGAGCTCGACCCGCTGCGGCACACCGTCACCCGGGACGGCCGTCCGCTGGAGCTGTCGGTCAAGGAGTTCGCCGTGCTGGAGGCGCTGCTGCGCGCGTCGCCCGGCTTCCTGAGCACCGAGGCCCTGCTCGAACAGGTCTGGGACGAGCACGCCGACCCGTTCACCAACACCGTGACCGTCACCGTCGGCCGCCTGCGCCGCAAGCTGGGCGAACCGCCGGTGATCAGCACCCGGCCGGGCGTGGGGTACCGGATCGGGTAGCGGGGCCGTCCGGTGCTCCCAGGTGATCTTCACCGGCGGGGGTGCAAGGTCAGACCAGGGGCTGATGCGCGGCGGGGTTCCGTCTGCGATCGTGAGGGCGTGAGGGCGTGAGGGCGTGAGGGCGGCTGGGGGCGCACCCTGGCGGTGATCGTCCGCGCGACGGGGCCGGTCCGCCCCTGGTGAACAGGCAGGAGGAGACGCCGTGATCAGATTCGGCTATGCCGACACCCCGTTCGGCCAGATCCACCACGCCTCGTGCGGCACGGGCGAGCCGGTGCTCCTGCTGCACCAGACCCCCCGCTCATGGGACGAATACCGCGAAGTGCTCCCCCTGCTCGGCCGCACCCGGCGGGCCATCGCCATGGACACGCTCGGCTTCGGCAACTCCGCCCGCCCGCCCGAGCACTCGATCGAGACCTACGCCGCCGGCGTGTTAGCCCTGATGGACGCCCTCGGCCTGCCGCGAGCCGCCGTGGCCGGGCACCACACGGGCGGCGTCATCGCGGTCGAGACGGCGGCGCGCGCGCCCGACCGCGTCACCGCCCTGGTGCTGTCCTCCACGCCGATGGTCGACCCCGACGGGCGGCGGCGTCGTGCGGGCCATCCCTCCATCGACGCCGTGCGCGAGCAGTCCGACGGCTCCCATCTGGGCGAGTTGTGGAGCCGGCGGGCCCCCTACTACCCGTGGCCGCTGCTGAGCCGGTTCGTCCGCGACGCGCTGACGGTCCTGCCGGAGGTGGAGCGCGGGCACGAGGCGGTGGCCGCGTACCGGATGGAGGAGCGGGTCGGGCTGGTCCGCTGTCCGGTGCTGGTCGTCGGAGCCACCGACGACCCCTTCGCCTTCCCCGAGCTCGAACGCCTGGCCGCCGCCCTTCCCCACAGCACCCAGGCCGTGGTCAAGGGCGGCGTGATCCCGCTGGAGCACCAGGCGGCGGAGTTCGCGGCGCTCGTGGCGGACTTCCTCGACGGCCCGGCCCGCGAGACCGGCTGAGGCGGCCCCGGTCAGGCGGGAGTCACCCACTCGACGAACTGGATGACGATCCCGTTGGGGTCGGTCACCTGGAACAGGCGCTCACCCCAGGGCTCCTCGCGCAGCGGCATGGTGATCTCGACGCCCGCGTCACGCAGCAGCTTCTCCTGCCCGTCCAGGCCGCCGTCCAGGGTGAAGGCCAGGATGAGACCGGAGGCATGCTGGTCGCGCTGCTCCGGCGGCAGGACTTCGATGCCGCGGGCGAGCAGCACGATGTCCATCGCGTCGGCGCGGGTGAGCGAGGCGAACCCGTCCGCGGCGACCCGGACGGTGTAGCCCAGGTGTTCGGTGAAGAACGCCTGGGAGGCGGCGACGTCGGCAACGGTGAGCGAGACGGTGGACGTGGTGATCTGCAAGAAGGTCTCCAAGAGGGATGAGAACGGCTGAACGAAACACGAGCCGCCGGTTAGGACGGCCCTGCCTGCGTCGACCACGACGGCCGACGACCCCAGCGGACGTGGCCCGCCATAGACGGCGTCGGTGGACGGCGTCGGCGCTGAACGTGGTCAGGGTGAGGGACGGTCGTCGCGGGAGGGGGGTCAGTGAGCGCGGCGGCGGGGGAGGTTGCGGGTCACTTGCGGGTCCTGCCATCCCCGTGCGCCATGGTCGACGGACGGTCTGCGGACTCCGCCGCCCGGGAGGGAAGAGTGCTGCGACTTGCGTTCGCGGCCCTCCGACGCCCCGAGGTCGATCTTGAAAGCTACAGCCGGGAAGAGCTTGAGTTCCAAGCAGGTTCTCCTTTTCGTTCGTCGGTCGTAAACTTACGACGGGTGTAAATATAGCCCGAGGATTCGAGGGGTGTCAACGTAAAAATACGACGAGGGTAAGATTCCTTCATGGCTCACGAGACCTCGCCCGCACCCGGCCTCCGCGAATCCAAGAAGCAGGAGACCCGGCAGCTCATCTCCGACCACGCCACCAGGCTGTTCATCGCCCAAGGGTTCGAGCAGACCACCATCGCCGAGATCGCCACCGCCGCCCGCATCGCCAAGAAGACGGTGACCAACTACTTCCCGCGCAAGGAGGACCTGGCCTTCGACCATCAGGAGGCGTTCACGTCCGCCCTGGCCGACGCCGTCGCCGCCCGCGGTCCCGGCGAATCGGCCCTGTCCGCTCTACGACGTGCCTTCCTGGCCTCCGTCGCGGCTCAGGACCCGGTGGCGGGGTTCTCCGGACCGGAGTTCGCCCGCATGATCGCCGACAGCCCCACCCTGACGTCCTGCCTGCGCGGCCTGCACGACCAGCGCGAACAGCACCTCGCCCGGGCCCTCGCCGACGCCACCGGCACGACGGCAGACGACATCACCGTCCAGACCGCCGCCGGGCTGCTGGGAACCGTGCACCGGGTGCTGTTCCAGCGCATCCACGAGCTCACCCTGGCGGGCCTGCCCAACGACCGCATCGCCGACACGATCGCCCCCGACGCCACTCGCGCCTTCGACCTCCTAGAACCCGCACTCTCCAACTACGCCCCCGCCTGAAGACCCGCCTGAGTCTCAGAAGGCCGCCTCCCCAGTTCCGGTAGGCCGCCCCTGGTCTCAGGAGCCGCAGAGTCCTGGGCAGCGCCGCCGAGGTCAGAGCTGGCCCGAGCCTCGTGGGCGGCCCCCAGAATCCGCCACCCACTTAGGGGCCGCCCGTTCAGGAGCCGCTGGCCGCTCAGGGGTCGTCCCAGTGTCAGGAGTCCTCCGGGTCGGGGGCCAGCGGTGGGGTGGGTGGGAGGTGCCAGGTCGTCAGGAAGGCTTTGGCCAGGGCGCAGGCGCCGGCGTACGGGCCCTCGGCATGGGACAGGGCGGCGGCGGTGATCTCCGCGACACGGTTCTCGACCAGGTGGCCGACCTCGTCCGCGGTGGAGACCGTTCCCGCCCGTTCGGCGAGGTAGCCGATCGTGGCACCCGCGCCGCAGACGAAGTCCGCCAGCGTCACCACACCCCGCTCCCCCAGCGTCCGCAGCCCCCGCGCGGTGTAGGGCACGTTCGCGGCCGGCGCGACCAGGCCGGCCCGCACCGTCGCCGCCCGCCGCGCCGACAGGACACCGGTCCGCGCCCCGGGAACCAGCACGTCGGCGGGCGCCTCGTACAACGCCTCGGGTGGCAGCACGGGCAGGCCGAGCCGGGTCACGCAGGCGTCGCCGTACTCGGCGCGCAGTTCCTCCAGGGCCGCGACGTCCAGGCCGGCGGGGTCGCTGACGCATCCGTGCAAGGTGGACAGGGCGACCAGGCGCGCGCCGCGCCGCGCCGCCTCGCGCACGACGGCGCTGCCCACCTTGCCGAAGCCCTCCACCGCCAGCGTCCGCCCGGCCAGGCCGCCGAGCGCCGTCGCGGCGGCCACGACCACGCCCAGCCCGGTGACGACGGTGTCCACCAGCTCGCCGCCGGCCTCCTCATGCATGATCGAGTCGGCCCGGTACCCGGGCAGCGGCGCGAAGTCCTGCGTCCGCGTGCCCAGGTCCGAGGAGGTGAGGAAGGTGCCCTTCTCGACCAGCGGCGCGACCTCCTGGCAGAAGCGCGCCACCGTGCCCGCCCGGTCGGCCGGCGAGGCCCGGAGCACCGCCTTGGCCCCGCCGATCCGCTCGCCGAGCACGGCCAGCTTGTACGTCATCGCCCGAGCCAGCAGCCCCGCCTCCTCGCGGGTGACGTCCGGCGCCAGCCGGGTGCCGCCCGCGCTGACCGGGCAGTCCAGGTCGAAGGCGATGCAGCCGTCCACCGAGACGAGTTCCATGATCCTCATCCGCGCTCCCCGCGTCCGTGCGAACCGTGCCTGCCGCCCAATCTCTGCGCCGCCCGGCCGCCTGTCCATGGGTCACCGCCGATCGGAATGGGCGCCCGGAACGCACTCCAGCGCCCGGGCCCTTGGCCATGGGTCAGCCCTGGCCGGGAAGCCCGGACGCCTGTCCGGGGTCAGGGAGCGTTGTATCCCAAGGTGTACGGACCGGTGCCGGAGTAGGAGTGCACCCGGTAGCGGTAGTAACCGGCCGCGCCGGTGTAGGTGAGCGTCTCGTCGGCTCCCGACCCGGCGCTCTGCGCGACCGTCGCCCACGTGGACCCGTTCCAGCGCTGCAGGTACAGGTCGAAGTCGGCGCCGGACGGGCCGTCCAGGCACGCCTGGTGCGGGCCGGTGACGGTGGTCTGCAGATACCCGCCGTCGGGCTGGTACTGCTCCGCCCCGGAGGCCAGCGTCCCGGACTTGGTGGTCTCGTAGCCGGAGCAGCCGCCCGCGACGGCCACGGAAAGGGCGAAGGCGACCGTGTGCGTGGCGGCGGGGCCGGTGGCGGTGACCGTGATCGTGTACATGCCGCCGGGCGTCTGCGCGGAGGTGGAGACCGTCATGACGGACGTGCCGCCCGACTGGACGGTGGGCGGCGCGAACGTCGCGGCGGCCCCCGCCGGCAGCCCGGCGGCGGCGAACTGCATCTGCTGGGGCCCGCCGCGCGTGACGGCGGTGGAGATGGTGCTCGTGGTCGACCCGCCCGGCGTGACGCCGCCGCTCGTGGGCGAGAGCGAGATGGCGAAGTCGTCGCCGCCGCCGTTCGGCGGGGTGTTGTCGATCATGCCGGAGATCTCGTTGTACACCTCGGTGATGCGCGTCCCCCAGTTGGGGCAGCCGCCGAGGTGGTGCAGCGCGATCACCTTGTGGCTGGAGGCGGCGATCACCGGGGAGCCGGAGTTGCCGCCGGAGGTGTCGCAGCGGTAGCCGGTGTTGACGCCCGACGACACCACGTCGATCTTGCAGGCCGCGCCGCCCTGCGTGTCCTCGTACAGGGACAGGCGCTTGGGCAGGGTGTCGCCGTGGCCGGGGATGTAGATGCGCTCCCCCGCCACCGGGGGACGCGGATCGAGGTACAGGGTGCCGAACTGCTGGATCGCGGCGAAGTCGGCGACGCTGAAGAGCGTGTAGTCGAGCGCTTCGAGTGCGCTGGTCTTCAGGAACTGGCCGCCGCCGACCTTCGTCCCGGCGCCCGGGTTGTCGCCGCCGCAGGTGGCGCAGTCGTAGTCGAACTGGAACTCGCTGGCGCTCAGGTCAGCGGCGCTCTCCATGCAGTGGTGGTTGGTCAGCATGCGGTTGGTGTTGCCGACCCGCCAGGCCGTGCAGTAGCCGAGGCCGTTGAGCAGCTGGCGGGCCACGGCGCGGCTGCGGGCGTACTCGGTGGGGTTGCTGTCCTTGTAGCAGACCACGTCCCGCCGCGCGTCGGTGCCGCAGACGCTGAACGTCCGCGGCGTCAGGGCCGCGGCCTCCTGGGTGGTGTAGCCGCGGAAGTACCGGTCGATGCGCACGCCGAAGCCCTGCCGGGCCAGCCGGACGGCGTTGCGCGGCCCGGACGCGTGCAGGGTGACCACGGCCGTGTCGCCGTCCACGGAGAGCGCGGCGAAGCCGGGGACGCCGTGCAGCGTGTACCCGGAGCCGGTCGGGTAGCGCCCGCGGGTGGGGTCGCCGTAGTAGGTGTGGGTCTCGCGGCCGTCCGGCGAGGCGACGGTGACGTAGTCGCCGGGCACGAGGGTGAGCGCGGCGAAGTGCACCTTGACGTACCGGGAGCCGGGCCGGGTGACGCGCGTGCTCCAGCTCCGTCCGGCGGCGCCGTAGGGCAGGGACAGGTCGGCGAGCACCTCCTCGCCTGCCGGGGAGACCCGGCTGTCGAGCTGCGCGTGCAGGGGCGCGGCGGCGGGGGCCTGCGCGAGGGCGGGGGCCGGGGTCGCCGGCGCGACGACGGCCAGCGCGGCGATCAACGCCGTGGCCGCCGCTCTCCATCGGGAAGGACTCATGCGGGGGACACCTCCACGTGAGGGGTGACCGAAGCAGGCCGCCGGTCGCCGGGAGCCGGGCCCGGTCCGGGCGCGTAGGCCGCGCCGGCCAGGGGCCGGCGGAGCCGGCGAACAGGCGGCCCGCCGTGGTGGGGGGTGGGCAGAGGGTAACTCCGCCTCCCATCCGTACCGTTATCGGTAGCGATACCGATATTTCGGGTTATCGGGTGGAAAGCTCCAGCGCGTCACATCAGACAGCCCTCCCCGAGCCGGCTGATGTACAAAATCATTGACATCATGTCCGCCTTCTTTTACGTTCATCATGTCTACTTTCTTTGACATGGAGACCTGCCTTGAAGGCCATCACCCGGCACGTCTACGGCCCCCCGGCCCTCACCGACCTCGACCGTCCCGCCCCCGGCCCCGGCGAAGCGCTCCTGCGCGTGCACGCCGCCTGCCTCGACCACGGCGTCTGGCACCTCGGCGCCGGGCTGCCCTACCCCGTCCGCCTCGCCACCGGGCTGCGCCGCCCCCGCTCGCCCCTCCTCGGCCGCGACGTCGCCGGGACCGTCGAGGCCGTCGGCCCGGGGGTCACCGGTCTGGCGGCCGGCGACGAGGTCTTCGGCGTCTGCGACGGCGCGCTCGCCGAGCACGCCGTCGCCCGCGCGGACCGTCTCGTCCCCAGGCCGGCCGGTCTGTCGTCCGAGGCCGCCGCCGCCGTCCCGACCAGCGGGCTGACCGCGCTCCAGGCGCTGCGCGACCACGCCCGCCTGCGCCCCGGGCAGCGCGTGCTGGTCATCGGCGCGGGCGGCGGGGTGGGGACGTTCGCCGTCCAGCTCGCCAAGGCGCAGGGCGCGCACGTCACGGGCGTCTGCGGCCCCGGCAAGGGCGACCTCGTCCGCTCACTCGGCGCGGACGAGGTCGTCGACTACACCCGCGAGGAGCCGGCCACCGGCCGCCACGACGTCGTCCTCGACACCGCGGGCAACCGTCCCCTGCGGGACCTGCGGCGGATGCTCACCCGCCGGGGCACGCTCGTGATCGTCGGCGGCGAGAACGCCTCCGGCCGCTGGCTGCACGGCACCGGCCGCCAGCTCCGGGCGACGGCGCTGTCGCCGTTCGTCCGGCAGACCCTGCGCGCCCCGATCACCCGGACCGATCCGGCGGACCTGCGCCACCTGGCCGGCCTCGCCGCGACCGGCGAGCTCACCCCCGTGGTCGGCAGGACGTTCGAGCTGGCCGGCTTCCCCGACGCGATGGATCACCTGCGGGCGGGCCACGTGACCGGCAAGGTCGTCATCGTCATGCCCGGCCCGAGGTAGGTCACCAGTCGCCGGCCTCGACGCGGGTGTTGCGCAGCGGTTCGCCCGCGCCCCCGGCGGGCGCGGCCCACAACACCGCGTTGGCCAGGATCCGCCGCACGCCCGGCTGGTGGAAGACCGGGTAGTTCTGGTCGCCGGGGCTGAAGTAGAAGACGCGTCCCTTGCCGCGCCGGTAGCAGCAGCCGCTGCGGAACACCTCGCCCCCGGAGAAGGAGCTGACGAACACCAGCTCGTCGGGCGCCGGGACGCCGAACGGCTCGCCGTAGGTCTCCTGCTCGGGGATGACCAGCGGCTGGGGCACGCCCGCGGCGATCGGGTGGGCCGGCTCCACCGTCCAGACCAGCTCGCGGTCGGCGCTGTCGCGCCAGTTGACCGTGCAGGTGGTGCCCATGAGGGCGCGGAAGACCTTGGAGTAGTGGCCCGAGTGCAGCACCAGCAGGCCCATCCCGGCCCAGACGCGCTCGCACACCCGCGCCACGACCTCGTCGTCCACCTCCTCGTGCGCCGCGTGCCCCCACCAGGTGAGCACGTCGGTGCCGGCCAGCGTCGCGGCGTCGAGGCCGTGCTCGGGGTCCTGCAACGTCGCGGTGCGCACGCGCACCCGCTCCCCCAGGTGCTCGCGCAGGCCGCCGGCGACCGCGCCGTGCATGCCCTCGGGGTAGCGGCGGCGCACCTCCTCCTCCTGCTGCTCGTGTACGTTCTCGCCCCAGACGGTCACGTTGATGCTCACGCGCGATGTTCTCCCTCCGGACCTGCCGCACCTGCCGTCCGGTCCTTACCCGCCCGCCCGCCGGTTCCGCCTCCGATGGGCGGGCGGAAAATGTCTCGCGGGAGGAAGGACGGTTTGGGTAGGTTCGCCAGTGACCATGGAAGTCATGCGAAGCCGCGCGCCCGACGGCCCTCCTGTCGAGATCGCCTGCGACGAGTCCGGCGCGGAGGGCGAGAAGCTCGTCGGCGGCAACACCGACGTGTTCGCCCACGCCGGCGTCTCCCTCGACGTGGCCGCCGCGGCCGACTGCGTGCGCGAGCTGCGCCTCAGGGCGCCCTCACCGGTCACCGAGTTCAAGGCCGAGCACGTGCTGCGCGAGAAGAACCGGGCCACCCTGGTCTGGCTGCTCGGCCCGTCGGGCCCCATCCTCGGACGGGCCTGCGTGCACCTGACCGACAAGGCGTACTTCGCCGTCAGCAAGGTGACCGACCTGCTCGCCGGCCACCACTCCAGCCTCGGCCTCGACCGGCACGAACGCTCGGCCGCCCTGGCGGCCACCCTCTACCAGGAGGGCCGCCACGCCTTCGGCCCCGCCCGCTGGACGGCCTTCCTCGACGCCTTCAACCACCTGCTGCGCGCCAGGAACGGCCGCGGCCCCGAGATCTCCGCCGAGTCGGCCTTCGCGCTGGTCGCCGACCTGCGCACCACCCCCGGCCCGGCCGGCGAGATCATGGACGAGCTGTGGGCCGCCCGGCCGCTCGTGGACGCCTTCACCACCCGCCTGCTCGACGCCCCGCACGTCTTCCCCGCGCTCGACCCGCTGATCCCGGCCATCGCGCACGCGGTCGCCCACTGGGGCGCGGGCGGCCGGCCCGTCTCGGTGGTGCACGACCGGCAGACGACGCTGACCGAGGAGCGCATCGAGCGGCTGCGGCTGCTGCTGGCCCGCCCGGACGGCCCCGCCGGCCCGTTGGTGCTGACCAGCCTGACGCTGGTCGCCTCGCACCTGGACCCCCGCGTCCAGGTGGCCGACATCGTCGCCGGAGTGGCGCGCAAGATCGCCTCCGAGGAGCTCAACGGCCGCGGCGACCCCGAGCTGACCGGCCTGCTCCGCCCGTACGTGGACCTCGCGTCGGTCTGGCCGGACGAGCGCAGCCGGGCCGCGCTGATCGCGGGTCAGCCGAGCCAGGCGCGCGCCTCGGCGGCGGCCTCCGGGTCGAGCACCGGCTGGGAGTAGACCTCGATCAGCGTGCGCATCAGCAGGCGCTCGCCCTCCGGCGTGGACAGGTCGGCGCCCATGCCGCGGCAGACGTGCGGGTACAGGACCGTGACCGACAGCGCCATCGCGGCCATCACCGCCGCCCGCGCCCGCGGCGGCACGTCGGGCGGATCGGCGCGGTCCTGGTCGGCGGCGGCCAGCCAGCGCTCGCCGAGCCGGGTCATCTCGTCGAACAGCGGCGCGGCCCAGCCCTCGGTCAGCGCCCGCGCCAGATAGGCGCGGTAGGGGCCGAGCGCGGCCACCGGGTTGAAGCCGGCCGGCGGACGGCCGGCGGCCTCGGCGTTGAGCCGGCGCACCGTCTTCATCAGGTGCTCGTCGCACGCCTCGCGCAGCGCCTGCTTGGAGCCGAAGTGGTGGCGGACCAGGCCGAGCGAGACCCCCGCCGACTCGGCGATGTCGCGGATCGTGGCCCGCTCGAACCCGTGCTCGCCGATGTGCCGGATCGCCGCGTCGCGGATGCGGGCCCGCGCGGTGAGGTCCTCAGGGTCCTGGACGGTTGTCATCACACCACCGATTCGTACAGCGGACTGTTCACCGGACAAGCATCCTATACCGGCGTACAGCCCCGCCCGGCCCCGGTCGCGCGGGAGGGGCCGCCGGCGACTACGCTCCTGCCCTGTGCCGACGTTCGAACTGCCCCTGCGCCTGGACACCACGATCCGGCCCTACGACTGGGGTTCCGTCACCGCCATGCCCGAGCTGTTCGGCACCGAGCCGACCGGCCGCCCGCAGGCCGAGCTCTGGATGGGCGCCCATCCCGCCGACCCGTCGATCGCCGGCGGCGTGCCCCTCGACCGGCTCATCGCGGGCGACCCCGTCGCCGCCCTCGGCGCGCCGGCGGTCGCGAGGTTCGGGCCCGCGCTGCCGTACCTGCTGAAGGTGCTCGCGGTCGCGCGGCCGCTGTCGCTCCAGGTCCACCCCACGATCGCGCAGGCCGAGGCCGGGTTCGCCGCCGAGGAGGCGCGCGGCGTGCCGATCGGCGACCCGGCCCGCACCTACAAGGACCGCTCGCACAAGCCGGAGATGGTCTGCGCGGTCACGCCCTTCCACGGGCTGTGCGGCTTCCGCTCCCCCGTCGTCACCGCCGGGCTGCTCGCCCGGCTCGGCGTGCCGGGCCTGCAGCCCTGGATCGACGCGCTCGCCGTCCGGCCCGCCGGGCAGGCCCTGCGCGCGGTCTTCGCGCAGATGCTGGACGAGGCCTCCGCGCCGCTGCGCGCCCAGGTCGAGGACGCCCTCGCCGCCGGCTCCGACCCGGACCTGGCCCCGTACGCCGACATCGCCGCGGCCTGCCCCGGCGACCCCGGAGTCGTGGCCGCCCTGCTGCTCAACCACGTCGACCTGCGGCCCGGCCAGGCTCTCTACCTCGGCGCCGGCGTGCCGCACGCGTACCTGGGCGGCGTCGGCGTGGAGATCATGGCCAGCTCCGACAACGTCCTGCGCTGCGGGCTGACCACCAAGCACGTCGACGCGCCCGAGCTGATGCGGGTGGTCGACTTCACGCCCGCCGAGCCGCACCTGGTCGAGCCCGAGCGCCCGGCCGACGGGGAGCGGCGCTACGTCCCGCCGGCCCCCGAGTTCGCCCTCACGCGTTACGACCTGGGCGAGGCCGCCTCCTTCGAGCTGCCTGCCGGGCTGCCCCGGATCGTGTTGTGCCTGGAGGGCGAGGCCCGTCTCGGCGAGCTGACGCTGCGGCCGGGCGAGTCGGCGTTCGTCCCGGCCGTCGCGGGCGCGAGCCTGTCCGGCAAGGGCGTGGCGTACGCGGCCCAGCCAGGCGCCTTTACGATGTAGATCAGCACGACGGGGACATTTCGGCCTGTGGTTGAACGTCGTCTTCCTAGGCTCCTGCCATGAACACGGCAACCCTCGGCCACGTCGCCATCGAACCCAGCATCCTCTACTTCGGCACCCCGGTCGTGCTGCTGAGCACGGAGAACCCCGACGGCACGGCCAACCTGGCCCCGATGTCGTCGGCCTGGGCGCTCGGCCGGACCGTCGTGCTCGGCCTCGGCGCCGACGGGCAGAGCGCGCGCAACCTGGCCGAGCGGCCCGAACTGGTCGTCAACCTGCCGGCCCCGCACCTGTGGCCGCAGGTGGAACGGCTCGCGCCGCTCACCGGCCGCGACCCCGTGCCCGACACCAAGGCGGCCGGCTGCCGCTTCGAGCCCGACAAGTTCGGCGCGGCGGGCCTGCGCCCCGAGCCCTCGCAGACCGTACGGCCGCCGCGCGTGGCCGAGTGCCCTCTCCAGCTGGAGGCGGCCGCGGCGCGGATCACGCCGAACGAGTCCGAGGACTTCGTCATCGTCGAGGCCGTCGTGCGCAGGGTGCACGCCGACCCGCGGATCGTGATCCCCGGCACCCAGCACGTGGACCCGTCCGCGTGGAGCCCGCTGCTGTACAACTTCCGCCACTACTTCGGCCTCGGCCCGGAGCTCGGCCACTCCTACCGGTCGCAGACGGCCTGAGCGCCGCGGCGGGTCAGCCGGCCCCCGAGGCGCACCCGGCGTACGACCCGACCGCCGACGAGACGGACGACTGGGCCGAGGCCAGCGCAGAGGGCTCCTCCAGCCCGCGCGGCGGCGGCGTGGGACGGTCGGCCGCCACGGTCAGCACGAGCGGCCCGAACCGGCGCCACCACCCGTGCGCCACCCCGCGCCCGCCCGCGCGCACGGTCAGCCCGCTCCACCCGTCGCGGGGCCGCCCGCAGCCCAGCGACACCTCCAGCGCCCGGTGCTCGGCGCGGCGCAGCACCTGCGCCGCGCTCTCCTTGGCCGACCACAGCAGGCTGCCCAGCAGCGGGTCGTCGCCGGCGATCCGCTGCTCCTGGCGGGTGAACCGGTCGGCGACGAACCCCGGGCCGCGCGGCTCGACCAGTTGCAGGTCACAGCCGACGGCCCCCGGCTCCAGGCCGAGCAGGCACACCGCCCATCCGGCGCGGCTGGTGATCGAGATGCCCACCGGCAGCGGGCGGCCGTCCCGCCACGCCTGCGCCGCGCCGTCGGGACGGCGCCGCACGTCGGGGTCGCCGGCGGGGCCGGGGCAGACCAGGTGCAGCGCCTGACTGACGGTCCAGCGGGCGAGCGGGTGCTCGGCGGGCCGCCCGTCGCCCGTCCGGCCCTCCCCCGCCGGGAGTTGCCCCTCCCCGCGAGCCAGCCACCTCATCGAGCCTCCATTCCGCGCTCCCGCGCTACGGATGACCTCCGGCCGCGGCACGGCGGCCGGGATCGTGTGATCGACCGACCCGGCCGCCACGCCCGGACGGCCGTCTCGCGCAGCTTCTCCGCCCGCACCTCCTCGAACGTCTCGAACGCCTCGCGCGGCGGCGGACGCGCCGAGCGCCGCCCCGCGTGCGTGCATACCCGTACGTGCCCGCGCTCCGCCGCCGGACACCCGCGGGACCTCTCGACTAGTGTGATCTTGTGACCGGAATTTTCACAGTGTTCCCAGCCTCGCCGGGCGACGGTGAGACGCTGGGAGAGATCCACGCCGAATCCTGGAAGGCCGCCTACGCCGGCTTCTTCTCCCCCGACTTCTTCGACCAGGCGGTGCGTCACCGGCGCGGCAAATGGCACGACGTGCTCGCCGAGACCCCGGCGGGCCTGGTGCTGGCCGCGCTCGACGGGCGCCGGCTGGCCTTCGCCCACTTCGGGCCCTCGCCGTCCCGGGCGGGCGCGGCGGAGCTCCTCGGCTTCTACGGCCATCCCGACGGCTGGGGCACGGGCGTGGCCGCCGCCCTGATGACCGACACCCTGCGCCGCATCCGCGACGAGGGCTTCACCCGGGTGCACCTGTGGGCGCTGCGCGACACGCCGCGGGCCCGCCGGTTCTACGCCAAGAGCGGCTTCACCGAGTCCGGCGCGGCCCGCACCCACGACTACGGCGACGGCAACCCCGTCGAGCAGGTCGAGTACGAGCTGTCCTTCCTCTGACCGCAGCCTCCTTCCCACGCGTGCCGACTTGACAGAGTTCCCCGGCGTATTTCGCGGTGAATACCCCGGCGCGGGCTCTTTCGTTGACCGTCTCCATGGCCCATGGCAACCATTCTTGAGTATGGCCAAGCGGGCACGAGAAACGGTCGAGTGATCGCGTGAGAGGAATGGCATGAGCGCGAATGCTTTGTACGCCGGTCGAGACTGGAAACTCGACCACGACAAGCGAGTCAAGGTCAGCAACGCGGAACTTCGTTACACCGTCGTGGGGCGCGGCGAGCCCGTCCTGTGCATCCACTGCACCTCCATTTCGGACGGTCTCATCACGCCGCTCCTGAAGTACAACCCGGAGCTGCTGGACAAGTACCAGTTCATCAGCTATTACCGCGCCGGTTACAACGGCAGCACGCTGGAGAAGGACAGCCTCAGCATCGAGGAGGGCGCCGAGCACGCCAAGCAGCTCCTCGACCACCTCGGCATCGACAAGGCGCACGTCATGTCGTACTCCTTCGGCGGGGTGATCGGCTTCCAGTTCATGCTCTCCTACCCCGAGCGCACGCACTCGGCGGTGCTGCTGGAGCCGTACCTGCCGCGTGAGGGCGCCGAGGCCGAGAAGGCCAACAACGACGCCGTGATGACGGCCATCGAGCTGGTGCAGAAGGGCGACAAGCTCACCGCCGCCTGCGACTTCATGGCCGCCGTCTGCGGCCCGAGCTACCTCGGCTCCGTGGACATGACCTGCCCCCTCGACGTGTGGGAGCGGGTCGAGGAGTGCGCGGACGTCACGTTCAAGGTCGACTTCCCGGCGCTGGGCGGCTGGGGCTTCCGCATGTCCAAGGCCGACCAGCTCGTGCCGGACAAGCCGCGGATGCCGGTGCTGGCCGTGATGGGCCTGGACAGCGAGGCGGCCATGCCCGGCTTCCGCGAGGCGCAGCACTTCCTCATGAACTGGCTGCCCCAGGCCGAGCGCTGCGGCATCGTCGGCGCCACCCACGGCCTGCAGATCATGAACCCGAGAGCGGTCGGCGAAGGCGTCTCGGCCTTCCTCGCCAAGCACCCGATGCAGTAGCACCCGAGGCAGTGAGAGGAGAGCGATGTCGGATCTGACGGCTGAGCGACTGGCGGCGGCACATCAGGCGCTGCGGTCCGGCGACCGCGAGCGCGCGCTGGAGTACTGGCACCCCGACGTGCGGTTCCAGTCCCCCGGCAACCACCCGTACGCCGGCTGGCACGACGGCCTGGACGCCTTCATGGGCTTCATCAAGACCTGGCAGCGGCTGGCCGGCGGCACCCTGCGCATGGAGCAGATCGCCTGCCTGGTCAACCCGGTGGACGGCTACACCATCGACGTCAACCGGTGCACCGCCGTGCGCAAGCGCACCGGCTCGGACGGCACCTCCTTCTACGAGCACCTGCAGATGGAGGGGGTGGACCTGATGCGGTGGGAGAACGGCCGCATCGTGGAGGGCCGCGGCGGCATCTTCGGCGACGGGACCGCCAACTTCAGCTCGTTCTTCGGCCCGATCGGCCCCGACGGGCGCAGATCCGACGACTGAGCGGGCGATCCCCGGCGGGCCGGTCGGTACCGGCCCGCTTTCTCGTGCCCGGGGCCCGTCCCGGCCCTCCTTCGTGCCCCTTTTTCCGCAGGAACGCGCCCACAGGAGAAGACATGACCCGTTTCCGTGGCGTCCTCCGCGCCTCCGCCGCCGCCCTGGCCGTCACCGCCGCGCTGGCGGCGGCGACGCCGGCCCAGGCGCTCCTGGCGCCGTCCTTCCGGGCCGTGGACCCGCCCGGCGACCCCACCACCCTCTGGAACGTCGACGTGCTGGACGCCTCCCACGCCTACGCCGTCGGCTGGCGCGGCTACGACGGCTCGCCGGACACCTCCGTGCTGCGCTGGGACGGCTCGTCCTGGAGCAGGCTGCCGCTCACCGCCGGGTACGACGTGCCGAGCCCGTGCTGCGTCGCGGCCGTCGCGCCGGACCAGGTGTACGTCACCGGCAGCAGGACCATCGCCGACGTCTCCTGGCCGCGCTCGGCGTACTGGAACGGCTCGGCCTGGTCGGAGATCCCGCCCCCGCCCGGCTGGACGCCCCCGCTGCCCGGCGACGAGTGGACCGGCCCGATCGCCGCCACCAAGGACGGCTCGCTCTGGTCGATCAGGTTCAAGAACACCTCCGGCACCGACATCCTGCGCCTGCGCCAGGGCTCCTGGACGGTCTACCCGCGCACCGAGAACCTGGGCCTGCTGCGCGCCGTGGACGGCGGCGACCAGATCGTCTTCGCCGCCGAGAACGGCGTCGTCCTGTGGGACGGCACGGCCATGCGCTCGCTGGGCAGGCCGGGCGTCAGCCCCCGGGGCGTGTACGTCGAGGGCCCCGGCCGGATCTGGATCAGCGGCTACCAGCCCCGTCCCAACCGGCCCGCCACCCCGGCGATCGCCCGCTACGACGGCGCCCGCTGGACCGTCTCGGCGCTGCCCGGCGACCCGGGCAACGGCTCGGCGAGCATCAGCGGCGACGGCGAGGGCCACCTGGTCATCCCGACCGGCGGCGGCACCACCTCGCCCGCCTACCTGTACTTCGACGGCGCCTCCTGGACCCGGGTCAGCGGCCCGGCCCGCCCGTCGGCCGGATACGCGGGCGCGTACGCGGTGGACCGCGTGCCCGGCACGTCCACGATCCTGTCGGTGGGCGGCGCCAACGTGACCAACCTGACCGGGTTCGCGATCAGTGAGCTGATCAGCCCCCGCTGAGCGGGCGGCGCGGACCCCGTGAGCGGGGAGGGGCGGCAGGCCCCTCCCCGCTCACGCGCGCCCGCGGGCCGCGCCGCCGGCGCGGATCGCCGCGAGGAGCGTGCCGGCCAGCAGCAGCGCCGAGGTGACCGTCAGGACCACGCCCAGCCGGTGCAGCCCCTCGTCGGTGGCGCGCTCGCCGTAGGTCACGCTGATGAGCAGCGCCGAGCAGATGGCCCCGGCGTACTGCGAGGTGCGCAGCAGGCCGGCGGCCATGCCGATCAGGGCGGGCGGCGCCTGGGCGTACATGGCGGCCTGGTTGCCGACGATGTTGAGCCCGTTCTGCACCCCGAAGACCATGCTGAGCAGGCACAACGACAGGATGGACGCGCCGCCGTCGAGCGCCGGCAGCCAGGCGCAGCCCGCCAGCAGGGCCGCGGCGCCGGCCGGCAGCATCCAGCGCGCCCAGCCGGACGCGCCGTCGGCCCGCGCGGCCAGCCCCGAGACCACCGCGCCCACGGCCGAGGTGGGCATCAGCAGCAGCCCGGCGACCGCCGCCGTCAGCCCCCTGCCCTGCTCCAGCCACTGCGTCCAGCCGTACAGGAAGCCGTAGGTGGCCATGAAGGTCACCGCGTTGCGCAGGTAGGTGACCAGCAGCGGCCGGTTGCCGGCCAGGTCGCGCAGGCTGCCGCCGCCGCCCGCGCCGGAACGCTCGTACGGCTCGTCGCGCGGCAGCCACAGCAGCGCCGAGACCACCCCGGCCACGGCCATCGGCAGGTTGACCAGGAAGATCCAGCGCCAGCCGCCGAGCGCGTCGAGCAGCCCGCCGAGCGGCGGCCCGAGCACCATGCTGACCTGCCCGGCCATGGCCAGCGCGCCCATCACCGAGGCGGGCGCGGCGCCGCCGGACCGCTGCGACCTGCGGCGGACCATGCTCATGGCGGCCGGGTAGGCGGCCGAGGTGCCGAGGCCGATCACCACGCGGGCGGCCACGAGCAGGCCGAGGGTCGGCGCCCAGTAGCCGAGCAGGCCGCCGGCCGCGACCGTGACCAGCCCGGCCAGGTAGACGCGGCGCGGGCCGAGCCGGTCGGCCAGCCGGCCCAGCACCGGCTGGCCGATGGCGGTGGCCAGGTACAGGGCCGACACCAGCCAGGAGGTGGCATCGGCGCCCACGCCGAAGTGGTGGGCGATGGGCACGAGCGCGATGGCGATGATCGAGGAGTTGATCGGGTTGAGCAGCGAGCCGACCGAGACCGCCGTGACGAAGCGGGGGCCGAAGGCGGCCTGGCCGGGCTCGCTGTCCGGCCGCGGCGGCGCGGTCACAGCTGGTACTTCTCCTCTAGCTTCTCGTAGATGTCGATCTTGTAGTCGATGGCGGCCAGGTCGTCCTTGAGCTGGTCGATGCGCTTGGCCACCTCCTCGCGGTGGGTGAGCAGGATCTGCTTGCGCTCGGCGGTGGTGCTCTCGCCGGCGCGGACCAGCTCGGCGTAGCGGCGGACGTCGGCGATGGACATCCCGGTGCCGCGCAGCCTGGTCAGGAAGCGGATCCAGGCCAGATCACGTTCGGTGTAGCGGCGGTGCCCGTTACCGCCGCGCGGCGGCGTCTCCCGCATCAGGCCGGCTTTCTCGTAATAGCGCAGCGCGTGGGCGCTGAGGCCGGTCTCGGCTGCGACTTCCGCGATCGTCAGGCTCTGACTCATACCGATCATTGTCGCCCTTCGAGCGCGATCCAAGTCAAGTGCATTCGCCGGAATTCCGGTGAATGCGGGTTCGGACTTGACGGAATGGGACCGGCTACCTCCATACCGCCCGGTCACCGCGGGGCGGCGCGTTGACGCGTTTTCCGGCAGCTGAACATGATTCATCCGTAGCGCCGGACGAAATGGTGGTGCCAATGGCGAAGAGCGAATTCGTGAGATTCCTCGGCGACCTCCGGGAGAATCCGCAAAGACGCGCTGAGTATAGCGCGAGAAATCTCAGTCAATTGTTGTTCCACGCCTCCGACGAGGGCTTCAGGTTCACCGCCGAGGAGCTGGTGTCGGTGGTCGGGGCCCTGGAGATCGAGGTCATCGTCGCCAAGGACGGCGAGTCCGTCGACGGCGGCAGCACGCTCTGGCGGCACATGTGGGGCAGGCGTTACCTGGACTACCTGCTCGATCACGTGGTGGCCAGGTTCGGCGAGCAGGAGCTGCGCGGGTTCGCGACCGACGAGAGGCGGCCGGTGGCATGAGCGGGACGAATCTGATCGCGTTCCTGCGCCTGGCGGGCTCGCGCGCCGACGTGCTGGAGTCGCTGAAGGCCAAGAGCAAGGCGGAGGTCGTCGCCGCCGCGGCCGAGCACGGGCTGCCGTTCTCCGAGGCCGACTTCAACGGCGTGGTGTGGGAGCTGGAGGAGCGCCTGGCCGACCTGCGCGGCGACGCCTTCGACGCCACCTTCCCGCTCTGGCGGACGATGTGGGGCCAGCACTACCTGGAGTTCCTGGTCGGCGACCTGCTGCCCGCGCTGGAGCGGGCCCGGCTGCTGGAGCCGTCGTGAGCGCCTACGACTACATCGTGGTGGGCGCGGGCAGCGCCGGCTGCGTCCTGGCCAGGCGGCTGCTGGACGCGCTGGGCTGCCGGGTGCTGCTGCTGGAGGCCGGCGGCCCGGACGACGCCGAGTGCGTGCACCGGACCGACGTCCCGTCGATGACGTCGATGTGGGGCTCGCCGGAGTTCGTGTGGGACTACGCCAGCACCCCGCAGCGGGAGCTGGGCGGCCGCGTCGTGCCCATCCCGCAGGGCCGCGTGACGGGCGGCGGCAGCTCGGTCAACGCCATGATGTACGTGCGGGGCAACCGCCGCGACTTCGACGGCTGGGCCGCGCTGGGCAACGACGGCTGGTCCTACGACGAGGTGCTGCCCTACTTCAGGCGCTCGGAGGACTACCCGGGCGGCTCGCCGGAGTACCGGGGCGGCGGCGGCCCGCTGAAGGTCGTGGACTACGGCTCGCCGTCGGACGCCTCGCGCGCCTTCGTCCGGGCGGCGATCGCCCGCGGCCGCGCCGACGGCACGGGCGACTACAACGGCCCCCGGCAGGAGGGTCTGGCCTTCTTCTACCAGTCCACCCGGGACAAGGACGGCCGCCGCTCCAGCACGTCGGAGGCGTTCCTGAGGCCGGTGTTCGGCGAGCCGAACCTCACGCTGGAGACCGGCGCCGTGGTCACCCGCCTCACCGTCGAGGGCGGCCGGGCCACGGGCGCGGAGTACGTCAAGGACGGCCGTGCGCACCGGGCCACGGCCGCGCAGGAGGTCGTCGTGGCCTGCGGCGCGCTGGGCTCGCCGGCGCTGCTGCTGCGCTCGGGCCTCGGCCCGGCCGCGCACCTGCGCGAGCACGGCGTCGAGGTGGTCGCCGACCTGCCGGGCGTGGGCCGCAACCTGCAGGACCACGTGCTGTTCGGCATCGGCTACGAGAGCCTGCGCGAGCTGCCCTTCCCCGAGCTGCTGGCCGAGGCGGGGCTGTTCACCAACATCCTGGGCGGCGACGGGCCGGACCTGCAGTTCTTCTTCGGCCCGGTGCAGTTCATCGACGACCGGTACAGGACGGACGGCCCGGGGTTCACCTTCGCGCCGATCCTGCTGCAGCCGCAGAGCAGGGGCGAGGTGCGGCTGCGCCCAGGCGACCCGCTGCGTCCCCTCGTCGACCCGCACTACCTGGAGGCCGCCGCGGATCTGCGGCTGCTGACCGAGGCCGTCGTCCTGGCCAGGGAGCTGGTCTCGGACGCGGCCTTCGACTCCCTGCGCGGGCGGGAGCTGGCCCCCGGGCCCGGCGTGACGAGCCGGGCCGCCCTGGCCGAGTACGTGCGGGCCAGCGCCTCGACCGTGTGGCACCCGGCCGGCACCTGCCGGATGGGCCGCGACGACGAGGCGGTCGTCGGGCCCGACCTGCGGGTCCGCGGCGTGGACGGGCTGCGCGTGGCCGACGCCTCGGTCATGCCGGTCATCACCCGGGGCAACACCAACGCGGCCACGATCATGATCGCCGAGAAGGCCGCCGACCTGGTCGCCGCATCGGCGCGGAGGTGAGCTGAGATGACACAGAGCTTCGACTTCGTCGTCGTCGGCGGCGGCACGGCCGGATCGGTCATCGCCGCCCGGCTGAGCGAGCTGCCCGGGGCCAGCGTGCTGGTCCTGGAGGCGGGCGACACGAAGGTCACGGACGCGGTCGAGGACCCGAGCCGGTGGAACGAGGTGCTGCTGACCGAGCTGGACTGGGCGTACATGAGCGAGCCGCAGCCGGGGCTCGGCGGACGCCAGGTCTACTCGGCGGCGGGCCGCGGCCTGGGCGGGACCTCGAACGTCTACCACATGATCCACACGCGCGGCCGTCCGGCGGACTTCGACGCCTGGGCCTACGACGGCTGCCCCGGCTGGTCCTACGCCGACGTCCTGCCCTACTTCCAGCGCCTGGAGGGCCAGCGGGACGCGACCAACCCCACGGCGGGCCACGACGGCCCCATCAAGATCGTCAACGCCCGGGACATGGGCAACCCGGTCTCCCAGACGTTCGTGGACGCCTGCGTGGAGCTGGGTTACCCGCAGGTCGAGGACTTCAACGCCGACAGCTTCGGCGTCAGCTGGCACCACGTCGACATCGACATGGACATCGACGCCGACAAGGGCACCCGCTGCGGGGTGCGCGCCTCCTACCTGGAGCCGGCGCTGGAGCGGCTGAGCGTCGAGGTGGGCGCGCTGGCCACCCGGCTGCTGTTCGAGGGCGAGCGCTGCGTGGGCGTGGAGTACCTCAAAGACGGCGAGCTGCGGACCGTCAGGGCCGAGCACGAGGTGATCGTCAGCGCGGGCGCGATCCAGTCGCCCAAGCTGCTGCAGCTGTCCGGCATCGGCGAGGCCGGGGCGCTGGCCGCGCTCGGCCTCCCGGTGGTCGCCGACCTGCCCGGCGTGGGCGCCAACTTCCACGACCACCCGCTGGTCATCGGCCCGATCGGGTACATGGAGGAGGCCGCGCCCGACCCGCGCGGGCAGGTGACCGAGGTCGGCCTGTTCTGGGGGTCGGAACCGGGGCTGCCGGTGCCCGACATGGAGATCTGCCTGGTGCACCGGGCGCCGTTCGGCGACCAGTTCTTCGCCAACGTCATCAAGCGGGTGGAGACCGGGCAGCCGCTCACGCCGGTGCGCGAGCTGGTCGACCCGAAGATCGTGCTCACCCTGCCGGGGCTGGTCCGCCCGCTGTCACGGGGCAGCGTACGGCTGGCCGGCACCGACCCGACGGCCTACCCGCGGGTCAGCGCGAACTACTTCGCCGAGCGCTCGGACCTGGAGCGCACGGTGACGATGGTGCAGATCGCCCGCGACATCTACGCCAGCTCGGCCTTCCGGCGCGACTGGGGGCTGACCGAGGTCGCGCCCGGCCCGGACGTGCGCACCCGGGAGCAGCTCAGCGCCTGGGTGGTGGAGAACGTCGGCTCGTACTACCACTTCGCCGGCTCCTGCAAGATGGGCTCCGACAGCCTCGCCGTGGTGGACACCCGGCTGCGGGTGCGCGGCGTCGAGGGGCTGCGCGTCGCCGACGCCTCGATCATGCCGACGATCGTCTCGGCCAACCCCCACACCACCACCGTGATGATCGGCGAGCGCGCGGCCGAGTTCGTCGCGGCGGACTTCCTCCCGGCCCGACAGGAGGCCACGCGATGATCCACCAGTTCATCTTCGGCGCCCCCAAGCCCGGCTTCACCGCCCAGCAGTTCCAGGACTACTGGGTCAACGTGCACGCGGTGAAGTTCGCGAGCAAGATCAAGCAGATCAGGCAGTACCTGGTCGACACCCGCATCCCCTTCGACGGCGACGTGGGCCGGCCGGCGCTGCCGCACCAGGGCATCGCCGAGATCTGGCTGGCCAGCGCCGAGGAGCAGCTCGCCTCGCTGCAGAGCGAGGAGTTCCTCCAGGGCGCCCGGCTGGACGAGCCCAACTGGGCGGCGTTCTGGTCGACGATCGTGGTGGACACCGTCGCCCACGAGCTGGTGCCCGGCCCCAGGCCGCGGCCGGACAGCTGGGTGAAGGTCACCACGCTGATCAAGCGGCGGCCCGGCCTGCCGCTGGACACCTACCGCAAGCAGTCCCTGGAGTCCTACGCCGCCGCGGTGGCCGGGCTGCCGGGCCTGCGCAGGCACCTGCACTGCCACACCGTGGACGGCGCGTACACCTTCGGCGAGGCCGGCTTCGACGCCGTGGACCAGCTCTGGTTCGACGACGTGGACGCGCTGCGCGCCGCGCTGGCCTCGGCCCACCACGCCCGCCGGGTCAAGCCGGAGCTGGAGGCGATCGCCGACCCGGCCCACGTGTTCTCCATGACCTGCAAGGAAAACTGGATCATCCCCGGGGAGTCGGCATGACCAAGCGCGTTCTCGTGATCCTCTCGGAGTTCGGCTACTGGGGGGAGGAGCTCGTCGGCCCGCTGTCGGCCTTCGACGAGCGCGGCTACGACGTCGTGTTCGCCACGCCGACCGGCAAGCAGCCGCACGCCCTGCCGCCCAGCATGGACCCCGACTACGTCGACCCGCCGCTCGGCCGCTCGGTCACCACGCCCGAGGTGGCCAAGCTGACCCGCGACCTGGACGAGTCGGGCCGCCTGGCCAACCCGCTCAACCTGTCGGCCTGGGCGCCCGAGCGTCCCTACACCAGCAGCCCCGACTACCTGCGCCGGCTGGAGTCCTACCACCGGGCGGTGGCCAAGCTGGAGGCCGAGCTGGTGCCCTACGACGCGGTGCTGATCGTGGGCGGCAGCGGGCCGATCGTGGACCTGGCCAACAACGAGCGGGTGCACGAGATCGTGCTCGCGTTCGTGCGGGCGGGCAAGCCGGTGGCCGCCGAGTGCTACGGCGTGGCCTGCCTGGCCTTCGCCCGCGACTGGGAGGACCGCAAGAGCATCATCTGGGGCAAGCACGTCACCGGCCACTGCAAGGAGTACGACTACAAGGACGGCACCGGGTTCCTCGGCGTGCCCGACTTCAACATGGGGCCGCCGCCGTACCCGCTGGAGTACATCCTGCGGGACGCCACCGGGCCGCAGGGCCGCTACATCGGCAACTTCGGCAGGGAGACCTCGGTCATCGTGGACTTCCCGTTCGTCACCGGACGCTCCACGCCCGACTCGTTCCTGACCGGGCAGAAGATCGTCGAAGTGCTCGAGGGCGGCCTGCGCCGCTTCGGCTGGTGATGGCGGGCCATGGCCAGGGACGGCAACACCGCGATCATCGAGCAGTTCCTCAGCGACGGCATCACGTACATGTTCGGCAACCCGGGGACCGTCGAGCAGGGCTTCCTCGACGCGCTGGAGGGCTTCGAGGACTTCCACTACATCCTCACCCTGCAGGAGACGGTGGCCGCCGGCATCGCCGACGGGTACGCCCGCGCCACGGGCGGCCCCGCGCTGCTGCAGCTCCACAGCGGTGTGGGGCTGGGCAACGCGATCGGCATGCTGTACCAGGCCAAGCGGGGGCACTCCCCGCTGGTGGTGGTCGCCGGTGAGGCCGGGGTCGGCTACGACGCGATGGACGCCCAGATGGCCGCCGATCTCGTGGCCATGGCCCGGCCCGTCACCAAGCACGCCATGCGCGTGATCGACCCGGGCTCGGTGCTGCGGGTGCTGCGCCGGGCGGTCAAGATGGCGATGACGCCGCCGCGCGGCCCGGTGTTCGTGGCGCTCCCGCTCGACGTGCTGGACCAGCCCAACCACGAGCCGGTCCAGCCGTCGGTGGTGCCGCACTCGGCCGCGCTGCCCGCCCCCGAGCTGGTCCGCCGGGCCGCCGGGCTGCTGTCCGGCGCCCGGTCCCCGATCATCCTGGCCGGCGACGGCGTGTCGGTCTCCGGCGCGCAGGCGGAGCTGACCCGGGTGGCCGAGCAGCTCGGCGCGGACGTGTGGGGCGTGGAGTTCTCCGAGGCGAACATGGACGGCCGGCACCCGCTCTTCCGCGGCCAGCTCGGCCACATGTTCGGCCAGGTCAGCGCGGACGCCGTCAAGGACGCCGACGCCGTGCTGGTGGTGGGCACGTACCTGTTCCCCGAGGTGTTCCCGTCGCTGAGCAGCCCGTTCGGCAAGGACGCGCGGATCGTGCACATCGACCTGGACTCGTACGAGATCGCCAAGAACCACCCGGTCACGCTGGGCCTGGTGGCCGACCCCCGGCTCACGCTGGCGGCGCTGTCGGCGGAGCTGGAGGGCACGCTCAGCAAGGCCGACCGGCAGGCGGCGGCGGCCCGGCTGGCCCGGCGGACGGCGGCGCAGCAGCAGCGGGTCGGCCCGGCGCCGGCCGAGGACTCGATACTCAACGCGTTCATGCGCGAGCTGGCGGCGCGGGCCCCCGAGGACGTGATCGTCTTCGACGAGGGGCTGACCGCCTCCGGCGTGATCGGCTCCTACTTCCCGCCGCGCGGGCCGGGGAGCTGGTTCCTGACCCGCGGCGGCTCGCTCGGCGTGGGCATCCCGGGGGCGATCGGCGCCAAGCTCGCCCATCCGGACCGCACGGTGATCGGCTTCACCGGCGACGGCGGCAGCATGTACACCTTCCAGGCGCTGGCCACCGCCGTCCGGTACGACATCGCCGCCAAGTTCGTGATCTGCAACAACCACAGCTACCGGCTGCTGGACAACAACATCGAGGAGTACTGGCGCGGCCGGGGCATCCCCGGTCACCGCTTTCCTCGCTCCTTCGACCTCTCCTATCCCGACCTCCAGTTCACCGACCTGGCCAGAGGCTGCGGCGTGGACGGGCTGCGGGTGGAGAAGGCCGACCAGATCGAGGAGGCCGTCGAGCGGCTGCTCGGCCACGACGGCCCCTTCCTCATCGACCTCGTCACCGAACCGGGGAGGCCATTGTGAGCGGCATCGAGCCACGGGCCGGCGCGGCGCTGAACGGCCGCAAGATCGCTGTCCTGATGGAGAGCGACTACGTCGAGCCGGAGATCTTCTACTACGAGCGGCGCTTCGCCGAGGCCGGCGCCGAGGTGCACTTCATGACCCGCCTGTGGGGGCAGTCGTCGATCACCTTCACCGGCCACGAGTGGCGGGTGCCGTTCACCGTGGACCGCGGGTTCGAGGGCATCAGCGACCGTGAGCTGCGCTCCTACGCCGCGGTGATCGTGCCCTCGGGGATCGTCTCGGACCGGCTGCGCTTCACCGACGACGTCAACCGGCTGGCGCCGGCCACCGCGTTCGTGCGGCGGGCGCTGGAGGAGCCGTCGATCATCACGGGCGTGATCTGCCACGGCCTGTGGCTGATGGCCGCCGCCCCCGAGACGATGCGCGGGCGCAAGGTCGTCGCGCACAACAACCTCGTGGGCGACGTGCGGAACATGGGCGCCGAGTACGTGGACCAGGACGTGGTCATCGACGGCAACCTGATCACCGGGCGCAGCGTGTACCACTGCCATCTGTTCGCCCACACCATCATCGGCCAGCTCGCCGAGACGCTGTAGGAGCAACGATGAACTTCACCTTCATGGACACCGTGGCCGGGCGGGTCGAACGGTTCGACGCCGGCTCCGGCTCCTTCCGGCTGGCGACCATCGACGGCCGTACGGTCGAGGTGCGCCTGGACGGCGAGGTCTCGGCCGAGCTGCTGCGCAACCTGGGCGAGCCGTACGTGGACGCGGGCGACCACGTGCGCGACATGCTGACGCCGGGCCGCCACCTGTTCGTCTACGGGATCTTCTACCCCGAGGGCGAGGAGCCGGTCTTCTCGGCCAAGCGGCTGATCTTCCTGGGCCGCGGCTCCGGCGAGTACCGGTTCGAGCAGCCCGACTGGTGGATCAACCAGCTCGACGAGATCGCCGCGTTCTACCGCCGCGCCCAGTTCGGGCAGGGGCCGGTCGACTTCCGCGACTACCGGACGATCCTGCGCCTGGGCGGCGACAAGACCGCCAGCCACGTGCAGGAGACCGACACGATCTCGCGGCTGGTGTACGGCATGGCCTCGGCGTACATGCTGACCGGCGACGACGCCTACCTGGAGGTCGCCGAGCGCGGCACCCGCTACCTGCGCGAGCACATGCGCTTCGTGGACCCCGAGAACGACGTCGTGTACTGGTACCACGGCATCAAGGTGGACGGCGAGCACGAGAAGAAGCTGTTCACCTCGGAGTTCGGCGACGACTACGACGCCATCCCGATGTACGAGCAGATCTACGCCCTGGCCGGCCCGACGCAGACCTACCGGGTCACCGGCGACAAGCGCATCGCCTCCGACGTCGACGCCACGCTGCGGCTGTTCGAGAAGTTCTTCCGCGACCACCGGCGCGGCGGCTACTACTCGCACGTCGACCCGATCCTGCTCAGCCCGCACCACGAGTCGCTCGGGCCGAACCAGTCGCGCAAGAACTGGAACTCCATCGGCGACCACGCCCCGGCCTACCTGATCAACTACTACCTGGCCACCGGCGACGAGCGCCACCTGGAGATGCTGGAACGCACCTTCGACACGATCGTCGAGCACTTCCCCGAGCCGTCGAGCCCGTTCGTCAACGAGCGCTTCCACGACGACTGGAGCCACGACCTGACGCACGGCTGGCAGCAGGACCGCGCGGTCGTCGGGCACAACCTGAAGATCGCCTGGAACCTCATGCGCATGCACGGCGCCCGCCCCAAGGACGCCTACCGGGACCTGGCCGAGCACCTGGCCCGCACCATGCCGGCGGTCGGCAGCGACCAGCAGCGCGGCGGCTGGTACGACGTCGTCGAGCGGCACCGGGCCGAGGGCCAGCGGTGGCACCGCTTCGCCTGGCACGACCGCAAGGCGTGGTGGCAGCAGGAGCAGGCGATCCTGGCGTACCTGATCGTGGCCGGCGAGCTGGGCGGTGACGACCACCTGGAGCAGGCGCGCCAGGCGGCGGGCTTCTACAACGCCTTCTTCCTCGACCACGACGAGGGCGCGGTCTACTTCAACGTGCTGGCCAACGGCCTGCCGTACCTGCTCGGGACCGAGCGGTTCAAGGGCAGCCACTCGATGAGCATGTACCACTCCTCCGAGCTGTGCTATCTGGCGACCGTCTACACGCGGCTGCTGGTCACGCGGCAGCCGCTCACCCTGCACTTCAAGCCGGGCCCGGACGCCGAGCGCATCCTGCGCGTCGCGCCCGACCTGCTGCCGGCCGGGCGGGTGCTGCTCACCGAGGCCGAGGTGGACGGCAAGCCGTACGAGGTGCTGGACCCGGTGGCGATGACCGTGGAGCTGCCGGACTCCACCGAGGCGCTGCGCGTCAAGGTGACGCTGACCCCGGTGCAGGAGTGAGCGTGCCGGCCATGGAGATCACGACGGACACGATCGGCCCGGTCACCGTGATCGGGCTCACCGGCCAGCTCGACAGCAGGTCGGCCCCGGCCGCGCAGGAGCGCATCCTGGCGCTGCTGCCGGACAGCCGCCCGGTGCTGCTCGACCTGACCGGCGTCAGCTACCTGTCCAGCGCGGGCCTGCGCACGATGCTGCTGGTCTACCGGCAGGCGCGGACCCTGGACAGCTTCATCGCCCTGGTGGGCCTGTCGGACGAGCTGCGCGGGGTGATGGCGGCGACCGGGTTCCTGCGCTTCTTCGTCGTCGCCGACTGCGTGGCGGACGCGCTGGAGATCGTCCGGGCCGCCGAGCCGCGGGAGGAGGCCACATGAGTGTGGAGACGCAGGGCGTGCCGGGCCGGATCGACTCCTTCCCGACGGCCGAGCTGGCCGGGTTCGGGGTGCGGGCGGGCCATCCGATGCCGTTCGGCGCCACGCTGGTGCCCGGCGGGGTGAACTTCTCGGTCTACTCCAGCGGCGCGAGCGCGGTGTCGCTGGTGCTGTTCCGGCGCGGCGAGCGGGAGCCGTTCGCCGAGCTGCCCTTCCCCGGCGAGTACCGGATCGGCGGCGTGTGGGCCATGACCGTGTTCGGCCTGGACCACGAGGGCGTCGAGTACGGCTACCGCGTCACCGGCCCGGAGACGCCGGCCCCCGGCGACCGGTTCGACCCGGCCAAAATCCTGGCCGACCCGTACGCCAGGGTCATGTCGGGCCGGGACGTGTGGGGCGCCGAGGTGGACTGGGACGACCCCTACCCCTACCGGTCGGTGCTGGTCTCCGACGACTTCGACTGGGAGGAGGACCGGCCGCTGCGCGTCGCGCCGGAGGACCTGGTCGTCTACGAGCTGCACGTGCGCGGCTTCACGGCGGACCCGTCCTCGGGGGTGTCGGCGCCGGGCACGTACGCGGGGCTGATCGAGAAGATCCCCTACCTGAAGGCGCTCGGCGTCAACTGCGTGGAGCTGATGCCGGTCTTCGAGTTCGACGAGTTCGACATGAGCCGGGTCAACCCGGTCACCGGCGAGCGCCTGTACAACTACTGGGGCTACTCGACGCTGGGCTTCTTCGCGCCCAAGGCCGGCTACGCGGCCACCGGCCGGTACGGCATGCAGTCCGACGAGTTCAAGAACCTGGTCAAGGAGCTGCACCGGGCCGGGATCGCGGTGGTGCTGGACGTGGTCTTCAACCACACGGCCGAGGGCAACGAGAACGGCCCGACCATCCACTTCCGCGGCCTGGACAACGGCACGTACTACATGCTCACGCCGGAGGGTTACTACTACAACTTCAGCGGCACCGGGAACACCTTCAACTGCAACCACCCGGTGGTGCGCGACTACGTGCTCGACTGCCTGCGCTACTGGGCCGGCGAGTACCACATCGACGGCTTCCGCTTCGACCTGGCCGCGATCCTGGACCGCGGCCAGGACGGCGCGCCGCTGGCCAACCCGCCGCTGATCGAGACGCTGGCCCACGACCCGCTGCTGCGCGACTGCCTGCTGATCGCCGAGGCGTGGGACGCGGGCGGCCTGTACCAGGTGGGCTCCTTCCCCGGCTACCAGCGCTGGTCGGAGTGGAACGGCCGCTACCGCGACGCGCTGCGCCGCTTCCTGAAGGCCGCCCCCGGCTCGGCCGGCGAGCTGGCCACCCGGCTGGTCGGCTCGCCCGACCTGTACGCCTCCCGCGGCACGCCGGCCTCGGTCAACTTCGTCACCTGCCACGACGGGTTCACGCTGGCGGACCTGTTCGCCTACGACGGCAAGCACAACGAGGCCAATGGCGAGGACAACCGCGACGGCAACGACGACAACCAGAGCTGGAACTGCGGCGCCGAGGGCCCGACCCAGGACGCCGAGGTGCTGGCGCTGCGCGGGCGGCAGGCCAGGAACGCGATGCTGCTGCTCCTGCTCAGCCAGGGCATCCCGATGATCCTGGCCGGCGACGAGGTCGGCCGGACCCAGCAGGGCAACAACAACGCCTACTGCCACGACGGCCCGCTGTCGTGGTTCGACTGGGGCCTGACCGAGCGCAACGGCGAGCTCCTGCGGTTCGTGCGTGAGTGCGTCGCCTTCCGCGCCGCGCACCCGATGGTGCGCGACCGCCGCCACCCGTGCGGCGACGAGGGCGCCGGCGGGCTGCCGCAGGTGTCCTGGCACGGCGAGCGGGCCGGCCGGCCCGACTGGTCGCCGGACAGCACGCTGGTGGCGATGCTGCGCAGCGGCCCGGCGGCCGGCGGCGGCGCGGAGCATCTGTACCTGGCCGCCAACACCCACTGGCAGGCGCGGGAGCTGGAGCTGCCCGCCCTGCCGGACGGCGCGGTGTGGCACCTGTTCGCCGACACCGCGGCCGCCGCCCCCGGCGACGTCCACTCACCGGGCCAGGAGCCGCCGCTGGCCGACCAGCGGCGGATCGTCGTCGGCCCGCGGGCCGCGGTCGCGCTGGTCGGCCGCGCCCCTCACTGAAATCCCCGAAGGAGATCCCATGTCGTTCAACGCGATCCTGACCCACGACGGCAGCACCGCACTGATCACGCTGGAGGGCGAGCTGGACGCCCTGACAGCCGAGACCTTCAGGAGGGAGGTGGAGCGCGCGGCCGAGGCCGCGGCCGAGCTGCTGGTGCTGGAGATGTCGCAGCTCAGCTACATGTCCTCGGCGGGGCTGCGCGGGCTGGTGTTCGCCCGGCAGAAGCTGGCCGACGACGTGCGCATCGTGCTGGTCGGCGCCAACGACGCCATCGAGCAGACCATCCGGCTGGTCGGCTTCCACCACAGCGTGGACTTCAGCGATGCGATCCCCGAGTAGGCAGGCGATGGAGCGGCTCAGGCTTCCCGCCGAACCCGAGTCGCTGGACGAGCTGATGGCCTACGTGCAGACGCTGAGCGCGCTCGGCGGGCTGACCCGCACGCGCGCCCACTGGCTGCGGCTGGCCGCCGAGGAGCTGATCGTCAACATCATCACCCACGGCCACCGCGACCGGCCGGGCGAGCTGGAGCTGACCGGCGGGGTGGAGCCGGGCCGGGTGTGGCTGCGCCTGACCGACTCGGCGCCGCCGTTCGACCCGACCGCCTACGAGGCCGTTCCCGACCTGGACCGGCCGCTGGGCGAGCGCCGGCCGGGCGGGCTGGGCGTCTACCTGGCCCGTACGGTCGCCGACCAGGTCCGCTACGAGTACAGCTCGGGTCGTAACCGGACGACCATCATCATGAACCGCGTCTAGGAGGTACCGATGGATGCGGAGGTGACCCTCGTCGTCAGTGGCCCATCACCAGCAGCGGAAGAGCTGTGCCTGCTGCTGGCCGCCGACGGCGCTCCCGTGGCCAGGCGCACCCCCGAGCAGCTGCTGGCCGAGGCGCCTCCGCCCACCGGTCTGCTGCTGGTGAACGCGAGCCTCGACGTGGAGGTCGTGCGCGAGGTGACGCGGGTCGTCCAGGCCGGCGCGCGGCCGCCCGTCGTGGTCGCGTTCACCGACGGCGACCTGCGTCAGCTCGAACCGCACGTGCTGGCCGGGCTGGACTACGTCGTCCCGCCCTTCGTGCCGGAGCTGCTGCACCGCAGGCTGCGGGCGGGCCAGGTGTTCGGCCGCTTCCCGGGCGCCGAGGAGGAGGCGCTGCTGAAGTACGAGCGTGAGCTGCAGATCGGGCGGGAGATCCAGGCGGGCTTCCTGCCCGACGCGCTGCCGGCCCGCGCCGGCTGGCAGCTCACCGTCCGGTTCCAGCCGGCCAGGGAGGTCGCGGGGGACTTCTACGACGCCCTGGAACTGCTGGGCGGGTCGCGGATCGGGCTGGTGGTGGCCGACGTGTGCGACAAGGGCGTCGGCGCCGCCCTGTTCATGGCCCTGATCAGGACCCTGCTGCGGCACACCGCCGCGCACGTGGGGACCGGCGAGGCCGACACCGTCCAGGACGACGCCACGCCGCTGCTGCGCGCGGTGATCGCGACCAACGACTACCTGACCGCCAACCACCTGCGCCAGGGCTACTTCGCCACGCTGTTCTTCGGCGTGCTCGACCCGGTCACCGGCGCGCTGGTCTACATCAACTGCGGGCACAACCCGCCCATCATCCGCCACGCGGGCGGCGGCCACACCCTGCTGCGTCCCACCGGGCCGGCGCTGGGGCTGGTGCCCGACTCCGTCTTCGAGGTCGGCAGGGCCCACCTGGACCAGGGGGACCTGCTGTTCGCCTACACCGACGGCGTGCCCGAGGCCAGGGACGAGTCCGGCCGCTTCTTCAGCGAGGAGCTCATGCTGACCCTCGTCTCGCAGCCCGCCACCGGCGCGGACGACCTGCTGGACAGGCTCGAACGGGAGATCAGCGCGCACATCGGGTCCGCCGAGCAGTTCGACGACATCACCATGATCGCTCTACGTAGGACACCCACGGGGAAGTACGGACAATGAACGAGATCGCCGGAATCGCATTGGCGGGCGGACAGGGTCTCAGGGCCCGGCCGCTCACCCTGGAGGCCCCCGGCCACCTGCGGAGCAAGGCCACGGTCTGCTTCGCCGGACGGCCGGTCATCGAATGGCAGATCATGGCCCTGCGCGACCAGGGGGTCAGCGACTTCTACCTGATCGCCAACGGCCGGGAGAACCGCTACCAGGCCAAGGACGTGCTCGGCCACGGCGAGGGGCTGGGCGTGCGCGTGCGCTACTCGCGGCCCCGGATGGACTGGACCAACACCGGTTCCGGCGAGGCGACGCTGAGCAGTTTGGACTACTGGGAGCTCGACGGGCTGGCGCTGGTCTTCCCGACCGACTCGCTGTTCGAGTTCGACCTGGACGAGCTGGTCCGCCGCCACCGCGACAGCGACGCGGTGGTCACCGTGGCCGTGGTCGAGCGGCCGGCCGAGGAGGTGGCGGGCAAGTACGGCACGATGGTCACGGACGCGTCCGGGCAGATCCGGCGTTTCGTGGAGAAACCACCGCTGGCCGAGGTGCACGCCCTGGCCGCCGACCCGGCTCGGGTGCCCGTCAACGCCGGGCTCTACCTGGTCGACTGCGGGCGGCTGCGGAAGCTGGCCGGGGAGCCGGCGCTGGCCGAGCTGGCCCGCCACCGGCTCGACTGGGGGCACGACCTGCTCCCGTGGCTGGTGGAGGCCGGGCACCGGGTCGGCATCGCGCCCATCGCCAAGCTGGGCGACCTGGGCAACCTGCGCGACTATCTCGGCACGCTGACCGACGCGCTGAGCGGCGGCTACCCGCACGTGCTCAAGGGCATGCTGCGGGCCTACCCGGGCAACGTGCGCATCCACGAGTCCTCGCTGCGCCAGCGGGACGCGACGTCGGGCATGACGCTGGCCGAGAAGATCAGCGCGGGCCTGGTCAGGATCGGGCCGAACGTGCACATCGGCCGGGACGTCGAGATCGGCCCCGGCGTGGTCGTCTCCGACTCCGCGATCGGCGACGGCGTCGACCTGCACACCGGGTGCCGGCTGCAGCGGGTGGCCTGCCTGGACGGCGCGATCATCGGCCCCTGGGCGCGGCTCACCGACACCCATGTGGGGACGATGGTCACCGTCGAGTCGTTCGTGGACTGCGTGACCGTGCTGAGCGGCTACAGCGCGCTGGGCAACGGAGTGACGGTTCAGGCCGGCGTGCGGCTGTCCGGGGTGACGGTGTACCCGGGGCTGACCGTGCCGGCGCACTGCGAGGCCGCCGCCGGCACCTCGTTCGAGACCATCGCCGACCTGCAGGACGCGTGACACATGACTGAGACGCTGGTGTTGACCGAGATCTCCGAGATCGCCGCGGGCCGCGTGCCCGTCGTGGGGGTCCGGCCCGTCGTGGCGGGCGGGTGCCGGCCCGCGCGCGCGGTGCCGGGCGAGCCGTTCGAGGTGTCGGCGACGCTGTTCCGTGAGGGGCACGGCGTGGTGGGCGCGAACGTCGTGCTCACCGACCCCGACGGCAAGCAGGCCGCCTGGATCCCGATGGCGGCCGTCTCCCAGGGCTCCGACCGATACGCGGCCGAGGTGGCCGCCCACCGGGAGGGCGAGTGGACGTTCCGGGTGGAGGCGTGGAGCGACCCGGTGGCGACCTGGCTGCACGTGGCCGAGGTGAAGATCCCCGCCGCGCTCGACGTGGCCGTCACGATGGAGGCCGGCGCCCGGCTGCTGACCAGGGCCGCCGCCCAGCCCGAGGTGCCGCCCGCCGACGCCCGGCTGCTGCGCGTGGCCGCCGCGACGCTGCGCGACGGCGAGCTGGACCCCGAGGCGCGGCTGGCGATCGCGCTGGCCGAGCCGGTGCTGCGGACGCTGGCCCGCCGGCCGCTGCGCGACCACGTGACGGCCGGTGAGGACCTGCCGCTGCTGGTGGAGCGCGAACGGGCGCTGTACGGGGCCTGGTACGAGTTCTTCCCCCGCTCCGAGGGCGCCGTGGTGGACCCCACGGGGTGTCACCCGCCGCGCTCGGGCACCTTCCGGACGGCGGCCGAGCGGCTGCCCGCCGTCGCGGCGATGGGTTTCGACGTGGTCTACCTGCCGCCGATCCACCCGATCGGCCGGACCAACCGCAAGGGGCCGGGCAACTCGCCCATCGCCGGGCCGCACGACCCCGGCTCGCCGTGGGCGATCGGCTCGGCGGCGGGCGGGCACGACGCCGTCCACCCCGACCTGGGGACGATCGACGACTTCGACTTCTTCGTGGCCAGGGCCGCCGAGCTGGGCCTGGAGGTGGCGCTGGACTTCGCGTTGCAGTGCTCGCCCGACCACCCGTGGGTACGGGAGCACCCGCGGTGGTTCGAGCACCGGCCCGACGGCAGCATCGCCTACGCCGAGAACCCGCCCAAGAAGTACCAGGACATCTACCCGATCTCCTTCGACGCCGACCCCGGCGGCATCCTGGCCGAGTCGCTGCGGGTGCTGCGCCACTGGATGGGCCACGGGGTGCGCATCTTCCGGGTGGACAACCCGCACACCAAGCCGGTGTTCTTCTGGGAACGCCTGATCGCCGAGATCAACCGCACCGACCCGGACGTCGTCTTCCTGGCCGAGGCGTTCACCCGACCGGCGATCATGCACACGCTGGCCGCGGTCGGCTTCCAGCAGTCCTACACCTACTTCACCTGGCGCAACGCCAAGCCGGAGCTGGAGAGCTACCTGGGCGAGCTGGCCGGGGAGGCGGCGGCGTACATGCGGCCGAACCTGTTCGTCAACACCCCGGACATCCTGCACGCCTACCTGCAGGAGGGCGGGCCGGCCGCGTTCCGGGTGCGGGCCGCGCTGGCCGCGACGGCATCCCCCACCTGGGGCGTGTACGCCGGGTTCGAGCTGTGCGAGCGGGAGCCGGCCGCGCCGGGCAGCGAGGAGTACAAGGACTCGGAGAAGTACCAGTACCGGCCGCGCGACTGGTCGGCGGGCGGCACGCTGGCGCCCTTCCTGGCCGCGCTGAACCGGGTCCGCCGCCGCCATCCGGCCCTGCGCCTGCTGCGCAACCTGCGTTTCCAGCACGCCGACGACGACGCCGTGCTCTGCTTCGCCAAGCAGGCGGGCGAGGACACCGTGATCGTCGTGGTCAACCTCGATCCGCACCACGTGCGGCAGGCCACGGTGACGCTGGACCTGCCCGACCTCGGGCCGTCCTTCCGGGTGCGCGACGAGTTGACCGGCGAGGTCTACCAGTGGGGGGCGCGCAACTTCGTGCGGCTGGACCCGTCCAGGCAGCCGGCGCACATCCTGACGGTGGAGCGGTGATGGACGTCCTGACCGGCGGGGGGCCGTCCGTGCTGGGCGAGCTGGACCTGCACCTCATCGGCGAGGGCAGGCACGAGGAGCTGTGGCGGGCGCTGGGCGGGCGCACCCGGACGGTGGGCGGCGTGGCGGGCGTCTCGTTCGCGGTGTGGGCGCCGGGCGCGCGCGAGGTGCGGCTGGTGGGCGACCTGAACGGCTGGGACGGCGCCGGGCACGCGCTGCGCCGGGCGCCCGGCGGCGGCCTGTGGGAGCTGTTCGTGCCCGGGGCCGGCGACGGCTGCCGGTACATGTTCGAGATCACCGGCGCGGACGGCCGTACCCGGCGCAAGGCCGACCCGCTGGCCCTGGCGGCCGAGCACCCGCCGCGCACCGCCTCGGTGGTGTTCACCTCGCGGCACCGCTGGCGCGACGGCGCGTGGCTGGCCGCCCGCGGCGACGGCCCGGCCCGCGAGGCGCCCATGAGCGTGTACGAGCTGCACCTGGGCTCCTGGCGGCGCGGCCTGACCTACCGCGACCTGGCCGAGCAGCTTCCGGGGTACCTGCGCGGCATGGGCTTCACCCACGTGGAGCTCATGCCGGTGGCCGAGCATCCCTTCGGCGGCTCGTGGGGCTACCAGATCTCCTCCTACTACGCGCCGAGCTCCCGCTACGGCACCCCGGACGACTTCCGCGCCCTGGTCGAGGCGCTGCACCTGGCCGGGATCGGGGTGATACTCGACTGGGTGCCCGCGCACTTCCCGCGCGACGACTGGGCGCTGGCCCGCTTCGACGGCGGCCCCCTGTACGAGCACCCCGACCCGCTGCGCGGCGAGCAGCCCGACTGGGGCACGCTCACCTTCGACCTGGGCCGCCCGCAGGTGCGCAACTTCCTCATCGCCAACGCCCTGTACTGGTGCGAGGAGTTCCACGTCGACGCGCTGCGCGTGGACGCCGTCGCCTCGATGTTGTACCTGGACTACTCCCGCCCGGACGGCGCCTGGCGGCCCAACGCGCACGGCGGCAGGGAGCACCTGGAGGCGATCGCGTTCCTGCGGGAGCTGAACGACACCGTCCACCGGCGCTGTCCCGGGGTGCTGACGATCGCCGAGGAGTCCACGGCGTGGGAGGGGGTGACCCGGCCGACGTCCGCCGGCGGGCTGGGGTTCGACTTCAAGTGGAACATGGGCTGGATGCACGACACACTCGGCTACATGCGGCGCGACCCGGTGCACCGGCCGTACCACCATCACGCGCTGACGTTCGGGCTGACGTACGCGTACGCGGAGGACTTCGTGCTGCCGCTCAGCCATGACGAGCTGGTGCACGGCAAGGGCTCGCTGGCCGGGAAGATGCCGGGCGACGAGTGGCAGCGGCTGGCCAACCTGCGCGCGTACCTGGCCTTCATGTGGGCGCATCCGGGCAAGAAGCTGCTGTTCATGGGCCAGGAGTTCGCGCAGCGCAGCGAGTGGTCCCATGACCGCGAGCTGGACTGGGCGCTGCTGCGCGACCCGCGGCACAAGGGCGTGCGCGACCTGGTCAGGGACCTGAACCGGCGCTACTCCGCCACCCCCGCGCTGTGGCGGCTGGACTGCTCCCCCGGCGGCTTCACCTGGATCGACGCCGACGACGCCGGTTCCAGCGTCTACTCCTTCGTGCGCTGGGACCGGTGGGGGGCGCCGCTGGTGTGCGTGAGCAACCTGTCGCCGGTGCCGCGGCACGGGCACCGGCTGGCGCTCCCCTCCGGCGGACGCTGGCAGGAGGCGCTCAACACCGACGCCGCCTGTTACGGCGGCGGGAACCTCGGCAACCTGGGCTCGGTCACCTGCTCGGAGGGGGGTGCGGTCGCCGAGGTGCTGCTGCCGCCGCTGGCGACGCTCTGGCTGGTCCCCGGAGAGGAGGCGTCAGAACGTCAGCGGTGACGCGGCCATGGCGGAGGAGGCGTCAGAGCGTCAGCAGTGAGGCGGCCATGGCCTTGTTCACCGCGTCGAGGCGGGAGGTGGCGTCGAGCTTGGTGAAGATGTTGCGCAGGTGACGCTTGACCGTGCCTTCGGCGATCATCAGCCGGGTGGCGATCTGGGCGTTGCTGAGGCCCTGGGCGGCCAGGGACAGCACGCTCAGCTCCCGCTCGGACAGCTTCCCGGCGCGCGGCCGGCCGGACATCATCAGGCTCTCCCGCGACACCGACAGGACGACGCGCTCGGCGTCCGCGCAGACGCCGCGGATGGCCTGCACCAGCTCCTCCCGGCCGACGCTCTTGAGCAGGTAGCCGCGCACGCCGTGGGCGATGAGCTCCTGCACCAGCACCGGGTCGTCGTACATGCTCAGCACGATGACGCGGGACCGGGGCGAGACCCGGTGGATGTGGGTGGTGGTGCGCACGACGCCGTCGCCGGGCATCTCCACGTCGAGCACCACGACGTCCGGCCGCAGCGCCTCGGCCGACTTCACCGCCGCGCGCGCGTCCCCCGCGGTGGCGACGACACGAAGGTCGGGTTCGAGCTCCAGCGTCTGCTTGAGCGTCTCCCGCAGGATCGTGTGGTCGTCGGCGATGAGGACGTCAATGCTGCCTTCTCTTTGCATCCGATGTTTCCTTCGGCCGCTCGTCCCGGACAGGCCGGACAGGGGCACGGAAGACGACCTCGGTGCCCTTCCCGGGGGTGCTCTCTATGGTCACCAGGCCGCCCAGAGCGACCCCGCGCTCGCGCATGGAGGTCAGGCCGTTCCCCTGTTTCGCGCGCCAGCCCGAGAAACCCCGGCCGTTGTCCCGCACAATTGCTGTGATCCGGTCGTGCGCAATCTTGACGCACACTTCGAGCAGGTCGGCGCCCGCGTGGGAGATGCTGTTGGTAATGGCTTCGCGTAATATCAGGAATAACTCGTCCCGAATGCGCGGAGGCAGGCCCTCGACATCGCCGATAAGGGTGATGCGATGCTCCAGCCGCGGGTCCACAATGGTCGTCATGAGCCGCACAAGCGCTTGCTCCATTCCCGGCCAATAGGCGTGAACGCGCAGGTCGGATATGACGTCGCGGATTTCCTGGTGGGCTCTCAGCAGCGCGGCCTTCGCCTCCTTCACATGCACCGGGAAACCGTCCGTACCACGTGCGTGACCGATTTCGGCGAGCTCCAGCTGCCGGCTCGCCACGCTGATCTCGTGGCCCACCCGATCGTGCAGGTCGCGGGAAATTCGCCGCCATTCCCGGGCGTCGGCGCGGCCGCCGTCCGTCGCCCCGGCCAGGGCTCCGGGAGAGCGGTCCGTACTGGCCTTGAGCCGGGCCACCATCAGGTCGAGGAGCTCTTCCGCCAACTCCGCGCACTCGCCGGGAGCGGCCCCGGAAGTTGATTCTTCAATTTCGCCGCACAGCTGTGCCAAGATCGCAGCCTTATGGGCCTCGATCCGTTCGGCTATCACAACCGTGGGCTGGATGTTGCACTGCACTGGTCATCCCCCGTAGTGTGTGTCGCCTTACTCAGTCACCGGCGCAGATCCCCGCATCATATGATCACATGATTCCGGCGGATGCAAGAGTGCACTCCAGACTCATCGGGCGGCAAGTCCTTTACCCGCACATCCTGACTGAGGCCGCGTGTGATGTAATACCGGGTTATCGATGAGCACCCGGTAGATGCCTCCGGGAGTACTCCCTTTAATACTCCCGGACAGCTGCGCTGCCACCTTGGTGTTACTCTCTTGTGCGAACCAAAACTTAACTGCGATCCTGACCGCGTTCGCCATTACGGATCTTCTCTAATGCAGGTGAGGGGCGGTCATGAGAGAACTCGCGGTGAACGAGCGTGAAGAGTTCGCAGAATTCTTCGGTACGATATTCGGTTCGCTGCCGCGCTCCGACCAGCGTAGCGCGGCCGAGTCGTACGTGCTGGGGCTGCTGCACGCGGGCGGGCGCAAGTCCATCCAGCGCATCGCCGACGAGGTGGGCGGCCCGCACAACGGCCAGTCGCTCCAGCAGTTCGTCAACCAGAGCCGCTGGGACCCGCGCCCGGTCCGCCGCACCGTCGCCGACGTGCTGGCGGCCGGCGCGCCCCCGGCCGCCTGGCTGGTGGAGGAGGTGGCCTTCGCCAAGCACGGCCGCTGGTCGGCGGGCGTCGAGCGCCAGTACGTGCGCGGCCTCGGCCGCACGGTCAACTGTCAGGTGGGCGCGGCCGTGCTGATGAGCTCGGGCGAGGCGGCCGTGCCGGTCAACTGGCGGCTGTGCCTGCCGCGGTCGTGGGAGGCCGACCACGACCGGCGGGCCCGGGCGCACGTGCCCGACCAGGAGCGGCACCGGCCCTTCGGCGAGCACGTGATCGACCTGGTCGACGACCTGACGCTCGACTGGGGCACGCCCGTCGCGCCGCTGGTGGCCGACCTCACCCACGTCCGGGGCGTCGCCGACCTGCTGCGCGGCCTGGAGGACCGCGGCCTCGACTACGTCGTCGAGGTCGACGCCCGCCACCGGGTCCGGGCCTCGATGAGCGTGGTGCGCGGGGGCGGCCCGCGGGCCCGCGTCGCGCTGGCCGAGGCGGCGCAGGCCGCGGCCGGGGCGGAGCGGCGCACGGTGGCCTGGTGGGAGGGGCCGCGGGGGCGGTCGCTGCGTTCGCAGTTCGTCCTCCTGCCGGTCTCCGACGACCACGCGCGCTCGCGCAGGCTGCTGGTGGAGTGGCCGCTCGGCCGGCCGCGGCCGCGGGCGTTCTGGCTGACGAACATGTCCGTGCCGGCGCAGGAGCTGGTCGCGCTGGCCAAGTCCCGCTGGCGGGCCGCCCACGCCATCGGCGAGCTGGCCGAGGGCTTCGGGCTGTTCGACTACGAGGGCCGTTCCTTCCACGGCTGGCACCACCACGTCACGCTGGCCTCGGCCGCATACGCCTTCGACGTGCGCTGGCGGCTGGCCGCGGGCGCCGAGCCCGCGCTGCTGCCCGCGTGAGCACCCGCACGACGTACGAGGAGTCACACCGCTCGATGAAGCCGAAAGCAGACAAGCAAGTCACCTGGGTCGAGCTCTTCTTCGACCTGGTCTTCGTGTTCGCCGTCACCCAGCTGTCCGACCTGCTCCACCGCGGCCACGGCTGGGGCAGCGTGGGGCAGGCCGTCGTCGTGCTGGTGCCGACGTACTGGGCCTGGGTGGGCATGGCGGTGCACGCCAACACCCGCGACGTCAACAACACCCCCGACCGGCTGGGCATCCTGGCGCTCAGCCTGTGCGGCCTGTTCATGGCGCTGGCCACCCCCCTGGCCTACGAGGAGCGCGGGCTGATGTTCGGCGCCGCGTACTTCGCCCAGCGCTCGCTGCTGGCCGCCCTGTACTTCCGCGGCCGGCCGTTCGAGCTGGTCAACCCCTTCACGCTCTCGGTGTGCGTGACCGGGCCGCTGCTGCTGGCCGGGGGCCTGCTCGACAGCGGCGCCCGGGTGTGGGTCTGGGCCGCGGCCGCCGCCATCGACCTGGCCGCGCCGGTGCTGACCCGCAGCCACCTGGTGCGAGTCACCTTCCACCCCCATCACTTACCCGAGCGGTTCGGCCTGTTGCTGATCATCGCGATGGGCGAGCCGATCCTGGCCATCGGCGCGCAGGCGTCATCGGCGCGCCCGCTGGCCGTGGGCTCGATCGGCGCGGTCGCCGCGACGTTCGTGCTGGCCTGCGCTCTGTGGTGGGTGTACTTCATCTTCGCCGCCGAGTCGCTGCCCAAGGCCCTGGACGAGGCCGTGATCCGCACCGACCTGATCCGGCGCGTCTTCTCCTACGGCCACCTGGCCTTCATCGGGTCGATCATGGCGATGGCGGTGGGCATGGCCGAGGTCGTCTCCCATCCGGGCCAGGTCTTCGCCCCACCCGTGACCGCGCTGCTGTTCGGCGGCTGCGCCCTGTACTTCGCGACGTTCTGCTACGCCCGCTGGCACATCTTCGGCAAGTGGTCCGGGCCGCAGCTCGCCATGCCGGTGGCCAGCCTGGCGATCATCCCGATCGCGTTGCAGGCGCCGGCGCTGCTGTCCGTGGCCGCCCTGGTGCTCGTGGTGATGACGTTCAACTTCCTGGAACATTCGCGAGCCAGATCCGAGTCCGACGCCTTGACTTAGCGCGCGCTCTAACCGGCAGGGTGAGGGCGGCGGCGCCCGTCGTGCGGGCCGCCACCAGGACCTGAGCCGGGTGGACAACTGAGGAGCGTCATGAAGAATCCCGCTGTTCGAGTCGCGGTCGCCTACCTGGTGTCCGCGGTCGTCGGCGCCGTGATCATCGGTTCGTTCGTCGGAGCGCTGCACCACCCGGTTCCGCACGGGGTGCCGCTCGCCGTGGTGGGCCCCGACGCCGCCCGGCTGGAGCAGGCCGCGGGCGGGGCCGTGGACGCGCGCCCGTACGCCGACGCGGCCGCCGCGCGGGCGGCGGTGCTCCGGCGCGAGGTCGAGGCCGCCTACCTGGCGGGCGAGGGCCGGCTGCTGGTCGCCAGCGCGGGCGGCGACACGGCGGCCCCGCACTTCATCGCCCTGATGCAGCGCGCCGCCGGACGGCAGCTCGCGGTCGAGGACGTGCGGCCGCTGGCCGAGGGCGACTCCTCCGGCGTGTCCGGCATGTTCTACGTGCTGGGCCTGCTGCTGACCGCGCTGGCCACGACCGTGCTCACCATGCGCATGCAGCCGATGATGCACCGGGGGCTGCGCCTGGCGGTGCTCGCGCTCGGCGCGGTGACCGGCGGCCTGGCGCTCACCTGGGTCGTCGACGGCCTGCTCGGCGCGCTCACCGGCGCCCCGCTCGGGCTCCTGGCCGTCTCCGGCGCGGTGATCTTCCTGGTCTCGGTGGCGGTGAACGGGCTGATGCGCCGCTTCGGGCCGCGCGGCGTGATCGCGGCGGCCGTGCTGTTCATCCCGATCGGCCTGCCGGCCAGCGGCGGCCCGTTCGGCGCCGCGTTCATCGAGCCCTGGTACGCGGCGCTCGGCTACGTGCTGCCCACCCGGTCGGCGCTCGAACTGGTGCGCAGCGTGGTCTACTTCGACGGCGCCGCCCTGGCCGTCCCGCTGACGGTGCTCGGGCTGTGGGCGGTGCTCGGCCTGGCGCTGATGGCGCTGCCGCCGCGCCCGATGCCCCGGCCCGCCGCGCCCGCCACGCCCGCGGTGCCCGTCGCCGGGGCTCACTGACCGCCGGACAGGCCACCGGCCCCATGACCGGCGCGGCCGCGGGTGCGGGGGTCCGCGCCCGTGGTCGCGCCCTCAGTGTCAGGTCACGCGCTCGGGGGCAGCGCGAGGACCAGCCGCACGCCGGGCCGCAGCGGCTCGGCGCGCACCGATCCGGCGTGCGCCTCGGCTATCTGGCGGACGATGGCCAGGCCGAGCCCCGAACCTGGCAGGGAACGGGCCGACTCGGCCCGGTAGAACCGGTCGAACACGAACGGCAGGTCATGGGCCGCGATGCCGGGGCCCTGGTCGGCCACCGACAACGAGCCCGCGGCGTCCACTCGTACCAGGACCACGCCGCCGGGCGGGCTCCACTTGATCGCGTTGTCCACCAGGTTGGAGACCGCCCGTTCGATCGCGTCGGCGTCGGCCGTCACCAGGCACTCGGCCAGCTCGCCGCGCAGCCGTACGTGCGGGGCGCGGGCCGCGGCCCTGGCCAGCACACGTCCGGCCACCAGGTCGAGCCGCACGTCCTCCAGGTGCAGCTCGACGTCGCCGTGCCTGGCCAGCTCGACCAGGTCGTTCACCAGCACCCGCAGCTCCTCGGCCTGGACGCGGGCCTCGTGCACCAGGGCCGGGGCCTGCGGGTCGGCCGTGCCGCGCCCCTCCTCCAGCAGCTCCAGGTTCGTGGTGAGGCTGGTCAGCGGCGTGCGCAGCTCGTGGGAGGCGTCGGCGACCAGGCGCCGCTGGGCCAGCACCGACTCGCGCAGCGCGTGCGTCATCGTGGTGAACGAGCCGGCCAGGCGGGCCACCTCGTCCCGTCCGGCGCCCATGCCCTCCAGCCCGTCGGCGGTGAGGGTGCCGGTGACGGTGACCCGCTCCACCACGGCCGTCAGCCGGGCGACGGGCCGCAGCGCCCGGCCGGCGAGGAGACGCGCGCCCGCCGCCGCGACCAGCGCGCCGCCCAGGGTCAGCGCGGCCAGCAGCAGCTTGAGCGCGTTCAGCGTCTCCTCGTCGCGGTTCAGCGGGAAGGCCGTGCGCACCAGGACGCCCTTGCCCAGGTTGAGCGGGGCGGTGTAGAGCCGGTAGCGCACGCCGTCGTGGGTGACGTCCCGGAAGTAGGGGGGCAGCTTGCCGAACGCGACCGCCTGGTCCTGCTCGGCCAGCGGCACGAACCCGTCGGTCGGGCCGGTCAGCAGCGGGTCGGGGCAGAACTGCAGCAGCGTGTTGCCCACCGGGAGGGGCCTGGCCGGCAGCGGCGAGTCGGCGGCCTTCAGCGACTCCAGCAGCCGCGGCGCCTGCCCGGCGGCCAGCACCAGCTCCCCGTCGTGCTGGCCGGCCAGCCCCGCCGCGGCCGCCGGGTAGACCACCAGCGAGACCGCCAGCAGCGCGGCGGCCACCACGGCGGCGACCGTCAGCGCGACCCTGGTGCGCAGCCTCACGGCTCCTCCCGCAGCACGTACCCCAGGCCGCGAACGGTCTGGATCAGCCGCGGCTCTCCCCCGGCCTCCAGCTTGGCCCGCAGGTAGCTGATGTAGACCCACAACGCGTTCGAGGACGGCCCGAAGTCGTACCCCCAGACCGAGTCGAAGATCACCTCGCGGCTGAGCACCCGGCCCGGGTTGCGCAGGAACACCTTCAGCAGGGTGTACTCGGTCCTGGTCAGGTCGAGCGGCCGGCCGCCGCGGCTGGCCCGGCAGGCGGCCGGGTCCAGCTCCAGGTCGGCGTGGCGGAGCAGGCCCTGCGCGGGCGCGCTGCGGCGCAGCAGCGCGCGCAGCCTGGCCCGCAGCTCCTCCAGCGCGAACGGCTTGACCAGGTAGTCGTCGGCGCCCGCGTCCAGGCCCGCGACCCGGTCGCCGACCAGGTCGCGGGCGGTGAGCATCAGGATCGGGGTGCGGTCGCCCGCGGCCCGCAGGCGGCGGCACACCTCCAGGCCGTCCAGGCCGGGCATCATGATGTCCAGCACCACCGCGTCCTGACGTCCGCCGCCGGCCGCCTCCAGGGCGCGCAGGCCGTCGGCGGCGACGCTGACGTCGTAGCCCTCGCGGGTGAGCGCGTGGGTCAGGGAGCGGCGGACCGCCTCGTCGTCGTCGGCAACAAGGACGTGCATGGTGCCACTCTCCCCTCCGCACCCCCGGCTGAGGAAGATCGGTGCCGGTCTCTATGCGGGCTCGGCACCGGCCAGCGCTCGTTTGACGTTCCGCAGGGCCTGCTCCAGCCGGTCCGGCGTGACGCCGAGGTGCTCGGCCACCGCGCCGAACCCGGCCGAGTCCGGGTCCACGCGGCCCTTCTTCGTCAGGGCGTCCAGCTCCTTGACGGCGCGCAGGGCGCGGTCGTACCCGACGCCCAGCTCGGCCGCGAGCGCCTTGGCGAACGCCTCCTGGGAGATGCCGTGGTCCTTGTTGTCCGGTTTGCCGGGCTTTCCTGGGTGGTCCGTCTTTTCGGGGCCGCAGCCGGGCCTGCCGTCGCGCGGCTTCCCGCCGCCGGGGTCCTTCCGCACGTCGGTCCGTACGCCGGCCTTCACGCCGGCCTTCACGCCGGCGGTCTTCTCGCCCGCGTGGCCCTTGGCCACGTCGGCGGGCGCGCACGTCGACGAGACCTCGGCACACGGGCCGGCCGCCGCGGCCGGCACCGCCCCGGAGGCGGCCAGCGTCAGGGCCGCCGCCGCCCCGAGGGCCAGCGCGGTCTTTCGTGGGTTCATGTCGGTTGCCCTTCTGGCGGCCGGTCCCCGGTGGCCCGGCCCGCTGCGGCAACTCAACCGCGGCCACCTTCACCCCACCGTCGGGGAACCTTAGGAACGCCATAGAAGCCGTCGGGAACCTTCAGCAACGCCATGGAAGGCGCGCCGTCGCGTCCCGCGCGCCGGACCTTCGCCCCGCGAACGGGTTCGGGCGGCGGGGCATTGTGCCAGGCGCCCGGGGAAGAGACCGATCCGCCCAGCGGAAGGGAAGGCGAGGACCCGTGAGACTTCTGGTGATCTGCAACCGGCAGGCCGGCGGCGTCGGCGACGACAGCACGCGGGAGGTGCTGCGGCTGCTGCGGGCGGAGGCCGACGTGCGGGTCTGCGACGGCGACGCGCGGGAGGCCGCCCGGTCGCACGACGACCGGGTCCCGGTGGTGATGGGCGGCGACGGAAGCGTGCACGCGCTGGTCGCCGCGCTGCTGGAGCACGGCCGCCTGGACGCCGGCCCGGTCGGGCTGATCCCCATGGGCACCGGCAACGACCTGGCCCGCACGCTGGGCATCCCGCTCGACCCGGCCGAGGCGGCCCGCGTCGTGCTGGCGGGGCACGAACGACCCGTGGACCTGCTGATCGACGACGACGGCGGCATCGTGGTCAACGCCGCGCATCTCGGCGTGGGCGCGCACGCCGCCGAGCGGGCCGCGCCGCTGAAGCCGCTGCTCAGCCGGGCCGCGTACGCGGTGGGCGCGGTGCTGGCGGGCGCGGGGACGGGCGGATGGCGGCTGCGGATCAGGGTGGACGGCGCCCAGGTGTGCACCGGCCGCCGCCGCGTGCTCATGGCCGGCGTCGGGAACGGCGCCACGATCGGCGGCGGCACGCCGCTGACCCCGGCGGCCCGGCCCGACGACGGGCTGGCCGAGGTGGTGGTCTCCTACGCCACGGGACCGCTGGCGCGGCTGGCCTTCGCCACCGGGCTGCGCCGCGGCCGGCACCCCGCCCGCCCCGACGTGCAGACCTTCCGTGGCAGGCGGATCACCGTGGCGGGCGGGCCCGTCCCGGCCAGCGTGGACGGTGAGCTGGAGCAGGTGGCGGAGCGGCGCACCTGGATCGTGCGGCCGTCCGCCTGGCGGGTTCTGGCGCCGCCGGCGTCCTGACCGGTCAGTGCTCCGGGTGCACGGACTGGCCGAGGTACATGGCGGTGAGCATGGTGAACAGGTACGCCTGCAGGAACATGACGAAGATCTCGAACGCGGTCAGCAGGCACGTCATGAACACGCCCAGCACGCCCACCGCCACGCCGCCCACGGTCGGCCGCTCCACCAGGAACCAGTAGCCGACCGCGCTGAAGAAGGCCAGCAGCGTGTGCCCGGCGAACATGTTCGCGAACAGCCGCACGGCATGGGTGAACGGCGCGGTGACGAAGATGTAGAACAGTTCGAGCGGCGCGTACAGGGTGATCGCCAGGGCCTTGGGCAGGCCCTCGGGGAACATCGCGTTCCTGAGGTAGCCGGCCAGGCCCTGGTGCCTGAACCCGAGGTAGAGCTTGAGCAGGTAGACGACTCCGGCCAGCACCCAGGGGAAGGCGACGTGGGCGGTGACCGGGAACTGGAGCAGCGGGATCACGCCCATCACGTTCCAGAGCAGGATCAGCAGGAAGAGCGTGAGCAGCAGCGGCATCCAGCGGTCGGCGTCGGCGCCGAGCGACGGGCGGGCGATCTGGTCGCGGACGAACAGGTAGGCGTACTCGCCCGCGTTCTGCAGGCCGCGCGGCACCAGCCTGGGCCGGGAGAAGGCGCCCCAGGCCAGCGCGCACACCACGAGCACGCCGGCGGCGGCCAGCAGCACCGGCTTGGTGAGCCAGAGCGGCGCGCCGTCCCACAGCGCGGGGTAGTCGAACAACTCCGGTCCGGGCGGGCGGAAGTCGTCGGAGGGCATGGCGAAGCTCCTCTTGAGAGGTTGCGAGGTTACGGGCTTGCGGGGTCACGGGTTGCGGGCTTGCGGGGTTCCCGGGCTACGGGCTTGCAGGGTTGCGGGGTGGCCGGGTTGCGGGCTTGCAAGGTTGCGGGGTGGCCGGGGGGTCAGAGCCAGCCGCGGGACTCGGCGACGCGGGCGGCCTCGGCGCGGTTGCGCGCCCCGGTCTTGGTGATCGCCGAGGACAGGTAGTTGCGTACGGTGCCCTCGGTCAGGAACAGGGTGCGGGCGATGTCGGCGACGGTCGCGCCGCCGGAGGCGGTCCGCAGCACCTCGGCCTCGCGCTGGGTGAGCGGGCTCGGCCCGACGGTCAGGGCGGACACCGCCAGCTTGGGATCGATCACCGTCTCACCGGCCATCACCCGGCGCACGGCCGCGGTCAGCTCGGCCACCGGCGCGTCCTTCACCACGAACCCGGACACGCCCGCGTCGAGGGCGCGGCTGAGGTAGCCGGGCCGGCCGAACGTGGTGACGATGACCACCCGGTGGCCGCGCAGGCGTTCGGCGACCTCCAGGCCGGACATGCCGGGCATCTCGATGTCGAGCAGGACCACGTCGGGGCGGTGCTCGGCCACCGCGGGCTCGACCAGGTCGCCCCGGCCGACCTCGGCCACCACCTCGATGCCGTCCTCCAGGGCGAGCAGCGCGGCCAGTCCGCCGCGGACGAGGTCCTGGTCGTCGGCGATGAGGACGCGGATCACGGCACCTCCAAGGGCACTCGGGCTTGCAGCCGGTAGCCGCCGGCGGGCAGCGGCCCGGCCTCCAGACGTCCGCCGGCGGCAGCGATCCGCTCAGCCAACCCAGTCAGCCCATTGCCCCCAACAGCCCCGCCCCCCTGAACCACCGCTCCCCCGACCCCGACCCCGCCGGCCGCGTCCCCTTCCGCCCTGCCCCCGTCGGCCCTGCCCCCGTCGGCACCGGCCCCTCCAGCACCGGCCCCTCCAGCACCGGCCCCTTCAGCACCGGAGAGGCCCCCCTCAGCCCCGGATCCGGCTCCGTCGGCCAGGCCCCTGAAGGCCGCAGGCCCGGCCGCCTCGGCTCTGGTTCCGAGCCCTTCGGCTCCGGGGTTGTGGGCGTCGTCGCCGTTGACCGCGTCTCCGGCGGATCGGGTGGCGGGGCCGGGGGCCGCGTCTCCGGAGGATTCGGGGCCGGGGCCGTCGTCGCGGATCTCGACGGTGGCGGTGTGGTCGTCGACGGCGAGGTCGATGTGGCAGTGGCGGGCGCGGCTGTGGCGCACGACGTTCGTGGCGGCCTCCCGTACGGTCCAGGCCAGCAGCGTCTCGGCGGCGGCCGGGACGGGCCCGGCGGCGGGCGAGACCTCCAGCCGGATCCCGGCCAGGTCCAGGCTGTGGGCCGCCGTGCGCAGCTCGCCCGACAACGAGGGGGCACGGTAGCCGGCGACGGCGTGGCGCACCTCGTCGAGCGCCTGGCGGGCGGCGCGTTCCACGTCGGCCATCTCGCGGGCGGCCCGTTCCGGGTCGGTACGGGCCAGCCGGGCGGCCAGCTGGCTCCTGATGGTGATCGAGGTGAGCGTGTGGCCGAGCGTGTCGTGCAGGTCGCGGGCGAAGCGCAGGCGTTCGTTGTCCACGGCGAGCCGGGCGACGTGGGCGCGGGCGGCGTCGAGCCGGGCGACCATCTCGCCCAGGTGCTTCAGGCTCGACACCGTCACCGCCTCGACCAGGATCACCAGCGGCACCCACCAGACCTGCTCGAACGGCCGCCCGTACGCCGCCAGCGCGGCCACCACCACGACCATCGTCACCGCCGCCGACACGACGAAGGCGACCCGCGAAAGGCAGGCCGACAGGGCGCTGACCACGAACACGAACCCGACGTACGCCCACGGCGCCCGCAGCACCGGCAGCAGCGCCAGCGCGGCGGCCACCAGCCCCACCGGCGCCCAGGTCAGCGTCGCCGCGCCCAGGGCGCTGAGCGCCCGCCACATGATCCGCAGCCAGCACGCCACGAAGATCGCGACCGCCGCGACCACCCACACCACGGCGAGCACGCCGGGACGCGAGGAGAAGAACGACCACAGCGGCCACACCACCAGCAGCAGCCACCCGCACGACCCGGCGCGCGCCGCCGTCCGGCCCCGGCCGAACTCCACCTCCCGCACCGCCGCCTCACCCGTCACAGGGCCCGACGGTAACGCCCGGCGGCCGGCGCGGCGACCGCCGGGGGCCGCCGTCCTTGAGTTTCAGCATGGGACCAGCCTGCTGGGAGTGGCGGCGCCGGGTGTAGTGCCGACAGTCAGAGACGCCTCCATGACAAACGTCATGGTCGACTCCCGTCGGAAGCGGCGCGCCCGGGGTGGGGTGGGCGGTTCGTCAGCACGAGCACGCCCGCGGTGACGAGCCCCGCCGCGTGCAGACACAACGCGGGAACGATGCCGACGACCTCGCCGAGCACCCCGGCGGCCGCCATGCCGAGCAGCGAGGTGACGGCCTGGGCACTCGCGAGCAGCCCGATGAGGCCGCCCCGGCGCTCGTCGGTGGTGGCCGTCTGGGCCAGCGTCGCGAACCCGGCCATCGCCGCCGCCGCCGGGAGCCCGGCCAGCGCGATCAGCACGAGGGCGGGCCACAGCGCGTCGAGGGCGAGGGGGTAGGCGAACAGCGCCAGGTCGAGCAGGCCGAACGCGACCGTGCCCCAGCCGAGGAGCACCCGTGGCGCGGGGTCGCGCCGGTGCAGGGCCACGGCCAGCCCACCGGCCAGCCCGCCGACCGCCTGCACCGACAGGAACAGCCCGTACGCGTCGCCCTGGCCGCCCAGCACGTCGGCCACGAAGGGGGCGGCGAGCGTGGCGAAGATCCCCTCGCCCAGCCCCGTGATCACCATGTACGCGACCAGCAACCGGATGCCGGGATTCCCCATGGCCGACCGCACCCCGGAGGCCCACTGGGCGCGGACGGACGGCGCCCGCGCCACGACCGGCGACCTGGCCGGGACACGCAGGGTCGCCTGCAGGACCGCGGAGATCACGAAGCTGGCCACGTCGAGCAGGACGATCGCGGGCAGCCCGCCCGCCGTGACGGCGACGCCGCCCAGCATCGCCCCCAGCAGCCGGGCGAGCTGACCGCTCTGGCCGTGCAGGGCGTTGGCCCGGACCAGCCCGGACGCGGGCACGAGCTGCGGGACGAGCGCCCGTTGCGCCGGGGCGAGCAGGGTGCCGAGCACGCCGGTCCACAGGGCGACCGCGTAGACGATCCAGACCTGGGCGGGGCCGCGTACCGCCAGCAGGGGCAGCAACCCGAGCCCGAGCAGCACGTCGGTGACGACCAGCAACCGGCGGCGGTCCCAGCGGTCGGCCAGCACCCCGGCCACGGACCCGAGCAGGACGGCGGGCAGCCGGGAGACCAGCAGCATGATCGCGGTGGACAGCGTGGAGCCGGTCAGGCGATAGACGTGGAACGCCAGCCCAGTGCTGATCACCCAGTCGCCCGTCTGGGACACGACGGACGCGACCAGCAACCGCCCGAACCCCCGCCCGCCGCCGGGCGACACCCACCCGCCACCGCCCCGCGCCGGCCACCGACGAGCCGCGCTCTCCCGGCCCGGCGGCTCCTCGGCCGTTCGCCCGCCGGCCCGGCCGGTCTCCGCGGCCGGAGGACGTCGCTCAGTCACCGGAGGCCGTCGGGGCGAGCGGGATCACCATCTGCGTCACCAGCACGGGCCGGGCCCCTTCCGGACGGGCCGCCGCGTCGTCCACGCGGGCCATCAGCGGCCGCAGCAGGTCGGCGACGGCCTCGCCGAGCGCCGTGATCTCCTGCGGGGTGACGTAGAGGTAGGTGTTGCCGATGCCGCCGACGCCCCGCCAGGGCTCCTCCTCGCCCCGCCGCGCCTCCTGCCACTCCACCAGCCGCGACAGCGCCCGCTCGGCCAGGACCTGCTCCAGCAGACTGCGGGCGGCCGACCGCTCTGACCCGGTGACGTCGTCGTCCCACAGCTGGACGCTCGCGGTCACCTTCCAGGGCCGCTCCCGCTCGTCGCGCGCCTCGGCCTGCTCCACCAGGCCGTATTTGGCCAGCTGCCGCAGGTGGTAGGAGGCCAGCGCCTGGCTGATCCCGACCTCGCGGGCGGCGTCGGCGGCGGTGGTCGCCCCCGATCGCAACAGCAACTCGTGCAGCGCCAGCCGGACCGGATGGGCGAACGCCCGCATCGCGGCGGGATCGTCGAGCACCAGCCGCCGCCCCGCAGATTCCAAAGACATGCTTGGAATGTTCCGCCACCCGCCCCGGCGATGTCAAGGATTCCTTTGGAATGCCGCCGGAATGCCGCCGGGATACCGCCCGCGGTTACCTCCGGGGTAATCGACGGCGTTCAGGCGGGCCGCAAGACTGGGGGCATGGAGAGGGACACGCGGGACATCGTGCAGGAGTTGTTGCGGCGGATCGGCGAGGGCGATCCGGAGCAGGTGGCGGAGTTGTTCGCCGAGCCGGTCGACTGGCAGCTCAGCTGGCCCGTCGAGGGGCATCCGGCGGTGCCGTGGATCCGGCCCAGGTCCGGGCGGGCCGAGGTGGCCGAGCACTACCGTTCGCTGGGGGCGCATCACGTGCCGGAGCTGAACGGCACCACGGTGCGGCAGATCCTGGTCGACGGGCCGGACGCCGTGGTGCTGGGGCAGATCGTGCAGACCGTGCGCGCGACCGGCGTCGCCTACACCACGCCGTTCGCGCTGCACCTGACCGTCGAGGGCGGGCTGATCACGCGCAGCCACATCTACGAGGACAGCTTGACGGTCGCGGAGGCCATGACCGCCAAGGGGTGATCCCTTGGGAGTGCCGGTGGGGGCGCGGGCGACGGCGGGATCCTCGCCTGATGACCCGTATTCGGCAATGCCCGCCACCGTTTTGTCCCTCGACCGGCGCACGGACCGCGTCGTCCCGCCCAGATGCGGGTTACGGTGATCGCCACAGTTCGTACGGCCGGAGGGATGGGATGGACGGCCGCGCCCCGCTCCCCCTGCGCGTCAACGGCCGGCCGCACGAGCCGCCGGCGGACCCGCGCGTGTCCCTGCTCGACTTCCTGCGCGAGCATCTCCGGCTGACCGGCACGAAGAAGGGCTGCGACCAGGGGGCCTGCGGCACCTGCACCGTCCTGGCCGACGGCTCGCGGGTCTACGCGTGCCTGCTGCTGGCCGTCCAGTGCGAGGGGATGGAGATCGTCACCGTCGAGGGGCTGGCGGACGACGAGGTGGGCGCGCGGGTGCAGGACGCGTTCGTCCGGCACGACGCCCTGCAGTGCGGATACTGCACGCCCGGCCAGGTCTGCTCGGTCGCCGGGCTGCTGGCCGAGCTGCGGGACGGCGTGCCCAGCGCCGCGACGCCCGACCTGACCGCTCCCCCGCGCGAGCTGACCGACGCCGAGCTCGGTGAGCGCATGGCGGGCAACCTGTGCCGGTGCGGGGCGTACCACCACATCGCCGCCGCCGTCCGGGAGGTCGCCGCGAGGTGAGGGAGTTCGCCTACCTGCGGGCGGCCAGTGTGGCGGAGGCCGTCGCGATGATGGCCGCGACGCCGCCGGACGGCGGCCCGGCCCGCTACCTGGCCGGCGGGACGAACCTCGTCGACCTCATGCGGGAGGAGGTCGAGCGGCCGGGCCGGGTGGTGGACATCTCGCGCCTGCCGCTGTCGGCCGTCGAGGACCTGCCCGGCGGCGGGCTGCGGCTCGGCGCGCTGGCCGGCAACACCAAGGTCGCGGCCGACCCGCGGGTGCGGCGCCGCTATCCGGTGCTCGCCCGCGCCATCCTGGCGGGCGCCTCGCCGCAGTTGCGCAACCGCGCGACCGTGGGCGGCAACCTGCTGCAACGTACGCGCTGCCGCTACTTCTACGACACCGCCGCCGCCTGCAACAAGCGCGTGCCCGGCGCGGGGTGCGACGCGCTGGAGGGCTTCAACCGCGCGCACGCCGTCCTGGGGGCGAGCCCGAGCTGCGTCGCCGTCCACCCCTCGGACATGTGCGTGGCCCTGGCCGCCCTCGACGCGACCGTCAACCTGACGGGGCCGCGGGGGGCGCGGAGCGTGCCGTTCACCGGCTTCCACGTCCTGCCCGGCCGGACGCCGCAGGTGGAGACCGTGTTGCGGGACGGCGAACTGGTCACGAGCGTGGATCTGCCGCCCGCGCCGCCGGGGCGCGGGGCGTACGCGAAGGTCAGGGACCGGGCCGGGTTCGCGTTCGCGCTGGTGAGCACGGCCGTGCTGCTGCACGTCGAGGACGGCCGGATCGTGTTCGCGCGGGTCGCGCTCGGCGGGGTGGCGCACAAGCCGTGGCGCGCCCACGCCGCCGAGGACCTGCTGACCGGCGCCGTCCCGGACGCGTCCGCCTTCGCGCGGGCCGCCGGCGTGGCGCTGGCCGAGGCCCGCCCGCTGCGGCACAACGCCTTCAAGCCGGTGCTGGCCGCACGGCTGCTCCGCCGCACGCTCACCGAACTCGCGCGCCCGTCGTAACTCGGCCGCACAGGGTGAATCGGCCGCACAGCGTGAATCGGCCGCGCGCCGGGCGGCCGGGGCGAGTAGGTCTGGTAGCCATGACGCTGATGACGTTCTACCCGCCCGTCGAGCCCTACGAGAGCGGCCTGCTCGACGTCGGCGACGGCCAGGAGATCTACTGGGAGACCTGCGGCGACCCCGGCGGCAAACCGGTCGTCCTCCTCCACGGCGGTCCGGGCGGCGGGCTGCTGCCCGTGCAGCGCCGGTTCTTCGACCCCGCCGCCTATCGGATCGTCCTGTTCGACCAGCGCAACTGCGGGCGCAGCCGCCCGCACGCCGCCGACCCCGGGGTGTCGCTGGAGGCCAACACCACCTGGCATCTGGTCGCGGACATGGAGCTGCTCAGGCGGCGGCTCGGGATCGACCGCTGGCAGGTGTTCGGCGGTTCGTGGGGGGCGACCCTGGCCCTGGCCTACGCGCGCCGCCACCCCAGCCGGGTGACCGACCTGGTGCTGCGCGGCGTCTACCTGGCCAGCGCGGCCGACGAGGCGTGGGCGTTCACCGGTTCGGGGGCGGCCCGGCTGTTCCCGGCGGAGTGGGCGGCCTTCCGGGACGCGATCCCGCAGGCCGAGCGGGACGACCTGCTCGGCGCGTACCACCGCCGCCTGTTCGACCCGGACCCCGAGGTGCACCTGCCGGCGGCGCGGGCGTGGGCGGCGTGGGAGCTGGCGGCCAACACGCTGCTGCCCGCGCCTCCCCCTCCGCTGACGGACCGGGAGGTGCTGGGCTTCGCCCGGATCGAGGCGCACTACTTCACCCGGCGCTGCTTCCTGCGGGAGGGCGAGCTGCTCGACGTGGCGGCGATCCGGGACGTGCCCTGCGTCATCGTCAACGGCCGCTACGACATGAAGACGCCGCCCGACGCCGCCTGGGAGCTGCACCGCGCCTGGCCGGAGGCCGAGCTGCGGATCGTCGAGGACGCCGGCCACGGCGGCGCCGAACCCGGCACGCTGCACGAGCTCGTCAGGGCCACCGACGGCTACCGTCCGAACGCCCGTGCACCACAGGATTCATGATCTACAATGCGAACTTGTAGTGGTTTTGCAGGACTTGCTGGTCTTGCACGCTTCTGCTCACCGTTGTTGACATGTCACCTCGTTCGCAGCCTGCCGCGGAGCAAGACGTGATCCGGATCGCCGTGATCGACGACCACGAGCTGATCCGCCATGGGCTGGAGTACCTCCTGCACCGGCACGAGGACCTGCAGGTGGTGCTGCGGGGCTCGTCCGTCGGGGACCTGCGCGGCTTCGACGCCGGGTACGACGTGCTGATCCTCGACCTCTACCTGGCCGAGGACCGGCCGTGCCTGGCCGCGGTCAAGGAGTTGTCGGCCGTCACGCGGGTCCTCATCGTGTCGGCCTCCGGACGGCCCGCCGACGTGCTGGCGGCGATCCGCTGCGGAGCCAACGGATACGTCACCAAGGACGCCCCCTCCGAGCTCATCGTCGCCGCCGTGCGCACGGTGGCCGCGGGCGGCTTCTACCTGTCGGCGGGCCTGGCCGACATCCTGCAGAGCGAGCTGGACGACGACACCCGCCCGCCCGCCGCGGCCGACGGCTCCGGGAACGGCGAGGACGGCTCGGAGGGCGGCTCGGAGGGCGACGCCCGGCCCCGGCTGTCGGCGCGGGAGGAGGAGACCCTGTCCTACATCGCCCAGGGCTTCACCCACGCCCAGGTGGGCCGCCGGATGGGCGTCAGCAAGGCCACCGTCGACACCTACGTCGAGCGCATCAGGGCCAAGCTGCAGGTCGGCAACAAGGCGGAGCTCACGCGCGCGGCGCTCAACCGGCTCGAACGCCGCGACCGGCCGTGAGCCCCCCGCGCCCGCCGCGTCCGCCCGGGACGGCGGTCGCCGGCATGGAGCGCAGCCGGGCCCTCACCATGGTGGTCGTCCGGGTGGGCGCGCTGGTGTTGTGCGGGTCGCTGGAGGTGCTGGGCGACGGGCGGTGGCTGACGCTCGGGCCGCTGCCGTACCTGCTGGGGGCGATGGGCGCGGTCAGCCTGCTGGTGTGCGTGGTCACGGCGGCCCGCGCCGCGCTCGCGCCGCGCGCGCTGCTCTGCGTGGACCTCGGCCTGGTGACGGCGGCGGTGCTCGCCGCCGGGCACTACGCGGGCTCGCGGGTGACCGACGGCTGGCCGGGCACGGTCCTGCCGTACGTGCTGCTCGTCGGCATCATGGCCGGCATCTCCTTCCGCACGTTCCCCGTCGTGCTGGCGTGGACGGCGGCGCTGGGCGGCGCGCTGGTCCTCGGGTACGTCCAGGCGGACCTGGCGTGGTGGGCCGGGCTGCCGCACGTCGCCGGGCTGACCACGAACGCCACGATGGCCGCGTACGTCATGCGCATCCTGTTCAGGACCGCCGGCGACCTGGACCTGGCCAGGGCCGAGGAGCTGCGCCGCTCGGCGCAGCTGTCGCAGGAGCGCGAGCGCGGCAGGACGGCCCGCGTGCTGCACGACCGGATCCTGCAGACCATGGAGGCGCTGACCCGCGACGGCTGGATCGCCGACGACTCGGTCAGGGCGCGGGTGGCGGAGGAGTCGCAGTGGCTGCGCGCCTTCCTGCGCGGCGACGACGGTGATCCGGCCGAGGACGTCGTCGCCGCCCTGGAGGAGGTCGTGCGGCAGGCGGTCGGCAGCGGGCTGCGGGTGGAGTTCAACGCGGGCCGGCTGCGTTCGGCGCCGGAACGCGAGGGCATGCCGGCCGAGGTCGTCGAGGCGCTGAGCGGCATCCTGCGCGAGGCGCTGACGAACGTGCGCAAGCACGCGGGCGTGCGGCACGCCGTGGTACGGGCCGAATGCCGGTCCGGGACGCTGGCGCTGAGCGTGCTCGACCACGGCAGCGGCTTCGACCCGGACGCGCCGACGACCGGCCTCGGCATCGCCCGTTCCATCCGGGAGAGCGCCCGCGCGGTGGGCGGCAGCGCCGACGTCGAGGCCGCTCCCGGCGAGGGGACGCTGGTGTCGGTGCGCATCCCGCTGCCGTCGGCCGAATGACGTCCCGCCGACACACCACAGGTCGCATGACAGATCTGCGCGGGGTGAGGCTCTTGCCGTCGTAGCCGGTCGAGCGACCGACCAGCCTGCGTTCCACCCACACGTTGCAGTTGCTCCGACCAGGTGCACGCGCCCGAGGTCCCGGCGCGGGCCTGCCCGAGCCCGCCGCCAGGGCTGCTGGACGCGGGCCGGCCCAGCACTCAGCCGGCAGTGGGCGATCAGCGATCAGTGACGGCTCTCGGCTGGACGACGGGGAGACAAGCGTACGGGGAGTGACTGGACGGAGTTGGAGAACAGGGACGGAACGGGGACGAGGTCGCCGGCGGGCACGGCCAGCCGCATGTCGGGGTAGCGATCGAAGAGCGCGGCCAGCGCGAGCGTGACTTCCAGACGGGCCAGTGAAGCGCCTGGGCAGGCGTGGGGGCCACCTCCGAAGGCCAGATGCCTGCTGGGCGGCCGGCGCCAATCGAAGTCGGCGGCATCGGCGCCGTGCTGGGCACGGTCACGGCCGAGGAGGCTGTAAGGGGCCAGGATGGCGTCGCCGGCGGGGATGGTGACGCCCGCGAGGGTCAGGTCGGTGCGGGGGTAACGCGCCATGAAGTTGCCGATCGGCGCGTCCCAGCGCAGGACCTCTTCCACCACGGCGGCCCACGTGTCCGCCGGATTCGCCGCGGCCTGATCCAGGGCGGCACTGAGCTGGCCCGGGTGGGTCAGCAGGGCGCGGACCGCGTTGAGGAGCAGGCTGAGGGTGGTTTCGTGACCGGCGGCGATCATCAGCCACAGTGTGCCGACGAGTTCGGCGTCGGTGAGCGCGTCAGGGTCATCGCGTTGGAGTGCGATCAGGTCGGTGGTGAGGTCGGCTCCGGGTTCGTCGTGGTGCTGCCGGACGAGTTCGGTGAGAACGCTGGTGATCCCGGCTTGTGTCCGGATGACCTCGTGCGGCGGTGTGGTGGACCGGAAGATGGATTCGACCAGGTGGCGCAGGTGGAGACGGTTGCTCTCGGGCACGCCGACGAGTTCGCAGACGACGGCCATCGGGATGGGATAGGCGAAGTGCCGGCGCAGGTCGACGGCGCCGGTGCCGTCGGCGTGGGCGGGCAGCGCGTCGATGACCTCGGTGATGAGGGCGGTGATGCGGGGGCGCATCTCCTGCAGGCGCCGTGCGGTGAGGGTGCGGGTGACCGGCCGGCGCAGCCGTTGGTGGGCGGCGCCGTCGGCGGTGACCATGTTGGTGACCTTGAGCATGCCGGTGAGAGGCCAGTCGTCGGGGATGGCGCCGTTGCGGACGCAGGTCCAAAGGCGCCAGTCCTTGCTGATGCCGGGGTCGGTCAGGACACTGTGCAGGAGGTCCTGATCAGTGATGGCCCATGCGGGAATGTTGCCGGGCAGCACGACGCGTACGACCGGTCCGGCGGCACGTAACCGGGCGGCTTCACCGTGGTGGTCGGCGCCGCTTTCATCCAAGGTGATGACGGGGACCACGTGATCGCCGGATGCGGCCGCTGCGGCGTCGTCGGGGTTGGCGGCGGGAGTGGACTGATGGGAAGCGGGCACCGAATCCTCCAGCACGTTGGGGTGGCGTGAGCGGCCTCGTCGATGCCCAGGCGTCCGCCGTTGACGCGGCCGGCCAGGTGTGGGTCGGTGAGCATCATCCTCAACGCTTGCGCGATCCAGATCAAGGTGGTCTCGTACCCGGCGCCGATCGTCAGAACCGACCAGCCGAAGCCGGCGGAAGGGTGCGGATCAGCCGAAGCCGTTGGGGCACAGGAAGCTCTTGATCGAGGCGGGCGCGCTCGCCACCAGCGCCGGGCGGCCCTCCAGGGAGCAGAAGTTGCTGCCGATCTGGGCGTCGAGGAACCGGGAGGCGTTCCGCCGGGCGATCAGGTCGATGGCGCCGACGCTCGGGGAGGACAGCTCGGCGGCGACCCAGGAGCCGACGCAGCGCTTGCGGGCGACCACGGCGTCCTGCGGGAGGCTGCCGCCGTTCAGCGCGGCGGCCTCGCGCAGGATCGAGCCCGAGGAGGCGCACGGCAACGTGCGGGGCCTGCTCCTGGTGGGCGTCGCCTCGGGCGTCTTCTCCGGCGTGTCGGTCTCGGTCGGGGTGTCCTCCGGGGTGTGGGTCTCCTCGGGGGTCTCGCTCTCCTCCGGGGTGTCCGTCGGGTCCGGGTCCGCGGAGGTGGCGGGCGGGTCGGTGTAGGCGGAGGCGCTGCCGTCCGGGGACGGCAGCGCCTCCGGCGTGCCGGCCGCGTTCAGCGCGAACGCCGCGCCGACCGCCACGACGGCGACGACCGCGACCACGGCGGCCGCCACCGGCCACGACCGCGCCCGCCCCCCGGACGAAGATGGCCCCAGCGGTTCCTGCCCCCCGGACGACGGCGGCCCCAGCGGTCCCTGCCCGCCGGGCGGGGGCGGTGTCAGGGGCAGTGTGCCGGGTGGAGGGGGCGGGGGTGTCAGAGGGAGCGTGCCGGACGGGGGCCGCGGCAGGAGGAGCGTGCCCGACCGGAACGCGCCGAGCAGCTCCACCGCCCCGGGACGCGCCGCCCTGTCCTTGGCGAGCGCCGCCCGGACCAGGTCGCGCACGCCCTCGGGCACCCCGGACAGGTCCGGATCGACGCTCATGACCCGGTAGGCGAGCACGTCGGGCGCCCCCGTGCCGAACGGCGGCCGTCCGGTCGCGGCGTAGACCATCAGCGCGCCCCAGGCGAAGACGTCGGCGGCGGCGTCGGCCTGGTCGCCCCGGTACTGCTCGGGGCTGATCCAGCCGGGCGAGCCGATGAGCGCGCCGGTGCCGGTCAGCCCGCTCTCGTCGAGGGCGCGGGCGATCCCGAAGTCCAGCACCTTCGCCCCGGACGCGGCCAGGATCACGTTGCCCGGCTTGAGGTCGCGGTGGACGATCCCGGCCCCGTGGATGTCGGTGAGCGCCTCGGCGATGTCCACCCCGAAGGCGACCAGGTCGTCCGGCGGCAGCGGCCCGTGGTCGCGTACGTGCTCGGTCAGCGTGGGGCCGGGCACGAACTCGGTGGCCAGCCACGGCGGCGAGGCGGCGGTGTCGGCGGACAGGACCGCGACCGTGCACCGCCCGCGCACCCGCGACAACATCTCGACCTCGCGCACGAACCGGTCGTGGAAGTGCGGGTCGGCGGCCAGCCCCGGATGGATGACCTTGACCGCGACCCGCCCGCCGTCGGGCGCGACCCCGGCATAGACCACGCCCATGCCGCCCGCGCCCATGCGGCCCACGATCCGGTAGGGACCGATGCGCTCGCGTTCGTCCATCTCCAGGGGGCCGAAGCCGCCGGGGTCGCTCATCGTGCTCCCGATCGCCGGATCTTCGCAACAGCGACGATCTTATTGACACATCGGTGTAAACCGCGCCCCCCTCAGGCGGTTGCCTCGTCGAGGAGCTCCAGGAGATGCCGGTAGGTCTGGCCGGTGGCGCGGGTCAGGCCCAGCTCGCAGGTGCGGTTGACCGAGGCGTGCGCGGCGCAGCCCGCCTCGGCCACGGAGGCGGCCTCGGCGCGGGTGGCCGAGGCGGTCAACTCGGGGTGCAGCAGGCCGCGGTCGCCGGCGAAGCCGCAGCACTGCCATCCGTCCGGGATCACGACCTGCTCGGCGACCGCCTCGGCGAGGCGGGTGACGGCGGCGTCCAGGCCGAGGCGGGTGGAGGAACAGGTCGGGTGGAGCGCCAGCGACGGCAGGCGGCGCGCCTGCGGCAGTCGGGGCAGGACGTGCTCGGCGGTGAAGGCGACCGCGTCGACCACCTGGAGGCCGGGCACCAGGTGGGCGTAGCCCTCGGTGCAGGAGGCGGCGTCGCTCACCACGGGCAGCCGGCCGCCGTCGGTGGCCCGCGCGAGCACGTCCCGGACGCGCTCGCCCATGGCCTCGTGACCGCCGGCGAAGCCCTTGGACGACCACGGCGTGCCGCAGCACAGGCTCGCGATCTTCTCCGGGACGTGCAGCGTCAGCCCGGCGCGGGCGGCCAGGCGCTGGAAGGCGGTCATCACGCCGGGGCCGCCGTCGGCGGGGGCGAACAGCGTGTTCAGGCAGGACGGCAGGTAGACGGCGTCGGCGTCGTCCGCCGGGGACGGGCGGCGCCGGGTGCCGCCGCGCGGCAGGTCGCGGCTCCACCGCGGGACGTCGTCCGCCCCGGCCACGGCTCGGGCGGCGCGCGAGGCGGCCTCGGGCAGCGCGGGCGGGACCGCGGCGGCGGTGTCGAGGGCCAGGTTCATGGCGCGGGTGACGCCGTCCCAGTGGCGGGCGGCGCTCGTCCAGGCGCGCTCGGCGGCGCGGCCGTGGCGTTCGGCGCGCAGGCGTTTGGTCAGGTCGCCGGTGTTGATGAGGACGGGGCAGGCGGTGGCGCACATGCCGTCCACGGCGCAGGTGTCCACGGCGTCGTAGGCGTAGGCGTCCTCCAGTTCGCGGGCCAGGGCGTGGTCGCCGGCCGCCTGGGCCGCGGCCAGCTCGCGGCGCAGCACGATGCGCTGGCGCGGGGTGGTGGTCAGGTCGCGGCTGGGGCAGACGGGCTCGCAGTAGCCGCACTCGACGCAGCGGTCGACCTCGGGCTCGACGGTCACGACGGTCTTGAGGTCGCGCAGGTGGGCCTGCGGGTCGTCGGTGAGGACGACGCCGGGGTTGAGCGTGCCGGCCGGGTCGCACAGGCGTTTGACCTCGCGCATCACCTCGTGCAGCTCGTCGCCGTACTGGCGGCGCACGAACGGGGCCATGACGCGGCCGGTGCCGTGCTCGGCCTTCAGCGTGCCGCCCCTGGCCAGGACGGCCTCCACCATGTCCTCGGTGAAGGCGGCGTAGCGGTCGAGGTCGGTGGCGAACCGCTCGTTGAGCATGAAGTGCAGGTTGCCGTCCTTGGCGTGGCCGAAGACGACGCTGCGCTCGTAGCGGTGCTCGGCGAACAGGGCGGTCAGGTCGTCGCACAGGTCGGCCAGCGCGGGCACGGGGACGGCGACGTCCTCCAGCAGGGCGGTCGTGCCGCTGGGGCGGGCGCCGGCGACGGTGGCGTACAGGCCCTTGCGGATGTGCCACAGCGCGGCCCGGCCGCCGGCCTCCCTGCTCAGCCGGGCGGGGGCGGCCAGGCGCAGCCCGGCGAAGACCCGCTCGGCGGCCTGCTCCCGCTCGGTGAGCAGTCCGGCGTCGGACTCCTGCCATTCGACCAGCAGCGCGGCGTGCTCGGCGACGGTCATCGCGCGCAGCGTCCCGTCGGCCTTGGGGTCGGTCTGGGCGACGCGCAGGGACTCGGCGTCCAGCAGCTCGACGGCGGCGGGCCCGGCGGCGACCAGTTCCGGCACCGTGGCCATCGCCTCGCGCAGCGTGGGGAAGACGAGCAGGCCGGTGGCGGCCAGGCGGTGGGCGGGGACGGTGCGGAAGACGGCCTCGGCGACGAAGCCGAGGGTGCCCTCGCTGCCGATGACCAGGTGGGCGAGGATCTGCGCCGGGCCGTCGTGGTCGAGGAAGCTGTTCAGTCCGTAGCCCATGGTGTTCTTCAGCGAGAACTGCTCCTGGACGCGCCGCACTGAGCCGGGGTTGCCGCGGACGCGGTCGCGCAGCCGTTCCAGTCCGGCCGCGAGGTCGGGTTCCAGGGCGCGCAGCCGCTCGTCGGCGTCGGGGGCGCCGGTGTCCAGGACGGTGCCGCTCGGCAGCACCAGCGTCATCGACTCCAGCGTCCGGTAGGTGTTGGCGTGCGTGCCGCAGGTCATGCCGCTGGAGTTGTTGGCGACGACGCCGCCGATCGTGCAGGCCGACTCGCTGGCCGGGTCGGGGCCGAGCTTGCGCCCGTACGGGGCCAGGCGGGCGTTGACCTGCCGCAGCACCGCGCCGGGCTGGACCCGTACCCGGGCGCCGTCGTCGAGCACCTCGATCGAGCGGAAGTGCCGGCGGGTGTCCACGAGCAGGTGCTCGCTGACGCCCTGGCCGCTGAGGCTGGTGCCGCCCGAGCGGAAGGTCAGCGGCAGGCCGGTGCGCAGCAGCGCGGCGACCTGGCCGGCGCTCTCGGCCACCAGCACGGCCTGCGGGGTCAGCAGGTAGTGGGAGGCGTCATGGGCCATGCCGAGCCGGTCGCTCGCGCGGGCGCGGGTGATCCCCGGGACGGCCGTCTCGACCGCCGCCAGGACGGCGGCGTCCGGCGCGTTCAGCCGTCGCGGTTCACGGTGGGTCATGCTCGTGCTCTCTTCCAGGTTCATTGCCGGGGATCGATGTGGATCTTGGGCCCCGGGCCGGCGCCGGGCGGTCGCCGTCCGGCCAGCACGCCGGCCGTCTCGGCCAGCCCGACCGTGGCGGCCACCAGCGGACGGGCGTCCACCGAGCCGCCGGCGTAGGCGTCGATGGCCCCGGCCAGCCCCGCCGAGCCGCCCAGGACGCCGACCGCGGTGACGTCCTTGAGCACCAGCTCGCGGGTGTCGAGCGTGGACGGCGTGCCGGCCAGGCCGATGTAGACGACGCGGCGGGCGGGTTCGGCCAGGCCGAGCGCGAGCGCGGGCATCGCCGCGGCGTTGGTGGCGTCGATGACGGCGTGCCAGGGCAGGTCGGGCAGCGTCGCACGGGTGTGGGCGTGCCGGAACCCGAGGCCCGCGGCCAGGCGCAGGTCGGGCTCGGCGCGGCCCATGAGGTGCACCTCGGCCCCGCCGGCGCGCGCGAACAGCGCGGCCAGCAGGCCGATCGTGCCCGTGCCCAGAACCAGCAACCGCTCCCCCGCCTCCAGCCCCGCCGCGCGGACGGCGCGTAAGGCGTTGCCACCGGGCTCGACCAGCGCGCCCGAGGTAGCGTCCACCGTATCGGGCAGCCGGTGGAGCGCCGCGACCGGGACGGCGAGCCGCTCGGCCAGCGCTCCCGCGGCGCCCCGGCTGATGCCGAGCTCGGCCAGGTCGGGGCACACGTGGTGGCGGCCCTGACGGCAGCGGTCGCAGCGCCCGCAGCCGAGCATGGTGTCGCCGACGACCCGCCGCCCCAGCCACGACGGGTCCACGCCCGCGCCCAGCTCCGCGACGCGCCCGCACCACTCGTGGCCGGGGCGCAGCGGGTAGCGGGAGCGGCCGGTGCGCAGGTAGCTCATCCCGCCGCTGAACAGCTCCATGTCGGTGCCGCACACGCCGGCGCGCTCGACGTCCACGACCACCTGGCCGGGCCCCGCGGAGGGGGGCTCGACCTCCTGGACCTCGGCCGCGCCCGGCCCGGTCAGGACGAGCGCCCGCACTACCGGGGCTCCACGACCCGCTGGCGCTGGCTGCCGAGCCCGTCGATGCCGAGCTCCATGACGTCGCCCGGCCGCAGCCAGATCTGCGGGTCGTGGCCCATGCCGACGCCGGGCGGGGTGCCGGTGTTGATCAGGTCGCCGGGCTCCAGCACCATGAACTGGCTCAGGTGGTGCACGATGACGTACGGGTCGAAGATCATCGTCTTGGTGCTGCCGGTCTGGCGGCGCACGCCGTTGACGTCCAGCCACATGCCCAGGTTCCGGACGTCGGCCAGCTCGTCGGGGGTGACCAGCCAGGGGCCGGCCGGGTTGAACGTCTCGGCCGACTTGCCCTTGCTCCACTGGCCGCCGCGTTCCATCTGGAAGGCCCGCTCGCTGACGTCGTTGACCACGCAGTAGCCGGCGATCGCGGCCGCGGCCTGCTCGGGCGAGTCCAGGTAGGAGGTGCGGCGGCCGATCACGATGCCGAGCTCCACCTCCCAGTCGGTCTTGGTGGCGCCACGCGGGATGCGCACGTCGTCGTCCGGGCCGACCAGGGTGTTGGGCGACTTGGTGAACAGGATCGGCTCGGCGGGCACGGCCTGGCCGGTCTCGGCGGCGTGGTCGCGGTAGTTCAGGCCGATGCACAGGATCTGGTGCGGGCGGGCGATCGGCGCGCCGACGCGCTCGCCGGCGAACGCCTGCCGCGGGCCGGCGGCGACCCGCTCGGCGAGCAGGGCGGGACCGCCGGCGGCGAAGAAGCGCTCGTCGAAGTCGGGGGTGAGGTCGGAGACGTCGACGTAGTGGTCGTCGTCCACGCGGACGACCGGCTTCTCGGCGCCGGGCGCGCCGATGCGCATGAGGTACAAGGGGGACTCTCCGGTTCTGTACGGGTCAGGGAAGGTGGCGCCCGGCGACGACGGCGCGGATGGCCGGCACGTCCTCGACGAGCACGCTCAAGGGGGTGCGGTAGGCCAGGCCGCTGATGCTGACCGCGCCGCTCGGCACGGTGGGCGAGGTCAGGTACGCCGGGACCGCCACGCAGTTGACGCCCGGCTCGTTCTCCTGGTCGTCGGCCGCGTAACCCTGCGCGCGGACGCGTGCCAGCTCGGCGTGCAGCTCCTCGGCGGTGCCGACCGAGCGTTCGGTGGGCCGCTCCAGCCGCCGGTCCCCCACCCAGGCGCGCACGGCGGCCTCGTCCCGCAGCGTCCCGGCCAGCAGCATCTTGCCGACGGCGGTGCAGTGGGCCGGGTTGCGCCCGCCGACGACCGAGGTCAGCCGGACCGCGCCGGACGGCGGGTCGAGCTTGGACCGGTAGACCACCGACGTGCCCTCCAGCACCGCGTAGTGCACGGTCTCGCCGTAGCGGTCGCACAGCGCCTGGAGGATCGGGGTGACCCGGACGTGGTCGGGCCGGGCCTCGTGATGGGCGAAGGCCATGCGCAGGAACTCGTCGCCGAGCACGTACCGGCCGTGGCCGTTCTGGACGGCGAGCCCGGCGCGGCGCAGCGCGGCCAGGGCGCGGTGGGCGGTCGGCTTCGGGCTGGACACGGCGCGGGCCATCTCCTCCAGGCCGATGCCGTCGGGGTGCCGGGCGAGCTCGGCCAGCACGGCCAGCACGCGGTCGGCCCCCACCAGCTTGGCGTCACCGTCGGACATGTTCCGAAGGTTAGACCACCGTTCCGGAAAACGGAAGTTTGCCCCGATCCTGCCCTGCGTTGACGCAACCAGCCGGTTGCCATAATGTGGCAACCGATCGGTTGCTATTATGTGGAGGCCGCAATGAGTGTTCCTGTCGCGACCGTCGAGGCCGCCCCGCCACGCCTCGACGGCAGACAGCGGTTGATCGCGTTCGTCCTGCTCGGCGCCGGTTTCATGCTGGCGGTCGACTTCTCCATCCTGAACGTCGCCCTTCCCCAGACCGGCGCGGGCGTCGGGCTGAACCCGGCCCAGTGGCCCTGGATCACCTCGGCGTACGCGTTGCCGGCGGCCGGGTTCACCCTGGTGTTCGGCCGGACGGCCGACCTGTTCGGCCGGCGGAGGCTGTTCCTTGCCGGCATGGTCGTGCTGGCCGGGGCCTCCCTGCTCGGCGGCTTCGCCGGCGGGCCCGCGACGCTCCTGACCGCCCGGGTGCTGCAGGGCCTGGCCACGGCGATGACGGTCCCCGCCGCATTGTCGCTGCTCACCACCACCTTCAAGGAGGGCCCGCTGCGCGCCCGCGTCCTCGGGCTGAACGGCGCCCTGCTGTCCGGCGGCTTCACCGTCGGCGCGCTGCTCGGCGGCGCCCTGGTCAGCCTGCTGAGCTGGCGGGCGGCGTTCCTGTTCAACGTGCCGGTCGCGGTGGCGATCGTGGTGCTGACGCCGTTCCTGATCCGGGAGAGCGTGCTGCCGGAGCGGGTGCGGCTCGACCTGCCCGGCGCGGTCACCGTGACCGGCGGCCTGCTGGCGGTGATCTACGCGGCCGTCGAGACGAACCTCCTGGCGGCCGTCGCGGGCGTGCTGCTGCTGGGCGCGTTCTGGCTGATCGAGCTGCGCGCGCCCGCACCGCTCGCGCCGGTGCGCATCCTGCGGCGGCCCACGGTGAAGTGGGGGAACTTCGCCGGGTTCGTCATCTTCACGATGGAGCCGGCCATGATCTTCCTGGTGACGGTGTACCTCCAGCGGGTGCTGGGCCTGTCGCCGCTGGTCACCGGCCTGGTGTTCGGCATCCCCGGGCTGGCCTCGGTGGTCGCCGGGGTGATCGCCGGGCGGTTCGTCGGACGCCACGGCAGCCGCCGCGTCCTGGTCGCCGGCATGACGGTCCAGGCGCTGGCGACGCTTCCCGCCGTCTTCCTCGGGACCGGCTGGACGGTCCTGGCGATCCTGGTCCCCGCGCTGTTCGTCGGGTTCTTCGGGCACGTCACCGCGATCGTCGCCTACACCGTCACCGCCACCTCGGGCCTGCCGGACGAGGAGCAGGGGCTGGCGACCGGGCTGACGTCGATGACGCAGCAGGTGGCCGTCACCGTCGGCATCCCGCTCCTCGGCGCGGTCGCCGCCACGCGCGCCGGGGAGCCGGCCGGCATCCGCCTGGCCCTGCTGGTGGACGTCGCGGTGACGCTCGCCGCCGTCGTCCTCGTCTCCTACGGCCTGCGCCGGCACGCACGCCCGGAGCGGTGACCGTCCACCTGTCGCCACGAGGTGTGGCAACCTTTTCCCTGCCGCATATGGAGGTCGTCATGGGATTCCCCGATCGGGTCGAGCGCACCGTCGAGCTCGCCCATCCGCCAGGCAAGGTGTGGGCGGCGCTCACCACCCCCGAGGGGCTGGCCGCCTGGTTCGGCCAGGAGGCGGCGATCGAGCTGCGTCCCGGCGGGCCGGCGCGGATGAGCTGGAGCGACGGGCACACCGTCGACCTGCGCGTGGAGCGCGTGGAGGAGCCGTCGGTGTTCGGCTTCACCTGGCCGGTCTTCGGCATGCCGGAGGGCGACCCGCGCCGCACGTACGTCGAGTTCACCCTCGAACCGGCCGGCACGGGCACCCGGCTGACCGTCGTCGAGACCGGCTTCGCCCAGTTGCCGGACGACCACCACCGCAAGGCGTACGACGCCCACACCGAGGGGTGGGCGAGCGAGCTGGGCGAGCTGGCCGGGCACCTTGACGCCGCCTGACGTCGAGGCGGTCGCCGAGCAGGTCTTCGTCGCGCTGGCCGACCCGAGCCGGCGCGCCGTCCTGGCCGAGCTGGCCGCCCGAGGCCCGGCCACGGCGACCGACCTGGCCGCCCGCCTGCCGATCACCCGGCAGGCGATCGCCAAGCACCTGACGCTGCTGGGCGAGGCCGGTCTGGTGACGGCCGAGCCCGGTGAGCGCCGCCGCGTCCGCTACCGGCTGCGCTCGGCTCCGATGCGGGTGGCCCAGCAGTTCCTGGCCGCGCTGGCCAGCGACTGGGACGGCCGCCTCGACGCCCTGCGCGACCACCTCGACGGCTGACCGCCCGTCCCCTCCCCCGCTCACGCGGCCCGGCGGGGACGGGTGAGCCAGGAGAACGACCCGGCCATCACGAGCGCGACCAGCCCGCCCGCGACCATCGCGGCCGAGACCGAGAAGGCGTCGACGACCGTGCCGCCCAGGAGCGCGCCGAGCGCGAAGGTCGCCTGGAACGACGAGGTGAAGACGACGGTCGCCGCCTCCGGCGCGCCGGGCGCGGCCCGCAGGAACCACGCCTGGGAGCAGACCGGCACTCCCCCGTAGGCCAGCCCCCACAACACCAGCAGCACGACCGCGCCCGCCGGCGAGTTGCCGGCCAGGGGCAGCAGCAGGGTGGCCGCCGCGATCAGGCCGCCGCAGACGGCGAAGGCCAGGCGGGGTGCGGTGGCCACGGCCCGGCCGGCCAGGAAGTTGCCCGCGATGCCCGCCGCGCCGTAGGCCAGCAGGACGGCGCTGACGGCGGCCGGGGACAGACGGGTGACGTGCTCCAGGAACGGCGTGACGTAGGTGTAGGTGCCGAAGTGCGCCAGCACGACGAGGAACGTGCCCAGCAGGGCGATCCCGGTGCCGCGCACCCGCAGCAGGTCCAGCAGGACGCGCGCGCCGGTGACCTGGCGGGCGGGCAGCGGCGGCAGCACGCACAGCAACGCGACCAGCACGAGGACCGAGAGCCCGGCCAGGACCAGGAACGCCGTCCGCCAGCCCGCCAGGTGGCCGATGAAGGTTCCGGCCGGCACCCCGAGCACCGAGCCCAGCGGCACGGCCGAGAAGATCACCGCCGTCGCGGCGCCCACGGCGGCCGGCGGCACCAGCCGGGACGCCAGCCCCGCCGCGATCGACCAGAAGCCGCCGATGGTGAGCCCGACGAGCACCCGCGAGGCCAGCACCACCCAGTAGGCCCCGGCCACGGCCGCCAGCACGTCGGCGGCGGCCAGCACCGCCATCAGGACGCAGAGCATCACCCGGCGGTCCAGCCGGGCGGTGGCCACGGTCAGGACGGGCGCCGCGACGGCGGCCACGAAGCCCGGCAACGTCATGGTCAGCCCCGCGGTGCCGTCGGTGACGCGGAAGTCGGCGCCGATGGTCGTCAGCAGGCCGATGGGCAGGATCTCGCTGGTGACGATGGCGAAGATGCCCAGGGTGATCGAGGCGACCGCGAGCCAGGAGATCAGCGGCGGGCGCGGCGGGGCGAGGGTGGTGGTGGCCATGGTTCCGTTCCAGGACAGGGGTTGATCTACGGCGACCCAGCCAACCAGCCACGACGTCCCCGGCACCGGCCGATTTCGGACCACACCGTCAACCGCCCCCGGACCACACCGTCAACCCTCGGACCACACCGTCAACCGCCCCCGACGACGGCGCGATGCGCGGGAAGGGCCCGTCAGTCGGCGTGCAGCGCGGTCCGCAGGCCGGCGAGCAGGTCGGGGGTCGCGGCGCCCGGCGTCCTGAGCCGGACCGAGAGCAGCCGCCCGTTCCACCGGGCCGGGACGCGGTACCGGCCGGAGACGGGCAGCCCGAGGTCGTGGCCGAGCCGCAGCCCGGCCCCGCCGTGCTGGAGCGCGACCGGCAGCAGGCCGTCGAACGCCAGTGTGCCCACCACGACCCCGCCCTGCGACAGATGGAAGGCCGAACCCGTGGGGCCCGTGGTGTGCACGACGTCCACGGACTGGCGGCCGGCGGGCAGCGGGCGGTCGGCGGTGAGCTCCAGCGGCTCCCCGGCGCGGGAGAAGGTGAAGGCCAGGCGGCCTCCGGTGACGTACAGGGCGAAGCCGCCGTTCCAGTCGCCCAGCGCGAACAGCACGCCTTCGGGCTCGCGGGCCGCCTCGATCTCGGCCGTCCAGCGGAAGCCGCCGAACAGCAGCGGCAACGACTCGTCGCACACGGGCGAGGCCCCGGGCCGGAACGTGCGGTCGTCGCCGGGCGGCCAGGCCGGCCCGATGAGCGCGCCGAGGCGGGCCACCAGGTCGTCGTACAGCGGCAGGACGTTGTTGCGCCCGGCCTCCCGGTCCCACAACCGCCGCAGCTCGGCGACCACGTCCGGATGCCCGGCGGACACGTCGGCCGCCTCGGAGAAGTCGGCCGCCAGGTCGAACAGCGCCCAGTGGTCGGCGTCGAGGTCGCGGCTGCCGGTGAGCAGTTCCTCCTCGTCCAGGACGCCCGTGGACACGTGGTCGGTGGTGACCTTCCAGCGGCCGTGGATGAGGGAGCGCGAGCCCAGCATCTCGAAGTACTGGGTGGTGCGCGGCGCGGGCGCCCCGGGGTCGGCGAAGGTGGCCAGGAAGCTGGCCCCGTCCACCGGCTGCTGCTCGATCCCGTCCACGACGTCGGGCGCCTGGATGCCGATCGCGTCCAGCAGGGTCGGGAACAGGTCGTTGACGTGCACGATCTGGTCGCGCACCGCGCCGCCGCCGCCGATCCCGGCCGGCCAGTGCACGATGAGCGGCGTACGGGTGCCGCCGAGCCAGGTGTAGCGCTTCCACAGCCGGAACGGCGTGTTCCCGGCCCACGCCCAGCCCCACGCGTAGTGGTTGTAGGTGCGCGGCCCGCCCCAGTCGTCGTGGTGGGCCAGGTTGTCCTGCGGGGACTCGCGGATGCCGGCGGAGAAGCGGTGCTCGTTGACGCTGCCGTCCACGCCGCCCTCGGCGCTGGCGCCGTTGTCGGAGAAGATCACGATGATGGTGTCGTCGAGCCGCCCGGTCTCCTCCAGGTGGGCGATCAGGCGGCCGAGCTGGGCGTCGGCGTGGGTGAGGAAGCCCGCGAAGACCTCCTGCTGGCGGGCGTACAGGCGGCGGCGGTCGGCGGGGAGGCCGTCCCAGGCGGGCACCCACTCCGGGCGCGGGGTGAGCACGGTGCCGGGCGGGACGACGCCCGTCTCGGTCTGGCGCCGGAAGATCTCCTCCCGCCAGGCGTCCCACCCCTGGTCGAAGCGGCCCCGGTAGGGCTCGCTCCACTCGGGCGGGACGTGGTGCGGGGAGTGCGTGGCGCCGAGGCCGAGGTGGAGGAAGAAGGGTTTGCCGGGGGCGGCGTGGCGCTGGTCGTCGAGGTGCCGGATGGCCTGCGTGAGGAGGTCCTCGGTGAGGTGGTAGCCCTCCTCGGGGGTGGCGGGCGGCTCCACGTGGTGGTTGTCCCGGACGAGGTTGGGCGCGTAGTGGTTGGTGTCGCCCTGCAGGAAGCCGTAGTAGCGCTCGAAGCCCTGGCCGAGCGGCCAGTGGCCGAACGGGCCGGCGGCCGAGCGCTCGTAGCGCGGCGTGAGGTGCCACTTGCCGATGGCGATGGTGGAGTAGCCGTGGTCGCGCAGGATCCGCGGCAGGGTCGCGGCCGAGCGCGGGATGCGGGCGGTGTAGCCGGGGTGGTCGAGCGGGATGTCGGCGAGGAAGCCCATGCCGACGGCGTGGTGGTTGCGCCCGGTGAGGAAGCAGGCGCGCGACGGCGAGCACAGCGCGGTCACGTGGAACCGGTTGTAGCGCAGGCCGCCGGCCGCGAGCCGGTCGATGTGCGGCGTGGCGATGCCGGAGCCGAAGCAGCCGAGCTGGGCGAAGCCGGTGTCGTCCAGGACGACGGCCAGGACGTTCGGAGCGTGCTCCGGCGGGCGGCCGGCCCGGCGGAAGATCGGTTCTGCGGTCACGGCGAGGCTCCTGCCAGGAGAGGCGTACGGTCTTGGACAGCAGACGGCACGAGAGTAAGACAGGTTGTCTTAATCCGCGACGATACCTCGGTGATCCGGAAAAGGTGGGAATGCAGGCCAAAGAGAAGATTCTCCTGGCGGCCGAACGGCTCTTCGCCGAACGCGGCCTCGACGTCTCGCTCCGGGAGATCGCCGTCGCGGCCGGGCAGGGCAACCATTCGGCGGTCCAGTACCACTTCGACGGCAAGGCCGGCCTGATCGACGCCCTGTACGCCCACCGCATGACCCCCCTCAACGAGCGCCGCCGCGCGCTGATCGGCGACCTGCGCGCCCGCGGCCTGGAGGAGGACCTTCCCGCCCTGGTCGCGGCGTACCTGGCCCCGCTGGCCGAGCACGTGCTCGGCCACCCGGGCACGAGCTGGTACCTGCGCTTCACCAGCCGTTACGTGTTGTCCGGCGGCTACCGCTCCTGGCCCTACTCCAGCGACCACCATCCCGGGGTCGCCGAGCTGGCCGTGCTGCTGCGGCGGCGGCTGCCCGGCCTGACGCGGGAGCGCCTGCGGGTGCTCAACCTGCACGTCGTCGTGGTGCTGGCCGACCTGGAGCAGCGCCTGTGCGACCCCGCCTTCGACGCCGGGCGGGCCGCGGCGGCCGTCGCCGACCTGCACGTCACCTCTCAGGCCCTGCTCACCGCCTGACGTCCGGGAGGGCCCGCGCCGGGGCGGAAGGCGTCCCGGCCCGCCACGCGGTCGCCGGGCACGCGGAACGCCCGGGGCGGCCGCCCCGGGCGTTCCGGTCAGGCTCAGGCCAGGTCGAACCGGTCGAGGTTCATGACCTTGTCCCACGCCGCGACGAAGTCACGGACGAACTTCTCCTTGGCGTCGTCGCTGGCGTAGACCTCGGCGACCGCGCGCAGCTCGGAGTTCGCGCCGAAGACGAGGTCGGCGCGGGTGCCGGTCCACCGCACCTCGCCGGTGGCGGCGTCACGGCCCTCGAAGAGGTTGGCGTCCTCGGTCGAGTGCCACGTCGTGCCCAGGTCGAGCAGGTTGACGAAGAAGTCGTTGGTCAGCGTCCCCGGGGTCGTGGTGAGGACGCCGAGCGTCGACTGCCGGTGGTTGGCGCCCAGCACCCGCAGGCCGCCCACGAGGACGGTCATCTCCGGCGCGCTCAGCGTCAGCAGGTTGGCCCGGTCGAGCAGCAGGTACTCGGCCGGAAGCCGGTTGCCCTTGCCGAGGTAGTTGCGGAACCCGTCGGCGACCGGCTCCAGCGCGGCGAACGACTCCACGTCGGTCTGCTCCTGCGTGGCGTCCGCGCGTCCCGGCGTGAAGGGCACCTGGACGTCGAAGCCGGCCTCCTTGGCGGCCCGCTCGACGCCCGCGCACCCGGCCAGCACGATCAGGTCGGCCAGCGAGACCTGCTTGCCGCCGGTCTGGGCGCCGTTGAACGCCTTCTGGACGCCCTCCAGCGTGCCCAGCACGGTCGCCAGCCGGTCGGGGTCGTTGACCTCCCACGCGCTCTGCGGCTGCAGGCGGATGCGCGCGCCGTCGGCGCCGCCGCGCTTGTCGCTGCCGCGGAAGGAGGAGGCCGAGGCCCACGCGGTGGAGACCAGCTCGGACACCGACAGCCCCGTGGCGAGGATCTGCTCCTTGAGCGCGGCGACGTCGGCCGCGTCGACGAGCTCGTGCGTCACCGCGGGCAGCGGGTCCTGCCACAGCAGGGTCTCGGCCGGGACCTCCGGGCCGAGGTAGCGGGCGCGCGGGCCCATGTCGCGGTGGGTGAGCTTGTACCAGGCGCGGGCGAAGGCGTCGGCGAGCTCGTCGGGGTGCTCCAGCCAGCGGCGGGTGATCTGCTCGTAGATCGGGTCCACGCGCAGGGCCAGGTCGGTCGTCAGCATCGTCGGGGCGTGCCGCTTGGCCGGGTCGTGGGCGTCGGGCACGGTGCCGGCGCCGGCGCCGTCCTTCGGCCGCCACTGGTTGGCTCCCGCGGGGCTCTTGAACAGCTCCCACTCGTAGCCGTACAGGATCTCCAGGAAGCTGTTGTCCCAGGTCGTGGGGGTGTTCGTCCAGATGCCCTCAAGGCCGCTGGTGATGGCGTCGCCGCCCTTGCCGGTGCCGAAGGTGTTGCGCCAGCCGAGGCCCATCTGCTCGATCGGGGCGGCCTCGGGGTCTGGGCCGACGTGGTCGGCCGGGCCGGCGCCGTGCGTCTTGCCGAAGGTGTGACCGCCCACGATGAGGGCGGCGGTCTCCTCGTCGTTCATCGCCATGCGGCGGAAGGTCTCGCGGATGTCGCGGGCCGCCGCCAGCGGGTCGGGGTTGCCGTTGGGGCCCTCGGGGTTGACGTAGATGAGGCCCATCTGGACCGCGGCCAGCGGGTTCTCCAGCTCGCGGTCGCCGGTGTAGCGCTGGTCGCCGAGCCAGGTGGACTCGGGGCCCCAGTAGACGTCCTCGTCGGGCTCCCAGGCGTCCACGCGGCCGCCGGCGTAGCCGAAGGTCTTGAAGCCCATCGACTCCAGGGCCACGTTGCCGGTGAGGATCAGCAGGTCGGCCCAGGAGATCTTGCGGCCGTACTTCTTCTTGACCGGCCACAGCAGGCGGCGGGCCTTGTCCAGGTTGCCGTTGTCGGGCCAGCTGTTGAGCGGCGCGAAGCGCTGCTGCCCGGCGCCGGCGCCGCCGCGTCCGTCGCTGATGCGGTACGTGCCCGCGCTGTGCCAGGCCATCCGGATCATGAACGGGCCGTAGTGGCCGAAGTCGGCCGGCCACCAGTCCTGCGAGGTCGTCAGCACCTCGGCGATGTCCCGCTTGACGGCCGCGAGGTCGAGGGTCTTGAACTCCGCCGCGTAGTCGAAGTCCTCGCCGAACGGGTTGGCCACGGCCGGGTTCTTGGCCAGGATCTTGACGTTGAGCCGCTCCGGCCACCACTGGCGGTTGCCGCCGCCCTGGGTCGGGTGCGGGGCGCGCTCGTGCGCGACCGGACAGCCGCCCGAGTCCTCCGACTTGGCGTCTGTGACGATCGCATCATGGTTCTCAGACATGGGAATCCTTCCGGACGAGGCGGAATCTGGGTGCTCAGGAACTGCTGCCGGTGGAGCATGCGGGGCACAGGCCCCAATAGATGACCTCGGCCTCGTCGATGGCGAAGCCGCGGTCGTCGGAGGCGGTCAGGCAGGGGGCGTGGCCGACGGCGCAGTCGACGTCGGCCACGGCGCCGCAGGACCGGCACACGAGATGGTGGTGGTTGTCCCCGACGCGGCCCTCGTACAGGGCCGAGCTGCCCGGGGGGTCGAGGCGGCGGACGAGCCCCGCGGCGGCCAGCGCGTGGAGGGCGTCGTACACGGCCTGCAACGAGATATGACCCACGCGCTCGCGCACCCCGGACGCGATCGCCTCGACCCCGAGGTGGTCACCCTCGCGGACGGTCTCGAGCAGCGCGACCCGGGCGGCGGTCACCCGCAGCCCGGCGCCGCGCAGCTCCTCGGCGGTCGTCGGAGCCTTCGATGCGGTCATAGCCGCCAAACCTACCTATACAAACCTGAATGACACAAGAGAACGAACCATCCAAGTTTAGTAATATGTCCGGAAATAGCCCCCTACAAGGGACGTCACCCCAGCTCCGGCCCGCCGCCCTCCAGCAGCCGCCCGCCGGACAGCTCCAGCCTGCGGTCCACCCGGATCTCCGCCAGGAACCGCTCGTCGTGGCTGACCACCACGAACGCCCCCTCGTACGCGCCGAGCGCGCTCTCCAGCTGGCCCACGCTGACCAGGTCGAGGTTGTTGGTCGGCTCGTCCAGCAGCAGTAGCTGTGGCGCCGGCTCCGCGCACAACACGCAGGCCAGCGTGGCGCGCAGCCGTTCGCCGCCCGACAGCACACCTACCCGCAGATGGGCCCGCGCTCCCCGGAACAGGAAGCGGGCCAGCAGGTTCATCCGCTCGGCGGCCGGCATCGCGGGGGCGAAGGCGGCCAGGTTCTCGGCGACGGTGAGGTCGTCGTCGAGCAGGTCGAGCCGCTGCGACAGGTAGGCCACCCGGCCGTCGGCCCGCCTGGCGGCGCCGCCGTCGGGCTCCAGGTCGCCGGTGATCAGGCGCAGCAGCGTGGACTTGCCGGCGCCGTTGGGGCCGGTCAGCGCGATGCGCTCGGGCCCGCGCACGACCAGGTCGATGCCGGGCTCGGCGAACAGGCCGCGGGCCATGAGGTGCTCGCCCTGGAAGACCGTGCGCCCGGCGGGCACGTTGGTGCCCGGCAGTTGCAGGGAGATGCGCTGGTCGTCGCGCAGGGCGCGGCCCGCCTCGTCGAGCCGGGCCTTGGCGTCGCTGACGCGGGCGGCGTGCGTCTGGCTCGCCCGGCCGGCCGACTCCTGGGCGCCGCGCTTCATGTTCCCGGCGAAGATGCGCGGCAGGCCGGCGTTCTTGAGGTTGCGGGCGGCGTTGCCGGCCCTGCGCTCGGCGCGCTCGCGGGCCTGCTGCATCTCCCGCTTCTCGCGCTTGAGCTCCTGCTCGGCCGTGCGCACGTTGCGCTCGGCGGCCTCCTGCTCGGTGCGTACGGCCTCCTCGTAGGCGGTGAAGTCGCCGCCGTAGAAGCGCACCTCGCCCCGGTCGAGCTCGGCGATGCGGTCCATGCGGTCGAGCAGGGCGCGGTCGTGGCTGACCACGAGCAGGCAGCCCTTCCAGTCGCCGAGCACGGCGTGCAGCCGGTGGCGGGCGTCGAGGTCGAGGTTGTTCGTGGGCTCGTCGAGCAGCAGCACGTCGGGCCGCCGGAGCAGCTGCGCGGCCAGGCCGAGCGAGACGATCTGCCCGCCGCTCAGCGTGCGCAGGGTGCGGGCGAAGTCGAGGTGGCCGAGCCCGAGCCGGTCGAGCTGGGCACGGGTGCGCTCCTCGATGTCCCAGTCGTTGCCGATGGTGGTGAAGTGCTCCTCGGCGGTGTCGCCCGCCTCGATGGCGTTGAGCGCGGCGATCACCGGGGCGATGCCCAGGACCTCGGCCACGGTCAGGTCGCCGGCCAGCGGCAGGCTCTGCGGCAGGTAGCCGAGCACGCCGTTGACGGACACGCCGCCCGAGCGCGGCCGGTACTCCCCGGCGATCAGCTTGAGCAGCGTGCTCTTGCCGGCGCCGTTGGGGGCGACCAGGCCGGTACGGCCGCCGGGCACGCTGAAGGACAGGTCGCTGAAGACGGGGGTGTCGTCAGGCCAGGAGAAGGACAGGTTGGAGCAGACGATGAACGCGTCGGACATGTGAAGAAGACCTCGACGGAGAACGCGGGCATGCCGAAGCCGCCCGCTGAAAGGACAGGGATTCGGGAAACGACGAACGCGGCCACACCGGCGGCGCTCACACGCTCACGCCGGGGCCGATCACCCTCCGGTATCACCCGGAGATGTCGTCGTCACCTGCCATGTCTGGTCTCCTAGCTGAGAATCACAAGCATTTCACACTTTAGCAGGCGCCTGCCGCGCTCCGGACGCCTGCCTCCTGCGCGCCCGCCGAGGCCGGGCCCCGCCGGGTCAGTGGGCTCCGGCTGCGCGGAGCAGGGCGGCCACTTCCCTCTGGCCCTTGGAGACGGCGTGGGCGAGCGGCGTGACGCCGTCGCGGTCGGCCAGGTCGACGTCGGCGCCCGCGGCGATGAGCAGCCGCACGACCTCCTGGTGGCGCTCGCCGCCGTCGCCCAGGATGACCGCCTCCAACAGGCCCGTCCAGCCCAGGTCGTTGACGTGGTCGACGTCGATGCCGGTCTTCAGCACCTCGCGCACGTACTCGACGTGCCCGCGCTCGCAGGCCGGGATGAGGGAGACGCCTCCGTACCGGTTGCGCCTGGTCAGGTCGGGCCCGGCGGGCAGCAGCGCCTTGAGCATCGCCACGCTCCCGGTGACGCCGGTGACCAGCCAGGGGGTGTCCTTCCTGGCGTCCTGGGCGTCGGGGTCGGCGCCCGCCGCGACGAGCACCTTGGCCACCTCGACGTGGTCGGCCGCCGCCGCGAGCAGCAGGGCCGTACGGCGTTGCCCGTCGCGGGCCTCGACGTCGGCCCCGGCGCCGAGCGCGTCCCGGACGGCGGCGGCGTCCCCGCGCGCGGCTCCCGCCAGCAGTTCCTCGTCGGCCATTCCCGCTCCCTTCACCTCGCGCCCGCCGCAGGCCGCGAGCATCAGACCGAGTCCCCAGGTCAGGATGGCTCGGCGGTTCATCCCCTCATCCTTCCGTCCGCCCGCCCCCGGCGGCGCGCCGGGGGCCGGTCCAGCCGGTCAGCGCAGCTGCCCGGCGACCGCCTTGAGGCCCGCCTGGGCGATGGACTCGTCGATGTCGCCGCTGGGGGCGCCGCCGACGCCGATGCCCGCGACGGGGGTGCCGGCCGAGGCGACCGGCACGCCGCCGCCGAGGAAGAGGGTGCCCGGGATGTCGGCGATGGACGGCCCGCCGCCGTTGATGCCCTTGCCCAGCTCGGACGTCGTCCGGCCGAAGGAGACCGCGGTGAACGCCTTGCGCCGGGCCGACTCCTCGGTCTGCGGGCCCGCGCCGTCGCCCTTGAGCACCAGGCGGGTCGCGCCGGACCGGTCGACGATCACGACGGTGACGCGCTGCTTCTGCTTGACGGCCTCCTTCAGGGCGGCGTCGGCGATCTTCAGCGCGGCGTCGGCGGAGAGCGTGCCGGTCTGCACGACGGGCTCGGCCGCGGCGACCCGGGCGACCCGAGCGCCGTGGGCGGCGTCGGCGGCCTGGGCGGGCGAGGTGGCGGCGACGGCGCCGGCCAGCACGGCCAGCCCCGACAGCGAGCCGGCGACCAGGCGAGTACGGATGTTCATGGTTTCTCCAGTTCGTCAGGGCGAAGTCGGACACCTCTAGGTTTCCGGGCGGGCCGCCGCGGGCCATCGGGAGCACGGGCGATCTGCGCGCGCCGAGCGGTCGAGGGCCGGGTCAACCGATCGGTTGATGCGCCGCCGCCCTGGCAGGGGCCATTCTCGGGCAGGGGATAGTGTCGAAGGGCGCGGCGACGGGGAGGGCCATGAGGGAGCGCACCTGGCTCAACTGGGCCATGCACGTCGGCTTCTACCTGCTGCTCGCCGCCTCGGCCCTGCGGCTGGTGTCCCGCCACGGCATGAGCGCCCAGACGGTGACGTCGCTGGTCGTCTGCGGCCTGCTCGCGCTGGCGTACGCGGCGGGGATCGTCTGGTGGCACCGGCTGGGGCGGCAGGGGCGGCTGGTCTGGCTGGGCGGCGTGGCGGCGGTGTGGCTGGCGCTGGTGGTGCTGGCGCCGTCGTTCAGCTGGTGCGCGGTCCCCCTGCTCTTCCTGTGCCTGCGGCTGCTCAACGCGCACGGCTTCGCGGTGGCCGCCGCGGCGCTGACCCTGGTGGTGATCGTGGCCCAGCTGGAGATCGCCCGCGAGCTCGACGTCAGCCTGATCCTCGCGCCGGTCGGCATCGCGGCCATGACGGCGGTGATCTTCGGGGAGCTGCAGCGCGAGAGCGCCGCCCGGCAACTGCTCATCGACGACCTGATCAGCACCCGCGGCACGCTGGCCGACTCCCGTCACCGCACCGGCGTCCTGGAGGAGCGCGAGCGGCTGGCCAGGGAGATCCACGACACCCTCGCCCAGGGCCTGACCAGCATGGGCATCCTGCTCCAGGCCGCCGACCGCATGTGGGTCACCGACCCGGCCCAGGCCCGCGCCCACGTACGGCGGGCCGCCGCGGCCGCCGCCGACAACCTGGCCGAGGCGCGGCGGTTCGTCCGCGACCTCCAGCCGCCCGGTCTGGTGGACGTCACGCTGCCCGAGGCCCTCGCCCGGCTCTGCGCGGACGCCGGCGAGACCGGGCCGCGGGTGCGCTTCCGGCTGGCGGGCGAGGAGTACCCGCTGGCGCCGGAGGTGCAGGCGGCGCTGCTGCGGGTGGCGCAGGCGGCGCTGGCCAACGTCCGCGACCACGCCGCCCCGGCGGCGGACCCGGCGTCCGGGGTGACGGCCACGGTGACGCTGTCCTACCTCGACGGCGAGGTGACGCTCGACGTGTTCGACGACGGCGTCGGCTTCGCCGAACCGGCCCCCGCTCCCGGCCGCGGCTACGGGTTGCGGGCGATGCGCGACCGGCTGGCGGAGGTGCACGGCGTCCTGGTCGTCGAGAGCGCGCCCGGCGAGGGCACGGCGGTCGCGGCCCGGGTGCCCGCCGTGTGGCCGCCGCGGGCCCTGGACGGCGGTGGGGCATGAGGTTGTTCCTGGTCGACGACCATCCGGTGGTCCGGGCGGGGCTGGTGGCGCTGCTCGGCGGCGAGCCCGACATGGAGATCGTCGGCGAGGCGGCCGACGGCGCCGAGGCGTTGCGCGGCATCGCCGCCCGCTCCCCCGACGTCGTCCTCATGGACCTGCAACTCGGCGAGGGCGTCGACGGCGTGGAGGTCACCCGGCGGGTCCGCGAGCTGCCCGCGCCGCCGCAGGTGCTGGTGCTGACGACGTACGAGAGCGACGCCGACATCATGCGGGCCGTCGACGCGGGGGCCATCGGCTACCTGCTCAAGGCGTGCCCGCCGGAGGAGCTGTTCCAGGGCATCCGGGCCGCGGCCAGGGGCGAGAGCGTGTTGTCGGCCAAGGTTGCGACCCGGATGATGCGGCGCATGCGCGAGCCTGGCCCGGCGCTGAGCGCCCGCGAGGTCGAGCTGCTGGAGCTGCTGGCCAGCGGGGCGAGCAACCGGGAGATCGCCCGGCGGCTCTACATCACCGAGGCGACGGTCAAGACCCACCTGGTGCACATCTACGACAAGCTCGGCGTGGACACGCGCACGGCCGCGGTCACGGCCGCGGTCGAGCGGCGTCTCATCCGGCTCCCCTGACCGCCCCCGGCCAGAGCCGCGTGTCAGCGGACGGCGGCCGGGGAGCTCGCGCCGGGGATCAGCCGTCGGGGCGGGCCGCCGCCGACGTCGGCCGCCCACACGTCGCCGTCCTTGGCGTACATGACGGTGCGGTCGTCCAGCCAGGCGGCCTGGTCGTCGATGCTGGCCCGCTCCCCCAGCGGGGTCTCCCGCATCGTGGCCAGGTCCAGCAGGTGCAGCCGCCACGGGCCCGGCGAGAGGCGTTTCTTGAACACCAGCCGGGTCCCGTCCGGCGACAGGGACGGGCACTCGGCGTTCTCCCTGAGCGCGCGCGCCCGCCAGGCCCCGAAGTCGCCCTCCACCAGGTACGTCCTGCCCTTGGTCGAGACGGTCGCGTAGAAGCGGTTGTCGTCGGCGGCGAACGTGACCCCCCAGTAGTTGACGTCGGCCGAGTGGTAGCGGCGGCCGTCGAGGTAGAGCGGGATGTCCTCCATGTTGGTGACGAGGTAGCCGGTCCGGGTGTCGAGGATGCCGGTCCAGGTGGAGAAGCCGCCGGTGCTGTAGGAGTCGCCGGTGACGAACACCGTCCAGGAGGCCATCCGGCCGCTGGCCGACACGCGCGCCCGGCTCGGGACGCCGGCCAGGTTGATCCGGCGGGTCTCCTTGAGCGACCGGTCCAGGACGAGCGCCTCGGTCTTCGGCAGCGGGCCGGGCCGGGTGACCAGGCAGAGGGTGGTGCCGTTCGCCGTGTAGAAGCGGTCGCAGGCCCGGGAGCTGACCCGTGGCGGCGCGCCAGGGTCGGCGAGCGGCACGGAGGCGACGCGTCCGCCGCTGCGCACCAGCACCCGGCCCGGCTCGCCGGCGTCGAAGCCCGCGACGGCGGGTCCGGTCTGCCGCGAGGACGCCGCCCAGGTGGCGTACGCGGTCGCGCCGCCCGCCAGCAGGACCACCGCGGCCAGGAGCACGAGCACCCGTCTCATGGACGACCTCCTTGTGATCGCAGCGCCCGCCACGCGATCGCGGACGCCGTCACCAGCCCCGCGGCCATCACCGCCAGCGCCGGCCCCTCCCCCGTCCCCGCCCACAGCAGGCCGAACAGGATGGACGACACCATCCGGGCCGTGGCCTGCCCGGTCTGCAGCAGCGCCAGCCCGCCGGTGCGCGCGCTCTCGGGCAGCATCGGCCCGGTCAGGGCCATCAGCACTCCGTCGGTGGCGGCGTAGAACAGGCCGTGCAGCAGCAGCGCGGGCAGCAGCCAGGCCGGGCCCATCAGCACCAGGTAGACCGCGAGCAGCGCCACGTGCCCGGTGACGAACACCGCCGCGCGCCCGAACCGGTCCGCCAGCCGGCCGAGCGGCACGGCGAGCAGCAGGTACGCGCCCGCCGTGCCGAGCGGCAGCAGCGGGAACAGTTCGGGCGCGATCGCCAGCCGCCGCTGCAGCACGAGGTAGACGAACGAGTCGCTGACCGTGACCAGGCCGAGCGCCACCGCCACCAGGCAGGCCCGGCGGAACCCGGGCTCCCGCGTCACCGCCGCCCGCAGCCGGACGCGGACGGTCAGCGGGCCGCGCCGGTCGCGTACGTAGAGGATCAGCAGCAGCACGGCCAGCGCGGCCACGCAGAAGCTCGTCACGAACACCGCGTCGTAGGCGCCGGCCGTCGCCGTCAGCACCGCGAAGGCGGCCAGCGGCCCGAGGAAGGCGCCCACGGTGTCCATCGCCCGGTGCACCCCGAACGCGCCGCCCAGCCGGTCGGGCGGGGCGCTCAGGGTGATGAGGGCGTCCCGGGGCGCGGTGCGCAGCCCCTTGCCGGTGCGGTCGGCGGCCAGCACCAGCCCGAGCGCGGCGGCCGATGCGCCGGCCGCGAGCAGGCCCAGCTTGCAGACGGCCGAGAGCCCGTACCCGAGCCCGGCGACCAGCTTGCGGCGGCTCCACCGGTCGGCGGCGTGCCCGCCGGCCAGCCTGACCAGCGCGGTGACGCCGAAGTACAGGCCGTCCAGCAGGCCGAACTGCACCAGGCTGAGCCCGAGCGTGCCCACCAGGTACAGCGGCAGCACCGCGGTGACCATCTCCGACGAGACGTCCGTGACCAGGCTGACCAGGCCGAGCGCCACCACGTTGGCGGGCACCGCCCTGGTCAGCCGGGTGCCGAGAAGCGAGATGTACATCTAGTGGCAGGAGTAGGTCGGGCTGCTGTCCTTGACCGAGCCGTCGGTCCCGATCAGCTGCCAGCCGAACGTGCTGCCGGTGAAGGTCAGCTTCAGCACGCCGAACGTGCCGCTGAGCCGCTTCTGGCTGTTCGGCTGCACGTTCTCGATCTGGTACGGCGACGCGCCGCCCATCCCGCCGAGCACCTCGACGATGCCCTTCGCGGTGTCGGCCTGGGCGCTGGGGTTCTGCGGCCCGAACCGCTCGTAGTGGTGGTCGTGCCCGTTGAGCACGAACTCGGCGCCGGCCGCGTACAGGGCCTGCCACACGGGCTTGGAGACGGGGTCGTTGCCGTGCTCGCCGGAGCTGAACAGCGGGTGGTGCCAGTACGCGGCCACGCACGGCTTGGTGGTGGCGGCGAGGTCGCTCTTGAGCCAGGTGAGCTGGGCGGACTGGTCGAAGTGGTTGGAGTCGAGCGCGACGAAGTGCCAGTTGCCCCGGTCGTAGCTGTAGTAGCTCTTGCCCTGCGGGAAGGCGATCGCGCCGAAGTACGACTTGTACCCGGCTTCCGATCCGGCCGGGTCGTAGGTCTCGTGGTTGCCGGGGACCGGGTGGGTCTTGGCCTTGAACCTGCCCCACGTCTTGTCGTAGTAGTTGCGGAAGTCCGACAGCAGGGCGTCGTCGTACTGGTTGTCGCCCATGGTGATGACGAACTCGGGGTTCATCGACTCGACCAGGGCGGCCGTCTTCGGGTGCACGCAGGAGGACGAGCTCGCGGTGCACTGCTCGGCGATGTCACCGGCGGCGGCCACCACGAACGTGTCGCCCGGCGGGTCGGTGGGCTGGGTGCCGCCGCCGTAGACCTGCATCTCCCACAGGGAGTAGCCGTAGTCGGTGCCGCGCGCGGTCCCGTACATGCGGACGTAGCGGCCGGTGGCGGTCAGGGTGAGGTCGTCCACGCCGCCGTCGCCGCTGGTGGTGGAGTAGACGTCGGTCCAGGCGCTCCCGTCCGGGGAGGTCTGGATCTTGTACGACGTGGCGTAGGCGTCCTCCCAGGTCAGCTTGACCCGGCTGATCTGCTGGGCGGCGCCGAGGTCGACGCGCAGCCATTCGGGGTCGTGGCCCTCGGCCGAGGCCCACCGGGTGGCGGCGAGGTCGCCGTCGAAGGCCTTGGCGGCGGCGTAGGAGGTGGCTTCCTTGGAGGAGGAGGTGGCGGGTTTGCCCTGTGACAGCAGCGTCTCGGCGGTGCCGGCCGAGGCGTTGGCGGCCACGAGCAGGCCGGCCAGCAGGCCGATCACGGCCATGACGGCCAGGCGGACTCTGGACATGGCGATTCTCCTGGGAGTGAGAGATCGGAGCACGGTCCGGTGGGCGGCCGGGGCAGGAGGTCTTTCGCTGAGCGCGTCACATCCTGGGGAAGGAAGCCGCGCCGAGCCGCTTACCGGGATCGTGGCGCAGGGCGCTGAGGGCTGTCAATGAAGTTAGGAAGGTTTCTTAACCCTGTTGGGCGGGGTTCACCTGGGCGGCGCGCGGCACGGCGGGACGGCCGCCCGGAGGCCGGGCGGCCGGTCCTGAGCGGGCCGTCAGCCCGGGGTCACCGGGACGTTCGTCAGGCCGCGGGTGGCGCCGGTGACGGTGTTGGAGGAGTGCACGACGTTGGGATCGGCCGCGCACTTCGACGTCGAGGTGATCTTGATGGCGTACCCGCCGACGCCGCCGAGATCGGACCGGTTGCCGCGCCACACGTTGCCGCAGCCGTTGAGGAAGGACGGCGTGGTGGCCGGATTGTGCGTCTCGTAGCCGTTGGCGAAGGTGCCGGGCGGGGCGAACGTGCCGGTGTTGTTCTCGATGGTGTAGCCGGAGCCCTTGACGTCCACCCAGGAGTCGGCGGAGTTCTGGCCGCTGACGCCGGTGCCGTCGAAGGTGTTGCCGCTGATCAGGCCGCCGCTGGTGCCCTCCTTGACGTCGATGTGCTCGGCGGCGACGTACGGGCCGATGGTGTTCCCGGTGACCTGGACGCGGTCCGAGCGGTCCGCGCCGCCGGTGTTGCCGTGGCAGCCCCAGTTGGAGCCGGCCGAGCCGAGGTAGACGCCCTCGCCGTAGCCGGGCTGGACGAGGCCGGTGTGGGTGATGCGGGAGTCGCGCAGCACGCCGTCGGACGAGCTGCGCCGGAAGTGCACGCCCTCGTCCTCGACGTGGTGCACGTACACGCCGTCGATGACCACGTGCGGGGAGGCGTCCAGGACGACACCCTTCTTGGAGTCCTTGACGGTGAACCCGGTGAGCCGCCAGTACGGCGCCTCGTACAGCCACAGCCCGTAGCCGGAGTCCCAGCCGCCGCCGGGCGCGGGGCAGGACGGCGCGGCGCCGGAGGGACCGTCGTTGACCAGGACGGCGTCCGCCGGTCCGGTCAGCGTGATCGGGGCGGCGGACGTTCCGGGGCGCCGGGCGACGAAGGCGCCGTGGTACTCGCCGGGCGCGAGCCTGATGGTCTGCCCGGGAACCGCCGCGGCCAGCGCGCCGGCGAGCTGGGCCGCCGTGGCCACCTCGACCACCTCGACCACCTCTGCACCGGTCTCTCCGGAAAGTGGCGTCGCGGCGGCCGGGGCGGACAGCAGGAGTGGCAGCAGGCCGGTCAGCAGGGCCCGTCTCATGGGGTTCCTCCCTTCGGGGGGCCGTGCCCGCGGACGGCGTCCGCGGGCACGGCTCGGGTTCCGCCGCCGGTCAGGGCACCCAGTGGTTGCCGGTCACCGTGATCATGACCTGGAGCTGGATGCTGGCCGAGTAGTAGCTGCTCGCGTCGATCGGGGTGCCGAGCATCTTGTTCCAGAGCACGTCGAGCCAGGACTGGCTGCCGGAGTCCGTCATCGCCGCCACCGCGAACGGGGCGAAGAAGGCGGCCTCGCTGCCGCTGGAGATCTGCGTGCCGTTCAGCTTGTAGCCGATGGCGATCTTGCCGGGGTCGCCGCCGGTCTTGCTCTTGATCCAGGAGTTGAGCTTCCGGGCCGAGGCGAGCGACTTGGCGTCGCCGCTGGTCACGGCGTCGTCGGCGATGCGCCACGGAGTACGGCAGGCGTTCCACCAGTACTGGCCGTCGTTCGGGTCCTCCAGCACCTGGCCGGGGGCCGGCTTGGCGGTGGTGTTGGTGTTGACCACGAAGTCCGGCAGCAGGCCGGTGGCCGAGGCGTAGTTGTTCTGGAGGGTGGTGATCAGGTTCTGGTGGGCGGTCCTGATCGTGTCCCAGGCGCTGTTGCCGGTCGCCTTCCTGAAGGCCCTGAAGTGGTCGACCATCCAGTCGGAGGTGCGGGTGATGTAGTAGTACTGGTCGCCCGAGCTGCTCCAGTCGCCCAGCTTGAGCAGGTTCGTGGACGGGTTGATCTCGTCCTTCTTGATGGCGTTGATGTGCTTGACCGCCAGGTCGAGGTAGTTGTACGTGCCCGCGCTGCCCCACTGCCGGTGGGCCAGGAGCAGGCCGTAGGCGACGTCCATGTCGCCGTCGGTGGCGCCGTCGCCGCCGTCGACGCTCTTGCAGGCGGTGTCCTGCTCGGCGGCCAGCAGGTCGGGGTTGATGGACGACGGGTGGGCGAGCATCCACTTGACCATGCCGTCGAAGATCTTCTTGGCGTCGGGGTCGGCCCCGGCCATGGTCGCGACGATCACCATGCCGTAGCCCTGGGCCTCGGCCACGTACGGGTGGTCGGCGTCCGGGGAGATGACCTCGTACCAGCCGTTCCCGCAGTTCTGCCGGACGAAGGCGGCCTTCCACCGCTTGTAGTAGTCGACCACCCGCGCGTCCAGCGTGGCCTGGTCGCCGGAGGGACGCAGCATGCCCGCCGCGTACGGGATGGTGTGGCTGCCGAAGGGCACCGCGGGGCCGCCCCCGCTGCCGGGCTGGGTGGTCGCGGTGACGGCGCCGGTGGCCGCCGACTGGTTGCCCGCCGCGTCGCGCGCCTTGACCGTGTAGCTGTAGGCGGTGGCGGGGGTCAGGCCGGTGTCGGTGTACGTGGTGCCCGCCACGGTGGTCACCAGGGTCGAGCCCCGGTAGACCAGGTAGCCGGTGACGCCCACGTCGTCGGTGGCGGCGTCCCAGGCCAGGGAGACGCTGGTGGAGGTGGTGCCGGTCGCGCGCAGGTTGCCCGGGACCGAGGGCGGGGTGGTGTCGGTCCCGCCGCCGCCGCTGCCGTAGACCTCCAGCTCGTAGAGCGAGTAGCCGTACGTCGTGCCGCGGGCGGTGCCGTACATGCGCACGTACCGGCCGCTGCCGCTGACCGTCAGGTCGTCGGTCGCGCCGTTGCCGGAGGTGGTGGCGTAGACGTCGGTCCAGGTGGCGCCGTCCGGCGAGGTCTGGATCTTGTACGACTTGCCGTAGGCCGCCTCCCAGGTCAGCTTCACCCTGGAGACGTTGTACGTGTCGCCGAGGTCGACCCTGATCCATTCGGGGTCGTGGCCCTCGACGCTGGCCCAGCGGGTGGAGGCGTTGCCGTCCACCGCCTTGGCCGCCTCGAAGCCGCTGCCCTCGACCGAGGAGGCGGTGACCGGTTTGCCGCCTGACAGCAGCGTGTCGGCGCTGGAACCGGCCGCGGCGGTGGCCGGCGGCGCCAGGGGCGCGGCCGCCATCAGGGCCGCGACCAGGGCCGTGACGAGCAGCGACGACCGCCGGGGTCGCCGCTCAGGACGTTTGATCATGCGTTGATCCTTCGGATAGGGGGTGCCATGGGGCCATCCGCAGGTGGACCGTGATCGGTGAACAGGCGTTAGGAAACTTTCCTAACCCTCACAGCGGACGGTAAACAAGAACACCCCCATCCGCAACCCTTCCCCCCAAACCAACCCCGCCGTTCACCTCCCCGACACGCACACACCACCAAAAACCCAGACAAACCCCACCCTTGGACGGGCCCGTCTTTCATGAGCCGCGACCGCGCACACGGAACCCCCGGACGGGCGGCAACCCCGGCGTGGCCCTTCGGCGATGCTCTGCCTCCAGGCATCACCCCGCCGCGTCCACGAACACCTCCGCCCCCCGGCCGTACAAGGGGAAGGCACGGTTCGCGCGGTGACAGTGGCCGGGCAGGACGCGCCCGGCGCCGCCCGGACGGCGCATGCGTCCGGGCGGCGGGTGGCGTCAGAGACGTTCGAGGAGCTTGCGGAGCTGGGCCACCTCGGCCTGCTGCGTGCTCTCGATGGCCTTGGCCAGCTCCTTGGCCTGCGGATTCACCCCGCTCGCCTGCTCGGTACGGGCCATCTCGATCGCTCCCTCGTGATGGGCGATCATCTGCTCGGCGAAGAGCCGGTCGAAGGCGGCCCCCTTGGCCCCGTCGAGCTTCTTCATGTCCTCGGCGGACATGATCCCGGGCATGTCATGCCCCATGCCCCCGGACGGGACGGGCTTGCCCCACTCGGTCAGCCAGCCCTTCATGGTCTGGATCTCCGGGTCCTGGGCGGCCTTGATGTCGGCCGCGAGCTTTTTGATCTCGGGGTCCTTCGCCCGCTGCGGGGCGAGCTCGGCCATCTCGACCGCCTGCTGGTGGTGCGGGATCATCATCTGGGCGAACATGACGTCCGCGTCGTTGAACGACGGCTGCGACGGCGGCGCGCTGGCGGTGGCGCTGGCGGTCGTGGCCTCGGGCGCGGCCGTGGAGGCGGTGTCGTTCGCGCCGCACGCGGCGAGCAGGACGAGCGCGCCCGCGGCGGCGGCCAGGCCGATCTTACGGTTGGTGGACATGCTGATGTGCTCTCTCGTTCGCTGGAACTGCGGGTAGGCCGATGCGCGCGGATCGCCGTCGAGGGCGTCCGCGCGGATGACCGGCCTATATGCGCAGGATCGAGAGACGAGCCAGCCGCAGGGACGTCGGTCGCGGCGGCGGCCGGGCGACGGGCCGGAAGGCCGGGCCGGGACCGGCGCCGCCGACGGCCCGCCGCCGCACCCCCACCCACAGGGCCAGCAGCACCACGACGAGCAGCGAGGTCAGGACGGCCAGGCACACCCCGGCCGGATCGAGCCCCGGCATCTCGTGGCCGGGCGCGAGCCCCGCCAGCGCGGCGACGGGGACGACGGGCAGCTCGTGGGCGACCGCCAGAACGGGCCGGGCGTTCGCCATGTCGTGCCGGGCGTTCACATGGCCGAGCGTGTGCATCCCGCACACGCCGAGGGCGAGGACGACGAGCAGGAGTGCGCGCGCACCCCGCCGCAGGATCCCCACCGGCCCTCCCCCCGTCGCTCCGGCTCTCACGAACGTGCAGGATACGGGAGGCGCCCCACTCGGGCAACCTGGACCCGGTACGGGTATGTGCCGGCTCCCTGCTCGGACCAGGAACGATCCGGGCGGCGGCAGCGCGTCAGAAGAACTGGCCGAGGCGGAACGGGCGTACCACGAGCGGGACCTCGGACCGGCTGATGACCTTGACCTTCCTGAGGCCGGTCAGCCAGTCGGCCGTCACCTTGACGCATTTCAGGCGCACCACGTGCTCCCCCGGCGGCGCGTACCGGGAGATGACGACGCCCTTCTTGCCGAACCCCATCCCGCCCAGCCCGACCCCCACCTCGCGGAAGATCCGCCACGACCCCTTGATCGGGAACGCCGTGGACCCGACGACGGCGTGGTTGGCCTGGGAAGGGCAGTGGATGAGCAGCCGGAGGGCGTCGTTCTGGTGCGGCGCCGCCGGCGAGACCCGGAAGGAGGTGAGCTTCTGCCAGGTCGTGTCCCCGTCCGGCCCCGTGTCCGCCGCGGCGAGGGCGGCGGGTCCCGCGACCACAACCGTGACGGCGACCGCTGCCGCCCATGTGATCGACCGCATCGTTCCCCTCACGTTGAGTGACCAGATGCTTCCCATTCTGGCCACTTCGCCCCAGCGACGAAGGACGCCACGCCGCGCAGGCCGACGACGTGATCCCGATGGCGTACAAAGGAGGCGTGAACCGGCCGGAGGCACGCCTGATCGCCACGTTCGTCGTGATGGGGCTCGCGTTGAGCGGGACGTTCACCGCGCTGCTGCTGGAGGGCGCCGGCGACCGCGCCGCCCCGCCCCCTCGCACGCCGCTCCCGGCGACGGCCTCCCCCACCTACCTCGGCTCCATGCCCGCGCTGTCGGGCGTGGAGCTGGACGCGGCGAACGGGCGGCTCGCCGCGCTGGGGGTCACCGCGCGGGTGCGGCGGATCAACCCCGACGGCGGTCCGGAGACGGGCGCATGGGTGGTGACCGCCCAGGCGCCGGCCCCCGGCGCGCTCCTCACGATCACCATGCCGGTGTTCCTGTTCGTCGAGCCGCGCGACTGAGGCCCCGGCGCCCTCGCCCCCCGGACCGGCGGCCCGGGGGGCGGGCGGGGTCAGCCCTGGTGCAGGCGGGCGATGCCGCGTTCGATGGCCTCGATGATCCGCGGACGCAGCTCGGCGGCGCTGATGATCGCGTCGACCGAGCCCACCTCGACCGCGCGCTGGATGTTGTGCACCCGGTCGAACTCCGCGGCCACCTCGCCCAGCTTCTCCGCCCGTACGGCCGGCTGGACCTCGGCCAGGCGAGCGTTGAGCGCGGCCCGCTCGGCGCCGCTGGCCGCCGCGACCTGCCGCTGCAGCTCGCTCACGCGCGGGTCGGTCGCGGTGCGGTTGTTCACCTCGCCGGAGAAGACCACCGCCGCGGCCGGGGCGCCGCCGAGCACCGAGGCGAACGAGCCCTCCAGCGCCAGCACGGTCATGTTCGGGTTGAGCGCCTTGGAGAACACCACGAACGCGCCGCCGTGGTAGCGGGAGATGACGCAGAACACGATCGGCCCGTCGAAGTTGACGATCGCCCGGCCGATCTCCGCGCCGTACTCCAGCTGGAGCTTGCGCATCGACTCGGGCGAGCCGTCGAAGCCGGACAGGTTCGCCAGCACCACCAGCGGCCGGTTGCCGGAGGCCGCGTTGATCGCCCGCGCGGTCTTCTTCGACGAGCGCGGGAACAACGTGCCGGCCGTGTACGAGTCGGGCCCGTCCGCGGGCGGGAAGCCGCGCCGCGGCACCGGCCGTGACTCGATGCCGATCAGGCAGACCGGCCGGCCGCCGATGTGCACGTCCTGGACGGCCGAGGTGTCGGCGTCGGCCATGCCCGCCCAGCGTTCCAGCACCGGGTGGTCCTGGTCGGACAGGGCGCGCATCACGGTGCGGATGTCGAACGGCTTCTTGCGGTCGGGGTTGTGCTCGGCGGAGAAGATCTGGCCGACGGTGGTGAAGTCGCTGCCCGCCACGGCGTGCGGGTAGTCGCGGACGTCCCGGTCGGCCGGGTCGGCGGTCGGGGCCCGCCGGGGGCCGTTCTCGCCGGGCACGACGTAGGTGTGGTCGTAGTGGGCCATCAGCACGTCGCGGGCGGCCGGCAGGTTGGGCGCCCAGTACTGGGCCTGGCCGTTGGGCCCCATGACGCGGTCGTAGCCGCCGATGCCGAAGTTGTCCTCGGCCGACACGCCGCCGGAGAAGTCGAGGGACTGCTTGCCGGTGAGCACCATCGCCGAGTCGGGGGTCATCACCAGGATGCCCTTGGTGTGCATGAGCATCGTCGCCTCGGCGTTCCAGTACGGCTGCGCCCCCACGGTGATCCCCGCGACCACGATGTTGATCTCGCCGCCGGCCTGGGTGAAGGTGACGATGCGCTTGAGCGCCGCCGCCACCCAGTCCATGTTCTCGGTGCCCGAGGTCATCGAGATCCGGGCGCCGGCCGACAGCGCGAACCACTCCAACGGCACGCGCATGCGCTCGGCCAGGTCGAGCGCGGCGATCACCCGCGAGCACTCCGGCTCCGACAGCGCGCCCAGCGCCTTGGTCGGGTCGCCGAGCAGCACCACCCGGGTGACGCCTTCGGGGTGGCGGGCGGTCGGCGTGGTGACCACGCCGGCCACGATCGCCGCGGAGTTGTTGCCCTTGGGCCGGTCGACCGGGACGAGCACGCCGTCGGCGTCGAGGTCGTGCTCGACGAAGCGGCCCTGCGGGCCGGCGAGCAGGCCGGTCAGCTCGTAGGGGTAGGCGTTGCCGCGCCGGGCGGCGCGCAGCACCTTTTGGCGGTAGTCGTCGAGCGGCTGGACCGGCTCGTCGGACGGCTTGCCGACGTGCAGGCTGGCGCCGTGGCCGGGGCCGAGGGTGATGCGCACGGCGACCTCGCTCAGCTCGCCCGAGGGGGTGCGCTGGCGGGCCACGAACTGGACCTCCTCCAGCCCGGCGCCCGCCGTGGTCGGCAGGATGCGCTGGACCAGCATGTTGAGCTCGTCGGTGGTCAGCTCGGTCGAGGGCCAGACGTACATCATGATGCGGTTGGTGTCGAAGCGCTTGTTCTGGGGGCGCTGGGCCTGGATGTTGCGGATCGCGTCGAGGCCGGCGTTGAGTGCGTCCTCGACGGCGGGCAGCGCGACCAGGCGGCCGTCGGCCTCGCGCAGCGGCGTCAGGTCGCGGACCTGGCCCATGGCGATGAGCCGCTCGTCGGCCGGGTTGCTCTTGGCGACGGCCTTGAACAGGTAGAGCTCCTCGTCGACCGAGGGCAGCCGGGTGAGGTCGAACTCCTGGAGCCGGTGCAGTTGCAGGCGCTGGGCGATCTGCGGGTGCAGGCCGCGGATCAGGCGGTCCTCGGCGAAGCCCGCGCCGTCGGGGCGGAAGGTGAAGTGGTGGTGCATGACCGCGCCGCTGGTGCCCACGACGGTGGTGGTGATCCGCCGTACGCCCGCGATCTGCGGGCGCTCGGCCAGGACCTGCCCGAGCCGTACGGCCATCTCCTCGGCGTCGGGCTGGTCGTCCCAGGTGAGGTAGAGGTCGGCGACGAGCCCGCGCCCGCCCACCCCCTCGGCCAGCGCGCCCACGGCGTCGACGGCGGCGGGCAGGGCGGCGATGTCGACGGCGGTGGTGACCAGGCGGGTCACGCCGCGCGGGCCGGTGTGCTCGGCGGTGACGAACCGGCAGCCCGCGCTGTCGCGGGTGGTGACCTGCGCCAGCCCGCGGTTGCCGTAGTAGCGGCGGGTCAGGACCTCCAGCAGGGGCGCGAGGTCGCGTTCGGGCCGGCCGATGCGCTGGCCGAGCAGCCGGACGAGCGGCTCGGAACTGGCCACCATGGCCTGGATGCGCTCGGCGCGGTCGGGCGCGTCGGGGTCGCGGTCGAGGTGGCGCAGCTCGTCGCGGACCGCGGCGTAGACCTTGGCGCGGTTGCGGCGCAGCAGCGGCTGGGCGAACCAGCGGAACACGACGCCGCGGGCCAGGTCGGCGACCACGGGGAAGCGCACCTGCGTGGCCTCGACCAGGTGCTCCAGGGCGAGCCCGGCCCGCTCGCCGAGCGACTCGCGCGGCGGCGCGCCGGCCAGCCAGGTGCGCAGCAGCTCCGACACGACGGCGACGCCGGCGGTCATCCGCTGCTGGGCCAGGAAGATCCGGAAGACCGCGGCCTCCAGCTCCGGGGTGCGGTCGAGCTCCTCGACGCCGTAGTGCCTGAGCATGCGCCGCAGCTTGGCCTGGAACGCCTCCGGCAGGCCGGCGCGCTCGACGTCGAGGCTCTGCAGGTAGCTGTGGAAGTACTCGCGCGGGCTGTGCACCGGGCTGCCCGGCTCGACGTCGAGCTCGCCGCCCGGCTTGTTGCGGCTCAGCTCGGACAGGTCGGCGAAGACGGTGAGCAGGTCGAGCTCGCCCTCGATCACGCGGTCGTCGAGCTCGGCCCGCGCGGCCAGGTAGCCCGACAACATGCGGGTGCGCTCGTGGCGGTCGGCGTCGAAGCCGAGCAGCAGCTCGCGCAGGTCCTGGACGCCGCGCTCGGCCTGTTCGGCGGCGGAGGCCCGCGGCGGGGCGGCGGGCAGGTCGATCTCGGCGGCGCCCGTCGTGGCGGCGGCCTGCTCGGCCTCGGCGCCGGCGAGGGGTTCCAGGCGCATCAGCGGCGCGCCGGCCTCGACCTGGCTGCCGACCGAGACGCCGCACTCGCGGACGCGGGCGCGGAACGGCGCGCGCAGCACCGTCTCCATCTTCATGCTCTCCAGCACCAGGATCGGCGCGCCCGCCTCGACCTCGTCGCCGGCCGACAGGGGCGTCGCCACCACCAGCGCGGGCGCGGGCGAGCGGACGACGCCGCCCTCGTCGCGGCTGATGCGGTGGGTGACGCCGTCGACCTCGACCAGGTGGATCGGGCCGTGGGTGGCCGACATCAGGCGGAAGCGGCGGCCGTTGACGGTGATGCGGCCGGCGTGCTCGTCGAAGCGGTCGATCTCGACGTCGAGCGGGTGGGAGCGGTCGCCGTCGGAGATGCCGACGCGGAAGCGCCGCTGCCCGGCCCTGGCCACCGTGAGCCGGTAGCCGGCGCCGCGGAGCTTGAGGGTCAGCGGGCGGCCGGTCTCGTGCTGCACCTGCGGGCGCCCGCCGTGGGCGGTGGCCAGCAGCCGGTTGCGGCTGACCTCCTCCTCGTCCTGGTACGCCTCGATCGCGGCGGCGGCCAGGGCGACCGCGGAGTGGCGGTGGCTGACCAGGCGGCCCTCGGCGCGTACGCGGTCGATCCAGCCGGTGTCGGCGACGGCGTCGATCACCTCGGGCTGGTCGAGCAGGTCGAGCACGAAGCTCTTGTTGGTGGCGCCGCCCTCGATGATCACGGTGGTGGCGGCCATCGCGCGGCGCAGGCGGGCCAGGGCCTGCTCGCGGTCGCGGCCGTAGGCGATGATCTTGGCGATCATCGAGTCGAAGTCGGCGGGGATGGTGTCGCCCTCGCTGACGCCGGTGTCGACGCGGATGCCGGGCCCGGCGGGCAGCACCAGGCGGGCGATGCGGCCCGGCGCGGGGGCGAAGTCGCGGTCGGGGTCCTCGGCGTTGAGCCGGGCCTCCACGGCGTGGCCGCTCTCGGCCGGCCGGGGGCCGTCCAGGCGTCCGCCGGCGGCGACGTGCAGCTGCAGCCGGACCAGGTCGGTGCCGGTGGTCAGCTCGGTGATCGGGTGCTCGACCTGGAGCCGGGTGTTGACCTCCAGGAAGGCGAACATCTTGTCGCCGGGGTGGTAGAGGAACTCGACGGTGCAGGCGCCGCGGTAGCCGACGGCCACGGCGAGCCGCGCGGCCGACGCCTTCAGCTCGTCGGCCTGGTCGCCGGTCAGGACCGGGGAGGCGGACTCCTCGATGATCTTCTGGTTGCGCCGCTGCACCGAGCAGTCGCGCACGCCCAGCGCCCACGCGGTGCCCTGGCCGTCGGCGATGACCTGCACCTCGACGTGGCGGGCGCCGGTGACCAGGCGCTCCAGGAAGACCACGCCCGAGCCGAACGCGCGCTCGGCCTCCTGGCTGGTGCGCTCGTAGGCGTCGGCCAGCTCGTCGGCCGAGGCGACCATGCGGATGCCGCGCCCGCCGCCGCCCGCGGTCGCCTTGAGCATCAGGGGGTAGCCGATCTCGTCGCCGGCGCGCAGGGCGTCGGCGAGCGTGGCCACCTCGCCGCGGCTCCACGGCGCGACGGGGACGCCGACCTCCTCGGCGATGAGCTTGGCGCCGATCTTGTCGCCGAGCCGGCGCATCGCCTCCGCGCTCGGCCCGACGAAGGTGACGCCGATCTTCTCGCACAGCTCGGCGAAGGCCGGGTCCTCGGCGACGAAGCCCCAGCCGACCCACGCGGCGTCGGCGCCGGTCTCGATCAGCGCCCGCTCCAGCACGGCGTGGTCGAGGTACGGGCGCGCGGAGGCGGGCCCCAGCGGGTAGGCGACGTCCGCCTCGCGGACGAAGGTCGCGTCGCGGTCGGCGTCGGTGTAGAGCGCGATCGTCTCGATCCGCTTGCCGGTCTCCGCCGAAAGATCCCGGACGGCGTGGATGAGCCGCATCGCGGCCTCTCCGCGGTTGACGATGGCGACACGATTGAACACCGGTTGAGCCTCCCACGTACCCCGTACAAGTAGGCGAAGTCCGGGGTTGTCCCGGAGCCTCGCCTGTCACTGTCTCTACCGTGCTCGATCACCGCCGCGTGCACCAATGTCCGCATAGTGCACGCCGGGGCTCCTGCTTTGTGTGGATCCCACAAAAACAGGCCCCGCCACAGGGTTCGAGCGCCGGTTCCCGTGGCAGCCTGCCACAAGCCGTCACGGTACCGACGACTGTACCGGCGACCCGGGGTCACGCCTGCGCAGCCCTCGCCCGCCGAGCCGCTTCCCCAGGACGGAACGTCCATGAATGTGGCAGAGTGCGGGCAACTACAAGATCGAAAGGTGCGTGCCTTGGCCGTCCCCCTCGCCGCCTCCCTCGCCGCCCTGACGCTGGCCTCCTCGCTCACCTCGCCGTCCGCCGCCCAGCCCGCGGCCCAGCCCGCCGCCCAGGCCGCCGCACTTCCCGCCTGCCCCCTGATCTTCGGGCACGGCGGCTACCCGACCGGCGCCAACGCCTGGGAACGGGACCAGGTGCGCCAGCCCAACAACCCCACCGCCGTGAAGCGTTACAAGGGCTGGGGCGCCTCCGGCGTCGAGGCCGACCTCCAGCTGACCAAGGACGGCACCAAGGCCGTCATGTGGCACAACACCTCGACCTGGGGCCTGTCGGGCACGAAGAAGAACATCACCGAGATCTGGTGGGCGGCGGGCGACACCGCGCTCAAGGGCCGGACCATCGTGCGCGGCCTGTTCAAGGGCGAGACCGTCTACACCTTCCGCGAGTGGCTGGCCGCGATGAGGTCGGCCGGCATGATCGGGCTGGTCGAGATCAAGCCCGAGGCCCGCCAGTCGCTGCTCAGCTCGAACGCCACCGTCAAGGCGCAGGCGTGGAACGAGGTGCTCGGGCCGGTCAAGGAGAACCACCAGGCGCAGGAGATCATCCTGTACTCCCACGACAGCGCGATCGCCGCCGAGCTCAGGACCCGCGTGACCGCCGCGGGCCTGAGCCAGGTGCTGACCGGCGGCCCGATCTGGCCGGAGGTGACCAAGTGGGAGGAGCCGCCGCCCTCCTGGACCCTGAACGAGAACGCGTGGAAGTCGGCGCTGGCGAGCGGGGCCAAGCGGGTGGCCACCGACTACACGCCGGAGTTCAGCGCGTGGCTGAAGGGCAAGTGCCAGTGACCGCGTCCTGAGGACGCGGGCGAGGTTCGGCCGGGCGGCGGGGCGCCCCCGAGGGACGCATCCGCCGCCCACGCCGTCCTGGGCGCTCCGTGGCGCCGGGTCAGGCCGTGCTGCCGGTCAGTCCGTGGTGAGGGCGTCGAGCAGGTCGCCCACCTTGGCGTCGGGCACCGACTTGGCGACTTCGGCGAGCGCGACGATCCCCACGAGGCGGTGCCCGTCGATGACCGGCAGGCGCCGCACGCGGTGGCCGGCCATGGTGCGCAGGATCTCGCGGGCGTCGTCGTCGGCGCCGATGGTGACGGCCTCGCCCTGGGCCAGCTCGCCCGCCCGGCACTGAGCCGGGTCCTTGCCCGCGGCCAGCACCTTCACCACGATGTCGCGGTCGGTGAGCATGCCCTTCAGCCGGTCGTCGGAGCCGCAGATGGGCAGCGACCCGACGTCCAGGCGGGCCATCTTCTCGGCGGCCACCAGCACGGACTCCTCGGCGCTCACGCACTCCGCGTGCGGGGTCATGATCTCTCGCGCGGTCGGCACGATGGTCCTCCTCGTCTCGGGGTCCCGCCCGACTGCCCGCCGCCCGGCGGCCGAAACCGGTCGCTAGCGCGGCTGGGCGTCCGGGCCGGGGGCGGGGAGCGGGAGGCGCAGGGCGAAGCAGGGGCCGTCCGGGGTGTCCTCGATCTCCAGGTCGCCCTGGTGGGCGCGGGCGATGGCGCGGGAGATGGCCAGGCCGAGTCCGCTGCCCCCGGGGTCGCGCCGGCGTCCCTCCGACAGGCGGACGAAGGGGTCGAACACCCGCTCGCGGTCGCCGGGCGCGACGCCCGCGCCGTCGTCGCGGACCGTGACCACCGCCTGGCCGTCTCTGCGCTCCACCCGGACCTCGACCATCGTGCGGGTGTGCCGCTGGGCGTTGACCAGCAGGTTCGTCAGCACCTCGCCGAGCTGGACGCGGTTGCCGAGCACCTGGAGGTCCTCCTCGACGTGCACGCGGATCAGCAGGCCCGCCCGCCGGCTCGCGACCTCCTCGCGGACCAGCTCCCCGAGCCGCACCGGCTTCCGGTCGTGCGGGGACGCCGTGCGGACGCGGGCCAGCAGCAACATCTCCTCGATGATCGCCTGGAACCGGTCGGCGGTGGACAGGGCGTCGCTCAGGGCGGCGCGGGGGTCCACGTCGGGGTAGGTCAGCGCCTCCTCCAGCCGGGCGCGCAGGCCGGTCAGCGGCGTGCGCAGCTCGTGGGAGACCATGGAGGAGAAGTTGCGCTGCTGCTCGACCGCCTCCTCCAGGCGGGCCAGCGTCCTGTTGGCGGTGCGCGCGAGCTCGGCGACCGCGTCGCCGCCGGGCGGCTCGGGCACCCGCTTGCTCAGGTCGGTGACGGTGATCTCGGCCATCCTGGCCCGCATCGCCTCGACCGGCCGCAGCGTGCGCCCGATGAGGAACGCGGCGATCCAGGTCAGCAACGCGCTGACGGCCAGGCCCCCGGCGACGATGATCAGCTCCAGGCGGTGGGTGGACAGCAGCGGCGGCTCCACCCGGGCGGCGTAGACGACGTGGGACGCGCCATGCCACAGCAGCCGCTCCTCCTGCGGCGAGGGCCGGGTGGCGGTGAACATCAGGCACTCGTCCCCCCGGCAGGCCACGCCGTGCCGGATGCGCTCGTCGGAGGGCGGCCAGAGCGTGCTGACGGGCGGCCTGCCCCGCGCGGCGCGGTTGGCCGCGACCACGTGCCCGCGGGCGTCCACGAGCTGGATGAGGTCGACGTACGAGGTGGTGACCGGGGGCGGGAAGGTGGTGCCCATCGAGCCGATCCACTCGGTGGTGGCCCGCTGGGTGTCGGCGAAGACGTCCTGCCGCATCCTGTCGCGGATCAGCAGGTCGAGGGCGACGCCGATCGCCGCGCAGACGATGAGCGACAACACGGCGGTCGCCAGGATGAGACGCGCCTGGACCGAGAGCCGAAGCGGCCGCAGGGCCCCCACCCCCTCACCGGTCTCGCCGGGACTCCTGCCGCCCACATGCTCTCAACCCGGCTCTCATGGCACGCCCAAGGAGCGGCAATGACCGCGTCGGCGGCGATACGCAGTTCAGCAATTGCTCCCACAATGGCCAGGGATATACGCGAAGATTTACCCGGACTTATACCGACCGTCAGGGCCGCCAATACAAATGCCCGGTTTGTTTCATGGCGGTGGCCGCGACTCCTGCTGTACGATCGCCATTCGTGGCAGCGGGGCTTTCCGGTGGCGCCGAATGGGTCGGGGGTTCGGGCGATTCGGGCCCGCGTCCGGCCGTGCGCGCGCCGCGATTCTCCCCTCGCCCGGCCAGGAATCGCGCCGGCCAGTCAGGAGAGAGCATCGTGAAGATCGCACACGCCGCCGCCGCGCTGGCCCTCGTCGCCGGCCTCGCGGCCTGCGGCGGCGGCGCGGCCCCCACCCCCACCAGCGGCTCCGGCAGCTCCGGCGGGCTGGAGAAGACGCAGCTCCTCGTCGGCGTGGTGCCGGTGCCGTCGGCGGCGCCGCTGTTCATCGCCGAGAAACGCGGTTTCTTCAAGGCCGAGGGCCTGACGGTCAAGACCGAGATCATCCAGGCCCCTCAGGCGGTCATGCCGAAAATACTCAACGGCAGCATGGACGCGTTCCTGACCTCCTACGTCTCGCTGCTGTCCATCAACGATTCCGGGGCGGCCAAGCTCAAACTGTTCCAGCACAGCCAGGAGTCGGCCCCCGGAGTCGCGGGCGTCGTCGTGCCCAAGGGGTCGCCGGTCAAATCCGCCACCGACCTCAAGGGCAGGACGGTCGCGGTCAACGTGCTCAAGGCGCTCGGCCAGACGGTCACCAACGCCCACCTCCAGCAGGCCGGGCTCGCCCCCGACGCCGTCAAGTACGTGGCGATGCCGTTCAACGAGCAGCTCGGCGCGCTGGCCTCGGGCAAGGTCGACGCCGCCTGGCTGGTCGAGCCGTTCCTGACCGCCGCCAAGAAGGCGGGCGGCACCGAGGTGATCGACACCATGTCGGGCCCGACCGCGGGCATCCCGATCGACGGCTGGGGCGTGTCCGAGTCCTGGCTGGCCGCCAACCCCCGCACCGCCGCCGCCTTCCACCGCGCCCTGGCCAAGGCCCAGGCCGTCGCCGCCGCCGACCGCAAGGCGATCGACGAGGTCATCCCGACGTACACGCAGATCGACGCGGCGAGCGCGGCGGCCATGAAGCTCGGCGTCTTCTCGATGGAGCCGCCCCGGGAGGGCTTCCAGAAGCTGGCCGACCTGCTCGTCGGCTACGGCTACCTGAAGAGCAAGCCTGACGTCGGCACGCAGATCGCGACCGGCCTGGAATGATCACGCGGGGCGGGCGGCTGGTCCTCGGGACGGCGGGGGTCGCCGGGGCGCTGGTCCTGACCGAGGCCGCGGGCCGGGCCGGGCTCATCGACCCCGGGGTGCTGCCGTACGCCTCCGACGTCCTGGCCGCCGCGGCCGGGCTGGCGGCCGACGGCGCCTTCCACGCGCAGGTGCTGGCCACGCTCGGCGCGTGCGCGGCCGGCCTGCTGATCGCGATCGCGGTGGCGGTGCCGGCCGGGCTGCTGCTCGGCACGGTGCCGGTGGTGGAACGCTCGGCGCGGCCGCTGGTGGAGTTCCTGCGGCCGATCCCGTCGGTGTCGCTGATCCCGCTGGCCATGTTCCTGTTCCCCGACAGCGCCGACGCCAAGACCTCGCTGATCGTCTACACCTGCTGCTGGCCGCTGCTCGTCAACACCATGTACGGCCTGTCCGACGTCGACCCGCAGGCCAAGGAGACGCTGCGCAGCTTCGGCTTCGGCCCGCTGGCGGTCGTGCTGCGGGTCTCGCTGCCGAGCGCCGCGCCGTTCGTCGCGACCGGCGTGCGCATCTCCGTCGGGGTCACCCTCATCGTCGCCGTCAGCGTGGAGCTCATCGCGGGCGGCGACGGCATCGGCACGTTCCTGCTCCAGGCCGGCAGCGCCAACCACGTCGACCGGGTGCTGGCCGGCACGCTGTGGGCGGGCCTGCTCGGGCTGGCGGCCAACCTGCTGGTCACCACGGCCGAGCGGCGGCTGTTCCGCTGGCACCACGCCCGCGCGCAGGTGGCGGCGTGACCCGGCCGGGGCCGGGCGGGGCCGCGGCGACCGTCTGGCGGTGGGCGCGCCGCCACTGGCTGCTGCCCGTGGTGGCGGTGTCGTGGGAGCTGGTCGCCCGGCGGGCGGCGGCCGTCTACTTCCCGCCGCCCAGCACGATCCTGGCGCGGCTGCGCGAGATGTGGTTCTCCGGCTCGCCGGGCCGGCTGTTCCTGACCGACGAGGCGATCGCCGACCTGCTGCCCAGCCTCGGGCGGCTGGTGACAGGGTGGGCGCTGGCCGCGCTGGCGGGGGTGGCGCTGGGCCTGGCGCTGGGCCGCCTGGAGTGGCTGGCGGCGCTGGCCGAGCCGCTGCTGCACCTCGGCCGCTCGGTGCCGCCCGCGGCGCTGCTGCCGGTGTTCCTGCTGCTGTTCAAGATCGGCACCCCGATGCAGCTCGCCTCGATCGTGTACGGGGTCGTGTGGCCCGTACTGATCAACTCGATGGACGGCGGCCGCCACGTCGACCGCGGCTACCTCGACACCGGCCGGGTCTTCCGCCTGTCGGCGGCCACCCGCCTGTTCCACGTCGTCCTGCCCGCGGCCGCGCCGAAGATCCTGGCCGGGCTGCGGCTCAGCGTGTCGCTGGCGCTGATCATGATGGTGATCTCCGAGCTGTACGGCAGCAGCGAGGGCATCGGCCACCGCCTGCTGGAGGCGCAGAGCCAGTTCGACATCCCGGCCATGTGGGCCGGGATCGTGCTGCTGGGCGTGCTCGGCGTGGCGCTCAACTCGATCTTCCTGGCGGCCGAGCGGGGGCTGCTGCGCCGCTACGCCCGCGCCTGACGTTCAGCCCCGGCCGTGCAGGCGTTCGATGATCTCGCGCTGCCGGGCGACGTGGAAGCCGCGGTCCGGGGCGGCCTCCAGGTCGGCGGGCCGTTCGACGTCGTGCGCGGCGTACTCGCGCGCCCACAGCCCGGTCTTGACCCGGCTGGGCAGGTTCGCCATGCCGGGCCTGCGGCGGGCGCGGCGCAGCGCGGCCAGGTCCAGCTCGGCGGCGGCGACCAGCGTCTCCCCCGGCCCGGCCTGGGCCAGCGCGCGGCCCTCGTGGTCGATCACCTCCGAGCCGCCGTTGACGGAGTCGCCCGGGATCGCGATGCCGGACAGCCCGGCGGTGTTGGCCGAGACGACGAAGGCCAGGTTCTCCAGAGCGCGGGCGCGGCGGGCGACGGCCTTGGGCGTCAGGGCGGGCGAGTACGCCTCGGAGGTCGGGTTGCAGAACACCTCAGCGCCGCGCAGCGCCAGCGCCCTGGCCAGCTCGGGCATCAGGATCTCCTCCGAGGCGAGGGCGGCCAGGTTGCCGATCTCGGTGCGCGCGACCGGCAGCACGCCGTCGAGGCCGTACCGGTCGAGGTAGCGTTCCCACACGTCGTACGGCGTGGGCGTGAACAGCGAGTGCAGCCGCCGGTAGCGCAGCACCGCCTCCCCCGCCGGGGAGAGGATCACGCACGCCTGGAAGTACAGGCCGGGGAAGTGCTCGTCGCGCTCGTAGGCGTTGACGCACAGGAACACGTCCTCGTCGGCGGCGATCGCGGCCAGCGCCCGGTACTCGGGCCCGTCCACGTCGAGGGCGGCCTTCTCGCGCCACTCGGCCGGGCCCTGCCCGGCGGGGAAGCCGGTCAGGACGTACTCCGGCAGCACCACCAGCCGCAGGGCGGGGCCGAGCCACGCCTTGCTGCCGCCGACGCGCTCCGCCACGCGCCCGACGGCGGCGGCCAGGTCGGCGCGGTCGGTGACGGCCCTCGCCGCGATCTGGAGCGCCAGGGCGGTGCAGGCGGTCATGTCAGGCGGTCCTGTGCTCGTCGATCAGCGTGCGCCGCACGCACTCGCCGTTCCTGATCCACTGCCAGGTGCGGCTGCGGGAGCCGCCGTCCGGGCTCAGCACGATCAGCTCGAACAGCCGCAGGTCGTCGCCTTCGGCCTTGAAGCGCCAGGTCAGGTAGATGGTGCTGTCGTCGAGCTCCCAGAACTGGCCGGTCAGCCGATCGGTGTCGAACGCGCACCGGCCGCCGCCCAGGTATGTGCCGGGGAACTCGTGCACCTCGGTGCGGCCGTCGTCCCAGCGGTAGCGGTTGGTCTGGTGGTAGCCGGTGTCGTCGACGATCGCGCAGGTCATCTCGACGTGGTGGCGGTCGATCACGGCGCCGTCCTTGTCGACGTGCACGTACTCGCCGGCCCACTCGCCCTCGTGGCGGGCCAGCAGCGGCATCTCGGCACGCAGTCCCATGCTCTATCCCTCCCTGGGGTGCCACCACGGGTCGGCGGCCCCGGACCGGTTGATCAGGTACGCCCTGCGGCGCAGGAACCGGCCGATCGAGGCGGCGCCCATGCGCGAGCCGCCGAGCCCCGACAGGCCGAAGGAGTTCTTCTCGCCCTCGTGGACGAGCGCGGTCAGCGCGGCGTCGTTGACGCTGACCGCGCCGGCGTTCAGCCGGGCCGCGACGGCCAGCGCCTCCTTCTCGGTGGCGGCGAACACGGCGGCCGACAGCCCGTACGCGCTGTCGTTGGCCAGCTCCACCGCCTCCTCCGCCCCGGACACGGCCATGACCGGCAGCACCGGCCCGAACGTCTCCTCCGTCATGACCAGCATGTCGTGCCGCACCCGCGACAGCACGGTGGGACGGCACCACAGCCCGCCGCCGTGCCGCTCGATCGCGCCGCCCGTGTGGGTCAGCGCCCCCTTGGCGGCGGCGTCGGCCAGGTGGGCCGCAATGACGCCGGCCTGCGCGGGGTCGATGATCGGCCCGATGGGGCCGCCCTCGCAGGTCAGCCGGGTGCGCGCGGCCCGGTCGGCGAGCAGGCCGAGGAACGTGTCGTACGCGCCGCGCTCGACGTAGACGCGTTCGACGGACTGGCAGGACTGCCCGGCGTTGGCCGTGCCGCCCCACAGGACGGCCTCGGCCGCCCGTTCCAGGTCGGCGCCCGCCAGCACGATCGCCGGATCCTTGCCGCCCAGCTCCAGGTGGGCGGGGACGAACGCGCGCGCCGCGGCCTCGGCCACCCGGCGGCCGGTCGGCACGCTGCCGGTGAACACGACGGTGTCCACCAGGCCGACGAGCCGTTCGCCGGTCTCGGCGGCCCCCTCGACCAGCCGCAGCGGCAGCTCGGCGGGGACCAGCCGCATCAGCGGCTCGATGAAGCGCGGCGTCACCTCGCTCGGCTTGACCAGCACCGCGCAGCCGGCCGCCAGTGCGGGCACCGCGTCGATCAGGGCGAGCAGCAGCGGGAAGTTCCAGGGGCTGATCACCCCGGCCAGCTCGTACGGCACCGCGTCGCCGCCCACCGCGATCCCCGGCAGCGCGGCCGGCCGTTCGGGCGGGGGCGCGAGCAGGGCGGGGGCCTGGCGCGCCCAGCGTTCGGCGAGCCCGGCGGTGAGCTGCCGCTCCAGCCTGGACTCGGCCTCCCGGCCCGTGTCGGCCACCAGCGCGGCCAGCAGCTCGTCGTCGGCCGCCAGCGCCCGGCCGAACGCGGCCAGCACCGCGCCCCGGTCGCCGGCCCGGTCGGGAGCCCGCCAGGCGGGGGCCATCGCGCGCAGCCCGGCCGCGATCTCCGCCAGCCGATCGGGGCCGACGGGCGCGAGCGGCCGCTCGGCGCGCCCGGTGAGCGGGTTCCTGACGACGTGCCCGGTCGAAGGCGTCACGAGGCCCATTCTGAGCACGTTGACCGTCGCGGTGTCCAGCCGTACGCCACCCCGAATGATCTTCGATGCCGGGGAGCCGCTGCGGGTGCGCGCGGCCGGCTGCGAGGCGTGGACCGCCGACGGCCGGGGCTGCGCTCTTCGGGCCGGTCAGCCCTGGAGCAGCGCCGCGATCGTGGCCAGCAGCGCGATCGGCCCCATGACGGCCACCGTCACCACGGTCGCGCTGCGGCCGGGCAGGAGGCGGGCCAGCACGCGCGCGGCCCTGCGCCGCGCGGGCCCCGCGCCGGGCAGCACGAACAGCCCCAGCGTGAACGCGCCGGCGGCCAGGGCCTCGGCGTGGCTGGTGCTCGATCCGGCCGCCTCCAGCAGGCCGGCCACGCCCAGGCCGCAGGCCAGCGACAGGAGCAGGTTGCCCATGGCCACGAGCGCGGCGCGGGCCGGCGTCGGCCGCTCCTCGGACAGGAAGTGGTCGGCGACGCGCAGCGCCAGCGAGAGCGCCACCGCTAGCAGGCCGCCGACGACCGGCGTGACGACGGTCGTGGCCGACAGCGTCACCAGCGCCAGCACGCCGACGAACGCGCTGCTGGTCACGAACCGCCGCAGGTCGAACGGCTCGGCGGGGGCGGCGGGCGCCGGGGCGGGCCGCGGGCGTTCCCACTGCCGGTCCGCGTGGACGGTGGGGGCGGGCGGCGCCGGCTGCTCGTGGTGGCCGCGCGGCGCGTACTCCACCGGCGGCAGCAGGGCGGAGACGGCGTCCATGGTGAGCGTGCTGGCGCCGGGCCGTTCGGGCGGGAGCGGGCGGCCGCCGGGGTCGAGCGCCCCGGCCTGCCGCAGCAGCTCCCGGGCGACGGGCCGGGCCGCCGGGTCGACGCGCAGCGCGCCGGCCAGCCAGCCGCGCAGCCACGCGGGCGCCTCGTCGAGCCGCGCCCGTCCCTCCATGGTGTTGAAGCAGACGGCCTCGAACGACCCGGTGCCGAACGGCGGCAGCCCCGTGGCGGCGAAGAACACCGTCGAGGCCAGCGCGTGCACGTCGGCCGCCGGGGTGACCTGCGAGGCCCGGATGATCTCCGGCGCCAGGTAGCCGGGCGTGCCCACGAACATGCCCGACTGCGTCAGCCGGGCCGCGTCGACCAGGTGGGCGATGCCGAAGTCGATGACCAGCGGCTCGCCGCCGACCAGCATGACGTTGGCCGGTTTGAGGTCGCGGTGGATCACGCCGGCCGCGTGGATGTCGACCAGCGCCTGGCACAGCCCCTGCGCGAGCCTGACGACCGCGTGGGCCTCCAGGGGGCCGTCGGTCAGGACGGCCTGCTCCAGCGTGCGCCCGTCGGCGAAGCGCGTCACGACGTAGGGCCGGTGGGCGTCGAACTCGGCGTCGACGACCTCGGCGACGTACCGGCTGCGCACCCGGCGCATGGTCTCCACCTCGCGCACCAGGCGGTCACGCGCCTTGAGGTCGGCGGCGACGTGCGGATGCAGCACCTTGATCGCGACCTGGCGACCCGCGCCGTCGAGACCGAGGTGGGCGACCCCCATGCCGCCCTCGCCGATCTTCCTGATCACCCGGTAAGGGCCGAGATGCTCCTGCGTCTGAGCACTCATCCTCGACGTCATCCTCCGTGTTCCCCCGTTGTTCCCCCGCTGGCCGTGCACCGGCGCGCGGCGAGGAACATTCTCCCGCAGCGCACCCCCCGAGATGCACAGTAAGCGAAGATCGACCGAAGTGCGGCGATATGGAAGGCGGTAGGGAATCAGAGCCAGCCGCGGGCGGCCGCCTCCGCGCCCGCCTGGAAGCGGCTGGTCACGCCGAGGCTCTCCACCACGGCGGCGATCTTGCGGGTGGCCGTCCTGGGGCTGACGCCGAGGTGGCGGCCGATGGCCTCGTCCTTGAGCCCGGCGTTGAGCAGGCGCAGCACGAGCAGGTCCGCCTCCGCCGGGCGTTCCTGCGCCGCCTGCGGCAGCCCGGCCAGCGGCCGGCCGCGCTCCCAGTAGACGTCGAACAGCTCGACCAGGGCGTCCAGCAGCCGCGAGGGGTGCAGCAGGGCGATGTTGTCGTAGACGCCGTCCACCAGCGGGAACAGGCCGATCCTGCGGTCGGCGATGCGCAGCTTGAACGGCAGGTGCGCGACGAACCGGGACCGCTCGCCCTCCTCGGCCAGCCGGATCAACGTCTCCAGGCGGCCGGGCCGGTCCAGGGACTCGGCGCAGTAGACCACCCGGATGTCCACGCCGCGCGCCAGCAGTTGCCGGGTGCCCTCCAGCTCCGACTCGTTGGTGTCGTGGGAGTCGTCGGGGCGGCCCACGTACGGCGGGCGGTCGAAGCCGAGCAGTTCCACGCCGACCGTCCGCTGCAACTCGGTGATCACCCGCTTGACGGCCTCCTCGCCGGCCAGCACCTCCACGACCCCGGCGGGCCCGGAGCCCATCCGGCCGGAGTGGTAGAGCTGGGCGAAGTCCGACACGACCGTCCGGACCGCCGCGAGCCGCGCCTCGGTCTCCAGGCGCCGGCGGTCCACCAGCCACTCGATCGCCGCCTCCGGCGGCACGGCCTCGTACCGGCCGGGTCCGGTGCGGCGCAGCAGCCCGGCGTCGGCCAGGCGGGCCAGCCCGGCGCGCACCCGGGCGGGGCCGGTCTCCAGCGCGGCCGCCGCCTCGGCCGTGCGCAGGCCGGGCCCGCGCAGCAGCAGCCGGTAGAGCCGCTCGTCGAAGTCCGACAGGCCCACCGCGCCGAGCACAGAGCCGTCCGCCACAAAGCACCTTCCGAAAATGTCGTTTTTGGTCACGTGGCCGAAAATGTCAGCACTATATCTCGACACTGATCTCCACTGGACGCTTGACTCCAAGGCGGCCCTCCGGTGATCCTCCCCGGACGGGTGACCAGGCTCGTCCCCCTTGAGGAGCAATGTCCCGCAACACCCGCGTTCACCGCGCACTGGCACTGGCCGCCGCGCTGACGGTCACCGCCGCCGTCCCGGCCGTGGCCGGGCCCGCGGCGGCCTCCACAGCAGCCGCCGCACCGGCCGCAGCCCCCTCCCCCTACGTCGTCACCCTGACCGAGTCGCCCCTGGCCACCTACGACGGCGGCGTCACCGGCATCGCGCCCACCAAGGGCGGCAAGGGCAGGAAGGTGGACACCACCAGCCCCCACGCCAGGCGCTACCGCGACCGCCTGACCACCCGGCAGGACGAGGTGGCCCGCAGCGTCGGCGCGTCCGCCACCGCCCACCACGTGGTCGCCTCCAACAGCTTCACCGCCGACCTCACCCCCGCCCAGGCCCTGCGCCTGCACGCCACCCGGGGCGTGCTCTCGGTCACCCCGGACGTCCTGCACAAGGCCCTGGACGACCGGAACTCCACCGACTTCCTGCGCCTGTCCGGCGACCGCGGCCTGTGGGCCGCCCTCGGCGGCACGGGCAAGGCGGGCAAGGGCGTGGTCGTCGGCGTCGTCGACACCGGCATCTGGCCGGAGAACCCGTCCTTCGCCGGCCCCGCCCTCGGCACGGAGCCGGCCGCCGGCACCGACCCGTACCGCCCCTATCTCAAGGACGGGGCCACGGTCATGCGGAAGGCCGACGGCTCCACGTTCACCGGTCTCTGCCAGACCGGCGAGCGCTTCACCGCCGACCTGTGCAACGGCAAGCTGATCAGCGCCCGCTACTTCGGCGAGCAGTGGCTGCGGCAGACCCCGCCGCAGCAGCGCGACGACTTCGCCTCGCCGCGCGACGCCCAGGGGCACGGCTCGCACACCGCCGGGACCGCAGCGGGCGACCACGGCGTGCCGGCCGCCGCGAACGGCATCGACTTCGGCGCGGTCTCCGGCGTCGCGCCGGGCGCGGCGATCGCCGTCTACAAGGCGCTGTGGCAGGGCAAGGACGGCGGCACGACGGGCGGCTTCAGCTCCGACCTGATCGCGGCCATCGACCAGGCGGTGGCCGACGGCGTGGACGTGATCAACTACTCGATCGGCAGCGCGATGTCGGAATCGCCCGCCGACGACCCGATCCAGCTCGCCTTCCTGGCCGCCGCCCAGGCCGGCGTCTTCGTCGCCACCGCCGGCGGCAACTCCGGCCCCGACGCCTCCACGCTGGACAACACCGCGCCCTGGACGACGACCGTCGCCGCCGGCACGATCGCGCCCCGCCGGGGCGAGGTCCGGCTCGGCGACGGCGCCGCCTACCGGGGCATCAGCACCTCGGTCGTCGCGCCGCTCGGCCCCGTGCCGCTGGCCACCGCCGTGTCGGTGAAGGCGGGCCAGGCGTCCGACGCCGACGCCGAGGTGTGCGCGGCCGGCGCGCTCGACCCGGCCAAGGCCGCCGGGAAGATCGTCTACTGCGAGCGCGGGACGACGGCCCGCGTGGAGAAGTCGGCCGAGGTCAGGCGGGCCGGCGGCGTGGGCATGGTGCTGGGCAACCCGACCCCCCAGTCCACCGACGCCGACCTGCACGCCGTGCCGACCGTGCACGTGGACGCGCCCGACGCCGGGAGGATCGCGGCGTACGCGGCCACGCCGGGCGCGACGGCCACCCTGCTCCCCGCCCCCTCCGACGGCGTGGCCTACCCCGAGGTGACCAGCTTCTCCTCGCGCGGCCCCGCCCTGTCCGCCAAGGGCGACCTGCTGAAGCCGGACGTCACCGCCCCCGGCGCGGCGATCCTGGCCGCCGTGGCGCCGCCGGGCAACGACGGCAAGGACTTCGACTTCTACTCCGGCACCTCGATGGCCACCCCGCACATCGCCGGCCTGGCCGCCCTCTACCTCGGCCGGCATCCCCAGATGTCGCCGATGGCGATCAAGTCGGCCATGATGACCACCGCCTACGACACCAGGACCCCGGACGTCTTCGCCCAGGGCGCCGGGCACGTGGACCCGTCCCGCATGTTCACCCCCGGCCTGGTCTACGACGCCGGGCCGACGGACTGGTACGGGTTCCTGGAGGGCCTCGGCGTGGCCACCGGCACCGGCGTCGCGCCGCTGGCCGCCTCCGACCTGAACTACCCGACGATCGCGGTGGCCGAGCTGTTCGGCTCGCGCACGGTCACCCGCCGGGTGACGGCGCTCACGCCGGGCGTCTACCACGCCTCGATCGAGGTGCCCGGGTTCAGGGCGAAGGTCAAGCCGTCCACGCTGGTGTTCAAGGAGGCCGGCCAGGCCAGGGAGTTCACCGTCACGCTGGAGACGCTGCCCGAGGCCACCGGCGAGACCGCCACCGGCCGGCTCACCTGGACCGGGGCGGGCATCAGCGTGCGCAGCGCGATCGTGGCCACGCCGCTGAGCGCCAGGGCGCCCGCCGAGGTGCGCGGCGCGGGCGCGGCCGGCTCCCTCTCCTTCGAGGTGACGCCGGGGCTGAAGAAGTTCCAGGTCACCCCGTACGGGCCGGTCTCGGGGGCCGAGACGCCCGGCACGGTCGGCCAGGACGAGGTGTGGGGCCGCGAGATCCCGGTCACGGTGCCCGAGGACGCCAGGGCCGCCGCGTTCCGCATCAAGGCGGTGAACCCGGAGGCCCAGGTGGGCGGCCTGCTCGTCCGCGAGGGCGCCGGCGAGCGCGAGTTCAAGGCGTGGCTGTCCAGCCCGGACGGCGACCACCGCGCCGTGCTGTCCCGCCCGCGGCCCGGCAGGTACACCCTGATCGTGCTCAGCCTGGGTGACCTGCCGGGGACGACGTCCACGGCGTTCACCACCCAGACCGACATCGTGGAGGCGGGCCACGCGCGCGGCGCGCTCACCGTGACGCCGGCCCGCCCGAAGGTGACCGCCGGCACGCCGTTCACGCTGACCACGTCCTGGACGGGCGCGACGCAGCGCGTCAACACCGGCTACGTCGAGTACCCCAACGGCGCCGGGACGATCGTCACGATCAACTAGCCGCCCGCTCCGGCCGCCGCTCCGGCCGCCACGGGAGAACCCGTCCGAACCGGACGAGTTCCCCGTAGTGGCCGGGGTCCACCGGGCCGAGGGCCAGGTCGAGCAGCGGGACGGCGGCCTGCTCCGGCGTAGGCGCGCCGCTGACGTCCCACCACAGGCCGGACGTCGGCGTGTTGATCATCCCCGGGCAGACGGCGGCCAGCAGGATCCCGCGGCAGGCGTCCTCCTCCCGCCGTTGTCCGGCCAGCGCCCGCACCGCGGCGACCTGCCAGACCTTGGACGGGATGTTGACGAAGCCCGGCCAGGACTGGGCGCGGGCGCTGCCGTCCCTGACCGCGTCGCGCCAGGCCGCCACCTGCGCGTCCACCTCCTCCAGGCTGGTCAGCCCGTCGAAGCGGTCGTGCAGGACGGGGGCCAGGTGGTGCAGCGTGCCGAGCGAGCTGCCGACCACCAGGAACCGGCCGCCGTCCCGGACCAGCGGGGCGAAGGCGCGCAGCAGCCGGGTGGTGCCGAAGTTGTTCACCTCGGTGTAGGCGTCGATGAGGGCGCGCATGTCGTCGTCCGGGCCGACGCGCATGACGGCGTTGCCGGCGACGACGTCCACGCCGCCGTGCCGCTCGCGCAGCAGGCCGGCGAGCTCGGCGGCGGCCTGCGGGTCGGCCACGTCGAGCAGCTCGCCGCGGACCCGGGCGCCGGTCGCCGGCATCGCCGCCGCGGCCTCGGCCACGCGGGCGGCGTCGCGCCCGGTGAGGTAGACGGTGTCGTCCGGCGTCATCCGGCGGGCCAGCCCTTCGACGAGGGCCAGCCCGAGCCCCTGCGTCGCGCCGGTCACCAGGGCGACCTTCGGGGTGGTGCTCATTGTCGCTCCTTCGAACAGTGCTTGTGCGGGCCGGTGCGCGCTCCCGGCACCGGTCAGGTTAGGAGCGGCCGGAGGCATTCGGGTAGCGAAAGTTCCTCAAGTCCGGTATGCGTGATCGTCATGGCCTTCACCGACGCGTCGCTCACCGCCCTGCGGGTCTTCCGGGAGGTCGCCGAGCGCGGCACGCTCACCGCGGCGGCCACCGCCCTCGGCTACACGCAGTCCGCCGTGTCCCGGCAGATCGCCGCGCTCGAACGCGCCGCCGGGGCCCGTCTGCTGGAGCGGCGGCACGACGGCGTGCGCCTGACCGCCGCCGGACGGCTCGTCCTCCGCCGCGCCGCGGCCGTCGTGGACGAGGTCGACGCCGCGGCCAGGGAGCTGGCCGGGCGGCCCGGCGAGCCGGCGACCGTCCGGTTCGGCTGGTTCGCGGCGGCGGGGGCCGCGCTGGTGCCCCGCGCGCTGGCCGAGCTGCGCCGCACGCGTCCGTCCATCGCGGTCACCGGGCGGGAGGACGGCAGCTCGGCCCTGGTCCGCGCGTTGCGGGCCGGCACCCTGGACCTGGCCCTGCTCAGCTCGGCCCCGCCGTTCCGCGCCCCGGACGCCGAGACGCCGCCGCTGGAGATCGAGATCCTCACCGAGCGCGGCCTGCGGGTGGCCGTCCCCGCCGGGCACCCGCTGGCCCGGGGCGAGTACGTGGACGTCGCCGACCTGCACGGCCGTCCCTGGATCGCCAGCCCGGCCGCCCCGGCGAACGAGAGCCCCACCCTGGGCGTGTGGCCGGGCCTGGACGAGCGGCCGGAGACGGTGTTCGTCGTCCGCGACTGGCTGGCCAAGCTCGCCCTCGTGGCGGCCGGCTGCGGGCTGACCACGGTGCCGGCGTCGATGGGCCCGGCCCTGCCGGAGGGCGTACGGGTGCTGCCGGTGCGGGGCGGGCCGCGCGAGCAGCGGCGGCTGCTGCTGGCCCGCCTCCCCGGCCCCGTCCCCGGGCCGGTCGCGGACCTGGCGGGCGCGCTGCGCGCCGCCGCCGTCGGCTCCTGAGACGGCCACCGGTTATGGTGTGGCCTGTGATCCGTGCCGTGGTGGTTGATGTCGACGACACCCTGTGCCTCACCGAGGCCGCGTGCTTCGAGCTGGAGAACGAGGTCCTGGGGCGGCTCGGCCACGGGCCCATGTCCAGGGCGGTGCACGTGGCGACCTGGGGCCGGTCGCTGCACGAGGCCATGCCGCTGCGCTCGCCCGGCCTCGACCTGGCCGCCTACCTGCCCCTGCATCACGCCGTGCTGCGCGAGTACGTGGCGGCCGGCCTGGTCGACGTCGTCCCGGGGGAGAACCTGCGCGCGATCGACGAGCTCAACGCGGCCGGGCGCGCGGTCATGCTGCTGACCTCGCGCGACGAGGCCGAGATGGAGCACCTGATGGCGCCGGGCCACGCGCTCGACGGCCGGATCGCGGCCGTCTACCACGCCGGCAACACCCGCTTCGGCAAGCCCGACCCGCGCGCCTTCGACGAGCTGCTGGCCGCCACCGGCCTGGCCCCCGACGAGTGCCTCTACGTGGGCGACTCCCCCACCGACGCCGCGGCGGCCACCGGCGCGGGCCTGCGGTTCGTCGCCTGCATGCAGAGCGGGCTGCGCCGGCCCGCCGACTTCGCCCCGCACCCGGTCGACGCCTTCATCGACGCCTTCCCCGACCTGACCGGCACCGTCGCCCTGCTGGAGGAGGCCGCCCGCGGCCCGCTGACGACGGCCCTCGACCAGCGCGTCCCGGTGTCTGGACGAGGGGGCCGGGGTGGCGTAGAGCCGAGGGTATGAGCGCCTCGGAACTGCCGGACGACGAGCTGCGCGCCGCCGTCGCCGCGCGCCGGGAGCTGGGTCCCGACTACGAGCAGGCCCTGGTGGACTCGTTCCTGGAGCGGGTCGGCCACGAGATCTACCGCAAGGTCGAGGAGCGGCTCGCCCAGCGCGCCCCCCAGGACAGCGGCCTCGCCCTGCGCGAGCGCCGCCGCTGAGCGCTCGGGTCAGCCGCGCCGCCGGATCCTCAGCACGTTGTCGACGCGGACGGCCGGCGCGCCGCCCGGGGCGGTCTGGGCGCGTTCGAACTCCTCGGCCCGCAGCACCTCCCACTCCCCCTCGGCCAGCTCCAGAGCGTCCAGCACCTGCTGCGGGGTGGGCAGCTCGACGCGGGCTTCAGGCTCCCACGGCGGGGGGCCGGCGTGCCCGAGCACCAGGAGCTGACCGCCGGGCGCGACGGCCGCGGCGGCGGCGCGCAGGACCTTCTCGCGCGACAGCTCGGCGGGCGAGTGCAGGTAGCTTGCGGTGACCAGGTCGTACTCGCCCTCGGGGAAGGACTCGGCCAGGTCGTGGCGCTGCCAGTCGACGCGCTCGGCCACGCCCGCCTCCGCGGCGTGGACGGCGGCGCGGGCCAGGGCCACGCCGGAGATGTCGGCGGCGGTGACCCGCCAGCCGCGGCGGGCCAGCCACACGGCGTCGGCGCCCTCGCCGCAGCCCAGTTCCAGCGCGGTGCCAGGTGCCAGGTCCGCGACCTCCTCGACCAGGCGCACGTTGGGGTTGCCGCTCCAGATCCGTTCGGACTGCCCGTAGCGCTCGTCCCAGAACTGTTCGCCGGAGACCGGAGCGGCGGCGGCCGCCACCGCGCGGCGGGTCTCCTCCTCGATCAGGTCGGCGTTGATCGCCGCCGCCGCCCTGACCCCCGCGGCGGCGGCGCCGATGACGTTCTCGCCCAGGTTGGCCACGTTCCCGGCCACGAACACGCCGGGGACTCCGGTCGCGCCGGCCGGGTCGGCGGGCACGTGGACGCCCATGACGTGCCCGTTCATGAACTGCTCGGCCGTCTCGACGCCGAGTCCGGCCAGCAGGGCGGAGCGGGCGGTGAAGCGCGGGGCGACCACGAAGGCCCGGCACGGAACGACGTCGCCGTTCTCCAGGGTGACGCCGGTGAGCGGGCCGGAGTCCGGCGACAGGCCGGCGACCCGCCCTTCGACGACGGTGACGCCGCGCGCGGCCAGCCTGGCCCGGTCCTCCTCGCCGAGCGGCGGGGCGGTGTGTGTGAAGAGCGTCACGTCGTCGCTCCACTGCCGCCACAGCAGCGCCTGGTGGGCGGCGATCGCGCCGGCGGCCAGCACGCCGATCGGCTGGTCGCGCACCTCCCACCCGTGGCAGTACGGGCAGTGCAGCACCTCCCGGCCCCACCGCTCGGCCACGCCGGGCAGGTCCGGCAGCTCGTCCACCAGGCCCGTGGTGACCAGCAGCCGGTCCGCCACGACCGCGGACCCGTCGGCCAGCCGCACGCGGAAGCCGCCGGCGTCCAGGCGTTCGGCCGCCACGACGGAGCCGGTGACGAGCTCGCCGCCGTACCCGGCCACCTCGTCGCGGCCGGCGGCCAGCAGGTCGAGCGGCGGGGTGCCCTCCCGTCCCAGGTAGGTGTGCACGCCGTCGGCCGGGGCGTTGCGCGGCCGCCCCTCGTCGATCACCAGCACCCGGCGGCGGGCCCGGCTCAGGGTCAGGGCGCCGCTGAGCCCGGCGGCCCCGCCGCCGACGACCACCACGTCGTACTTGTCGTCCATCTTGTCGTCCACGCGTTCCTCCAGAGATGTGCCGATGGCACACTGTGCGTCCCGCGCGACGCGGTTGACAAATGTCGTTGCCGAAATGGCAAGCTGGGCCGCATGGACGAGACACCGGATCTCGACGAGGTCCTGCGGGCGGTGGGGCCGCGGCTGCGGGCGTTGCGGCAGCGGCGGGGCGTGACGCTGGCCCAGCTCGCCGAGGCCACGGGCATCTCGGTCAGCACGCTGTCGCGGCTGGAGTCGGGCGGCCGCCGGCCCACGCTGGAGCTGCTGCTGTCGCTGGCGCGCGCCCACCAGGTGCCGCTGGACGAGCTGATCGACGTGCCGCCGACCGGCGATCCGCGGGTGCACCTGCGACCGGTGTCGCGGCACGGCATGACGTACATCCCGCTGAGCCGGCGTCCCGGCGGGATCCAGGCGTACAAGCAGATCTACCCGCCGGGCTGGCCCCACGGCGAGTACGAGCAGCGGGCCCACGAGGGCTACGAGTGGCTCTACGTCCTGTCCGGGCGGCTGCGCCTGCTGCTCGGCGAGCACGACGTGCTGCTGACGGCGGGCGAGGTGGCCGAGTTCGACACCCGTGTGCCGCACGCGTTCGGCAATCCCGGCCCCGAGCCCACGGAGGTGCTCGCCCTGTTCGGGCGGCAGGGCGAGCGCATGCACGTGCGCGCCCGCCCCACCGCCGGATGAGCCACCGCCGGATGAGCCGCCGCCCGACGAGCCGCCGCCCGACGAGCCACCGCCCGACGAGCCACCGCTGAGGACGTGCCGGTCAGGAGGTGCCGAAGCCGTCCAGCTGCTCGCGTTCCTCCGGGGTGGCGAGCTCCTGGAAGACGGTGATGTGCAGGCCGCCGGGCGCGTCGAGGCGGGCGTTGAGCGACTGCCAGGGGGTGAGCGTGGGCGGGGCCACCTCGTCCGCGCCGGCCGACACCAGGCGGGCGGTGGTCGCACGGGAGTCGTCCACCTCGAAGGCGACCCGGAGCTTCGGCGCCACCTGCCGGCCCACCTCGACGTCGTCGATCATCTTCTTCTGGGCCGGGTTCGCGATCTCCAGGGTGGCCCGGCCCGCGTCGAGGATCGCCACGCGGGCGCCGTCGCCGGAGGAGTAGGCGGCCTCCTCGGGCAGGCCGAGCACGTCGCGGTAGAAGGTCAGCGCCGCCTCGTAGTCCTCCGCCTCGACGACCAGCCGGAGCTGTCGGACGGCCGGGGCGTCGGGGTGGTCGTTCATGGGTTCTCCTCATCGGATGCGGACGATCTCCCCCGCCAACCCGCGCCGCGCCCGGCAAATTCCCTTTCCAGGCTCGTTCAGGCGGCGGTGAGGGCCTTGACCAGGTCGTCCAGGACGACGCCGGCGGCCAGCGGGGCGCCGCGGGTGCTCCAGACCGAGCCGTTCACCGGCACGACGTGTCCCGCCTTGACCGCTCTCAGCTCCTTGAAGGCGGGCGTCCGCCGCACCTCGTCGAGCGTCTTCTCGCCGTCGGCGGTCAGCGTGGAGACGAACAGCCATTCGCCGTCGATGTCCGACAGCGCCTCCAGGCTGAGCGGCATGGAGTGGGCGGTGCCGTCCTTGTCCTGGGCGGCGGGACGGGTCAGGCCGAGGTCGGTGGCGACGAATCCGGCGAACTGCCGCTTCTCCATCCAGCTCGGGCCCTGCGGGTTCCAGCGCACGATGCTCACCTCGGCCGGCTTGATCCTGGCCTTGGCCGCGGCGACGCGGGCGTCGTAGTCGGCCATGACCTTCCTGGCCGCGTCGAGCTTGTTGAGCGCGTTGCCGACGCCCATGAACGACAGCTTCCAGTCGTCGGTGGGGGCCATCGTGACCACGGTGGCCGGGGTGACCTTGCGGAGCTGGTCGAGCACCTGCTGGTCCTGGAGGTCGCCGGCGAGGATGAGGTCCGGACGGGCCTCGACGACCTTGTCGATGACCGGCTGCAGCAGGTTGCCCACGACCGGGATGCCCTTCACCTTGTCGGCCAGGTAGGCCGGCGGCGTGTCGATGCCCTGGCCGTTGGTGATGCCCACCGGGGTCACGCCGAGGGCCAGGACGGCGTCCAGGTCCTCCTGGGTGAGGGTGACCACGCGCTTGGGCCGGGCCGGGACCTTGATCAGGGTGCCGGTGGCGTCCTTGACCTCCCGGACGGCCGGCGCGGCGGCGGCGGCGGACGCGCCCGGCGCGGCGGGTGCGGAGGACGCGCCGCACGCCACGGCGGTCAGGACGGCGGCGGCGGCGACGAGCAGTCCGCCGACCCTGCGGAGAGGGGCCATACGAGCTCCCGAGCTAAGAATGAGGTAAGCCTTACCTTTTTTAGGTTAGCCTTACCTTATGTTTACGCAAGTCCGGGCCTTCGGACTCGGCGCCGCCGCGCTGCTGGCCCTGTGCGCGGCGTCCATGCTCACCGGCGCGGGCCGGGTCGCCCCCGGGCAGGTCCTCGACCACCTGCTCAGCGGCGGCGGGGACGACCACCTGCGCATGGTGGTGGACACGCTGCGACTGCCCCGGACGCTGGCGGCCCTCGTCATCGGCGCCGCGCTCGGGGTCTCGGGCATGCTGCTGCAGTCGGTCACCCGCAACCCGCTGGCCGAGACCGGGCTGCTCGGCGTGAACGCGGGCGCCGCCCTCGGCGTGGTGATCGGGATCGTCACCGCCGGGGCGCAGACCGGCGGCGCGTACCTGGGATGGGCGCTCGGCGGCGCGCTGCCGGCCACCGGGGTCGTGCTCGCGATCGGGGCCCGGCTCTCGCCGCTGAAGCTGGTGCTGGCCGGGGCCGCCCTGTCGGCCACGCTCACCGGGATCACCACGGCCGTGCTGGTGGCCGACCCGGTCACGTTCGACCAGTACCGGTTCTGGATCCTCGGCTCGCTGGCCGGGATCCCCATGGACCGGGTGCTGGCGATCGCGCCGGCGGTCGCGGCGGGGCTGGTCATGGCGGCGGTCGCGGCCCGGCCGCTGGCGGCGCTGGCGCTCGGCGACGACCTGGCCGTCGCGCTCGGGCACCGGCCGGGGCGCACGCGGCTGTGGGTGACGGTGGCGGTGACGCTGCTCAGCGCCGCGGCGGTCGCGGTGGCCGGTCCGATCGGCTTCCTCGGCCTGCTGGCCGGTTACCTGTCCAGGTCCCTGGGCGGGGGGCGGGTGGGGCCGCGGATCGTGCTGTCCGGGCTGGCCGGGGCGGTGGTGCTGCTGGGGGCCGACGTGCTGGCCCGGGTGGTCATGCGGCCGTACGAGGCGCCCGTGGCGCTGCTGGTCGCCGTGCTGGGGGCGCCGGTGCTGGTCGTGGTGGCCCGGTCCCGGGCGGTGGCCGCCGGGCCCGGTGACCTGGTCCCGTCCCGCGCGCCGCGGCGGCGGCCCGCCCGCGGGACCGCGCGGGCGGGTGGGCCTTCGCCTTCCGACACGCGCGTCGTGCGGCGGCGGGGCTGGTCGGTGCTGGTGCCCGTACGGTCCTCCGTGGCGGCGGCGGCGTTGCTGGCGGTCACCGCGGTGGCCGTCGTGGCGGCGGTGGCGGCCGGGCAGTCGGGCATGACGGCCGGGCAGGCGCTGAGTGCCCTGACGGGCGCGGGCGAGGGCGGGCACGTGCTGCTCGTCCAGGAGATCAGGCTGCCGCGGGTGGTGGCGGGGCTGGTGGCCGGGGCGGCGCTCGGGCTGTCCGGCTGCCTGACCCAGGCGCTGGCCCGCAACCGGCTGGCCACCCCCGACATGCTCGGCATCAACCAGGGCGCGGTCATCGCCATCATGGTCGCCGGGATGGTGTCCGCCTCGGGCACGCTGTTCGCCCACTGGTGGATCGGTCCCGTGGGCGCGCTGGCCGCCGCCGTGGCGGTGTTCGCCGTCTCGGGCGGCGTCGGCCGGCAGGGTTACCGGTTCATCGTGACGGGGCTGGCGCTGACCACGCTGGCCGGCGCGCTCACCCAGTCGCTGCTGGCCTGGCAGGGGCTCGGCTCGGCCACGGCCGTGCACTCCTGGAGCGTGGGCAGCCTGGCCGGGCGCGGCTACTCCGTCGCCCTGCCCGTGGCCGCGGGGCTGGCGGTGCTGGTCCCGGCCGCGCTCGCGCTGGCCCGCCGGGTGGCGGTGCTGCGCTTCGACGAGGACGTCAGCGCCGGGCTCGGCGTCGATCCAGGCCGGACCAGGATCGCCCTGCTGGCGCTCGCCGTCGTGCTGGCCGGGCTGGCGGCGGGCGTGGCCGGGCCCGTCGCGTTCGTGGCCCTGGCCGCGCCCGTCGTCGCCGCCCGGCTGGCAGGACCGGCCCGGCTGCCCCTGGTCGGCGCGCCGCTCACCGGCGCGGCGCTGGTCGTGATCGCCGACACGGCCGGACGCATGGCCGCCGACGGCGCCGAGATCCCCGTGGGCGTCGTGACCAGCATCCTGGGCGGCCCCTTCCTGCTGTGGACCCTGCTGTCGGACCGGAGGCCGTGACATGACACCCGCAACCACCCCGATCGTCGAGCCCGCCGGCACGCCCGGCCGGTGCAAGGTGACGTTCCTCTGGCGGCCCAGGTCGCGCGACGAGCAGGCGGTCGTGCTGATCAACACGATGACCGACCGCGACCGGCACGCGGGCGACATAAGCAGACATGTCATGACCCGTCGTCCGGGCAGCGACCTGCTCCACCTGACCTACGAGCTCGACGCCGACCTGCGGGCCAGCTACCAGATCCTGCCCTGCGACCGGCTGCCGGGCACCGACCGGGACTCCTGGCTCCAGGTCATGCGCACGGCCGTGCCGGATCCGGGCAACCCGCTCACCGTGCCCGGCCCGCCGGACCGGCGTCCCTCATCGTTGCTGGAGCTGCCGCAGGCGCCGCCGCAGCCGTACCGGGAGCGCCGGCCGGGCGTGCCGCGCGGCCGGGTCGGCCAGGCGCGGTCGGGCGGGCGGCGGGTGTGGGTCTACACGCCGCCCGGCCCGGCCGCCGGTCCCCTTCCCGTCGTGGTGCTGCTGGACGGCGAGGTGTGGGCCGGGCGCGTCGCGCCCACCCTGGACAACCTGGTGAACGAGGGCCGCCTCCCGCCGCTCGTCGTGCTGATGCCCGACTCGGTGGACCGGCCGGCCCGGCTGCGGGAGCTGGCCTGCCACGAGCCGTTCGTCCGCTATCTGGCCGACGACCTGCTGCCGTGGGCGGAGCGCACGTGGCGGGCGACCAGCGATCCGGGGCTGACCGTGATCGCGGGGCAGAGCCTCGGCGGGCTGACCGCCTCCTACGCCGCGCTCCTCGCGCCCGGACGGTTCGGCAACGTCCTGTCGCAGTCGGGGTCGTACTGGTGGCCCGACGAGGATCCGGAACGGCTGACCCGCCGGTACGCCGCCGTCCCGAGGCTGCCGGTGCGCTTCCACGTCGAGGCCGGCCGGCTGGAGTGGATGCTGCTGGAGGAGAACCGCCGCTTCGCCGGCGCCCTCGCCGCCCAGGGGTACGAGGTGAGCTACACCGAGTACAACGGCGGCCACGACCCGGCCTGCTGGCTCGGCGGCCTGGCCGACGGCCTCACCGACCTCGCGGCGGGCTGGCTGTGAACGTCAGGGACGCGATCCACCGCCGCGCCGAGGCCCACGCCCCCGAGCTGGTCGCGCTCAGCCACCGGATCCACGCCCACCCCGAGACCGCGTTCGAGGAGCACCGGGCGGCCGCCTGGACCGCGGGCCTGCTCGAAGCGGGCGGGTTCGCGGTGACGGCGGGCGCGGGCGGCCTGCCGACGGCCTTCTCCGCCTCTCTCGGCAGCGGCCCGCTGACCGTGGCCTTCTGCGCCGAGTACGACGCGCTGCCCGGCCTCGGCCACGCCTGCGGCCACAACGTGATCGCCGCCGCCTCGGCCGGCGCGGGCCTGGCGCTGGCCCCGTTCGCCGACGAGCTGGGGCTGACCGTGAAGGTCGTCGGCACCCCGGCCGAGGAACGCGGCGGCGGCAAGGCGCTGCTGCTGGAGGCGGGGGTGTTCGACGGCGTGGACGCCGCCATGATGGTGCATCCCGGGCCGTTCGAGACCGTCCGGTTCCGCTCATTCGCGCTCGGCACCCTGGACGCCGAGTACACCGGACGGGCCGCGCACGCGACCCTCGCCCCGCACGAGGGCCGCAACGCGGCCGACGCGGTGACGCTGGCCCAGGTGGCGATCGGCCTGCTGCGCCAGCAGCTCCCGCACGACCTGCGCGTGCACGGCGTGGTCACCTCGGCGGGCGAGGCCCCCAACGTCATCCCGGCCAGGTCCGCGGCCTCCTACGAGATCAGGGCCGCCGCCGCGCGGGACCTGGCGGGGCTGCGGGCCCGGGTGGAGTCCTGCTTCCGCGGCGCGGCGACGGCGACCGGCTGCGAGCTGCGGCTGACCCGGCCGGAGCCCGACTACCTGGACTTCCGCGACGACGCCGCCCTGGCCCGTCTCTACGCGGCCAACGCCGCCGCGCTGGGCCGTCCGGCGCCGGTGGAGCGTGAGCCGTTCGCGGTGACGGACATGGGGAACGTGTCGCACGTCGTGCCGGCCGTCCATCCCATGCTGGACATCGGGGCGGGCGGGGCGGCGCCGCACGAGCCGGGGTTCGCGGCCGCGGCGGCGGCCCCGGCGGCCGACCGCGCGCTGGTGGAGGCGGCCGTCCTGCTCGCACTGACAACCGCCGACCTGGCGCTCACCCCGTAGCCCCGGACGGCCGCCGGCTTGGGGCTCAGCCGGTGGGGCCGGCCTTCCGCGCGATGACCGCGGTGGGCCGGAGCAGCGCCGCGGCGCCGCAGGCGGCCAGCAGGAACGCCGCGGCGGCCAGCAGTGCGGCGCGGTACCCGACCAGGGCCGCGGCCGCCGCGCACACGCCGACGCCGAGCCCGCCGCCGAGCATGCGCAGCGACTGGAACAGGGTCATGGCCCGGCCCATCACCTGCGGCCCGACCGTCGTGAACGCCGACACCTGCACCGCCGTCACGGCCTGCCCGAGCACCAGGCCCACGGCGAACATGACGGCCCGCAGCGTCCAGGGGCCCGGCTCGGCCAGCGCGAGGAACGCGAACAGCGCCGCACCGCCGAGCAGCCCCGCCGCCACCACCCGCCGCTCGCCCCAGCGGGCGCAGGCGCGGTCCACCAGGAACCCGGCGGCCATGAGCCCCAGCGCCTCGGGGAAGACGACGAGACCGGCGTCGGTGGCCGTGGCCGCCAGCGCGTCCTGGTACATCAGGGGGAAGGCGAACAGCATGCCGAGCAGCCCGGCGGCCGACAGCGTGGCGGTGGCCGCGCCGCGCAGGAAACCGCGGTCGGCCAGCAGACCCAGGTCCAGCAGCGGCAGCCCGGTGCTGCGCGCCGACCGGGCCAGCGCCCACACCAGGGCGGCTCCGGCGGGCAGCGCCGCCCAGGCGAGCGGCGACAGGCCGGCGGCGGCCTCGTTCAGCCCGTACATCAGCAGGCCGGACCCGGCGCCGGCCAGCAGCAGGCCGCGCACGTCCAGCCGCCCGCCGCCGGTGCCCCCGCCCGTGCCCCTGGCCGTCCCGCCGCCCGTGCCCCTGGCCGTCCCGCCGCCCGTGCCCCCGCCCGTGCCGGGGGCGGGCGGCGGCGCGGCGGCGCCGGCGAGCAGGGCCGCCGCGCCGAGCGGCAGGTTGACCAGGAACGCCCAGCGCCACGAGAGCGTGTCGGCCAGCAGACCGCCGAGCACCGGGCCGAGCGCGGGCGCGAGCGCGGTCGGCACCACGATGTGCCGGGACAGCCGCATGCGCTCCTCCGGGGCGTAGGCGGCGAACAACATGGCCATCCCGGCGGGCGTCAGCACGCCGCCCGCCGCGCCCTGCAGCACCCGGAAGCACACCAGCGACCCCAGGTCCCACGACAGCGCGCACAGCCCGGAGGCCGCCGTGAACGCGGCGAGCGCGGCCAGGAAGACGCGCGACGCGCCGTACCGGTCGCACAGCCAGCCGGCGACCGGCATGGCGATCGCGAGGCTGGCCAGGAACGCCGACTCCACGGCGTTCGCCGCGGCGGGCGGCACGCCGAGGTCGGCCGCGACGGCGAACAGCGCCGGGTTGACGATCGTCGCGTCCAGGCCGCTCACGCACATCGCCGTGACGTAGGCGGCCAGTACGCGGCCCCTCACCGGCGCAGGCTGCGGGGGCGCAGGTCGGTCCAGGACGCCTGGACGTAGGCCAGGCAGGCGGCCCGGCCGTCCGGCCCGAAGCGCACCGACCAGCCGTCGGGGACGGCGGCGAAGGAGGGCCACAGGGAGTGCTGGTCCTCGTCGTTTGCCAGGACGAGGAACTGCCCGTCCGGGTCGTCGAAGGGGTTCACGGGGTGTGCTCCTGGGTCGCGGGGGCGGCGCCACGGGGGCCGGGGCCGCCGGGTCGGTCGATTCCGTCGAGATGGTCGAGATGGTCGAGGTGGTCGAGGCGGGCGGCGACGATCGCGGCGATCTCGGCGATCGGGCCCGGCTGTGTCATGTCCTTGTGGCTGCAGGCCACGTCGTGCGTCTCGATCGTGCCGCCGACGTGCGGGCGCCAGGCGTCCGCGGTCAGGGTGTCGTCCACCGTGTCGACGGTGGCGCGGAAGAACAGCACGTCGCCGTCGAAGCGGCGGGTGTCGAGGGCGCGGACGAGGCGGTTGGTGTTGAGGTAGAGGTCCTTCAGCTCGGCCAGCGTCCCGGCCGGCAGCCCGGCCAGGGGGCTGGACTCGCGGCGCAGGATCTCCGCCACCCGCTCCAGCGTGAGGGCGGCGTCGGGGGCGAAGCCGGCCATCGTGAGCAGCGCCTCCAGCGCCTCGGCCTCGTCGGAGGGCGGCAGGTCGCGCATGCCCTCGGCGGGGTAGGCGTCCAGGACGGCCAGCAGCGCGACCTCCTGCCCGGCCAGCCGGAGCTGCACCGCCATCTCCTGGGCGATGATCCCGCCGGTGGACCAGCCCAGCAGGTGGTAGGGGCCGCGCGGGCGCACCAGCCTGAGCTGGGCCACGTAGTCGGCGGCCAGGCGGCGCAGCGAGGTGGGCAGGTGGTCGCGGCGGGCCTGCAGCCCGTAGATCGGGCGGTCCTGGACGTGCCGGATGAGGCCGCCGTAGCACCAGCTCAGCCCGCCCGCCGGGTGCACGCAGAACAGCGGCGGCCGGGAGCCGGACTCGCGCAGCGGCAGCAGCGTCCGCAGCGGGTCGGTGCGCGCGCCGCCCTGCGCCAGGGCGGTGAGCGCGGCGGCGGTCGGCGCCTCGAACAGCGCGCCGACGGACACCTCGGCGCCGAACACCTCCTTGACCCTGGCCACCAACCGGACCGCGAGCAGGGAGTGGCCGCCGAGGTCGAAGAAGCCGTCGTCCACGCCGACCCGGGGCAGGCCGAGCACCTCGGCGAACAGCGCGCACATCGCCTCCTCGCGCGGCCCGTCCGGCAGCCGGCCGCCGCCGGTGGGGGCGTCGGGGGCGGGCAGGGCGGCGCGGTCGAGCTTGCCGTTCACGGTGAGCGGCAGGGCGGGCACCCGGACGACGGCGGCCGGCACCATGTAGCCGGGCAGCACCCGCGCCACGAACGCCCGCACCTCCCCCACGTCGGCGTCCGTGGCGAAGGCGGGCCCGGCGGGCGCGGGCCCGGCGGAAGCGGGCCCCTCGGAGGCGGGCCCCTCGGAGGCGGTTCCGGCGGGGGCGGTTGCGGCGGAAGCGGTTGCGGCGGGCGGGACGATGTAGGCGGTGAGGCGCTGGTCGCCGGGCCGGTCCTCGCGGACGATCACGGCGGCCTGGGCGACCGACGGGTGCCGCAGCAGGGCCGCCTCGACCTCGCCCGGCTCGATGCGGAAGCCGCGCACCTTGACCTGCTGGTCGGCGCGGCCCGCGTAGTCGAGCGTGCCGTCGGCGCGCCATCTGGCCAGGTCGCCGGAGCGGTACATGCGGGTGCCGGGCCGTCCGAAGGGGTCGGCGACGAACCGTTCGGCGGTCAGGCCGGGCCGGCCGAGGTAGCCGCGGGCGAGGCCGTCCCCGGCGACGTACAGCTCGCCGACCACGCCGGGAGGCACCGGCCGCAGGCGGTCGTCCAGGACGTAGACCCGCAGGTCGGGGATGCCGCGCCCGATGGGGCTGCCGTGCTGTTCGCCGGGCGGCAGCACGTGGTGGGTGACGTGCACGGTCGTCTCGGTGATGCCGTACATGTTGACCAGGCGCGGCAGGTCCGGACGGCGGGCCCGCCAGGGGGCGAGGCGGGCGGGCTCCAGCGCCTCGCCGCCGAAGATCACGTACCGCAGGGCCAGGTCGCGGCCGTCGTCGGCGGCGATGAGCTGGTAGAACGCCGACGGCGTCTGGTTGAGCACGGTGACGCGCTCGCGTTCCAGCAGGGCGAGCAGGTCGCCCGGGGACCGGCTGGTCTCGTACGGCACCACGACCAGGCGGCCGCCGTACAGCAGCGCGCCCCACAGCTCCCACACCGAGAAGTCGAAGGCGTAGGAGTGGAACAGCGTCCACACGTCGGCGGGGCCGAACCCGAACCATGCGTCGGTGGCCGACAGCAGCCGGACGACGTTGTGGTGGGTGACGACCACGCCCTTGGGCCGCCCGGTGGAGCCGCTGGTGTAGATGACGTACGCGGCGTCCCCCGGACGCAGGTCGCGCTCCGGGTCGTGATCCAGCCAGTCGCCGAGGTCGCCCAGCCAGGACGCGTCCACGACGCACACCGGCCCGGCGTCGGCGATCATGTGGTCGGTCCTGGCGGCCGGGTGGGACGGGTCTAGCGGCAGGTAGGCCGCGCCCGTCTTGACCACCGCGAGCAACGCCGCCACCAGGTCGGGCGAGCGGGGCAGCGACAGCGCGACGACGGCGCCGGGCCGGGCGCCGTGGGCGATGAGCTTGTGCGCCAGCCGGTTGGCGCGCGCGTTCAGCTCGGCGTACGTCCAGGTGTCCACGGCGACGGCGTCCGGGGTGCGACGGGCCTGGGCCTCGAACAGGCCGGGCAGGGTGCCGCCGGGCTCGCTGACCAGGTCGCCGTTCCACTCCTCGACCAGGGTGCGGCGTTCGGCGGCGTCGAGCAGGTCGTACCCGCCGAGCGGCCGGTCCGGATCGGCCACGGCCTGTTCCAGCAGGCGGGCCAGCCGGCCGGCGAGGGCGCGGGCGGTGGCCCGGTCGAACAGGTCGCGGTTGTACTCCAGGAACCCGGCGCCGGACGGGCCGACGTTCAGGGTGAGGTCGAACTTCGCCGTCCCGGTGTGGACGACCTCGACGCCGGGCGGTTCGGCGGCGTCCTGGTGGACGAGCATGACCTGGAACAGCGGGTGCCGGTCGCGCGACCTGGGCGGGTTGAGCGCCTCGACGAGCCGGTCGAAGGGCAGCTCGGCGTGGTCGAACGCGGTCAGGTCGGCGGCCTTGACCCGGTCCAGCAGCTCGGCGAACGACGGGTCGCCCGAGGTGTCGGCGCGCAGCACGAGGGTGTTCACGTAGAAGCCGACGCTGCCGTCCAGGGCGCTGTGGCCGCGGCCGGCGACGGGCGTGCCGATCGGGATGTCGGTGCCCGCGCCGAGCCGGGTGAGCAGGGCGGCCAGGGCGGCGTGCAGCACCATGAAGACGCTGGCGCGGGCGCGGCGGGCCAGCGCCTCGACCTCGGCCATGAGGGCGGGCCGGAACGTCACGGGGACCGTGCCGCCCGCGCCGCCCAGCACGGCGGGCCGTGGCCGGTCGTACGGCAGGTCGAGCCGGTCCGGCAGGCCGGCCAGTGTGGCCCGCCAGTGTTCCAGCCCGGTCAGGGGCAGGTCGCGCTGCCACAGCGTGTAGTCGGCGTACTGGACGGGCGGCGGCCCGAACGCCGGCGCCTGGCCGCTCCGGCGGGCCTCGTAGGCCGCCCTCAGGTCCCCGACCAGTGGCCCCGCCGACCAGCCGTCGCCCGCGATGTGGTGCAGGACGAGCATCAGCACGTGCCCGTCGCGGCCGAGCCGCAGCAGGTGGGCGCGGAAGGGCGGCTCGGCGGCCAGGTCGAAGCCGCGGCGGGCGATCCGGCGCATGGCCGCGGCGGGCTCGTCCGGCTGCCAGACGGGAATCGGGACGCTGTACCGGTCCAGGACCCGCTGGCAGGGGACGCCATCGCGTTCGGGGAAGACCGTGCGCAGGATCTCGTGCCGGGCCACGACGTCGTCGAGCGCGGCCCGCAGCGCGGCGCGGTCCACGTCGCCGCCGAGCCGCAGCGCCAGCGGGATGTTGTACGTCGGGTTGGGCCCCTCCAGCCGATACAGGAACCAGAGCCTGGCCTGCGCGGACGACAGCGGCACCGGGTCGGGCCGCATCGCCGCCGGCCCGGTCCGCGGGGACGGGACCAGCGGCGGCCGGGGGGCGGCGGTGACGCCGAGCAGGGCCGCGAGCCCGGCCGGGGTGGGGGCGTCGAACACGGCCCTGATCGGCACGGCGGCCCCGAAGGTCTCCCTGATCCGCACGGTGAGGCGGGCGGCCAGCAGCGAGTGGCCGCCCAGGTCGAAGAAGCCGTCCTCGGGGCCCGCCGCCGGGAGGTCCAGCACCTCGGCGAACAGGGCGCACATGGTCTCCTCGGCGGCGTTCGCGGGCCCGCGGCCGGTGGCGGCCCTGGCCTCGGGGGCGGGGAGGGCGGCCCGGTCGAGCTTGCCGTTGGGCGTGCGGGGCAGCGCCTCCAGGGTGACGACCTGGGCGGGCGTCATCCCGACGGGCAACCGCGCGGCCGCGAACCGCAGCAGCTCCACCCCCGTCGAGAGGTCCGCGCCGGGCGCGCCGGGTGAGGTGGGGACGACGTAGGCGACCAGGCGGCCGGCGTGGGGGGCGACCGCGGCCGCGGCCACCGACGGGTGCTCCTCCAGCACCGCCTCGACCTCGGCCGGCTCGATCCGCACGCCGCGCACCTTGACCTGGTCGTCGGCCCGGCCCAGCAGTTCCAGCCGTCCGGGGGCGGCCCAGCGGGCGCGGTCGCCCGTCCGGTACAGCCGCGACCCGCCGGGACCGGCGACGAACCGCTCGGCCGTCAGGTCGGGACGCCCGAGGTAGCCGCGGGCCAGCCCCTCCCCCGCCAGGTACAGCTCGCCGGCGGCGCCCGGCGGCGCCGGTTGCAGCGCGTGGTCGAGCACGTGCGCCGACGAGCCCGCGGTGGGCCACTCCGAGCCGTCGCCGAGCCAGGTGTAGGCGTCCACGGTGGCCTCGGTGGGGCCGTAGTGGTTGACGGCGAACGTGCGCTCGCGCAGCGTCCGCCACAGCGGGCCGGGCACGTCCTCGCCGCCGACCACGACGACGCGCGGCGGCTCGGCCAGCAGGCCGGGCAGCTCCTTCAGGTGGGAGGGGGTCAGATCCAGGTAGTCGACGCCGTGCTCGCGGACGTAGGCGGTCAGGGCCTCGGGGTCGCGGTAGCGGTCGTCGCCGAGCAGGTGCAGCTCGTGACCGCCGATCATCCACAGCAGCGGGTCCAGGGAGGCGTCGAACGAGAACGACGCGGTGTGCGCGACGCGCAGCCGCCCGCCGTCCGGGAACAGGCGCTCGCGGTGGGAGTCCAGGAGGGCGGCGAGCCCGCCGTGGGTGCCCACGACGCCCTTGGGCCGGCCGGTGGAGCCGGAGGTGTAGATGACGTACGCGGCGTCGCCCGGCCCGGGGAGAGGCAGCGGATCCGGCGTGCCGGGCGCGTCCCCCGCCCAGCCGGGCGCATCCCCGGCCCAGCCGGGGGTGTCCCCGGCCCAGCCGGGGGTGTCCCCGGCCCAGCCGGGGGTGTCCCCGGCCCAGCCGGGGGTGTCCCCGGCCCAGCCGGGGGCGAGCACGACGGACGGGGCGGCGTCGGCCAGCATGAGGGCGCGCCGCTCCGCCGGGTAGGAGGGGTCCACCGGCAGGAAGGCCGCGCCGCTGCGCAGCACCGCCAGCAGCGCCACCACCAGCTCGGCCGAGCGCGGCAGGACGACGGCCACGACCCGCTCCGGGCCCGCGCCGCCGGCGGCCAGCCGCCGGGCCAGCCGGTCCACCCGCGCGCCCAGCTCCTCGTAGGTGAGCCTGTCGCCGTCGCACACCAGGGCCGTCTCGGCGGGCGTCAGCCGGACCCGTTCCAGGAAGGCATCCACCACGGTCCGCCCAGCGGTCCGGCCAGCGGTCCGCCCAGCGGTCCGGCCGTCCGTCCGGCCGTCGGCCTGCCTGGTGGCGCGGTTGGTCGGCGGTGGGGCCTCGGAGGGAAGGGCCGCGCGGTCCTCGGCGGTGAGGAGGGGGAGGCGGCCGAGCGGGGTGTCCGGGGAGGCGCCGGTCAGGGTGGTGAGGAAACCGGCCAGGCGTCGGGTGTGGGCGGCCAGGGCGGCCTGGTCGTAGCGGGCGGCGTTGCCGTCGAGTTCCAGGGTGAGGCGGTCGCCGTCGGGCAGCAGGGCCACGGCCAGGTCGTCCACCGGCCCGGCGGCCAGGTTGGTGACGGTGCCGGTCGCGTTGCCGAACTTCGTCTCGGCCGGGAACGGCTTGATGTTGAGCAGCGGGCCGAACAGCGCCCGCGACGTCCCGCCGAGGCCCAGGTCGCGGCGCAGGTCCTCGATGCGGTAGCGGCCGTGGCGGCGGGCCTCGGCGATCCGGCGGGCGGCCTGCCCGACCAGGTCGCCGACCGTGCGCCCGGGCCGTACGTCGAGCCGGACGGGCAGCACGTTGACCGTCAGGCACGGCACGCGGACGGCGGCCCCGGTGCGGTTCATCAGCGGCAGCCCGACCAGCACGTCGGTGCCGCCGGTGAGCCGTCCCACGTAGCAGGCCAGGCCGGCGGCGGCGACGTCGGCCCAGGTGGCGCGGGCGGCGCGGGCCAGGTCGTCCCACCGGGGCAGGGGCGGCAGGACGGCGCGCCGCCGGACGACCTCACGGGCCGACAAGGCGGGCGTCCCGGCGAGCCCGGCGACCTCGCGGGCCGACAGACCGGGCGTCCCGGCGAGCCCGGCGGGCTCGGGGGCGCCGGCCAGCCGCTCCAGCCAGTACGCCCGGTCGCGGGCCCGCCGTTCCGAGGCCAGGTACGCCTCCTCCTCGGCCAGCAGCGCCGCCATCGACCCGAACGGCCCCGCCCCCGGCGCCAGCCCGTCGGCCAGCGCCGTGTAGATGTCGGCGGTCCGGCCGACCAGCATCGACAGGGCGTAGGCGTCGATGAGGATGTGGTGGGCCCGCAGGTACCAGACGTGGTGGTCGCCGGCCAGGCGCAGCAGCGCGTGCCGCGACAGGGGGCCGGTGACGACGTCCACGGGCGCGGCCAGGTCGGCCCGCATCCAGGCGTCGGCCGCGGCCTCCGGGTCGGGCTCGGCGCGCAGGTCCAGCACGGTCAGGCAGCCGCGCAGCGAGTCGTAGTCGGGCAGGTACTGGGCCGGTTCGGCGGTGAAGCGCAGGCGCAGCGGCTCGGCCTCGGCCAGGCAGCGTTCCAGCGCCCGCGCGAAGAGGGCCGGGTCGAGCGGGCCGCGCAGGTCGATGCGGTCCGCGGCGTTGTAGACGGGGTTGGCGGGATCCAGGCGCTGGGCGAGCCAGATCCCGGCCTGGGCGCCCGTGAGCGGCATGGTCTGCACGGTCACGTGAGCAGCTCCGCCCAGGCCGCGATGGTGGGCCGGTCCACGAGGTCGGGGAAGCCGATGTCGCGGCCCTCCCGCTTCCACGCCTCGATGAGCGTCATCACCCTGATGGAGTCCAGGCCGGCGTCCAGCAGGTCGTCGTGCGGGCCGAGCTCGGCGGGCTCGACGTACAGCAGGACGGCGATCTGGGCGCGCAGGCGCTCCTCGGCCTCAGACACCGGCCACCGCCCCCGACAGGGCGCGGCTGACGCGCGTGGTCGTGGTGGTGACGGCGCACCGCTCGGCGGCGTAGGTGAGGGCCATCTCGTGGTGCCGCCGGGAGAAGTCGGCGACGGCGTCGGCGACCACGAACGCCTGCACGTCCCGCATGAACGCCTCGCAGGCGGTCATCAGCACGCCGATGTGGGCGTACACGCCGCAGATGACGAGCTGGTCGCGGCCCTGCCCGGCCATCAGCTCGGCGAGCCCGGTGCGCTGGTAGGCGCTGTAGCGCCACTTGGTGAGCAGCACGTCGCCGTCGCCGGGCGTCAGCTCGTCGGCGATCGCGGCCTCGCGCGGGTCGGCGCCGATGCCGGTGCCCCAGAAGTCCAGCAGCAGGCCGCGCTGCTCGGCGCTCTGGGCGCCGGGCTGGGCGGAGTAGACGACGGGCACGCCCAGCTCGGCGCACCGCTCGCGCAGCGCCAGCACGTTGGCCATCAGCTCGACCATCGGCGAGCGGCCGGGGGTGAAGGCGCGCAGGAAGTAGTTCTGCATGTCGTGCACGAGCAGCACGGCCCGGCGCGGGTCGGGCCGCCAGTCCACCCGGTCGGCCGGGAGCTCGGACGGCATGGCGTACGGTTCGATCCTGGGGATCGGCATGTCATGTCCTTTCGCGGAGGTGGCGCTTGCTGACCTTGCCGACCGCGGTCTGCGGGAAGGCGTCGACGAACTCGAACCGGTCAGGGATCTTGAAGACGGCGATGCCGCGCCCGCGCAGGAACGCGCGCAGCTCGGCCCCGCTGGGCGGGTCGCCGCGGCAGATGACGTAGGCGCAGGCCCGCTCCCCCAGGTAGGGGTCGGGCACGGCGACCACGCTGGCGTCATGGACCGCCGGGTGGGCCAGCAGGTGGTTCTCGACCTCCTCGCCCGCGATCTTCTCGCCGCCCCGGTTGATCTGGTCCTTGGCGCGTCCCTCGACGACCAGGTGGCCGGTGGGGGTGCGACGGACGATGTCGCCGGTGCGGTAGAAGCCGTCGTCGGTGAAGGCGGTCCTGTTGTGCTCCTCGGCCCGCCAGTAGCCGCGGATGGTGTACGGGCCGCGGGTCAGCAGGTGGCCGTGGTCGCTGTCGCGGCCGTCGTCGTCCAGGACGCGGATCTCGTCGTCGGGCGAGATGGGACGTCCCTGGGTGGCGACGATGGTCTCCTCGTCGTCGTCCAGGCGGGTGTAGTTGACCAGGCCCTCGGCCATGCCGAACACCTGCTGGAGCGTGCAGCCGAGCTCGGGCCGCACCCGCTTGGCCGCCTCCCGGGCGAACTTGGCGCCGCCGACCTGGAGCACCTCCAGGCTGGACAGGTCGTGGCCGGTGGTGGCGGCGGCGTCCAGCCAGACCAGGGCGAGCGGCGGGACGAGCGCCGCGATCGTGACGCGCTCGCGCTCGACGAGCGGGAAGCAGGTGCCGGGGCTGGGGTCGGGGGCCAGCACGGACGCGGCCCCGGCGCTCAGCGCCCCGAACACGCCGGGCGAGCTCATCGGGAAGTTGTGCGCGGCGGGCAGCGCGCACAGGTAGACGCTGTCCGGCCGCAGCGCGCAGATCTCGGCGCTGGCGCGGAAGCTGTAGATGTAGTCGTCGTGGGTGCGCGGGATGAGCTTGGGCAGGCCGGTGCTGCCGCCGGACAGCTGCAGGAAGGCGACGTCGCCGGGCGCGGGGCGGTGCGGGCCGCCGGGGTCTTCCCCGTCCGCGCTGTCCTCGTCCGGGTCGGCCTCGGGGAGCTCGCCGAGGACGTGCGCGGGCGTGCCGGGGGCGTGGGCCCGGTGCTCGTCGTCGGGGCAGATGTAGGCGGCGGCCTCGGTGAAGGAGCAGAAGTAGGAGATCTCGGCCGAGCGGTGGGCGGGCAGCGCGAACACCGGCCAGGCGCCGATCCGGAACAGCGCGAAGCACACCTGGTGGAACTCGGGCACGTTGGGGAGCTGGACCACGACGCGGTCGCCGCGGCCGATGCCGCTCGCGCGCAGCCCGGCGGCCAGGCGGTCGGCGCGCTCGTCCAGGTCGCGGAAGGTCCAGCGGGCGGTGGGCGAGATCAGGGCGGGGCGGGGGCCGTACGCGGCGGCCAGGTCGCGCAGCAGGCCGCCGAACGTCTCGCCGCGCCAGTAGCCGGCAGCCCGGTACCGCGCGGCCTCCTCCTCAGGCCAGTGCATCGGAGACCCCCAGGGCGCGCAGCATGGTGCGGAACTTGGCGGCGGTCTCGGCCAGCTCGGCCTCGGGGTCGGAGCCGGTGACGATGCCGGCGCCGGCGTACAGGCGCAGGGTGTGCTCGGCCACCTCGGCGCAGCGGATCGCCACGGCCCACTCGCCGTCGCCGGCGGCGTCGGTCCAGCCGGCCAGCCCGGCGTAGAAGCCGCGGTCGAACGGCTCCAGCTCCTCGATCATCCGCCGCGCCCCGGACTCGGGCGTGCCGCAGACGGCGGGCGTCGGATGCAGGGCGGCGGCCAGCGCGAGCACGCGGGTGTCGGGGTCGCGCAGCGTGCCGGTGACGCGGGTGGACAGGTGCCACATGGTCGCGGTGGAGGTCAGCTCGGGTGTGACGGGCACCTGGAGGCCCACGCAGTACGGCGCGAGCGCGTCGGCGACGGCCTCCACGACCAACCGGTGCTCGCGCAGGTCCTTGGCGGAGGCGGCCAGCGCGGCGGCCCTGCGCCGGTCCTCGGCGGGGTCGGCGCAGCGGGCCGCCGAGCCGGCCAGCGGGTTGCTGACCACCGCGCGCCCGTGGCGGGAGACCAGCAGCTCGGGGCTGGCGCCGGTGAGCGTGCGGCCGCCGGGCAGCGGCGCGGCGAAGGAGTAGCCGTGCCCGAGCAGCGGGCGCAGCAGCCCCGGCAGGTCGATCGGCTCGTCCGAGCGCAGCTCCACGGTCCTGGCGAGCACCACCTTGGCCAGGCCGCCGCGCTCCAGCTCGGCCAGGGCCCTGCGCACCGCGGCGGCGTACGCGGCCGGCTCGGGCACCCGCCTGCTCCACCAGCCGCCGCTGACCAGGGGGGCGGCGCCCGGCGGCAGCGGCGGCGACCAGGTCTCGGACTCGGGCAGGATCAGGTGGGCCGTGCCGTCGAAGCCGATGGCCCCGGCTGCCGGGCCGTCCACCCTGCCGGCCAGCGTGGCCAGGTCGCCGGCGGCGACGCCGCGCACCCCGCGGGTGAGCAGCGTGCCGCGGGCGGAGGCGAACAGCACCGACTCCGCGCGGTCGTAGCCCGCGAGCGGATCCGCCGCGGTTGTCAGCAGATGCAAGGGAGGTCCAATCTCGATCGGTCCAATCTCGGTCGGTCCATCTGGTTCGGCCCGCTGCCGGGCGGTCCGGGCGCGCAGGCCGCGGGCTCGGGGGCTCAGGGCAGGCTCGAAGGGGGCAGGTTCGGTGGGCGGGGTCGGGGTGGCGCAGGAGGGCCGGGGCGGGTCAGGCGTGGAGGGTGGCGCCGCCGTCCACGAGGAGGTCGTGCATGGTGATGTGCCTGGCGCGTGCCGAGCAGAGGAACAGCACCGCGTCGGCCACGTCGGCCGGGTCGGCCACCCGGCCGAGCGGGATGCCGAGGCGGAAGGCGGCCGGGTCGCCGTGCAGGGTGGCCGACAGCGCCTCGCCGGGGTCGGCGCCGTCCCACAGGGCGCGCAGCATGGCGGTGTCGGTCGAGCCGGGTGAGACGACGTTGCACCTGATGCCGTGCCTGGCGACCTCCAGGCCGAGGCAGCGGGTGAACATCCGGGCCGCCGCCTTGGAGGCGGCGTAGGCGGCCATGCCGACGCGCGGCACGCCGGCCGCGTTGGAGCCGACGGTGACGATCACGCCCCGCCCCCGCGGCGTCATGCGGCGGGCGACGGCGCGGGAGACGTGGAAGACGCCGTCGGCGTTGACGGCGAAGCTCTGCCTCCAGTGGTCGTCGCCGGTGCCGTCCACCTCGCCGGGCAGCAGCACGCCGGCGGTGTTGACGAGGATCGCGATCGGGCCGAGGTCCCGCTCGACCGCCGCGACGACGCGCTCGACGTCGTGCGGGTCGCGCACGTCCATGCGGTACGGCCGCCCGTCGCCGCCGGTCACCGGTCGCAGGTCGGCCGCGGCGACCACGGCCCCGGCCCCGGCCAGGGCGGCGCAGACGGCCGCCCCGATGCCGCGGGCCGCGCCGGTCACCAAGGCGATCCCGCCGTCGATCCCGTCCATTGCGGCACGTCCTCCCCGAATGCTTTAGTTAGGTAAGCCTTGCCTAATTTGAAGGCAAAGAGACCGTCTGTCAAGACCGCCGTCCGGACCCGGCGAGAGCCGTCGGGAGAGCCGCGTGAGGAGCGAGATCGGGGATGTCACCGCAGGTCGGAGACGCGAAAAGGCGGCGTGGCCGCGGCCGGGAGCCGCGGCGCGAGACCGTCATGGCGGTCAAGGCCGACGGCACCGGCAGGCGCAGGCTCGGCACGTCCAAGGGCGTGTGCCATCTGGCGTGGGCGGCGGGCGGC